>DAOOJE010000023.1:0-62394 GCA_035384965.1 Thermoanaerobaculaceae bacterium
TGACGGGGGCGGGAGAGGCGCTGGGGACGAGCCAGCAGGGTGGGGGGCCAAGGAGAGTCCGCGGACGTGGTGTATGACCGTCGCCCCGGAGTGGGGGGACGGAGCAATCACGAGGCGAGGCATGGTGCCCGTCTCGTGGCAGCACTCGAGTCCTGGCGGGGTCTTGGGTTGTCTTCGAGATGAGACAGCCTTTGGTCGAGCCGCCGCCGGGCCTGCGGCCGGTGTGGGCAACGCGCCGCGTTTTCCAAGCGGCCGCGTCTGCGCTGTCCGCGGCGCGGAGGGGAACGGAGACCGCGCGCGGCGGGGGGACACGCGGGTCGGGACCATCCCGCTCGGCATGCGCGATCCAACCTGCTTTCCGGAGCGGCTCCCCCGGCGGCGCGCGGAGCGGGGGTTGACCGGCGTCGTGGCCGACAGCGACGTGCTCGGGGTCGCGAGGGGTCGCCTCGAGCAGCTCGTGGAGTCGATGGGGCCGTCCGGGATCTCCAGGTCGCAACTCTCGGAGATGGCCAACTCGCTCGATGCCGCGGTCGAGGACGTCCGACGCCGCCGGTTGGACAGCGGCCCGTACCGCCACCTGTGGCTCGACCCCCTGGTCGTCACGTGCCGCAAGGCGGCCGCGTCGTCAACGTCGCTGTGGTCGTCGCCACCGCCGTCAACAAGGATGGGCACCGGGAGATCCTGGCAACCGATGTCGTGACCACCGAGGACGGCGCCGGTGGGCTTGCGTTCCTGCACACCTTCGTGAGCCGCGGGCGCTCCGGGGTCGAGCTCGTGACTTCGGACGCCCGTCATGGCCTGAACGACGCGATCGCCGCGCCCTTTTGCCGGCGCTTGCTGGCGACGCTGCCGCACCCACTTCATGGGCAATCTGCTGACCTGTGTCCCGGAGTCGATGGCGACCTTCGTCGCCACGCTCGTAGGGTCGATCTTCCCCCAGCCAGACGCCGAGTCTGTGTGGACCCGGCCTCAGCAGGTGGGCCAACAGCTCGAGCCTCGCTTCCCTCAGGCTGCCGCCGTGCTCGCGAGCGCCGCTCACGAGCTCCTGGCCTTTGCCGTCGTTCCCCAAGCTCACTGGACCCAGATGTAGTCCAACAACCCGCAAGAACGGTCGAACATCGTCCCCAACCGCGCCGCCGTCGTCCGACTGATCGGCTCCGTTCTCGCCGAGCAGCACAACGAGGGGGCCGTCGCTCGCCGCTCCACAAGCGTCGACAGCCTCACCGAGGCCCGCCACACAACTGCGGTTCTACCGACACTCCCCAGGGAAATGCCCCAGGCCGCTACCGTCCAACTTCAACCGGCGCTCTGGCCTTCGTACACCACTCGACAGGACGTGACCAGGCGCTCCTTTCTGAAGCAGAACTTGAACACTTGACCCTCGCGGGTCTTGCGGTGAAACGCCGGTCAAACCTCTCCGAAGCCACCATCCCCGGGTTTTTGCTCCAGCCGCCAGTTAAAGCGGCCGGGGAGGGGCTGGCCGACAGCGGGTCGCCACCCCGACACCGTGTCGTGGCCGCCCACCGGCCGTGCCCTTTCGCTGGCGCGGGGCGGGAGCAGAGGGGCAAGGCCCTGCCCCCCCACCTCGAACACCTCGACGACGTCCTGAACGCCCTTGAAGCGGTACGAGCCGTGCGCCACTCACACGAACCGGCCGTCCATCGTGCCCGATTGGACAGCGGCTCGGCGGGTGGAATCAAAGGCCGCTCGGGTGAGGAGGGTTTGGCCCCCTTCCGCCAGTGACATCAGCCGTGACGCCACGAGCCTGGCGAGCCCCTCCACCTCCGGCGGCTCGGCCCCGCGGGCCACCTCTGCCGCGGCGTTCTCGCGGATGAACACCTCGCCCACGTGAATACCCACCCGGGCCGCCAGTGAAAGGTGCTCTTGCTCGGCCAGGCGGCACAGCGCAGCGTGGTCGTCCAGGGCGGAGGCGAGGCGTGGATCGGCCTCTCGAAGAGGAGCAGGAACCCGTCGCTCTTGGCGATTTCACGCCTGCCGTGGATGGCGAGGAGGGCGCGGGCTACGCTGTCGTGCTGGGCGAAAACCGCCGCCGCCCGGATGTCGCCCAGTCGCTCCACGAGCGCCGTGGAGTCCACCGGGTCGGTGACCAGCAGGGTGGTGAGGGAGGCAACACGACCCGTACCGGGGGGCCGTGTGCAGCCATCACCCCGGCGTGGCGGCAGTCCTCGAGTTCGCGGGCCGTCCCGTCGCCCTCGGAAACACGCTCACCCATCGCCGAGGACAATGTAGACAGTGCGCGAGTCGTCGACGCCACCTGGAATGGGTCGCGGACGCCAAGAGCGACGAGGCAACCGGCAAGCCCTCACGCAGCCCCTTGCGCCGCCTGCCAGGCCTTCGTCACAAACCGCCAGTTGACGATGCTCCAGAGGTTGGCGACGTACTCGGCACGCCGGTTCTGGTACCTGAGGTAGTACGCATGTTCCCACACGTCCACGCCGAATAGCGGCACCTGCCCCTGCGAGATGGGGGAGTCCTGATTCGCGGTGGCGGTGATTGCCAGCCGGCCGCGGTCCAGAACGAGCCATGCCCAGCCACTGCCGAACACCCCCAGGGCCGTACGGGTGAACTCTTCCTTGAAGCGCTCGAAGCTCCCGAAGGCTGTCTCGAGCGCCTTGGCCAGGGGCCCTTCCGGGGAGGTGCCGCCGGGGGTCAGGCATTGCCAGAAGAGGGTGTGGTTGGCGTGCCCGCCGCCGTGGTTGCGCACCGCGGTGCGGATGTCTTCCGGCACGGCCGCCAAGTCCGCCAGCAGCTTCTCGAGGGGAATCCCCCTCAGTCCGGGGGCGCGCTCAAGGGCGGCGTTGAGGTTCGCCACATAGTTGGCATGGTGCTTGCCGTGATGCAACCGCATGGTGTCGGCGTCGATCACGGGCTCCAGGGCGTGGAACGCGTACGGCAAGGGGGCCAGTTCGAACGGCGCGGTGGCTCCGGCGGCAGGTGGCACACCGGCCACCGCCGCCGGCAAGGGCGGGAGGACGGTGGTTGCCCAGGCTCCGCCGAGAAGGCCCAAGACGCGCCGGCGGGTCAACGCTGGGACATTCGGGAGGCGGGCAAGGTCCATGGCTCACTCCAGCGCCCATGGACAACCCAATCGTCGCGACTCCGATTCCCACCGTTGCGGTGGCCCCCGCGCACGCCTCGGCGATGCACCACCGCTGGGCAAGGCGACCCCGACGGCGGCTGGCCGGAGAGCGGACCACGGCGACGGTCACCCAGGCGCCGCGACGGGTTGTGTGTCGCCCCCCGACGGTGCTCCGAGGACTGCCCGGTCGTGCGCCCAGATCGGCGAGGGCGGCGAAGAAAACTCGGTGACGGCCGTGTCGCGTGCGCCTGGATTTGGCCAGAGGCAGCGGCGGCGTGCCGGAATCGAGGCACGGCGCGCCCTCGGCCGCGCGGGTTGCCCGGTCGGGGTCGGAAAGCGACCGGCGGGGGCTTGCGCCCCCGCCCGTCGCGCTATGCGATGATAAAGGCCGGTCACTGCGGCAGGATCGTGATGGGGTCCGAGGTGAGCGAGTTGATGACTGTGGCGTACGCCGCGAACGCTCCTTGCGCCGTCTCGGTCCACACATCGATGTAGGCTGCCGCGGTCGGCGCCTCGCCGGCGAAGGGGCGGTTGAGCTGTACGTTGCCCCACGCCGGAAGCTCGATCGAACCGTCGCCGACCATGGTGCCGTCGGCGGTGAACCGCTCCCACTTCACGGTGATCGGTGAGCCGGTGCCGTTGAGCAGGCCGATGTTGGACCGGAAGTCCGAGTTCTGGGTGAAGAACAACAGTCGCTTCCTGACGTTGGGCTGGATGAGCTGCCCGGCGGCGAGCCCTGGGAAGCCCTGGCCGAAGCTGCCCATCGACGAGCCGTTCGGCTGGTTGTAGGTGCGGGTGTACAGCAGCAGGTCAGCACTGTCGGAGAGCACGGCGAGGGCGCCGAAGGCGTCGGTGCCGTCCGCGACGCCGAAGGCGGCGCCCAAGACGTCGGTGTGCCGCAGCGCGCTTCCCGGTGCGAGGGTGAACTCGGCGGAGGCGAAGGGGTTGGCGTTGTCGGTGTTGCGAGGCAGCCACAGGTACTTGAACGTCGCGGTACGGGCGCCGCGGTTCTGCACGTCGACGTCGGTCTTCCACAGCGAGCCTGGGAACCCCTGCCCGCGCGCCGCCACCTGCACGAAATAGAAGTTGTTCATGGCCGCCACATCGGCGAGGAGGCCGGTGGCGTACGCCGTGTAAACGCCGCCATCCGCCAGTGTCACGCCGGGGATTGCGAGGGCGACGTTGGCGGTGCCGGCCACGCGCGCCTCGAGGTTGTAGGTCCCCGCCGGAACCGGCAAGTAGTCAGTGCCGTTCCGGAACGCCACGTTGGGGAAGAGCACCGGCCCGCCGGTGACGGCGATGTCGACCGCCGGGGCGTCAGGAGAGGCGTGGAAGAACCGGACCCAGGCCTGGCCGGCCTGAGGGGCGCCGGGCGTCGCGGTGAGGATCACCGGCGCGATGGATGCCAGCCGGCCGGTTGCGATGACCGTGTAGTCGGTCGACGCGGCCAGGTCGAGGTCGGCCTCGATGACGACCGGAGACGTGGCGCCGGCCGGCACGACCTTGACGGAGTAGGTGCCCGCCGGAACCGCGGCAAACGTGGTGATCTGCTCGAACGCGACGTTGGTGAACGCCGGTGCTCCGTTGACCCAGACGTCCACGGGCGGGGCATCGGGCGAGGCATGGACCACGCGGACGCGCGCGTTGCCGGCGTTGGCCGAGGGGGCATCCGTGCTCAGGATGGCGTTGAGCGGAGTTGCCGCATGGCCCAGCACGGCCGCTCCAAGGGAGGCTGTCAGCGCAAAGGTCACGATCCTGGACTTCATGAGGTTCCCTTTTCTGCCGATGCTCTTCGGGAGCCATCGGACGGCCTGGGCAACCCGTCAATCGCTGAACGTATTTCCGTTCAAATCGCGCAAAAGGGTCGGCACTCCGCCGGTGCGCGTCAGGTGTCGGCGCATCAATGCGTTGCCAAGCTCGGCAAGGCTCGCCATCGTGGTCTGCCGGCGGTAGGGAGGGTGGGCCGGACGGCGCCGACCCTCGATGCCCCGGCCACCCACCGCCAGGGTTGCACCCGCCTTACCGAGCCGGCTGCCGAGGTCGACGAGGTCCCGCTCGAAGTGGCGGTCGCGTGGTCGCACCGTCACGGCGACCCACACCAGCTGTGCCCCGGTGGCCACGGCTGCGTGCTCCAGGGTGTCGAACGGTGTGTCCGGACCCAGGTTGGTGCTCCGGAACCCCACCTCGGCGAGGACTGCCGCGGCGCACAGGGTGGGCAGCGCGTAGGGGTCGCCGGCCGGGGCCCCGCCGACGGCGGCGGGCGCGCCGTCGTTGTTTGGGAGCAGGGTGCGCAGCCGCGACACCGCCTCGATGCAGATGGCGGTGGCGCGGTGCTCAACGAAGATCCCGTCGGGCCGCTCCCGCCAAAGCTCGCCCAGGCGCGCCATCGCCGCCCGAAGCGGGCCGTCGGCGAGGTCGGCGATGCGCTCGCCGCCGAGGAAGAGCGCCAGCAGCAAGCCGGTGGCCCGGACGGCCTCGCCCCGTTCGAGGTAGGCCAACAGGCGCTCGTCCGGCCCGCCGGCGGTGTGCCGGTCGGACCCAGCCGCGGCGACCTCCGGCACCCCGAGCAGTTCGGGGTCCGCCAAGGGCGCGCGGGTGGCGCGGATGAAGCGAAGCGCCTCGGTGATCGCGATGCGCCGGTGCCCGCCGGCCGTGCGCGCGCCGCGAATCGTGCCGTCGTCGACCCAGCGCTTGATCGAGGACTCGGACACGCCGAGCGCCTGGGCCAGCTCCGAGGTCGTCAACAAGCGCGCCACGCGGGTCTCCGGGGCGGTTGCCTCACGTCCCACGCTCACTCGCCGAAGTGCGCGATGCGGCGCTCCACGGCGGCCTGGCAGACCTTGCAAAGCGGCTTGTCGCCCTTGGAGAACATGAGGCAGTCGAGCATCGGGCGGTACAGGCCCCGGGCGGAGTAGCCGGCGCCCTCAAAGACGCCGACCACGCCCACGAACCTGGAGCCGGCGAGGTAGGCGTCCATCTTCCGGGCATGTTCGGCCGACAGTCGCTCCGACTCAGCGACGAGCTTCGCCACCTCGGCGGGAGGCGCACCGGAGCGCCGGGCCGCGGCGATCCTTTCGTTGAGCTGCTGCCGGCGCTTTTGGTACTCCATGTCCTGGGCGTCGTAGTCGGCCTTTTCCCACGGCGTGGGGATCTCGACGCCGGGGGTGAGGACATCGCTCCACTTGACATGCGCAGGGTCGAGCAAGGCTGTGATGTTGGGCTCGGCCGGTTCCACGCCCGGCGGGTAGAACTCGTTGTATGCCGTGGAGGCGGTGTAGTACTCGTCGGCCAGGCCTCCGAACGAGTGCCCGAACTCGTGGAGGAAGATGTAGCGGTGCCACTGGTTGTCGGTCGTGAAGGTGGCGTACAGCCCGTAGATCCCGCCCCCGCCGTAGCGCGCCGAGTTGACCATGATGAACAGTGTGTCGTACGGCGCCTTGGCGGCCACCGCCCGCACCGCGCGGTTGTCCTCCGTGAGGACGTAGCGCTCCGAGCCGAGCGAATCGAAGGTGGCGCCGAGCGCGGTGCGCCGGTACGAGCCATGGCTCGGCTCGTCGATACCGGACTCGTCGGAGGGCTTGAGCACGCCGTAGACGTTGATGTGATCCCGGGCCCGGGCGTACGGCTCGGCGCCGAGGAGGATCGCGGTGAAGCGCTCGAGATCGGCCTTGAACTTGCCGGCCTCGGCCACGGTGTATCCCTCGCCGAGGATCGCCACGTCGAGCCTGCTATGCGGGTCGCCCGAGATGTGGGAAGGCATCACGAGTACGGACGGATCGGATTTCTCCCGCACGATCTCCCAGGAGTCAGGGTCGATCTCGATGCTCCAGGCCTCTCTCGGCATGCGGTCGGCGCCGCGCAGCTCGAGCGCGAAGCGCACCTTCGCCTTGGGCATCGGCATCAGCACGGATTCGTGGTAGGCGCGACGGACGCCCTTGCCCCCCTGCACGGTCGTGCGGTACTCCCCGAAATAGGTGTCGAAGCCCCGCGAGAACAGCAGCTTCCCGCTCGCGAGGTCGTAGACCTTGGCGAAGCAGCGCCCGTTGTCGAACGGGTCCACGAGGTGCACGCGGCTGCCCGCCCATGGGCCCTGCTCGACCAGCCGGTCGAGTGCGAAGACTTCCTCGCTGGCGTTGCCGACGTGGACGTAGTCGACGCGCAGCGTGCGGTCCACGAAATAGGTGTCGAAGGTGGCGAAGCGGTCCTGGGCGAGACCGGTCGCGGCGACGAGGGCGAGCGCGGCGGCATGGAGCTGGCGGCGCATGGGTTCCTCCCGGCGCGGGATGATAGCGCTGGCGGCGGCGTTCACGGCCGTCCGGGCGGCGCGCCGCTCGCTGCTAGCTCACGCCCGCCGCTGCGAGCGCGGCTTCTCCGGCGTCGCGAAACGCCCGCGAGACGCCGCCGACCCCGAGCTTGACGCCGCCGAACACCCTGGATACCAGCAAGCCCCCTTCGAGATCATGACGGCGCAGCAGCTCGAGCAGCACCCGCCCCGGGTGTCCCACCTCACCGTCGTCCTTCGAGCGCTCGACGTACGCCCCCGCCGCGTCGCGCCCGCGGAACGCCCAGCAGTGATGGTTGGCCTTGCGCAGCTCGCCCTTCTGGCGCCGCACCATCGCCTCGACGTCCTCGAGGCCGGACGCCGGGAACAGCACGGCGAAAAAGCGCGAGCGCTCGACCGTGACCTTCGCCTCGACGATCTTCTCGACCTTCACGCCGCATCTCCCGGGCGAGGAGTGCTCTCGTGCCTCTCGCCTCCGTCCGCCGCCGTCACTCGCCGTGCCTGCCGGCTCCCAATGCTACTCCCGGCGGTTGCGCCCGCGCCCGGCCGGGTGTCCAAAGGGGCAGAACGCGAGGGTCGGCCGAGCGCCGGCAGGCCGGCCCCGAAAGGAGGATGCGATGTTCGAGAACACCTTGATCGCGTCACGCCGGCAACGCGCCCCGCGGCAGCGGCTGCTGGCGCTCCCGGTCGCCGTCACCCTGCACCTGCTGGCGCTCAGCGGATTCGTGCTTGGCCAGCTCGTCGTCACGGCCCCTGTTCCGGAGCCGGCGCTCATCGTCTCGTTCCACCAGTTGCCGCTGCCTCCGGCACCGGCGCCGAGCGACAGGGGAGGACAGGCCCGCTCGAGCCCGGCACCGGCTCGCGCGCAGCCGCACGCCGGCCTGCAGCAGCCACGGGAAATGCCGGCGGAATCGGCCCGGCCGGCCGAGCCGGACAGCTCCGGGCCGCCGACCGGCATGGAGGAGCTCGACACCACCGGCACCGGGATCGGCGTGGGCGAGGGCTCGGGCGGCGCCGGGGTGGGAGGCGGAACGGGCCTCGCCGCGCCGGTGGAGGAGCCGCCCATCATCCTCACCGCTGATGTCAACGCCCCGCTTCTCGTGCACCGGGTCGACCCCGTGTACCCCGAGATTGCCGTCAAGGCCAGGACCCAGGGGGTCGTGATCCTCGAGGCGATCATCGACCGCGAGGGACAGGTCGTGGGTGCCCGCGTGCTCCGCGACATTGGCATGGGATGCGGGAACGCCGCCTTGCAGGCCGTGCGCCAGTGGCGCTACCGCCCCGCCACCCTCAACGGCAGGACAGTGGCCGTCTACCTCACTGTGACCGTCCGCTTCGAGCTGCACTGAAAGGAGGGCCGAACCAGCTCCCACCACCTCGACGCCGGCAGCCCGGACCAGCCTGGCGGGATCGGGACGAGAACATCCTGCGCCCTCACCCGACCGCCAGGCGGGCTGTCCGGCGGAACTCACCAGGAGGACGAGGCGCCGCCGCCGCCGAAACTCCCGCCCCCGCCGGACCACCCCCCCGAGCTTCCGGAGCTCCACCCGCCGCTGCTCGACCCGGACGAGGCCGCGAAGTGCACCAGCTTCGGGTGGTTTGCCAAAAACGCCTTCCCCCACGGGGAGAAGGACAGCAAGAGCTTGAGAATGGGAAAGCCGACGACCCACGCCGCGAACGTCAAGGGGCCGACGATGGGCCCCGCGAACACAAGCGGGAAGGCGAAGTAGAACGGCATCAGGAACACGTAGAGGAACCACCCGGAGCACCCCTTGCCGAACAGCGCCACGAGCGAGAAGATCCCGATCACGAGCACGAACATCCCGCCGAACGCCAGCCGCATCGGCCACGGCACCTCGCCAAGCCCCTTGATCGAGCCGCCCGGGGGCGCCTCCGGCGGGATGACGTCCTCTCCGCGCAGGGTGCCGATCACGGCGTCCACGCCGGCCTGCACGCCGCCGTCGAAGCTGCCGGCGCGAAACTGCGGCCGCACCAGGTTGTCGAGGATGCGACGCGCCTGGGCGTCGGTGAGCCGGGATTCCAGCCCGTACCCCACCTCGAGGCGCGTTTTCCGATCGTCCCTGGCGATGAGGAAGAGCACGCCGTCATCCACGCCCTTGCGTCCGAGCTGCCAGGTCGTCGCCACCCGGTGCGAGTAATCCTCGAGGACCTCGCCGTCGAGCGAGTCGATCGTCAGCACCGCCACCTGGGCGCCCGTTTCCCTTTCGAACGCGGCCAGTTTTTCCTCGAGGCTTTCCCGCATGCCCGGCGACAGGATGCCCGCGGTGTCGTTGACCCGCCCGGACAAAAACGGCACCTCGCGGCCCGGCGCCGCCGACGCCGCCAGCACGAGAGCGACAGCCACTACTCCTGCCCGGCGCGCGCGCATGCGGCTACTCCCTCTCCACGTGCAAGTTGTCGGGCAGCTCGTTGGTGTCGTCGGGGCGGCGCGCCACGCCCTGGCGCTGCAGCAGCTCGCCGCAGCGGCCGATGGCCTCCACCAGCGCCCGGCCGGGTTGTCTCTGCTTGATCCCGGCCACGAGGGCGGCGACGATCTCGTCCCACTCCCCTGCGGCGACCCTGGCGTTGATGCCGGCGTCCCCCAGCACCACGACGCGGCGCTCGAACAGCGACAGGAAGATGAGCACGCCGGTGCGCTCGCGGGTGGCGAACACCTCGTGGGCGACGAACGCCTCGACGGCGCGCTGGCGCACCTCCCGCTCCATCTCGTCGTCGCTGAGGACAAGCCGCCGCACGACCGGCACCCAGGAAGCGAGGGCAAACCCGAGGCCAGCACCGAGTACGGAGGGAAGCACGATCCACGCGCCGGCTCCAAGGCCCCACGCCCCCAGCCACCAGTGCAGCCCTTCGGCCAGGACGACGAGGCCGAGCGCCCCCAGCGTCGCGGCCTTCCAGGCGGCCCCGAAGTACTCGGCCGAGCGCTCCACGACTACCGGCACGATCTCGCCGGAGGTCTGCCCCTCCGCGGCCTGGATGGCCTTTTCGACCTGCTCCCGCTCGTGCTGCGAGAAGAACTCCTCCAGCTTCATCGCTGCCCCCGTCGTGCCGGCCGGAGCATACCATTGCCGTGTGGTACAGTGCGCGCCGCCCGTCGACAGCGTCTCCCGCCGTGCCCGCGTGCGGGGGGCGAGGGGCGAAGGAGCGAGGGATGTCGTGGCTTTCCAAGATTCGTGACTTTCTCACCCGCCGGGAGACGGTGATCTCGGGAGGTGGGCCCAAGGCTATCGAGAAGCAGATCGCCATGGGCAAGCTCACCGCCCGCCAGCGCATCACCGCCATCCTGGACCCCGACAGCTTCCACGAGTATGACCTCTTCGTCGAGCACCGCTGCGCCGACTTTGGCATGGACAAGAAGCTGCTGCCGGGCGACGGCGTCATCACCGGAACCGGCACGATCATGGGCTACCCGGTGTGCATCTTCGCCCAGGACTTCACGGTCGCCGGCGGCTCGCTGGGGCTCGCCCACGCCCGTAAGATCACGAAGATCATGGATCACGCCATGAAGCTCGGGATCCCCCTCATCGGCATCAACGACTCGGGCGGAGCGCGCATCCAGGAGGGGGTCAACTCCCTGGCCGGATACGGCGAGATCTTCTACCGCAACACCCTGGCTTCCGGGGTCATCCCGCAAATCTCGGTCATCCTCGGGCCGTGCGCGGGCGGCGCGGTCTACTCTCCGGCGCTCACGGACTTCGTGTTCGTGGTCGACAAGATCTCCAAGATGTTCATCACCGGCCCGGAAGTCATCAAGACGGTGCTCGGCGAGGAGATCTCGATGGAAGACCTGGGCGGCGCCCGGGTGCAGACCGAGATCTCGGGCAACGCGCACTTTTACGCCGACTCCGAGCTGGAGTGCTTCGAGCAAATCAAGAAGCTCGTCACGTTCATCCCGTGGAACAACCGCAAGAAGGCCGATCCATACCCGCCGAAGCCGCCGCGGCCGGGGTACGAAATCGAGAAGATCATCCCGCCCGAGCCCAACCGCCCGTACGATGTGCGTGACGTCATCAGGGCGGTGTGCGACGACTCCGACTTCTTCGAGGTGCACCGGCACTGGGCGGCCAACATCGTGGTCGGGTTCGCCCGCATGCACGGCCAGACCGTTGGCGTCGTCGCCAACCAGCCGCTGGTGCTGGCCGGCGTGCTGGACGTGGACTCCTCCGACAAGGCGGCCAGGTTCATCCGCTTCTGCGACGCGTTCAACATCCCGCTGGTGACGTTCGTCGACCTCCCGGGCTACCTGCCCGGCGTTGACCAGGAGCACGCCGGCGTCATCCGGCACGGCGCCAAGGTGCTGTACGCGTACTCCGAGGCGACCGTCCCGAAGATCACCGTGATCCTCCGCAAGGCGTACGGCGGCGGGTACATCGCGATGTGCTCGCGCCATCTCGGCGCCGATTTCGTGTTCGCCTGGCCGTCGGCCGAAATTGCCGTGATGGGCCCGGAGGGCGCGGCCAACATCATTTTCCGCGCCGAGATCCAGGCCGCCGCCGATCCCGACGCGATGCGCCGGGAGAAGGTCGCCGAGTACACCGAGAAGTTCGCCAACCCTTACATTGCCGCCGCCAACGGCCACATCGACGCGGTGATCCTGCCGGCCGACACGCGGGACTTCCTCATTCACGCGATGGAGATCTCGGCCCAGAAGATCGAGTCCCGGCCGACCAAGAAGCACGGCGTGCCGCCGTTCTGATGCCATGAGCGACCAGCACGAGTTCCGCCAGCTGCAGCTCGACGACACGGTGTACGAGACCCTGTTCACCCGGAAGTTCGCCCGGCGCACGCCGTACCAGCCGGTCGATCCTCGCCAGGTGCGGGCTCGCATCCCTGCCGTGGTAGTGAGCGTGTCCGCCCAGCCGGGGCGGCGAGTCCGCCGCGGCGACGCGCTTCTTGTCCTCGAGGCCATGAAGATGCGCAACGAGGTCACCGCCCACCACGACGGCGTGGTGGCGAGGGTGCTCGTGGCGCCCGGTCAACTGGTGGCCAAGAACGAGCTCCTCGTCGAGCTCGAGTAGCGTCTGACCGCCGGGCATGGCCGCGGCCATCCCGGCGTTGGCAGGGTCATGAGAGCGCCCGTACCCCGCTGGCTGCTCGCCACTGCGGTCCTGCTGGCCGCCGGGCCAGCGGCCGGGCAGGGCCTGCCGTTCCTGTTCGTGGAGCCCGATGTCGCGGCGCCGGAAGGGCCGCTGCCGGCGTTCCGCCCGATCACCGACAGCGCCCGCCTCGAGCGGCTGCGCGGCTGGGCCGGCAACGAGGCAGCGTCGTTCGCCGCCGAGGTGTACCGCCTGGCGTGGAGGACGGCGCAGGTGCCCGGGCCGGCGTCCACGCCCGAGAGGCTCGTGATCGCGGTCGAGCCGGACGGCGCCTCGAGCGACGTGGGGCTGCGCCTGCGCGACGGGGACGGGTGGCAGGAATGGCCCCGCGCCCCGTTTCTCCGCCTCGACGAGGACGCGCGCCGCCTGGCCGCCGTCCTCCTGCACGAGACCGGTCACGCCTGCCTGACGTTGCTGTCGGGAGGCCAGCCGCCCCCCGGCCGGGCGATCGCGCCCATCCCGCATGCGCTGTCGGCGCTCACCGACCGCACCACCGCGTTCGGCGAAGGGTTCGCCATCGCTCTCGAGGCCGTGCTCGCCCAGCGCGCCGTCGCGCCGGCGCTCCGCTCACAGTTCCACCACGACGAGCTGCTGTTCGGCGTGACCTCGCGCATGCTGGGCGAGTACTTCCGGCCGAGCGCCCAGCTCGTGAGCTACGCCCAGCCGCAAGCGCGGTTCCAGGACGTGCGGGACAACACCTTTGCCTTCGTCTCGGCGTGGCGGGGGGCCGACTACCTGCGGGCGCAGCTCGACCCGGCACGGGATTTCGCCACGCTGCGGGACGCCAACCAGCTCGTACAGTCCGAGGGCTACGCCGCGTCGGTTTTCTACGCGTTGATCATGCGCGGTAGCAGGTCCGACTTCGAGACGGTCCTGGTGCGGCTGGAAAGCCTCATGCAGGCCGCGCAGGAGGTGCTGCGCCGGCCCGGCCTCGGGCCCGACACCCCGCTGTTGCTGGACGTCGTCCTGGCCCTGGCCCGCCGCTCCGAGAGCGAGCGCCGGGAGGTGCTGGCGGTACTCCTCGACACCAGCCGCGGCGTGCTCGTGGATCGCGACGCCGCCGCGATGTGGCGCCGCCACTACCTGGCCGCCCTCCGGCAGGACCTCGACCGGCTCGAACTCGACGCCATCAACACCGCACGCGCCCGCTGGCTCGCCGCCGCCCTGGCCGATCCCGGCCTGCTGCTCTCCCGCCTCGGCCCCCAGCTTCCGTGCGTCGTCGACGCCGTCACCATCAGCCTTCCCGGCATGGGCGTCGAGGCGCCGCTCGGGTTCGACCTCAACACCGCGGAAGAAGGGGTGCTGCGCGCCATCCCCGGCATTTCGGACGCCGAGGTGGCCCGCTGGCTGGCCGAACGCGAGCAGAGCCCGTTCGCCTCCGGCAGCGACTTCCAGGGCCGCGTCGCGCTGCGGCCGCAGGTGGCGGCCACCCTCCGGTATCACCGTCAGCCCAGCGACCCGAGGTAGGCCTCCAGGCGCGCCTGGCCGTCCTCCTCGAAGCCGGCGAAGCGAATGCCCAGGCCGGAAATGCGCTCGCGCCTCTCGTAAGTGTGGCGGACCACGGTGCCCGTCCCGCGCAGCGGCTTGGTGTCGCCGGGGAGCACCAGCTCGAAGTGCACCTCCCCGCCCACCGGCACGTGCTGATCGACGCGCAACAACATACCGGAGGCCGAGATGTTTTCTGTCTGGCACAGGGTCGAGGCGCCGGCGACGCGACCCCGCAGGCGCGACATCACGCGCAAGGGGAAGCGCGGGGCGACGTCGACGAGCGCTTGCAGCCGGCTCACCAGCAACTCGGCGGCGTCGGCGAGCGGAAACACGGTGTTGGCGCCGTGGCCGACGAACCGCGAGGCCTCCTCGAAATCCTCGCCGCGCGCCAGGAACACCATCGCCGAGGCGCGGCACGGCGCGTCGGGGCGGCGGAGAACGCCGAGAAATTGCTTGACGGTCACCTCGACGAGTGGGAATGCCGCAATGACCGCATCGAACGGCAGCAAGGCGACGAGGTCGAGGGCCTCACTGGCCGACCCCACCCAGTCGGAAATGAAGCCGGCGCGGCGCAGGCGAACGGCCAGGTGGTGGAACGTGGCCGTGTCCACGCCCACGATGAGGGCGCTACGTTGCAGCTTGGTCATGGATCAATTATGCCCTATTCCGCCGGTGGCCATAGAATCGCCGCGTGAGTGCGCCCCAAAGCCCTGCCCGGAGGCTGGTGCCGCCGCTTCCCGAACTCGAAATGTCGCTGGGGGGGATTACGCTCCGAGGCGCCTCCGTGGCGGCTCGCGCCACCGCCTTCACGCTGCCCGAGCTGGATGTCGCGCTCGATCTCGGGAGGCTCTCCCCGTCGACCGCCGACTGCTCCACGGTCCTCGTGTCCCACGGGCACCTCGACCATCTCTCGGGGGTGCTGGCGTACCTCAACTTGCGGGCGCGCTTTCACACCGGAGCGCCGACCCGAGTGGTGGGACCGCCGGCCGTGACCGAGCCGCTCCGGCAGGCGCTCCAGGTCATGCCGGGGATGGAATCGGTGCGCAAGCGGATGCGCCTGGAGGAGGTGCTGCTACCCGCCCGCGCCGGGGAGCGGGTGCCGCTGGCCGCGGGGTGGGCGGTGCCGTTCGAGCTCGACCACGGTGTCCCCGGCCTCGGTTGGCGCGTGTTCCGGCCCGAGGACCGGCGGCCGGTGTTGGTGTACGGCGGCGACTCCGCGGTGACGGTCTACGAACGCGACCCCGACCTGCTCGATGCCGGCATCGCGCTCGTCGAGTGCACGTTCGTCGAGCCCAACCGGCGCGTCGCCGCGCGCCTGTCCGGGCACGCCCACGTGCTCGACTGGCTGGAGCTGGCCCCCCGGCTGCGCTGCGACCACCTCGTGCTGGCCCATCTGCCGCTGCTGCCGTGGCGCGACCTGTTGGCGCTGACCGCCCCGCTCGCCGCGGCGCTGCCGGGCCGGCTGGTGCTGTGGGCGGAGAGCGAGCCCCCGCTCGCCGAATGACTTGCCATTTCATGCACAATGACCTGAAGACGTGGGTCACTCTGCAGGTATGTGCTTGACATTGCGCCCAAAACGTGGGAAAATATGCTTCCGTGAACAAGAGAGCCGTGCAATCTGGCTATTTCGGCGAGCCACGAGGAGGCTTGGCATGGATAAGAAGGAGCTTTTGGAACGCTGTCGGGCCGAGAACGTCCGCTTCCTGCGCCTGACCTTCACCGACATCGACGGCATCATCAAGAACGTGGAGGTTCCCGCCTCCCAGTTTCCGAAGGCGCTGGACGGGCAAATCATGTTCGACGGCTCGTCGATCGAGGGGTTCACCCGCATCGAGGAGTCGGACATGCTGCTCAAGCCCGACCTCCAGACCTTCGCGATCTACCCCTGGGAGACCCCATACGGCAGGGTCGGGCGGCTCGTGTGCGACGTCTTCAACCCCGACGAGACACCGTTCGCGGGTTGTCCGCGCCAGACGCTCAAGCGGGTCGTGGCCAGGGCCGCCGAGCAAGGGTGGTCGATGATGGCCGGTCCCGAGGCCGAGTTCTTCCTGTTCCGGGTCAACGGCGAGGGCGTCCAGGGTCACGAGACGCACGACATCGGCGGCTACTTCGACCTCACGCCGGTGGATCTCGGCGAGGAGGCGCGGCGCGACATCGTGGAGGTGCTCGAGGCCATGGGGTTCGAGGTCGAGGCCGCCCACCACGAGGTGGCCCCGGGGCAGCACGAGATCGACTTCCGCTACGCCGAGGCCGTGGCCACCGCCGACAACATCGTGACGTTCCGCTTCGTGGTCAAGAAGGTGGCCCGCGATCACGGGCTGCACGCCACCTTCATGCCCAAGCCGCTGTTCGGCATCAACGGCTCCGGCATGCACACCCACCAGAGCCTGTTCGACGCCGCCGGGCGCAACATCTTTTTCGACCCCGAGGCTCCTTACCAGCTGTCCAGGATCGCACGCGGGTACATCGCCGGGATCCTCGAGCACGCGCGCGCCTTCGTGGCGGTCACCAACCCCACCGTCAACTCGTACAAGCGGCTCGTACCCGGCTACGAGGCGCCGGTCAACGTCGCCTGGTCGGAGAAGAACCGCTCGCCGCTCGTGCGCGTCCCGGCGCGGCGCGGCCTCGGCACGCGCTGCGAGGTGCGCATCCCCGACCCGGCCTGCAACCCGTACCTGGCGCTCGCCGTGATGCTGGCCGCCGGTCTGGACGGCATCGCCAGGGGGCTCGACTGCGGGCCGCCGGTCAACCGCAACATCTTCGAGATGTCCGAGCGCGAGAAGCGCCGGCTGCACATCCGCCAGCTCCCCGCCAACCTCGCCGAGGCCCTCGACAACCTCGAGCGCGACCGCGTCATCCGTGCCGCGCTCGGCGAGCACATCTTCACCAACCTCCTGCGCAACAAGCGGGAAGAGTGGCACTCGTACATCTCGGTCGTCCACCCTTGGGAGCGGGAGCAGTACCTGGAGAAGTACTGACGCGAGGCACGAAGCAAGGAATGGATCGGACCGCGCGAGTTCTGGCGTAGAATAAGGATCGGATTTCGACCGAACGAGGAGGTGCACGCATGCAAGAGACTCCTGGAGGACCCTCGACGTACCCGCCGCCGCCCCCACCGCCGATGGCGCCGCCGCCAGCCGGAGGCGGGACGGTCTCGTCCAACCGCAACGTCATGATCGTGCTCTCGTATTTGTGGTTGTTGGCGATCGTGCCGCTGCTCACCGAGAAGGAGGACCAGGAGGTCCAGTGGCACGCGAAGCATGGCCTGGTCCTGCTGGTCGCCGAGATCGTGGCCTGGGTCGTGTACTTCGTGCTGAGCATGATCCCCGGCGTCGGCTGCGTGATCATGATCCTGGCCCCGATCATCTGGCTCGTCTTCGTGGTCCTGCGGATCATGTGCATCGTCAAGGGCGTCAACGGGCAGCGCCTGCTCATTCCGGGTCTTTCCGACTTCGTCGCCAAGCTTTGATGCCCGCTGCGCCGTCCGGGCCTCTCGTCCCCGGCTCGACGGGAGGCCCGGGCACCGTTCCTGCTCGGCACGGCCACCGCTGGCTGATGGCGGGCGGGGTCGTCGCGGCCTTCGCTCTGCTCGCGCTCGACTTGGCGCGCCCGCCGGCCGTGCAGCTTTCCTCCCGTGCCCTCCAGCGCTTGGTGCGGCTCTACCAGGCCGCGGTCCCGAAGGTCAAGCCCTTGCGCGGTCACTGCCGGCTGCGACCGACGTGCAGCGAGTACGCGCTCACGGTGCTGCGCGAGCACGGTACCCTGCGCGGGAGCTGGCTGACCATGCGTCGCATCCTGCGCTGCGGGCCGTGGACAGCCGCTGGTACGAAGGACCCGCCGCCACCCGCCCATCCGCCCACCCCGAAAGTCGAGAATCCCGCGTCGAAGGCTCCGCCCCCGCACTGAGGCCGGCTCAGTCGTGCCCGAGGAGGCGGCGGTACAGCGCCTCGTAGCGTTCGACCACGATGTCGGTCGAGAAGTGCTCGACCGCCCGGCAGCGGGCCCGCTCACGCTGGCGCCCGAGTTCCTCGCGGTCCTGCAGCAGCGCCACGACCCGGGCGGCCATGGCCGCGGTGTCGCCGACCGGAAACACGAACCCGCCGTCGCCGTGGGCGATCAGCTCGGGGAGCCCGCCGGCGTCGGAGGCCACCACCGCGACCCCGCACGACATGGCCTCGAGCGCAGCGAGCCCGAAAGACTCCTCCTGCGAGGGCAGCAGGAACACGTCCCCGGCGCCGAGCACCCCCTCGACCGGGGAAACGTTGCCGAGGAACTCGACGCGCGGCCCGAGCCCCAGCTCGCGCACCATGCGCTCCGCCGCCGGCCGGTCGGGGCCGTCGCCCACCATCACGAGGTGGCACGGCACCCGTTCGACGACCTGCCGGAACACCTCGACCACGTCCCGCACTCGCTTGACAGGCCGGAAGTTGGAGGCATGCAACAGGATCGGTGCGCCGTCGGGCGAAAGCCTCCGCCGGTGGGCGGCCGAGAGGTCGCGGTCGCAGCGGCCGGCGTCCACGAAGTTGGGGATCACCTCGATGTGCCGGTCGATGCCGAGCGTCTGGCGTGTGGCGCGCGCCAGGTCGGCGCTCACGGCAGTGATCGCATCGGCGCGCTCGATCCCCAACCTGACGATCGGCAGGAACGAGGGGTCGGCCCCGACCACCGTGATGTCGGTGCCGTGCAGCGTCACGACGAGACGCGGGCCGCCGCCCAGGATTTCGCGCGCCAGGTGGGCCGAGACCGCGTGCGGAATCGCGTAGTGGACGTGCAGCAGATCGATGCCGTGCGCCCGCACCGCGTCGGCCATTTGCGAGGCGAGCGCCAGCGAGTACGGCGGGTACTGGAACAGCGGGTAGGCCGGGACCGTCACCTCGTGGAACGTGACCCCCGGCGGCACCCGCCCCAGCCGGTACGGCATGGCGTAGCAGATGAAGTGCACCTCGTGCCCGCGCCGGGCCATGGCGAGGCCGAGCTCGGTGGCCACGGTTCCCGAGCCGCCCACGGTCGGATAGCACGTCACGCCGATTCGCATCGCCACCTCCCGCCGGCAGCGGGCAGGAGCGGCACGGAACGAGCCCGAGCGACGCCTCTTGCCTCAGCCACCTTCGTCTCCAATCGCCCCGGCAGCCAGCAGCCAGGTCAGCTCGTCCGCGGCCAGCGCGCCGACGGCCGCCAAGGCCTCCGCCAGCTCCACCCCGATCGTGTTGCCCACCGCCCGGTCCCGTCCCTCGATAGCCGCCAGGAAGTGCCCGGAAGCGAGGTGTGTGGGTGGACCGGCCGCCGGCTCGAACTGCGAGCGGTGGGCTGCGCACGCCGCCCGCTTGGCGGCGTACCACGCAGTGACGTCGACGGCGACGACCGGCGCCAGCACCTGCCGGGGGCCGGGGTAGGCCAGGAGCAGGCGCGGCCTGTGCGGCGCGCCGGTTTTCGGGCGCCAGCTCCGCACCGCGCTCCACGTGCACGCTCGCGCTGCCAGCGCCGCCGCCACCCGGTGGTCGGGGTGCGGATCGCCGCCGTCGGGCAGCAACACGGCACGTGGCCGGGCGGTGCGCAGCACCCGCACGAGGGCGGCGAGCTGCTCCGCATCATCGGCGCAGAGACCTCCGTCGGGGAGCGCCAGGCACTCTCGCCAGTCCACTCCGAGGGCGGCCGCCGCCGCCGCCGCCTCGGCGCGGCGGGCCGCGACGTCGCCCCGCGTGCCGAGCTCGCCGGCAGTCAGGTCCACCACGCCCACCGTCTTGCCAGCCGCCGCGAGCCGGGCCACGAGCCCGCCGCACCCCAGCTCGACGTCGTCCGGGTGCGCGCCGATCGCCAGCACGTCGCAGCGCCTCACCATGACCCGCCCTCCTCCCAGCCGAGCAGCTGCATTCCCGGGTGGCGCGGGTCGAGCGCCGCGGTGAGCTGCGCCGGCCATTCGAGCCCGAGCCGCAGCAGCGGTGCCAGGACGGACAGGTGGCGCTCCTGGGGGTGGCCATCCGGGCGCACGAACGCCCGCAGCCGCCGCCACCGGCCGGCCCCGGTTTCCGAAGCGCGCAGCGCCGCCGCGTGCAGCCGTTCTTCGAGCCAGGCGAGCGAGCCCTGGACACGCTTCAGTGTCGCCTCGGCATCCCCGGCCGCCCCCGGCAGCTCGTCGCGCGCCGCGGCCACGAATGCTGCCAGCTCGGTCTCCACCCGGCTGCCGAGCCGGGTCAGGCGCCGGGCGAGCCTCCCTCCGGGCAGGGCGGAGCGCGGGGGAGACGGCCGCAGCAGGTCGGCGGGAGCAAGGCCGAGCTGGCGAGCGAGTCGCCGCTCGGCCGCGGTCAGGACGGTGACGTGCGGCCGCAGCCGCCAGTGCGGGCGGCCGACCCCGACGATGTCCCAGCCGGCTTGCGCTTGCAGGTGATAGGCGAGCTCGGCACCGCCCAGGATCGAGGTGTGCGTGTCGAGCACCTCGTCTGCCACCAGCGGCCGCAGCCACACGTTAGGCACGAACGCCTCGGGCGTCGCTGCATGGGCCGCCAGCACCTCGTCCGGACAGCAGCCGGCCCGGGCGGCGAGCGGTTCCCGCCGCACCCCCTCGCGCCGGAACACCGGGAGCCGGCCGAGGTTCACCTTGATCGGGACGCTCCAGCCGCGGGTCGCGAAGCGGTCCCGGTTCGCCGCCAGTGCCTCGTGGACCGCCGGCAGCCGCTGCAGGGCCCGCTGCACGACCTCGCGGCCGGCCCGAGCCAGTTCCGGCTCGAGCGAATCCACGAGCACCACGCCGAGCCCCGCGACCAGGCGCCCGAGGAAGCGACCGCACGCCTCGCCGAGCGCCGTCCCCGGCGCGAAGCAGTCACGGGCGAGCGCGATGACCGGGGCGGCGAGCGCCTGGGGGTAGGCGTCCTGGAGGCGCGACAGCAAAGCCTCGACGGCGCCGCCGACTAACGCGAGGCCGCCGAGAGCGGCGCCCCGCTCCCACCCTTCTTCCCGGACGGTCATCAGCTCCTCGCCGACCGGAACGCGGGCCCACCGCATCTCGGGCAGATCGTCGTCGCTCGTGGCCAGCCACAAGAACCCCACCGCCGGCGCACCGGCCGCCCGCCGGCGTGCCACTTCGGCCGCCACCGCGCACGCCTTGACGAGCGTGAGCAGCGGCCCGCCGGCGAGCCCCGGCTGTTGGCCGGCGACGACGGTCTCGGCGCCGCCGAGCCAGGCCTCGAGGTCGGTATCGACGGGGTTGCCCCAGCGCCGGTTGGTGGCGGCCAGGGCGGTCGCCAGGGTGCGGGAGCGGGGCGGCCTCGCCGGGCCGGTGGGGCCGGCAGCGACCGCCCCTTCCATCCAGGCGAGAGCAGCGGGATGCAGGGCGGTCCACTCGGCGAGCGGCGCGATCGTTGTCGTCACGTGGGGATTATGCACCCGCCGGCAGGCGGGCTGGCCGGCCGCCGGCGTCCGCGCTATCCTGGGGATGGGGTTTCCGAAAGCTTCCGGCCGGCGGCCGCGGCGAGCGCCGGGCCGGAGGGCGGACGAGGAGAGCGAGCCGGATGAGCCTGGAGTACATCATCGCCCGTGGGCTCGGCAAGGAGGACCTCGAGAGCGAGGTCCGCCACTGGCTCGACGAGGGGTACGAGCCGCTCGGCCCGCCGTTCGCGGCGCAGGAGTACCTGGCCCAGGGGCCAGGGCAGGCGGCGAGCCTCACCTGGTTCTTCTACCAGGCCATGACCCGGCGCATGACCACCATCTCGGTCCAGGAGCCGATCAGCGACGAGGCGATGGAGGCGCTCCGGCGCGCCTTCCTCGACCTCCATGAGTCGGGGTACCTGGAGGAAATCCTCCGCAAAGCCGACGAGGTGCTCGAAAACGGCTAGGAGTCTGTCGGAGAAAGCGGAGGGCCCGCAACCCGAAGGGCGCAGAGGGGTTGCCGGACGCATGCGGCGTTGCTCGTCGGCTGCGATGCTCCTGCATCGCCTGCCTCCTTGCGCCTTGCCTGCCCCCGGCAAGCCCCCTGCGCGCGGACCCTCCCATCTCTCCGACAGGCTCCTAGGGTTGGCGGGGCGGGACCGCGAGCCAGCCGGGTCCCGCCGACCGCGCCGTCCACCCGAACCTCTGCCGCAGCTCGTCGAGCGGGTAGTACGGAGCCCAGTCGTCCGCGAACACGACAGCCCGCCCCGAGACATATGCCGCATCTACCCGCCCGGCCAGCACGGCCGCGGGGTCCGGCCGGGCGAGCGCATCGTCGACCGCCGTGGGCAGCACCTCGACGTCCGGCCGCAGCCCGTGGCGGCGCTGCACCAGGCGGAGCACTGCCCCGGGGTTGAAGTCGGCCAGCACCACGGCGCCCGGCGGCGCCGCCTCGAGAAGGCTGCGCGCGTACCGCTCGGGTCCGGTCTCAGCGCGCTTGACCGGCCACAGGAAGTACCAGGCGTTGTTGCGCTCCGGGAGCTTCCGCAGCGCGAGGTCGCCGAACCCCGCGGCCGAAAGTCCCCACGGCAGTGCGAGCAGCAGCCCCGCTTGCACGCCGGCGTGCAGGAGCCGGCCGGCCGGCGCCAGCGCCGGCGGACGGAGCAGCAGCACCCCCGCGACGAGAAACCCGGTCATGAGCGGGAGGCGAAACGGTGCGTACGTGCACAGCACGCATGCGTACACGACGAGCGCCGGGCCGGCGAGAGGGGGTGGGGGCCGCATCCCGCGTCCCCTGCCGGCGCGGCCCAAAGCCCAGATCCCCAGCGGCCCCAGCGCCAGCGCCGCGAGCGCCACGAGCAAGCCCAGCCCGCGCACGAACGAGGCCGGGCGCACGAACGCCGCGAGGTGCCACCCCCACGTCCCCGTCCCCCCGGCCTGGTGGCCCGTGAGGGGGTCGGCGGGGCTGCCGAAAATCCCCAGCCACACCGGTGCCAGGCCGAGCACCGCCCCGCCGAGCAGCGGCCACCGGTGGCGCCGCTGCTGCGCGAGCCGAGGCAGGCTCACGACCAGCGAGAAGAGGTGGGCGGCGGCGCCCAGACCGGCGGCCAGCCCGGCGCCCGCTGCCGCCGCCCGCGACTCCCGCCGCGCCAGCACACAGCTCCCGAGCGCCAGAGCGAGGGCCGGCGCGTAGCTCTCGGCCACCGCCGACCCCCACCACAGCGGGTGGGCGACGAGCGCCACCGCGGCCGCGCCGGCGGCTCGCCGCTCCTCGCCGGTGGTCTCGAGGACCAGCCGGTGAAGGAGCGCCACCGCCACCGCGCCGGCGGCCGCCGACAGCAGGTGCAGGGCCCGCACCGGGTCGAGCCACCAGACCAGCCGCAGCCAGACCCAGGCCAGCACGGTCCAGCCGGCGTGATCGCCGGGGTTGGCGCTTGGCAGGTAAGTGTCGAGCGCGTACACGGCCAGCTTGGAGGGATCGCCCCACAGCGGGCCGGTGGCGGCGGACACCCCGTACACGAGCAGTCCCGCCAAAAGCCACGGCCACGATCTCCTCGCTGCTGGCACGTCCCGATTCTATATGATGGCGGCGTGGCAGGCGGGGCAAGGCACGAGGCCACGGACCGACGGGGGCCTGGCGCGCCCGACCGGCAGATGGGCGGCGCAAGCTCGCTTCGCGCGGGCTGCGGCAGCGCGCCGCGAAGCACCCCGCTCGTGTGGTTTGTGGAGGGTGCATGGTCGACCTGACCCCGGACTGGGCGTTCGATGCCCGCGACCGCCTCGCCATGGCGATGGCGCTCGAGGAGGCCGAGGCGGCAGGCGCCGGAGGCGACGTCCCGGTGGGTGCCGTGGTGCTGGGCGCCGACGGCCGCGTCCTGGCGCGGGCCGGCAACCGGCGGGAGCGGGACCACGACCCCACCGCCCACGCCGAGCTTCTGGCGCTGCGCGCGGCGGCCCGGGAGCTCGGGAGCTGGCGGCTCGCCGGCTGCACTCTGTACGTGACGCTCGAGCCGTGTGCGATGTGCGCCGCCGCTTGCGTCCAGGCCCGCCTCGCCTGTCTCGTCTGGGCTGCCCCCGATCCCAAGGCCGGGTTCGCAGGTTTTCTCGGCACCGTGCTGGACGACCCGCGCCTCAACCATCGCGTCGCGGCGCGCGCCGGGCTCGAACTGGACCGGGCCTCAGCCCTGCTTTCCACCTTTTTCGCACAGCGCCGCCAGTCGCCGTGACCAGCCCTCCACCAGCTCCGCTGCGGCTGGCTCGCCCTCGCGCGGCGACCACGGCGCAAAGTCCTTGTCGGTGAGGGGGCGAAACGGCCCCGGCTTGACCTCCACCACGATCGAGTCGGGTTCGAGCGCCACCACCGCGTGGTCGACGCCGCCCGGAATCTCCGCTGTCACCGTTCCGTCCGGCGCCAGCACGACCTGACCCGTCACCGCGGCCGAGGCGTCGAAGGTGAGGATCCCCACCCGTCCTCTCAGGACCACGAACAGCTCCCAGCGTTCGGGGTCGTGGTGGTGCGGGCGGACGTAGGTGCCCGGCTGGAAGCAGTTGAGCATGCGCTGAACGGGATCCTCGAGCTGTGGGTGGAGGTTGAGATTGGCCCGACGGCGCAGAGTTCTGGACGCCACCGCGGCGAGCTCGTCGAGGTCACGGGAGGAAAGCAGGCGCATCTCAGTTCTCCGTTCTCGCTGCAGCACGCGCTGCCCGCCTGCGCCGCTTCGGTTCCTGCCGTTCCGGGGCCGCCATCGCCGCGAAGAACTCGCGCACCCGCGCGGCCGGGTCCGCGCACTCGCCTGAGGCGTCCTCGAGCCAGTCCTGAGGCAACAGGCCAGTGTACGGCTCGCGCGCGAAACGCCGGCACACCAGCACGATGGCCCCGCGGTCCTGGTCCGAGCGGATGAGCCGCCCCGCCGCCTGCACCACGCGCGTCATGCCGGGCACCAGGTACGCGTACTCGAACCCGCGCTCGAAGCGGTCCTGGAAGTACTCCTTGAGCAGCTCCCGCTCGGGTCCGACCTGGGGGAGGGCGGGCGAGACGACCACGACCTCCGAAAGCATTTCCCCGGGGTAGTCGACCCCTTCCGCGAACACCCCGCCGAGCACCGCGAGAAGCACCGTGGGGGTGTGGTTGGCGCGCATGCGGGCCAGGATGTCGCGGCGCAGCGCCTCGGAGTGATCGCCGCGCTGGATTTCGAGCTGGTGATCGGGCAAGTGCAGCCGGCTCGCGACCTCGTTGAGGAAGGCGTAAGACGGAAACAGCACCAGGGCGTTGCGCCCCGGCGGGGCGAGTTCGCCGATGAGCTCGGCAATCCGCCCGTAGTAGCGGGCCCGCTGGCTGTACGTGGTGTCCACCTCGCTGACCGTCACGACGAGCCGGTGCTCGCGCGGGAACGGACTCGGCAGCGCCAGCGTGTCGGTCCGGTCCGGCTCGAACCCCAGCAGGTCGCGGAAGAACTCGAACGGCTGCAGCGTCGCCGACATGGCCACGGTGCCTGCCGAGCTGGCGAGCAGCCGGCCCACGAAACGCGACGCATCGAGACACAAGATGCGCACCGCCTCGTCGCCTTGCGGCCCGGCGGTGCGCTCGGCGAGCGGCACCAGCTCCCGCCCGCCGTCGGCGAGCAAGGCGACGAGCCGCGAGAGGGTGAGCGAGACCTCCATCACCGGGTCCTGGGCGAGCCACACTTCCGCCTGGCGCTTGAAGTTGAAGTAGGGAACCAGGAGCGCGTCGAGGGCGAGCCGGATCTCGACGAGCCGTTCGGCCGCCAGCTCAGTCCGGCGGGTGCCGACGGCCCGGCCGACCGCCCGTTGCACCCCTCCGGCCACGAGCTGCTCGAGATCGGCCATGACCTCCTCGAGTTCGCGGCAGACCCTCTGCCGGTACCCCTCGACGAGCGCGCGGGCCGCTTGCACGGTGGAGCGGGCCAGGCGCGGCGAGTAGTACTCGCGCGAGCGGTCCACCAGGTTGTGTGCCTCGTCGACCACGAGGTAGGTGTCCTCGAGCCCGCCGTCGTCCGGGGTGCCGAAGAGCGCGATCGTGGGGTCGAAGACGTAGTTGTAGTCGCAGATCACGGCCGATGCGTGGGGAATCAGGGCGAGCGAGGTCTCGAACGGGCACACCTCGGCGGCGCGGGCGAGATCGAAGACGCGGTCGGGATCGAGGTGCGGGCCGTGGTCGAGGAGCGCCTCCACGACCCCCCGCTCGGCCAGCCGCGGCCACATGTCGGCGAGGAATGGGCAGAACTCCTCGTGGCAAATGACCTCGCGGTGGGCGCACATGCGCGCCTTGGCGCGGAGCTGCAGCGAGCGCCAGCTCCCGTCGTGCATCGCCTGCAGGGTTTCCACCGCGAGGTGTTGCTGCAGCGTCTTGGCGGTCGCGAACACCAGCCGCCGCCCGCTGGCGAGCGCCAGCCGCACGGCGGGGAACAGCGCTGCCGCCGTCTTCCCCACGCCGGTGGGAGCGGCCAGCAGCAGATGGCGGCCGGAGGCCAGGCTCTCCTCGATCGCCTCCACGGCTTCGGCCTGCACGGGGCGTACCTCGGGGAAGGGGAACACCAGCTCGTCGGCCGCAGTGCGCCAGCGCGCCAGCGTTTTTTGGCGCTCCCGCTCGGCCGCCACGAGGGCGTGCAGGCGAGCGCGCAGGAACGCCTGGACCTGGGCCGGCGTCCACGCCACCTCCTCGAGCCTGTGTTCGGCGCCCCCCAGGTCCACGAGGAGCAGCCTGGCGTGAGCGTCGCCGGCGGGAAACAGACAAAACGCGTAAATGCGGACTTGCCAGCGGAAGCGCTCGATACGCTCGTGGGCGAACAGGTGATGGAGCTCGGAGCGGAAGTGCAGGGTCTTGATCTCCTCCACGACTGGCCGCCCGTGGTCGGGCCGGTACAGGCCGTCGACCCGGCCCACGATGCGGAGTCTCCATCCGTCCACTTCGAGCGTGGCATCCACCGGCGCCTCGGGCAGATAGGCGGCATCCTCGGCGCGGCGCTGACCCTGGACGATGCGGTGCAGCTCGGCGCCCACGCCGAGACGGCTCGGCCCCTCGCGCCACGGGCGTGATGGCACCGTCTCCGGCAGCACGTCGTGCACGGAGCAGCGCACCGTGTGCGCCTCGAGGTCGATCCGCACCGCCATTGCCGGATTCTACCGCCGGCCGGCCGCGCCTCACCGGTTCCCGGTTGTCGGCGATCGGTTCTCCACCCGCGCCCCCACCCGTTGCGGCCCCCACACCACCTCCCCCTTCCGGCCCCACCACCCACGCACAGCCCGACCCTCGACCTGGAGGGGACGCGGTCCGGGACCTGGCAGGTGGTCGTGAACGTGGTCGTGGCCACACCCCTGGAAATCCTGCCCGGTCCCCGAGCGTTGAGTTGCGCAGCACGCGGCCGCCAGGCAGAATGTCCGGCGCCGGATCGACACGCACTTCCGGGAGGATGGGATGAAGGTTCACGAGTACCAGGCCAAGCAGATCCTGGCCCGCTACGGGGTGGCGGTGCCGCGCGGCGAGGTCGTCGACCAGCCGGCCGCGGCCGGAGCCGTTGCCGAGCGCCTGGGCGGGAAGGTCGTCGTCAAGGCGCAAGTCCACGCCGGGGGGCGCGGCAAGGCCGGCGGCGTCAAGCTGGCCGGCTCCCCGGCCGAGGCCGTGGAGGTGGCCTCCCGCATCCTCGGCATGCGGCTGATTTCCAGGCAGACCGGCCCCGAGGGCCGCCTCGTGCAGAAGGTGCTCGTCGAGGAAGCGGTGGCGATCGCCCGCGAACTCTACCTGGGCGTGGTGCTGGACCGGTCGGCGGGGCTGCCGGTCATGATGGCGTCGCGCTTCGGCGGCATGGAAATCGAGGAAGTGGCAGCCGAGCACCCCGAGGCCATCCTCAAGGAGTGGTTCGACCCCGGGGAGGGGCTGTACCCGTACCAGGCCCGCAAGCTGGCGTTCGGTCTCGGCCTCGCGGGCGAGACGCTCAAGCAGTTCGTGCGCTTCGTGGCGGCGCTGGCGCGTGCCTACGCCGACACCGACGCCTCGCTGGCCGAGATCAACCCGTTGCTCGTCACGGGCGACGGCGCGGTGCTGGCGCTCGATGCCAAGATGACGTTCGATGACAACGCGCTGTTCCGCCACCCCGACATCGTGGAGATGCGCGATCTCGCGGAGGAGGACCCCTACGAGGTCGAGGCCTCGAAGTTCGACCTCAACTACATCAAGCTGGACGGCTCGATCGGCTGCATGGTGAACGGCGCCGGACTCGCCATGGCGACCATGGACATCATCAAGCACCACGGCGGGGCGCCGGCCAATTTCCTCGACGTCGGCGGCGGCGCTTCCCAGCAGCGGGTCGAGAACGCGTTCCGCATCCTGCTCTCTGACCCGGCGGTGAAGGCCGTCCTGATCAACATCTTCGGCGGCATCGTGCGGTGCGACATGATCGCCGCGGGGGTCGTCGCGGCGGCGCGCAACCTGCACGTCAAGGTGCCGATCGTGGTGAGGCTGCAGGGCACCAACGTCGAGGAGGGCAAGCGCATCCTGGCCGAGTCCGGGCTGGCGCTGCAGCCCGCCGACACCATGGCCGAGGCCGCCGAAAAGGTCGTGGCGGCGGCGCAGGCGGCGTAGGGGAGGGGACGATGGCGATCTGGGTCAACGAGGCGACGCGCGTGGTGGTGCAGGGTCTCACCGGCAAGGAAGGGCAGTTCCATGCCGCGAGGTGCCGCGAGTACGGGACCAAGGTCGTGGCCGGGGTGACGCCCGGCAAGGGCGGCAGCGAGGTGGATGGCGTGCCGGTCTTCGACACCGTGGCCGAGGCGCGCGAGGCCACCGCTTGCGACGCCTCGCTCATCTTCGTGCCGCCGCTGGCAGCGGCCGACGCGATCATGGAGGCGGTGGACGCCGGGGTCGAACTCGTGGTCTGCATCACCGAGGGCATCCCGGCGCGCGACATGATCGCCGTCAAGCGGCGCCTGGCCGGCAGCCGCTCGCGCCTCATCGGTCCCAACTGCCCGGGGATCATTTCGCCGGGCAAGGCCAAGCTCGGAATCATGCCGGCGCACATCCACCGCGAGGGCGGGATCGGCGTCGTCTCGCGCTCGGGAACTCTCACCTACGAGGCGGTGGACCAACTCACCAAGCAAGGGCTCGGGCAGTCCACCTGCGTCGGCATCGGGGGCGATCCGATCAGCGGCACCAGCTTCGTGGACGTGCTGGCGGCGTTCCGCGACGACCCCGCCACCAAGGGGGTGGTGATGATCGGCGAGATCGGCGGCTCGGCCGAAGAGGACGCTGCGGCGCTGGTGGCCGCTGGCTACAGCAAGCCGGTGGTGGCGTTCATTGCCGGCCAGACCGCGCCGCCGGGGCGCCGCATGGGGCACGCCGGCGCGATCATCGCCGGCGGCAAGGGCACGGCGGCCGAAAAGATGGCGGCGCTCCGCGCGGCCGGGATCGAGGTCGTGGCGACGCCGGCCGAAATCGGCGCTACCATGGCGCGGGTGCTCGGGCGTACCTGAGCCCCGCTACCGGCTTCGAAGCCGGCACCTTCACGAGGAGAGCACATGCTGCAGAGGACATTGACCATCTTGAAGCCGGATACCGTCAGCGCCCGGCGCTGCGGAGCCATCATCGACCGTCTCGAGCGCGAGGGCTTCGCCATTCTCGCCCTTCGCAGGCTGCACCTCACCCAGGCCCAGGCCGAGGCGTTCTACGCCGTGCACCGGGAGCGGCCGTTCTTCGCCAGCCTGGTGAAGTTCATGACCGAGGGGCCGGTCTGGGTCATGGCTTTGGAGCGCGAGGATGCCGTCGCCCACCTGCGTGCGGTGATGGGCGCGACCAACCCGGCCAACGCCGAGCCGGGGACGATCCGGGCCGACTACGCGAGTTCGATCGAGCGCAACGCCATCCACGGCTCGGACTCGCCGGAGAACGCCGCCATCGAGCTGGCCTTCTTCTTCCCTGGCTGCGAGCTGGCGTGAGCGCGGGCTCGCCATGCGCCCCACCCCCCCTCACCGGCACATCGTGAGGTACGCCCCGGCCACCTCACGGCAGGAGGCGGCATGACCGCTCGCATGCTCATCAACGCGCAGCGGCCCGAGGAGCTGCGAGTCGCGATCGTCGTCGACCGGCGCCTCGAGCTGTTCCAGACCGCGCTCGCCGAGGGCGGCCTGTACCGCGGCAACATCTACCGCGGCACCGTGGTCAACCTGCAGCCCGCGCTCAACGCCGCGTTCATCGATCTCGGGATCGAGAAGCACGGCTTTCTGGCGTTCCACGACATCGTGCCCCAGGCGTTCCACCGCAAGCCGGCATCTGGCCGGCCGCACCGCGTCGAGGAGGTGCTCGAGCGCGGCCGGCCGATCCTGGTGCAGGTCACCAAGGATCCGGGCGGCCAGAAGGGCTCGGCGCTCACCACCAACGTGAGCATCGCCGGCCGCTATCTGGTGCTGACCCCGTTCGACGACATGCGGGGTGTCTCGCGCAAGGTCGAGGATGAGGACATCCGCAAGCAGCTCAAGGACATCGCCAGCGGCCTCGAACTCCCGGCCGGGGCCGGCGTGATCGTGCGCACGAACGCCCTCGGGCAGACCAAGACCGCCCTCGCCAAGGACCTCGCGGCGCTGCTTCGCCTGTGGAAAAAGGTCGAGGCCGGAGGCAAGGAGGGGCGCGGTCCCCGCTTGCTGTACTCGGATCAGGACCTCATCGTGCAGGCGCTGCGCGACTTCCTGGACGCCTCGGTGAGCGAGGTGCTGGTCGACGACGACGACGCCTTCGCCAAGGCCGAGGCGTACATGAAGGCGTTCATGCCCCGCTCCAAGACCAGGCTGGTGCGGTACACGGAGCGGATGCCGCTGTTCGCGCGCTTCGACCTCGAGCCGCAAATCGAGAGCATCCTGCAGCGCTCGGTGGCGCTGCCCGGGGGTGGCTCGATCGTCATCGACACCACCGAGGCCCTGACCGCCATCGATGTGAACTCCGGCAAGGCGCGCAGCCAGAGCCAGGACGAGGCGATCTTCCAGGTCAACAAGGAGGCGGCCCGCGAGGTGGCCCGCCAGCTCCGGCTGCGGGACATCGGTGGCCTGGTGGTCGTGGACTTCATCGACATGCGGTCTCCCCGCCACCAGCGAGAGGTCGAGCGGACGCTGCGGGAGGCGCTCAAGCCCGACCGCGCCCGCTGCTGGGTGGGCAAGATCAGCCCCAACGGTCTGCTCGAGATCAACCGCCAGCGCATCAAGCAGAGCCTTGGCGTCCGCACGCAGCGAACCTGCCCGACCTGCGGCGGCGTCGGCTCCATCGCCAGCGCCGAGGCGGTCGCGCTCGGCCTGCTGCGGCGCATCGAAGCGGAGGCCGCCGGGGGCCGCCTGCGCGGGGTGCGGATCCAGCTGCACCCCGAGCTCGCCGATGCGTTGCAGAACAACCGCCGCCAGGAGCTCGCCGCCCTCGAGCGCGAGTTCGACCTCAAGATCGAGATCATCGCCGCTGCCGGCTTCCACCGCTCCGAGCAGCGGGTCGAGCTCTTCCACCGCGAGGCACCGGCCGGCAAGGCCGCGGCCACCCCGGAGCCGGTGGCGTCGGCCGCCGACCTCGCCCACGAACCGGCACACCCCGGCGAGGGCGGGCGAGGTGGGCGCGGGGAGACCGCCCAGCAGGAACCCCCGCCGGAGCCGGACGAGGAAGCGGCCGAGCCGACAGGGGAAAAGCGGCGACGCCGCCGCCGGGGGGGGCGCCGCCGCAAGGGCCGTGATGAGGCGGAGGCCGTGCCCGCCCCGCCCGAGCCCGAGCCGGCACCGCCACCGGCCGAAGCCGGGAAGAAGAAAGGCAAGTCGAAGCGGCGCGAGCACGAGGACCACGAGCAGGCGGCGGAACCCGCCGGGGCCGAACCGCCTGCCGAGTCTGCCGCGGAGGGGGCCGAGCCTGCGGGCGAGAAGCGGCGCCGGCGCAAGCGCGGTGGGCGAAAGCGCAAGGCGAAGGAGACGACCCCAGGAGGCGGAGCCTCCGGCTCGCCCCCGGATGGCGAGGTGGTCGAGGCCGGCGAGCCGGCCGAGGGCGACGCCGCGGGCCCCGCCGAGAGCGGCTCGCGGAGTTCGCGCCGGCGCCGGCGTCACCGCCGCCGTACCCCGCGAGGCGAAGAGCCGGCGGAATGAGCGCCTCCTCGGGGGCCCGCCCCGCGCCGTGTCCGCACCGGAGGGCCCCGGCGGAGAGGTCGCGGTCGGCGGGGCGAGTGCGGTATCTTTGCCGTGCGATGGTGGGCGTGGCGTCCCGGTGCGGAGGAGTTCGTGCGGTCGCCCGGCGGCGGGAGGGCCGCGATGATTAGCGGCAACCTCCGCAGCATGCCGTTTGCCGATCTCATGCAGTGGATCGCCATGAGCCAGAAGAGCGGCACTCTCGTCGTCAAGGGCCGCCGCTTCACCAAGAAGATCCTGTTCCGCCAGGGGCTCGTCGATGCGGTCACCTCCAACAACCCGCGCGAGCACCTCGGCTACTACCTCGTCGGGTGGGGCTACATCAGCGAGGAGGAGCTGACCCGGTTGCTGTCGCAGCAGCAGACCCAGAAGGTGGCGCTGGGGGAGCTGCTCGTGCAGTCCGGCCGCATGACCAGGGACGAGGTCGACCGCATCATCCGCATCAAGACCGAGGTGACGATCTACGACCTCATGCTGTGGGAGGAGGGCGAGTTCTTCCTGCTCGACGAGGACGCGCCCCGCCGGGAGTTCCAGGGGCTCGCCCTCCCGGTCGACCATTTCCTGTTCGAGGGGGCGCGCCAGGCCGACGAGACGCGGCGCATCCGCGAACTCATCCCCGACGCCTCGTACATCCCGACCATCGTGCAGGCGGTGGACGAGGCGAGCCTTTCGCCGCAGCAGCTCGCCATGCTCTGGGAGATCAACGGCGAGCAGAGCCTCGAGACCATCGCCCTGCGCTGCCGGGTGCCGGTCTTCGAGGTGCTCTCCTTCGTCTACCACGGCATGCGGGCCGGGGTGTTCGGCCTCAAGCCCCCGCCCGAGAAGACCACCCGCATCCCCGGCGCCACCGGAGCCTCGTGGCGGGAGCTCATCCGCGAGGCCGAGAACAGCTTCACGCTGGGCGACTACTACGAGGCGTACAAGCAGCTTTGCACCGTGCGCGAGCGCTTTGGGTCCGTGGGGGAAGCGGTCGAGCACGCCAACGCGCTGGAGCAAAGACTCGAGGCCGAGGTCGCCAGGACCTCGCTCGGCAGTGAGGTCATTCTCGAACTCGCGCTGTCGATCCAGGAGATCGGCTACCTCAACTGTTCCCCCGAGGAAGGTTTCGTGCTTTCGCGCATCAACGGCCTGTACACCTTGCCTCAGATTCTGCCCCTGCTCCCCGGCCCCAAGCTGAAAAACCAGCTCATCATCCACAACCTGATGCAGCGCGGGATCGTGAAGATCCAGGAATCGCGCGCGGTTGGCAAGCGCGAGACCTCGGTGCCGTTCCGGCGGCCCTGACCTCGGCCCCGGCCCGCCCGGTCGAAAATCGAAGGAGCGGGCCCAGCCGCGCCGACCGAGCAGGTCTCCTCTCGACTTCCAGCCCTGGATGGAGGGGGCTGGTATCCTGCACGAGCGGTGCCCGACCGCCGGGAGAGCCATCATGACGATCGCCTTCGACCCCACCGACCGCCGCGAGCTGCTCGAGCGCTTCGTGCGCTACGCCCAGATCGACACCCAGTCCGACGAGGCCTCAACCACGAGCCCCTCCAACGAAAAGCAGAAGGACCTCGGCCGCATCCTTGTCGAGGAGCTCGGGCAGCTCGGCTGCACCGACGCGCGCATGGACGAGTGGGGGTACGTGTGGGCCACCGTCCCCTCCAACCTCCCCGCCACCCACCCGGCGTATGGTAAGGTGCCCGCGATCGGGCTCATCGCTCACCTCGACACCTACCACGCCACCCCTGGCGGCGGTGTCAAGCCCCAGGTCATCGAGGCGTACCAGGGCGGCGACATCCCCCTGCCGGGCGACCCCCGGCAGGTCATCACGGTGGCCGACCACCCCAACCTCGGCAGGTGTCTGGGGCACACGCTCGTGACCTCGGACGGGACAACGCTGCTGGGCGCTGACGACAAGGCCGGCGTGGCGGAAATCGTCAGCGCCGTGGCGTGGCTCCGGCGGCACCCCGAGTTCCTCCACGGGCCGGTGCACATCGCCTTCACCACCGACGAGGAGGTGGGGCGCGGCACCGAGCACTTCGACGTCGCGGCGTTTGGCGCCCGGTACGCCTACACACTGGACGGCTCCGACCTCGGAGAAATCGAGGACGAGACGTTTTGCGCCGACACTGCCATCGTGACCCTCGAGGGCTACGACGTCCACCCCGGCTACGCCAAAGGCAAGATGGTCAACGCCGTGCGCGCTGGGGCCGCCATTGTCGAGCGCCTGCCGCGCGAGTTCCTGCCCGAGACGACCGACGGCCGGCAGCCGTACCTCCACCCTTTCGACCTCAAGGGAGAGGTGAGCAAGGCGACGTTGCGCCTGCTGGTGCGCGCTTTCACCGAGGACGAGCTGCACGAGCGCGAAGAGGTGCTGCGCGTTGCCGTGGCGGAGGTGGAGCGGCTCTTCCCCGGGGTGCGGGCCACGGTCGAGATCAGGGAGTCGTACCGCAACATGGCGTACAAGATCGCCGAGGATCCGGTGGTGCTCGAGGTCGCGCTCGAAGCGGTGCGGCGCCTCGGCGTCGAGCCGGTCCGGAAGGCGATCCGGGGCGGCACCGACGGCGCGCGGCTGTCGTTCATGGGGCTGCTCACCCCCAACGTGTGGGCCGGCGGCCAGGCGTTCCATTCGGTGCAGGAGTGGGTTTCGCTCGAGTGGATGGCCAGGGCCGCCGAGTGCTGCCTGCACATCCTCGATCTCTGGGTGGAGAAGGCGGCGAAGCAGTGACCCGCGGCCAGTGATCGGCGGCCGGGCGGGCTGGAGCGGAAGGCCCCACGAGCTCACGGCTCCCCACCGGTCGTCGGCGAGCGGGAAGCGGGGGTCAGAAGTCGCCGGAGAAGAAGAACAGCACGGCCGCCAGGCGGCGGCGGGCCGCGAAGTCCTCGCACGCCGGCTCGCTCAGCCCCCAGATGCTGCCGTCCCGCCGGATGATGCCGCCGGCCTCGATGGCGCCGATGATGCTGCCGCCCCGGCGCAGCGTGCCGTCAGGCTCGACCTTGCCGACGATCGACCCGGACTCGCGGATCGTACCGTCCGCCTCGACCGCCCCGACGATCGAGCCGTCCTTGCGCACCGTGCCGTCGGTTTCCACCTCGCCGGCGATGCTGCCGTCGACGCGGATCGTCCCATCGGACTCGATCCGCGCCCACAACGACCCGTCTCTGCGAACCCACATTTCCGACGTCATCGCCACCTCCGCCGCTGTCGCCGCCAGCAGCACCGCGACCCACACCCGCATCGGCATCACACCTCAAGGGTAGCGCGGTTCGCCACCCAGCGCCCGCACCGCCTGCGGCCGCGTGCGGCCGAAAAGGTTGCGGGCCGGTTCCACGACCTCGGCCGGCAGGTTCAGGAACGCGAGCGTGGGCTCGCCCTCGAGCTCGGCGTCCAGGAACGCGGCCCGGACGCGCTTGACTTCTGCCCGTGCCAGATCGCGCGGCCCGAACGCCAGCGCCAGGTAGACGCGGGCGAACTCCCGCGCCTCCCCCGCCGGCAGCGTCACCGCCACCGTCTCGCCGGGCGGCGAAATCAGCGAGAAGCGCTCGCGACGGACCGCCCGCGGCTGGCGCAGCAGCGGCCAGATGCGCCGGTAGAACCGCACGCCGGCCTTGGTGGCGCGGGTGCGGAACGCGGGCACGAAGAACCACTCCGTACCCGGCGGCCGGTCGCCGATCTGGTCGAAGGAGCCGTCGATCCCATCGGTGAGGTGCGCGAGATCGGTCACCAGCTCGCCGTGTGCGGTACGCAGCCGCAGGGGAAAGCACCAGAACGGGACGAGCCAGTTCCCGGCCTGCGGCTCCTCGCGGAGGTAGCTCACGACGCGCCAGCGCTCGCCGGCCACCTCGAGGAGATGGAAGCAGTTCCGGCACAGGTGGGCAACCGTGTCGACGGCGAACGGCAGGTCGTGGCCGCACTCGGGGCAGCGGCTCGGCGCCAGGCGTAGCCGCTCGGGCCCCGCTGCCGGGAGTGGCTGCGCCTCGACCGCCGCCACCTCCGGGACGCCGGCCACGTCGGCGCCTCCTCCGTCCACGAGCAGGCGGTACGCGACCCCGTCGAGGACGGCGGTGACGAGATGCCAGGGGCGGTGCACGAGCGCCAGCGTCTCCGTCACCAGGGCGCCGCGCACGGCAATCGGCGTGATCCCGAGTTCGGTGTTGCGCCGGCCCGGCTCCACCGCCGCCCGGTCGAGCGCTTCCGGCCCCAGCGTGGCCGGGATGGCGTCGAGGGCGGCTTCGGGGCTGCCAGCAAGCGGGCGCAGCGCACGCAGGTACGAAAGCTTCCCCATTTCGGGCAGCGGCGTCGGGTTCGCGGCGGCCGACGTCTCCATGGGGACGATCGCCAGCTCCATCCGCTTGGCGGCGCTGGCGTCGCGCCCGAACGCGACCTGGTACAGCGTCCCGAGGCGGTGCCAGTAGGGGGCGAGGAAACGCCGCCACTCGGCGATCTCGAGGCGCGGCGCGATGCGGGCCGCGTAGGCATCGGCCTCCGCCTCGACCCGGCGCTCCATGGCCGCTACGATCGACGGCGTTTTGCCATCCAGCAGCTGTACCACCTCGCGCCCTTGCCGATCCACCTCGTACTCCCGGCGCAACGGCCCCACCCGCCGCTCGTAGAGTTTCTGGAAGTGCAACCTTCGTAAATACTTGAGCACGACGGCGTGGACCTCTTCCGGGCTCGTCACGGCATCCGGCACGACGGCGCGGATGACGTCACCTTGCCCGAGCACGATGTGCTCCGAGGCGCAGTACTCGCAGCGCGTCATGTGGTGATAGACCGGCACCGCCAGCTCGGCGCCGCACGTCGGGCAGCGCATCGCCAGACGGAAGGCGAGGCCGGGATCGATCTCCTCGGGCGGGGTCGGGGCCGCTGCTGGCGGGCCGAAGTGCGGCGCGGGCTGGGAGGGGCTTGTGGGCAGGCCGGCAGGCTCGGGATCGCGAGGTGCCCGGAGGTCCCCGAGCTGCATCGCGCCGAGGAGGATGCCCCAGGCGGCGCCGCCGAGCCAGGTGGCGACCAAGAACTCCGGGTCGCGGCCGACCAGTGCCGCCGCCCAGCCCACGAACGCCAGCCCCCACCCTGCCACTTGCTCGAGGAGGGAGCGGTTGCGCCAGCGCTGCAGCCCGGCTGGCGCGAGCGCCCCGGCAGCGGCCATGAGCGGCAGGGGAGGGCGGTGCGGGTGGGCAGCGGCGAGCCAGGCGCCCGCCAGCCAGCCCGCCGTCGGCATCAGCACCGCCACGATCCACGCCATCATGGCCCGGGAAGGAGATCCGCCAGGCGCAGCTCGCGGCGATCGATGGCCTTGAGGACCGCCATCACGGTCTGGACGTCGGCAATGCCGGTCTGGGCGTCGGCAACCGCGCCTTCCAACAGCATCCGCATTGCCGTCTCGGCCGCGGCGCGGTCCGCCGCGGCGGCCACCACCTGCCGGGCGACATCGAACTCCGCGCCGCGGGGCACCGGCCCAGCGCACAGGCGGGCCGCAACGTCGCGCCAGGAGCGCAGCAGGGAGGGTGTGATCACGCCCGAGTGTATCATCCGGCCCGGTGTACGCCCGCATTGCCTTGCCCACCGCGATCCCCGAGGCCCTGACCTACGCGCTGCCGGGGGCGCTCGCCTCGCTCGTCCGGCCCGGCTGCCGTGTGCGTGTGCCGCTGCGGGGGGCGCCGCGCGCCGGCATCGTGCTCGCCCTCACCGACGAGCCGGGGTGCCCGCCGGAGCGGGTCGTGCCGGTGACCGAGCTGCTGGACCTGCAGCCGCTCGTGCCCGAGCACGTGCTGGCGCTGGTTCGCTTCGTCGCCGACTACTACTGTGCGGCGCCGGGGCTGGTGGCGCGCGCGGCGCTGCCGCCCGGCGCGCTGGCGCTGCCGCCTCCCCTCGTGCAGCTCGGCGAGGCGGCGCGTGACGCGCTCGCCGCCGCCGACGCCACCGAGCGTCGGTTGCTCGAGAGGCTACTCGAGGCGCGCCGCATCTCGCTCCCCCGCCTGCTCGCCGAGGGGTGGGGGAGAGCCGAGTTGCAGGCGGTGCTGTCGCGTCTCGCCGCCCGCCGGGCGCTGCGGGTGGTGGAGCGGGGCGCGCCGCGGGGAGGCTCCACCGTCACCGCCGTGGCGCCGGTCGAGATGGACGAGGTGGAGCGGGCCCGCCGTCTCGGGCGCGCCCCGGCGCAGGCGAGGGTGCTGGCGTGGCTTGTCGACCGGGGGCAGCCGGTGCTGGAGGGCGAGCTGGTCGCGGCCTGCGGCTGCTCCGCGGGCGTCGTTGCCGAGCTCGTGCGCAAGGGGCTGGTCCGACGCTTCCAGCAGGCCCGGGCGCTGCACGTGCGCCGCTGGGAACTCGCGCCGCCTCTCACCCCGACCGAGCTCACGGCGGCGCAGCGCCGCGCCCTGGAAGCCGTCGAGTCGGCGCTCGCCGGCGGCGGTTTCCGGCCGTTCCTGCTGCTCGGCGTCACCGGCTCGGGCAAGACCGAGGTGTACCTGCGCGCCGCCCAGACGGCGGTGGCGGCCGGCCGCCAGGCCCTCGTGCTCGTGCCCGAGATCGGCCTCACGCCGGCGCTCGCCGGGCAGCTCGCGGCGCGCTTCGGCGAGCGAGTGGCGGTGCTCCACTCCTCGATGGCGGAAAGCGAGCGTTTTGCCGCCTGGGAGCGGGCGCGCGCCGGCGCGGTCGACGTTGTGGCCGGTCCGCGCTCGGCGCTCTGGGCGCCGCTCGAACGGCTCGGCCTCGTCGTGGTGGACGAGGAGCAGGACGGCTCGTACAAGCAGGAGGAGGAGCCCCGCTACAACGCCCGCGACCTCGCGCTGGTGCTCGGCAAGGAACTCGCCATCCCGGTCGTCCTGGCCTCCGCCACGCCGTCGCTCGAGGCGCTCGCTCTCGCCTCGCAAGGCAAGCTGGAGCTGCTGCGCCTGCCCGAGCGGGTGGCCGGCGGCCGGCTGCCGGGTGTCGAGGTGACCGACCTGCGGAGCGAGCCGCCGGAACCCGGCGAGCACGGGTATCGGCTCTTTTCCCGCCGCGCCGTGGAGCTGCTCGGGGGCACGCTGGAGCGCGGCGAGCAGGCCATCGTGCTCGTCAACCGGCGGGGGTGGGCGCCGGTGCTGCTGTGCCGCCAGTGCGGGCGGCAGGCGCCGTGCGTGAGCTGCTCGATCCCCCTCACCGTGCACCGGCGGCGGCAGCGCCTGTGCTGCCACTACTGCGGGCACGAGGAGAGCATCCCCGCGGCCTGCCCGGCGTGCGGCGGCGAGGTGCTGGATCACGTCGGCGCCGGCACCGAGAAGGTCGCGGCGCGGCTCGGGGCGCTGTTCCCCTCGGCGCGGATCGACATCCTGGATCGCGACACCGCCCGCTCGCCGGGGCAGCTCCTCGCCACCCTCGAGCGGTTCGCGGCGGGGAGCAGCAACATCCTGGTGGGCACGCAAATGGTGTCCAAGGGGCACCACTTTCCGGCCGTCACCCTGACGGTCGTGGTCAACGCCGACAACTTGTTGGGGTTCCCGGATTTCCGGGGCGCCGAGCGGACGTTTCAGCTCCTCGCCCAAGTGGCCGGCCGGGCCGGCCGCGGCGACCGTGAGGGCCTGGTCGTGATCCAGACCTACCACCCCGACCACCACGCCATCCGGGCCACCCTCACCCACAACGTCGAGGCGTTCGCCTCCGAAGAGCTGCGCTACCGGCAGGCGTTCCGCTACCCGCCGGCAGCGCGCATGGCGCTCGTGCGCTGCGAGGCGCTGCGCGAGGCCGCGGCGCGCGAGGCGGCGGAAGCGGCCGCCGCCGCTCTCGCCGTGCCGCCGGCCGGCCTGAGAGTCCTCGGCCCCGCGCCCGCCCCCCTGCACCGCCTGCGCGAGCGCTGGCGCTGGCAACTCCTGCTGCTGGCCCCGACCCGCCCTCCACTCCGGCAGGCGCTCGCCAGGGTGGCGGCGCTGCGGCTGCCGCGCGGCGTGCACCGCGTCATCGACGTCGATCCCCAGAGCACGGTGTGAGGCCGAGCGTCGCGATCACGCGCGACGCCAGGCCCGCCACGTCGGAGCGCGGCCATACCGGCACCGGGGCCTCGGGGGCGTCGTCCGAGACCACCGCCACGATTCCCGGTCGCTCACGGGCGAGCAGCGGCTTGCCGATCTCCCGCCGCCACACCTCGATCTTGGGGCCTTCCCTCTCGATGAACCCCTCCACGAGCACGAGGTCGCAAGCCTCGAACAGCGGCGCCAGCGCCGCGATCGGGTCCTCCTCGGCGCGGCGTGGGAGATAGACGGCGAGCTGCCCGGCCGTGATCACCGCCGCCGGCCGCGCGCCGGCGATGCGGTGGCGGTGGGAGTCCTTGCCTTCCCTGTCGAGTTCGTGGTCGTGGGTGCTGTGCTTGATCGTGCCGACTCGAAAGCCGCGCGCCGAAAGCTCCGCGACGAGGTCGCAGACGAGCGTGGTCTTGCCGTTGTTTTGCCGCCCCACGACGTGCAGGATCCGCATCGACACCTCTCCCTCCGCGCCGGCGCGGCGTCTCGGCCTCACGGCCCCCACCCCGGCACCTGGAAACCCACCTCGCTGCCGGCCGGAAGCACCTCCTCTCCCGGCGCGAGCTCGACCAGCGCGTCCGCCAGGCTGGGGGTGAAGATGTCGTTGCCGCCGCGCCCGCCGCACGGCTCCAGCTCGAACCCTCCGGTCGGGCGCGGGACGGCCCGCGCCAGCACCAGCGACCAGACGTCTCTTCGGCGGGCAAGCGGCGCCTGCAGCCGCCCCACGAGGTGGCTATCGGGAGCGGCGACCCCGGCCATGGCTCGCGCCGCCGGCAGCGCGTACCGCCAGAACGTCGCGAGCGCCGCGAGCGGCGTCCCCGGCGCCCCGAGCACGAGCCGGCGCCCGAGGACCGCGGCGAGCATCGGCCCCCCCGGCCGCTGCCGGACGCCGCGGAACAGCAGCGCGGCGCCCGCCCGCTCCAGCGCCGCCGGCACGAGGTCGAACTCTCCGGCCGAGACCCCGCCGGTGGTGACCACGAGGTCGCAGCCGGCGGTGGCGGCCAGCGCTCCGGCCAACGCCTCGAGGTCGTCGCCGGCGTGCACGATGGTCACGTCCCCCAGCCCGGCCGCTGCCGCCAGGGCGGCCAGCATCGGCGCGTTGGAGCTGCGAATCGCGGCCGGTCCGGGGGTGCCCCCGGGCGGAGTCAGCTCGTCGCCGGTCGCGACGATGCCGAGGCGCGGCCGGGGCACGACCCGCGCGCTGTCCCGGCCGAAGGTGGCCAGGCACGCGGCCACCAGCGGCGTGACCACGTCGCCGGGGGCGGCGACGACCTGGCCGGCCCGGCACTCGGAGCCGGCCGGAGCCAGGTTGGCGCCCGGGGCGATCTCGCGAGGGACGGCGATGGCGCCACCCTCGACCGGGGTGTGCTCCCGGCGCACCACGGCCTCGGTGCCCGGCGGGCACGGCGCGCCGGTCATGACCGAAACGCACCACCCGTCGAGAAGCGAACCCGGCCAGGCGAGGCCGGCCCGCGCCTCGCCGGCGATGCAGACGCGCTGGCCGGCGTCCGCGCACCGCACGGCAAAGCCGTCCACCTGAGCCCGCACGAACGGCGGCAAGTCGCGGTCGGCGATCACCGGTTCGGCCAGGACCAGGCCGGTGGCGTGCGGCAGCGGCAGCTCCACCGGTTCGAGTCGGGGCGCGTGGGCGAGCACCAGCTCGAGCGCCTCGGGGAGGCCGACGCCGAGACGAGCGGCCGGTGGAGGCGGGAGTGGCGCCGCCAGTGCCGACTCGACGCGCCGGAGGTCGTCCTGCGAGTTGATCTGGGCCGGGTCCGGCCAGTCGCCGGGCAGCGGCACCGCCTCGGTGTCCGCCGCTGCCAGCAAGCGCCAGAGCGCAAGCTCGCCGCGCTCGAGCGCCGCCGCCACCAGCGGCCGCGCCGAGGTGCGATACAGCCCCGGCAACGGCTCCCAGCGCGCACCGCGGAACACCACCGCCTGAGCTCCGGGCCGGCGGCCGGCGAGCAACGCCTCGACCCACGCCGGCCGGAGCCGCCAGATATCGCATGGCACCACCAGCACCCATCCCGCCTCGACGTCGGCCAGCGCCGCCAGCAAGCCTCCCAGCGGCCCCCGCTCGGGCACCGGGTCGGCGATGGTCGGAAGCCCCATGTTGCGGTACTCGCCCGCACGGCCGGCGACCACCGTCACCCGGCGGGCGAATGGCGCGACCAGCGACGCGACGTGCGCCAGCAGCGGCACGCCGCCCAGCAGCGCCGTCGCCTTGTCGCGCCCGAAACGCAAGCTGCGGCCCCCGGCGAGGATGTAGACAGCGAGCTTCTCCATGCCGGCACACAGCATAGCGTGCCTTCCCCCTCCCTGCGCGGGCGTCGCTGGCAAAGGAATTGCTACACTCCCTGCCGATGGCCTCGCGTCTGGCCGAGCTGCCGTTTTCGCGCAAGTACCTGATCGTGGCGACGATCTTCGTCGTCGCGCTGGCCGCCTCTTTCTGGCTGTTCGCGACGCTGCTCGCCGAGCAGCTCTCCCGCTCCTATCTCGAGGACGTGCTGCTGTCGGGGCGCGCGCACGCCGAGGAGATCGCCCGCACCGCCGAGGGCGGGCAGTCGATCTACCAGGTCGTCGAACAGCGCCGCGAGAGCCTCGAGCGGCTCTCCGACGCGCTGGCCCGCCAGCGGGTCGTGGAGTCGGTGCAGGTCTACGACAAGCTGGGCAAGCTCGTCTACCAGACGGTCACCAACATCGACGGCCTCAGCGGCGGGTTCGCCGAGCAGGGCACCGATCTCTTGCTGCCCACCAGCAAGGAAGACGTGGTCGAGACCAAGCACGAGTACCAGATCCGCACCCCGCTGTCGGACATCGGGACGGTGGTGGTGCGCATTCCCAAGGAGGCGCTTGGCACCCGGATCGAGGACCTGCGGCGGCGGCTGCTGCTGCGCGCCGGCGTGGCCGGGGGCGTCACGATTGCGGTTCTGATGGGCGCCGTCGCCTTCATCTGGCACCTCGTGCAGCGCAACGCCGAACTCGAGGAGCGGCGCCGCCTCAACGACGAGCTGGCGGCGCTGGGCACGCTGGCCGCCAACCTCGCGCACGAGATCCGCAACCCCCTCAACGCCCTCTCGATCAACCTCGAGCTGCTCGAGGAGGAACTCGCCGGCGGCTCCCAGCCCCCCGAGGCGACGCGCCTGGCGCGCCGCGAGGTCGCACGACTCGCGCGGCTCGTCAACGACTTCCTCGTGTACGCGCGACCCACCCCTCCGCGCCTCGAGGAGGTCGAGCTGGGCCCGCTCGTCGAGGAAGTGGCGGAGCTGATGCGGGGCGAGTGCGAGCGCGCCGGCATCGAGTTGCGGGTCCAGCCGTGCGAGGCCGCTGTGAAGGCCGACCGCGGCCAGCTCTTCCAGGTCCTGGTCAATCTGGCACAAAACGCGTGCCAGGCCGTGGCGGCGAGCCCGCGCAAGGTCGTGACCCTGGCCGCCAGCGCCGACGACACGAGCGCCGTGCTCGAGGTCCTGGACACCGGCCCCGGGATTTCCAGGGGCGACATGCCCCGGGTCCGGGAGGCGTTCTTTTCCCGCCGCAAGGGCGGCACTGGCCTCGGGCTGGCGATTGCCGACCGCGTCGTTGCCAGCCACGGCGGCACGCTCGCCCTGCTCAATCAACCGGAAGGCGGCTTGCGGGCGCGCATCGTGCTGCCGCGCGCCGCGGCCAAGAACGTGTAGACTCCCCGCGGAGGTCGTATGAAGCTCCATCGTGGCATTCTGGTCGTGATCCTGGTCCTGGCGACGGCAGGAGGGGCGGCGGCCATGTTCCGCTCCTCGGATCTCGTTGTCGTGCCCGTCGCGGCGGCAACCCCCGGCCTGCAGGGGTCGGACTGGCACTCCGACATCGAGATCATGAACGTGGACGTCGACCCGATCGACGTCATCATCGTCTACCTGCCCACCGGCAATCAGAACAACCGCCTGTGGTACGAAAACGTGGACTACGCCCTCGGCGGTCGGAGCGAGGACGGGTTCGGGAAGATCAACGACAAGCTCAAGGACATCCCACCCGGCAACGCGGTCGTGATCGAGGACATCGTGAAGGTCACCTGGGGCGACAACGAGAAGGGCACGCTCCTGGTCTTCGGCATCAAGGCCGGCAGCTACAAGCAGACGACCCCGTTCGGCGGACTCCCCCGCAAGATCCTGGTCAACTCCCGCACCTACTCGCTGGCGAAAAACGTGGAGGACAAGCCGCTCACCTTCGGCCAGTCCACCCCCGGCATCCCCTGGTACTACTACATCAACCCCTCGAAGAAGAGCAAGAACCTCGATCACGTCGTGTTCTCGGGCATTCGCGAGGATGCGGCGTTCCGCTGCGCGCTCGGCCTCGTGAACATTTCCGACTCGCTGACCTCACTGTCGGTCAAGGTCACGCTCAAGAACCCCGACGGCACGGTCCTCGACGAGGAGACGGTCCTGCTCCAGCCGCTCGCCCACATCCAGTTCGACAAGTTCCTGTACGACAACCTCTTCGGCCAGCCGGCGGAAAAGACGATCACGAACGGGACCCTCACCGTGGCCGTGGCGTCGTATCTCAGCTCGGCGCTCAACCCCACCCCGGCGCTGCTCGCCTACGTCACCCGCACCGACAACCTCACCAATGACCCCGTCTACCTTGAGCAGCGGTTCGAGCCGGAGCTGCCGTGGGACTGCGTGTTCAACGGGCGCAACTGTCCCACGGCCGCCGCTTCGAGCCCCGGCGAGGAGCCTGGCCCGTCGTGGCGCCGCCCGCTCGACCCTCCGCACCCCGGGAGGTGACGGCCTCGTGTGATACCATTCGCTCCCGAGCTGGGGGCGACAGCTCCGGCGACAAGGAGAGGACGAGAATGGCAGACAAGAGCAACAAGGTCGGGACCAACGTCAGCGGCGCCTGGTACGTCGACACCAACTGCATCAACTGCAACCTGTGCGCGACCACCGCCCCCGAGAACTTCAAGACCAACGACGACGAGGGCTACGCCTACGTGTTCAAGCAGCCGGCCAACGCCGACGAGCTGGCCCTGTGCGAGGAAGCCAAGAGCTCCTGCCCGGTCGAGGCCATCGGCAACGACGGCGACTGAGCTGAAGCGGGACCCGACCGCGGCCGGCCCTGGGCCGGCCGCTTCGCGTTTCCGAAAGGTGGTGGCTCGCCCCGGTGCGGGCGCCGCCACCCGATCCGAGCCGCAGGCCGACGCCGCTCGATGCGCGTGGTCGATACCTGCGGCTTCGTGCTGCTGACGGGAGTCGAGCGTGACGGTGCTGTGCCAGTGGTGCGGAGCAGCCAACCCGGATGACCGGGAGGCGTGTGCCCACTGCAACCTCCGCCTCATCGTCGTCTCGGGCGCCGACACCGACACCGACGCTCTCCTCGCCGGGCGGCAGGCGGAGGAGGAGGGCGAGCCCCTCACGCTCGACGAGCACCTCCTCGAAAGGCTGACGGGCGTCGAGGACGCGGTCAGGCGGCTGGGAGCCGCGCTCGTCCGCCAGGAGGAGCGACTGGCCGAGCTGGAGCGGAGCGTATCGCTGCTCGACGCCGGCATGCAGGCGCTCGTCGAGCTTCTGGACCGGCGCAAGCTGGTGCGCGAGGGCGAGCTGCTGTCCGCCTGGGAACGCGCCGCCACCTCGGAAATGACCCGGCGGGAGCTGCTCGACCTGCTGCGCAAGCGCCGGGAGGGGCTGGCCGTGCGCCTGCGAGCCGCCGGCCGCCAGATGGCACCCGACCTCGACCGGGCCCTGCAGACCGCCGAGCTGAGCCTGCTCGCCGGACAGCCCGAGCGGGCGGCCGAGATCCTCACGGCGGCGTTTGCGCGCCACCCGCGCACCCCCGAGCTGGCCGAGCTGATCGGCGAGCTCGCCGTGGAGCGCGGAGACAGGTCGATTGCCGTCGTGTACCTCCAGGAAACGCTCCGTCTCGCCCCCGACAACCTCAACGCCCTCATTCACCTCGGCACGCTGCTGACCGACGCCGGGCGGCTCGCCGAGGCCCGCCGCCACCTCGAACGCGCCCTGGCGCTCGCCCCCGACGCCTTCCTGCCGCACTTCTCGCTCGGCGCCCACTTCGCTTCCGCCGGCGACATCGAGCGGGCGCGGCATCACCTGCGCCAGGCCGTCGATCGCGACGAGATGCCGCAGGCGCTCGTGCTGCTGGGCATGGTGGAACTCGACGCCGGCCGTCCGCAGGCCGCCATCGACGCCCTCGAGCGCGCCGTCGAGCTCGGCGGCGACATGGAGGAGGCGATCTTCTACCTCGGCCTCGCCTACCTCGAGCGGCGCTGGCACCGCAAGGCGCTCGACTGCTTCCGCCGCGTCCTCGCCATGGACCCGCAGCGCCTGCAGTACCAGGAAGCCGTGCGGCTGCTCGAGGGGGGGCGCAACGCCCCGCCGCCCATGCCGGCCCACCTGTTGAGGCTGGTGCGCGACCTCTCGGGGGAGGCCGAGGCGGGGCGGGTCGAGCGGGCGATGCAGCGCCTCCGCAAGGCGGCCGGGGCCGTCGAGCACCCCACGTTGCTCGCCTCACTGGCGTTGCTCGCGGCGGCGACCGGGCGTCACCGCCAGGCGCTGGCCGCGGCGCATCGCCTGCTGCGGCAGGAGCGGCGGGGCGCGCCGTTGCTCGCCGCGTGGACCGCGCTCTTCGAGACGCTGCGCGCCGCCCGGCGGTTTTCGGCGCTGCAGCGCTGCGGCGAGCGGTTGCTGCGCGACAGCCGGGAGGACTCCGAGCGCGGGCTGGCCGCCTACGAGCTGGCGCTCGGCGAGCTCGAGCGCGGCGGCGACACCCGCCGCGCCCTCGAACTCGCCCACACCTCGCTCCGGCTCATCCCGCGCGAGCTCAGGCAATACCCACTCTCGGCGCTGGGGCGCATCCATCTGGCGCGCCGGGAGCACAGCGATGCCGTCGACTTCCTCGAGCAGGCGGCGGCGCTCCAAGCGAGCCCGGCGATCCTGACCCAGCTCGGCCTGGCGTTGCTCGAACTCGGGGAACGCGACCGGGCGCGCGAGTTCTTGCGGCGGGCGCGCTCCGAGGCGGACCGCGACCTCAAGACCGACGTGTTGTCCCACCTCGCACGGGTGGGCTGGCTGGCCGGCCACGGCCGCCGAAGGGGATGACGATCATGCGCTGGAGCCGATACTTCCTCTATACCTTGCGCGACAACCCGGCCGACGCCGAGGTCATCTCGCACCAGCTCCTGGCCCGCGCCGGGATGATCGACAAGCTGGCTGCCGGCATCTACACCTACCTGCCTTCGGGGTGGCGCAGCATCGACAAGCTCATGCGCATCGTGCGGGAGGAGATGAACGCCGCCGGCGCGATCGAGCTCGTCATGCCGTGCGTGCAGCCGGCCGAGCTGTGGCAGGAGTCGGGGCGCTGGCAGGTGTACGGCAAGGAGCTGCTGCGCATCAAGGACCGGCACGACCGCGAGTTCTGTTTCGCGCCCACGGCTGAGGAGGTCATCACCGACACCGTGCGCCGGCGCGTCACCTCGTACCGTCAGCTCCCGGTCAACCTCTACCAGGTCCACACCAAGTTCCGCGACGAGATCCGCCCCCGCTTCGGGCTCATGCGCGGGCGCGAGTTCCTCATGAAGGACGCCTACTCGTTCCACGCCTCGGCCGAGAGCCTGGAAGAGGCGTACCGCGCCATGGAGCACGCGTACCGCCGCATCTTCGACCGCTGCGGCCTGCGCTACACCGCCGTCGAGGCCGACACCGGCAACATCGGCGGCAGCGAGTCGCACGAGTTCATGGTGCTCGCCGAGACGGGCGAGGACGCCGTCGTGGCCTGCGCTTGCGGCTACGGCGCCAACCTCGAAAAGGCCACCACCGGCCGCATCCCCGAGATGCCGGCCTGGCCCGGGCGCCCGCCGGTCGCGCCCGAGGCCGTGCACACCCCCGGCACCAGCTCGGTCCCCGATGTCGCGGCTTTCCTGCATCTCGAGGCTGCGCACTTCATCAAGACCATGATCTTCGAGACCGACCAGGAGTTCGTCGTGGCACTCGTGCGCGGCGACGACGAGGTCAACGAGGTCAAGCTCAAGAACGCGCTCGGCTGCACCCACCTGCAGCTCGCCTCCGAGGGCAAGGTCGAACAGGTCTCCGGCGGCGCGATGGGCTACTCCGGCCCCGTCGGCCTGCACGGCGTGCGGATCGTCGCCGACCCCGAAGTCATGCGCATGCCGGTGGCCGCCACCGGCGCCAACCGCGGCGACCACCACCTCGTGGGCGTGGTGCCCGGGCGCGACTTTTCGCCCGATCTCGTGGCCGACCTGCGGCAAGCCCGCGCCGGCGATCCCTGCCCGCGCTGCGGCTCGCCGCTCGAGATCCGGCGCGGCATCGAGGTCGGGCACATCTTCAAGCTTGGGACCAAGTACTCCAAGGCGATGGGGTGCCACTACCTCGACGCGCAGGGCGGGGTGAACCCGATGATCATGGGGTGCTACGGGCTCGGCATCGGCCGCACCGTCGCCGCCGCCGTCGAACAGAACCACGACGAGCACGGGATCATCTGGCCGCGCCCCCTGGCGCCGTTCGAGGCGGAACTCATCGCCCTCAACCCCGACGACGCCACCGTCGCTCAGACCGCCGAGCGGCTGTACGGAGAGCTGCACACCGCCGGCGTCGAAGTGCTCTTCGACGACCGCGACGAGCGCGCCGGCGTCAAGTTCAACGACGCCGACCTCGTCGGCTTCCCGGTCCGCGTCGTCGTCGGCAAGAAGAACGCCGAGCAAGGTCTGGTCGAGCTCTCGCTGCGCCGCGACCGCGTCAAGATCCCGACCCCGATCGCCAGCGCTCCGGCCAGGGTCCGCGAGCTGATCGAGACCGCCTAGCCCGCCGCCGCCCCTCGCGTCCCCGCCCGAGGAGGCGCCCGCCGCCACGGGACCGCCCGACGAATCCTCTCCGCCCCCTGGCGCTGCGCCGCTGGGAAAACCGCCGGCTCTCGCCGCGCCCCGGCTCCCTCCGGGGAGCCTGCTCCTCCTTGGACCGTCATCCAGCTGGCCTCTCCCCAGGGCCTCTCCTGACCCAGTCAGGTGTCAAAGGAAAACGTGGAGTGGGGGAAGGGTACGTCTATCGGCCGCCGGAGGGTCCGATCCTCGTGACATCGCCGGGCGGACGGGGCGAGCACCTGCGCTCGGCGGCTCGCCCCCCAACCGCGCGAGCGCGGCAAGATCCGTGCGTGCAGGAGGAACCAGCCGACATCTCCCGGCTCAGTTCACCTCGGGGTCGAGAAACGCAGGAAGGGTGTAGGCGTCGCCGGTCTCCAGCTCGGCGGGAGCCTGCCCGGCCTGCACCTCCCAGCGCTGGGTGACGTCGGCGGGCAGCTCGGCAAGGAAGCGGGACGGCTCCAGGATGACGTCCACGCGGTAGCGGTCGCGGGCGACGTAGGGGTGGCAGAGGACCAGCTCGTCCTTGGCCCGGGTGCAGGCGACGTAAAACAGCCGCCGCTCTTCCTCGATGTCCTCGGCGCGCGCGGAGGGGAATCGCCCCTCCGCGAGCCACAGCACGAAGACGACGCGCCACTCCAGCCCCTTGGCCTGGTGGACGGTGGAGAGCACGAGCCGCTCGCGCTCGCCCGCCGTCTCGGCCACGTCCTCGCCCGACAGCTCGTTCATGAGCGTGACCTCGTCGAGGAAGGCGTCCATCTCCTCGTAGCCGTCGGCGAAGATGGCGAGCTGTTCGAGGTCCTCGAGGCGCGCCCCGGCGTTGTCGAGCTGCGCGCGCACCCAGTCCCGGTAGCCGCCGGCCAGGACCTCCCGCACCGCCTCGCCGGGGCGGGCTCGCAGCTTCGCGAGCGAGCCGAGCAGCGTCCCGAGCTGGCGGGCCGAGCGGGCGGCGGCGCCGGGCAGCCCGAGCGCGGCGGGGTCGAGGCGCTGCACGGCCTGCAGCGGGTCGGCCGTGGCGGCGATCGCCCCCCACAGGCGCGCCACCAGGCGCTGCCCCAGGCGCGGTCGCAGGCGCGCCAGCCGCGTGAACGCCACCTCGTCGCGCGGGTTGACCACGAAGCGCAGGTGCGCGAGCACGTCCTTGACGTGGCGTTGCTCGAAAAAGCGCAATCCCGAGCGGACCTCGTACGGGATGCCGCGGCGCGTGAGCTCGACCTCGAGCTCCAGGGAGTGGGTGTGGTTGCGGTACAGCACCGCGATTTCACCCAGCGGCACGCCCTCGTCGAGCAGCTCCAGCACGCGCTGCGCGACGAAGGCAGCCTGCGCCTCGGGGGACGGCGCCGCGCACTGCACCGGCAGCTCCCCGCCCTCGCGCACGGCTCGCAGGGCCTTGGGGAATTGCCGCTGGTTGTGAGCGATCGAGGCGTTGGCGAGGGCCAGGATCGGCGGCAGCGACCGGTAGTTGATCTCGAGCCGGAAGGTGGCGCACCCCGGGTAGCGCTCGGGGAACGAAAGGATGTTGCCGACATCGGCGCCGCGGAAGCCGTAAATCGACTGGGCGTCGTCCCCGACCACGAGGAGGTTGCGGTCGCCGCCCAGCATGGTGTCGACGATGTCGGCCTGCAAGCGGTTGGTGTCCTGGTACTCGTCGACGAGGACATGCAGAAAGCGCCCCTGCAGGTGGGCGCGCACCTCGGCGTGGCGGCGCATGAGCAGCAGCCAGTTGAGCAGCAGGTCGTCGTAGTCCATGACCTGGGCCGCGCGCTTGCGCTCCATGTAGCGCCTGAACACCGCCTGGATCGTGTCGTGCTGGGCGGCGAACTGCGGGTAGCGGGAAGTGAGCGCCTCGCCGAGCGGCCTGCCAGTGTTGATGACGAGGGAGTACAGCTCGCACAGCACGGCGGCTCCCGGCAGGCGCCGGTCGGGGGTGTCCGGCTGCAGGTCGGCGAGCGCCGCGCCCATGAGGTCCTGCCCGTCCTCGCGGTCGAGGATCCCGTACGAGGGGGAGTAACCGAGCTTGTCGCCGAACCGGCGCAGGAGGCGGTTGCCCACGGAGTGGAACGTTCCGCCCATGACCCGCCCGGCCTCGCGGCCCAGGATCGTCGCGACCCGCTCCAGCATGTCCCGGGCGGCGCGGTTGGTGAAGGTGAGCAGGAGGATCGAGCCGGGCTCGACACCGTCCTCGATGAGGCGGGCGACGCGGTACACGAGGGTGCGGGTCTTGCCCGAGCCGGCCCCGGCCAGCACGAGCATCGGCCCGCCGGGGTGCATCACGACCTCGTGCTGCTCGGCGTTCAGCTCCGCAGCGTAGTCCACGCGCCGTGCCAGGACCTGGCGCGGCCGCAACGCGACCTTGCGCGGAGCGGGGCGGTCGTCCACCGCGGGAGAATACCGCACGGCGCCGCTGCCTGGCCGCCCGGTCGAGCGTCGAAAGCAGCGCGTTCGCCTTGCCGGCAAGAGGGCAGCAACCGGAGCGTGGGGAAAAACCGCCCAACAGGTGGGGCATTGCGTTCCTGCGGGGTGCTTCCTACAATCGGGCGGGATTCCGGGGAGCCGCACCCCAGCGCCTTCGTGTCCGGCTGGGGGAGCCCGCAGTGCAAGGAGGGCGCCGGGTGTTCGCCATCGTTTCTCGCGAGGAAATCGCGCCGCGCTTCCACCGCTTCGCCGTCCGCGCGCCGGAAATCGCGCGCAAGCACCGCCCCGGGCAGTTCGTGATCGTCATGCCGCACGAGCGGGGGGAACGCATCCCCCTCACCATCGCCCACGCCGACGCGGCGGCCGGCACGATCACGCTGGTCGTGCAGGAGGTCGGCAAGACCACCATGGCCATGGGCACGATGCACGCCGGCGACGCCTTCGCGTCGGTGGTCGGGCCGCTCGGGACCCCCACGCACATTGAGCGCTTCGGGACCGTGGTGTGCGTCGGCGGCGGGGCCGGCATCGCGCCCCTGCTGCCGATCGCCGCGGGAATGAAGGCGGCAGGCAACCGACTGCTCACGATCCTGGGCGGCCGCACGCACGAGCTCGTGATCTTGCGTGAGGAGATGAGCGCGGTGTCGGACGAGGTCTTCTACACCACCGACGACGGCTCGTTCGGACGCAAGGGGCTGGTGACGCACGCGCTCGCCGATCTCGTCGCCGAGCGCGGAAAGCCCGACCTCGTGGTGGCCATCGGTCCGGCGGTGATGATGAAGGCGGTGGCGGAGCTCACGCGCCCGATGGGCGTGAAGACCTGGGCCTCACTCAACTCGATCATGGTGGACGGGACCGGGATGTGCGGTGCCTGCCGCGTTGCCGTGGGCGGCCAGACCAAGTTCGTGTGCGTGGACGGCCCGGAGTTCGACGCCCACGAGGTGGACTTCGACCTGCTGATCAAGCGGCTGCGCATGTACCTGCCGGAGGAGCAGGTCGCCCGCGAGCGCTACCTCGAGCAGTGCCGCTGCCGGGCGGAAGGGGGGCACCATGGCTGAGGCGATCACCCCCGTTCTGGAACTCCCCAAGCCGGAGCGCATGAAGATCCCCCGGCACCCGATGCCGGCCCAGGACCCGCACGCCCGCACCCACAACTTCGAGGAGGTGGCGACGGGCTACGCTCCCGAGACGGCGCTCGCCGAGGCGCAGCGCTGCCTGCAGTGCGCCAACCCCCCCTGTGTCAAGGGCTGCCCGGTGGGGATCGACATCCCGGCCTTCATCGACCTCCTGCGCCGCGGCGACGTCGCAGGCGCGCTCGCCAAGATCAAGGAAACCAACACGTTGCCGGCGATCTGCGGGCGGGTGTGCCCGCAGGAGGAGCAGTGCGAGGTGGTGTGCGTCGTCGCCAAGCGCGGTGAGCCGGTGGCGATCGGCCGGCTCGAGCGCTTCGTGGCGGACTGGGAGCGCGAGCACAGCCCGGTCTCGGTGCCGGAGCTGGCGCCCCCGTCCGGCATGAAGGTCGCAGTGGTGGGCTCCGGCCCGGCCGGTCTCGCCTGTGCGGCCGAGCTGGCGCGCGCCGGGCACGCGGTGACGATTTTCGAGGCCCTCCACAAGCCCGGCGGCGTGCTCGTGTACGGCATCCCGCAGTTCCGCCTGCCGAAGGACATCGTGACGTACGAGATCGACGCGCTGCACGCCATGGGGGTGGAGGTCCGCACCGACTTCGTCATCGGCAAAACCGCGACGGTCCACGAGCTGTTCTGGGAGTACGGCTACGACGCCGTGTTCCTGGGAACCGGGGCGGGGCTGCCGTACTTTTTGGGCATCCCGGGCGAGAACTTCATCGGCGTGCTTTCCGCCAACGAGTTCCTCACTCGCGTCAACCTCATGAAGGCGTATGACTTCCCGAATCACGACACGCCCGTGCGAACGGGCCGCCGGGTGGCCGTGGTGGGCTCGGGGAACGTCGCCATGGACTGCCTGCGTACTGCCAAGCGGCTGGGAGCGGAGGAGGTCATCTGCGTCTACCGGCGCACTCGCAACGAGTCGCCGGCCCGCCGGGAAGAACTCGAGCACGCCGAGGAGGAAGGGATCGACTTCCGCTGGCTGTCGGCGCCGCTGGCCATCCGCGGCAACGCCGAGGGCTTCGTCACTGGGATGCAGATCCAGCGCATGGAACTCGGCGAGCCGGACGCCTCGGGGCGCCGCCGGCCGGTGCCGATCCCGGGCTCCGAGTACGACATCGCGGTGGACACCGTGGTCGTGGCGATCGGCCAGGGTCCCAACCCGCTGGCGACGCGCTCCACGCCGGGGCTGGCGCTCAACCGCCACGGCAACATCGTGACCGACCCCGAGACTCTGCAGACCTCGATCCCGGGCGTGTTCGCCGGCGGCGACATCGTGACCGGCGCCGCCACGGTCATCCTCGCCATGGGCGCAGGCAAGCAGGCCGCCCGCGGCATCCACGCCTGGCTTTGCAAGCTCGCGGCCGGCGAGGTGGAAAAGCCCCGGCTGGAGTGACCCCCGCCCGCCCGGTCGAAAGTCGAGAGTCTCCCCTGCTCACACGGTCGGAGTTCATGGTTTGAACGACGACGGCCAGCGAGCTTTCCCACCCGGCAGGTGTACGAGGCGGAGTCCTGTGCTGGAGGTGCTCCGTGCAGCTGCGCGGTCTCCGGGTGCGGGCAGAAACCACGTGATCCGAAGAGCCGTTGACTCCCTCGCCAGGCCTCCATACTTTACAGGCATGGTCGCGTGCTGGTCGGGGAAGCATTCCTGGTGCGTGCGACACCCACTGCGGACGACATGTGGATGATCTGTCTGTGTGCTCGGGCGCCCGCGCCGGTCGACTCCGGGGCTTTCTGCGTGGGTGGGGCGCGGCGCTGGGGATCGGCGTCGCGGTCTTCGCCATCCTGAGTGGTCTCAGACACGTCCCGTTTTTCCAATCGCTTGAGCGGACGACCAGGGACTGGCGCGTGCGCGTGCGGGCTCACCCCGCGCTGCGCTGGGCGCAGGCGCCAATGCACGTCCGCCACGACCGCCTTGTCGTTGTGCCGATCGACGATGCGACGCTGCAGTCGATCCCGGAGCCGATGCTGTTCTGGACCGGGCGCCTCGCCGCAGTCCTGGCAGCTCTCGATCGAGCTGGGGCCACGGTGGTGGTGCTCGACCTCCAGCTCCAGGTCTCCGGAGAGCAGGTCCTCAACCGCCGGATCGAGAAGCAGCTCGGAGCGGCGTGCGGTGCGGCGGACCTGGCGCGCCGGATGGGAGAGGGCGACGCGAGCCTGTTTGCAGCACTCGGCACCGGAAAGGTCATTCTTCTCTCATATGTGCGCCCGGACGGCGTCCTGCAGGCGCCCTGGCCACCGTACCGGCACGCCGCCGGAGACGCCAACCTGGGTCTCGGCAACGTCGAGGTCGACGACGACGGGGTCGTGCGGCGGCAGCTCCTGTACCGCACGGCGCTGCTCCCGGACGGATCGGAGCGTCCCTTCTTCGGCCTCGCCCTGCTCGCGGCGTGCCGCATGCTCGAGGTGGAGCCGACGTACGACGGGGAAAAGTTCGGGCTTGCCGGCCAGCCGGTGCCGCATGACGCCTCGTTTACCTTCGAGGTCAACTACCTCGGGCCGCCCGGGACGCTTCTCGACGGGCCCGGCTTCGGCGAGCTCGTCGAACGGGCGGAGCGAGGTGACGAGAGCTGGCTTGCCGAGCACTTCAGCGGTCGCCTTGTACTCATCGGTCCGGCGCACTCCGGCAGCAACGATCTCGTCGTCACTCCGGCCGGAGGCGAGCGGCACGGCGAGATGTACGGTGTCGAGCTCCAGGCCAACGCAGCGCGCACGCTGCTCAACCGCGACTTCCTGGTCGAGTTCTCCGGCGTCGGGAGCGTCGCTCTGCTCGTGCTTTGCCTGGGAGGCGCCGCTGTCTGCCGCGCGCGAGACCCCGTGCCGGCGGCGCTGGTGCTCGCCGCTGCAGCTCTCGCGTGGGCAGCAACCGGAACCCTGCTGCTGTGCCGACTCAACGCCTGGGTCGAGCTTGCCGCCCCGCTCGTCGCCCTGCCGGCGGTGTTCACTGGTGTTTTCACCTGGCGCTACCGCGCCGAGTACCGGACCCGCCGGCATGTCCGCAGTGTGCTCGGCAGGTACGTCTCCGAGAACGTCGCCCGTGAGATTCTCGAGGATCCGGCGCGGCTCGCGCTCGGCGGCTCCCGGCGCGAGGTCTCGATCCTGTTCTGTGACCTCAACGGCTTCACCGACATGAGCGAGGGGCTCGAGCCGGAGCAGGTCATCGCCACGCTCAACGACTACTTCGCGCGCATGGAGAGGGTGATCTTCCGCCATGGCGGGACGCTCAAGCAGTTCGTCGGCGACGAGATCATGGTCATCTGCGGCGCTCCCGCTGCCGATTCTCGCCATGCGGCGACCGCGTGCCGCATCGCCCTCGACATGGAAAGCGAGCTCCTGCGCTGGCAGCAGGAGTGCCGCGAGGCCGGAAGGCCGATTCTGGATGCCAAGCTCGGCATCCACAGCGGCCAGGTCGTTGCCGGCAACGTCGGCTCGCCCAACCGCAGCGAGTACGCCACGGTCGGCGATGTCGTCAACACGGCCTCGCGGATCATGGGGCTGAGCAAGCGACTCGGCCGGCGGATCCTGGTGAGCGAGGACACTTGCCGCATGGCGGGGGACGCGTTCAGGTTCCAGGACCTCGGGTGGCATGGGGTCAGAGGGAGGTCGCAGCAAGTGCACGCTTTCGCGCTCGCGCAAAAGGGTGAAGGCGGCGACAATGAGTCCGACGCTTCGTGTGAGGAACGTCAGTCTGGGGGCGCCATGATTCGAGCTGAAAGAGATCTTTCCGCTGCCGTCCTCTTGGCGGCCGCCCTGCTGTCGGCGGCGATTCCTTCGGTGCTCGGCGGCGATCCCGTCGCGGCGGGGCTGGTCCTTGCCGTGACTGGCCGCGCCTTCGTCAAGGCGACGCCGGTTGATCGCTCGCTCGCGCCGATGGCCCTCGTCGATCGCGGCGAGACCATCGCGACCGGCCGCGATGGCACCGTCACCGTGCTCTTCTTTCCGGACGGGCGCACGTACACGCTCATGCCTGGCGCCAGCGCGAGGCTCGGCGAGAAGGCGGTGGACCGTCTGACGGGATCGATCGCGGTCGCATCGAAGGGGGTATCCGCCCCTGCCCTCCCCAAGACCCCTCGGCTCACCTCGCGGCGCGTGGCCGGGGAGATCGTGCGCGCGGAGAGGCCGTATGTGGGCTTCCTTGCCCCGCCGCCCAACGGCTCGGTGCGCGACACCACGCCGGAGTACCGCTGGGCGCTGGCCCGACCACGCCGCCTCTCGCGCCTCGCAATCTCCGATGCCGCGGGCCGCGAGCTCGTTTCGCGTGACGTTGTCGGCGACCGGATCAGCTCGGCGGAGCTCGGTCTCTCCCTCGTGGCGGGCGGGGAGTACGTGGCGCAGCTCGTCGCTGTCGATGCGAGTGGCGCTCCCGATCTCACGTCGCTGTTCACCGCGCCGTTCCGCGTCCCCTGACCAGCGACGAAGCGCAGGCGGTGGACCGGGCAGTGCAGGTCGCGGAGGCGGCGCGGCGGGCCGACCCGCCCTCGCTCGCCCCGTCGTTCGAGCTGCTTTTCCTGCTCACCGAGCTTCGTCTGTACCCGCAGGCGGTGGAGGTGGCGGAGCTGCTGCGCGAGCAGTTGCCGGACAACCCCTACATTCTGCGCTACCTCGCCCTCGCCTACCGGGAGTCGGGCCAGTGGGCAGCCGCCAACGACATGCTGCGAGAGGCCGAGAGGATCGCCGCCGGCGGCGGTGGATGAGCGGATCGGGCTTGCCGCTGTGACACCTGTGCGGCGCGCACCTCGGTGCCGCGCGTGACAAGGGAGTTGTGCCATGAGAACTGCGAGAGCGACATTTCTGGTCGTCGTGCTGCTGCCGGCTGCCACAGGGGCCGTGATCGGCCAGGCACCGGCGGCCCCTCCCTCCTGGGAACCGACGTGGAACGCGATGTACGCCGCCTGGCAGAAGGGCGGCGAGCCGGCGCTGCGCGCGTACGTCAAGGCGCACCGGCAGGCGGTGTCGCGCGAGCTGCTCGCGGACATCGCCCTGCGCGGCTTCAAGGAACGGGCCGACGCCACGCTCTCCGAGGCGCGGCTGGCGATTGCCCGGGTCGCCGCCCAGGAGCTCGGCGACAGGGTTGCCGAGGCCACGGCGGTGCGCCGGGCGGGTGAGTACAGCTTCGTCACCGGCAATCTCGACAAGGCGAAGCCTCTCATCGAGCGGGCCCTCGAGATCTCCGAGTCGGCCGGCGACCTCGCCGGCCAGGGGTGGGCGCTCGGTGCACTCGGGAGGATCCTGTCGCGGACCGGCGACATCCCGGGGGCGCTGGCGAGTTTCGAGAAAGCAATCGCGGTCTCGCAGCAGGCCGGCTCCGTTCGGGGCGAAGCGAGCGCGTACTGCGATCTCGGCGAGCAGCTTCTCTACAGCGGAGAAAAGGCGAAGGGCTGTGAGGCTCTTGAGAAGGCCTTAGGTTTGTTCGAGGAGGCGGGCGACACGCAGGGTCAAGCGACGGCGGTTCGGCTTCTCGGCGTCAGCGCGGCAATGACTCAGGACTGGGAGCAGGCGCTCGCGATGTACGAGAAGGCCGGCGCTCTCTACGAGAAGGCGGGCGACCTCGCGGGCCAGGGAAGGGTGCTCAACCTCCGGGGCGAGATCTATCGCGGCCGGGGTGACCACGATCAGGCGGAGGAGGTGTATGCTCGGGCCTTGCCGCTGTACGAAAGAACCGGGGACCTTCTGGGGCAGGGCAACATCCGCTTTGCCCGCTGTTCTATCGCCCTGGTCAAGGGTGACGTCCCTGCGGCGCTGGCGTTGTGTGACGAGGCGTTGCCCTTCTACGAGAGGGCGGGGGCGCTGTTGAGCCAGGGCCAGGTCTGGCTTCGGCGCGGCCAGTGCCTCATGCGTATCGGCAAGCAGGCAGAGGCACTGGCGGCGTACGAGAAGGCGTACTCGCTCTCCGAAAAGACGCAAACCCCGATGCTCCAGGGCAACGCCACCTTTAGCCAGGGCTTGGTCTATCACCATCTCGGCTACAGCGCGCAGGCGCTCGCGATGTTCGAGAGGGCATTGCCCTTCTTCGAAAAGGCGCAGGACTCGCTGGGCCAAGGCCAGGCCTACAGTTACATGGGCCATGTGCACGTCCGCGCGGGCCGATACGCCCAGGCTCTCACGCTGTACGACAGGGCGCGCTCCCTGCTCGAAAAGGCCAGGGGGCACGACGCCCTCGGGGCGCTGTTCCTGGGCCGAGGTCACCTCTACCTTCGCACGGGGGACTACGTGCTGGCGCTGGCGGAGTTCGAGCAGGCTCGCACGCACTTCGAGAAGAACGGGGCGCTCGTCGGACAGGGTGTGGCACTCATGAACCGGGGCGACGTCTACCACAAGACGGGCGACGCGGAGAAAGCCCTGGCGATGTACGAGCAGGCGCTGCTGCTTCTCGAGAAGGCTGAGGCCGTCGGTCATCAAGCGGGGGTGTACCAGGTCCTCGGCGACCTCCAGGCGGAGCGCGGCGACGATGCGAAGGCCCTCGCCATGTATGAGAAGGCGCTGTCCCTGTTCGAGAAGGTCGGCTCCAGCATCGGCAGGGGGCTCGTATTCCACGGCCTGGGAGCGTTGCGGCTGCGGCAGGGAGACCTCGCCGCGGCACTCGACCTGTACGAGCAGGCGATCGACCTGTTGAGGAAGGCCAACAGCGCCGTTGACGAGGCCGAGGCTCTGGCGGGCGACGCGAAGGCGTATGCCAAAGCCAGCCGGAACGACCTCGCGCTGCAGCGCTACGAGCAGTCGATCGAGCTGCTCGAGCAGGTGCGGCGGAGCACGGGGCTGGAGGGGTTGAAGCTGAGCTTCATGGCGTCCAAGCTGGGCGTTTACGAGGCCGCGACAACCTTCATGCTGGAGCAGGGGTACAAAGAACAGGCATTCCGCGCCGCCGAACGGATGAAGGCACGGGTCTTCCTCGACCGGCTCGCCGAGGGTCTTGTCGACCTCGACAAGGGCGTCGACCCGGCGCTCAAGAGCCGGCGGGACTCGCTGGAGTCCAGGAGCGGCGCGCTCGGCAGTCAGCGGCAGGAGCTGTCCTCGGCGCCGCTCACGGAGGAGGCTCGCGCGCAGGCAATCGCGAAGCTCACGGCCGACATCGAGGCGATCGAAAAGGAGCTTGCCGAAGTCAAGGACCGCATCCGGCTGACCAACCCGCTGTACGCGTCGGTGCAGTACCCGAAGCCGCCGAGCTCGGGAGATGTTCGGGGCATCCTGCGCGAGAACGAGGTGTTGTTGGAGTACGTCATGACCGGCACGCAGGCGTGGTGCTTCGTGCTGAGCCGGACGGGCTTCGACGTCGTCAAGCTGCCCGGCACGCCGGTAGAGATCGCGACGGGGGTGACGAACCTCGTGGAGTGGGCGTCGGCGTCGGGACGGGGCGCGCCGCGGCGGGCGAGCGCGGGCGCGACGGCGCCGGCGGCGAAAGCCGGCGCCAGCGGTGCGGCGAGTCGGCTGTACGACATCCTGATCGCGCCGGTGGCTGGCAAGGTGGCTGGCAAGACGCTGATCATCGTGCCGGACGGCATGCTCGCGCGGCTGCCGTTCGAGATGCTCGAGGTTGGGTCGGGGCGGCGTGCGAAGCCGCTCGTCACGAGATACGAGATCCGCTACACGCCCTCGGCGGCGGTGCTTGCGTTCTACCGGACCACGTACAGGCGGGAGGGGACCTCGGAGCGATTCATCGGGTTCGGGGACCCCGTGTACGACCACGAGAGCTACTCGGCGCATCGGGCGGAGCGAGGGGTGAGCGTGGGGGGTGGAGGGCTCTCGGGGGCGCAGGCGCAACGTGGGTTCGGTCGCGCCGGGGTGACCTTGGCGCGGCTGCCGGGGACGGGCGAGGAGGTGCGGGCGATCGGCGCGCCGTTCGGCAGGCAGAAGCAGGAGGAGACGTCGTACCTGCGGTTGGAGGCGAGCGAGGAGCACGCGAAGAGCCCCAAGCTTGCGGGCTACGGCTACATCCACTTTGCTGCGCACGGCATCCTCGACGACGAGTACCAGGCGATAGCGCTGTCGCAACTGCCTGGGGCGAGCGAGGACGGGCTCCTGACATTGTCGGAGATCATGAACCTCGACTGGAATGCGCGGCTCGTGGTGCTGTCGGCGTGTGAGACGGGGTTGGGGCCGGTGCGCCGAGGGGAGGGAGTGACGGGGCTGACGCGTGCGGTGATGTACGCGGGGAGCCCGGCGGCGGTGGTGAGCCTGTGGAGCGTGTCGGACGAGGGGACGAAGGAGCTGATGACACGGTTCTACGGTGCGATGGTGGTCGACAAGCTGGCGCCGGCGGAGGCGCTGCGCCGGGCCAAGCTGGAGATGGCAGCCAGCTCGAAGTGGCACTCGCCCTACTACTGGGCCGCGTTCGTGCTGTACGGGGAGTAGCGCGCGGCCGGTCACCCGCCCGGCCGAGAGCTGAAGGTCTTCTTCACGCGCGCCCCCGCCGTTGGAGGCGCTTGCGCGGGTGGTGGTTGGACGCGGGAGCGGTCCCCGATCGGCCCCCGATTGCCGTCGCTGGGGTCCTCACGAGGCATGATGGGAGCGTGGCACGAGTTGACGCGAGGTCAGGGAGCGAACGATCGAGGTCCTGAACCAGCTCGAGCGCGAGGGCGTGATCCGGGGCTACGCAATCGGCGACGCGCCGGCCCGGGTCGTGGGGTATGACCACCTGCAGGCCGTCATGACCCAGACAGGCCGCCCGAAGGATCGCGAGCGCCTCGCGTCGCTGCTCGAGCAGAGGCCACCCGACACCGCACGCCTCCACGCACTCTTGAGGCGCCACGCCCTCGTCGAAACCTGGCGGGTGCTCGCCGGGAGACGTGAGGGGGCTTGAGCCCGTCTTGAACGCGGCGCAGGCTGTGTTCGCCGCCATGAGTCGGCGCCAGGTGGCCCTGACGAGCCTGAGCGTCGAGGAGAAGGTGCTCGCGCTCATCCAGCTTCAGCGTCTCGCCAGCTCCGTGGTCGCGGCGGGCGGGCGCGTCGAGATCGCCCTGGCAGATCGACAGCAGCGAGAACCCCACCGATCGGGCTCCCGGAGTCGACTGAGGCCGAGCCCGGGGCCTGCGCGGCGAGAAGGCTGGCAAAAGCCACCAGAACGCGACACGGATATCCCGCCGCGGGACGGCGGCGTGGCAGGCCGGCGACTCGCTACGTCGAGAGCCCCTCGGTGCGGCACCAGGCGGCGATCGAGGCGAACCCCTCGCGGATCGAGCCGACGCTCCAGAGCAGCGGCTGGTAGGTGGTGATCGGGTACGGGGTGTCCTGCGCCGTGGCGGGGTCGAACGGCCGGATCTCGACGTTGCCGTCGAGCGCCTGGCCGAGCTCGCCGAAACTCGACAACAGGCCGGCGCCGTAAGCGCGTGGCCGGCCGTCCTGGAGCACGACGCCGTACTCGACCGTGAACCAGTACAGGGTGGCGAGCCGGCGCACCTGGGTGTCGTCCGCACCCAGCGACGCCCGCCCGAGCTGCTCGGTGAGCTCGGCGAGCTCGGGGTCGGCCAGCATTGGCGCGTGCCCCATGAGTTCGTGCACGACGTCGGGCTCGGGGGTGTACAGCGGCCGGGAGTGGTGCCGGATGTACTGCGTGGCACAGAACACGCGACTGGCCAGTGAGTTGAGAAACTCGCGCGGGGACACGAGCCCGGCCACGGCCTGAAGCCGGAAGCCGGTGCGGCGCTCGAGCAGGCGGCTCACGTCGGCGAGCTGGGGGATTGAGTCGCGGCGAAAGCCCAGCAGGGCGAGCCCCGCCTCGTGCTCGCGGCAGGCGAGGGTGGGGTAGAGGGTGGTGAGAGCGTCGAACGCCGTGGTCCAGGTCGCGGTTTCCCTGGCGGTGTAATCGACCCGGCACGGCTCGCCGCGCTCGGCCGCCTCGGCGGCGAGCGCCGCGATGTGGTTGCGTCGCCCCCGGTACTCGGGGTCGCGGAACCCCGGGTGGTCGGCGTCGAGCTCGACGAGACAAACCCGCATTTTCACCTCCCGCCACTGGATACCCTTAAGGCGCCGCGCGCATCAGGGCTCCGTCACCGTGACTGGAAGGCTGAGCGTTAGGAGCGTGATAGGGAGGG
>DAOOJE010000024.1:0-61049 GCA_035384965.1 Thermoanaerobaculaceae bacterium
CAACACGGCAGCAGGAACAAACGACCCAAGACTAATAATAGCACAAACAATAGACAGAACAGTAAAAATAGACCCGGCAGAGGCATATGTGGCAAAATGGCTCTTCGAAACGACTTCAGAACCTCTCCAGACTATATGGTTAAGCGACTGGGAAAATCTCTGCCTCTGGAATGAGACGTGTGGAGTAGATGGCTACAAATCAACTCTGAGCCGGAAATTAGCAGGAACGGATGGCGTGCCGCCCGAATGGACGGCGACAGACATAGAAAACTTCATATCGAATTTCTATGATGGAAACCCGACAAATGGTGAAATCGACCACGCCTGGGACAACCTAAACTACCAGAACAATCCGCTACTGACAAAACACGGGATAGCCTTCGCAATGGCCTCTGGCGGCATCACCCCATTCTACGTAAGCCAGCCTGGCCGTATGGAAGAGATACGGGCCGAGGTCATAAGGCCGTTCCTTGCCGCTATCGTCAGACAACACCCTGAGCGATACGGGGGTCAGCCGGGAGGTGTCCCTGACCCGAACCACAACCCAACGTGGAACTCACAAGATCGCACGTAGTTGCACGCAATATTTAAATAGCGGTTTGTCGAAGATGGTCCTATGAGGCGGAGGTGGGCAGGACTAGTGAGCTTATTGCTGCTTTTCGCTGTATTTACTTCACAAGAAGTAATGGCCCCATTCGTTTGCGATTACGACTCTCATTGCGATGGTATTGATGAAGCGCAGTCAGTACCCGAGTGCAGCGATTGCTTCGGATGCAATGACGGATTCTGCTATGCCGCAGGAAGTGAAACATGCGCTAATTGCCCACAAGACTGCTTACTCTGCAACGGAGCTTCATGCAATAGCGACCATCAATGTCAATCAGGCGCCTGTTGCGGCGCTCCTTCGGGCGTGTGCGTCGCCACTATCAGCTGCTCGCCGGGAAGCACAGAACCATGCAGCGACAACCCCCCGAAGATAAGAACGTGCAACAACCTGTGCTCTTGGGGAAGCTGCACGCAAAGCGTCCAATGCGTGGAGGACGACGACTGCGACGACGGGAGCGCAAACATAAGACAAGGACTGATAGAAACCTGCAATGGCTATTGATAGACGCGAGGTCGCTTGTCTATTGTTGCCACGTGAACCAGTTGTTCCGAGTCTTTAAGCCTGTAAAGAGCCCGGTAATCGCGTATCCTGTAACGATAAAACTTCTCACCGGCCGGATCGCGTCCCAAGAACTTTGCATCGCTTGGAACGGGGTCATCGCCAAGGCGCCACAATCGTTCCTCAATCCGTTTTCGCAAATGCTCGTCAAGCTTGCCTATGAACTTGGCCGCGGCGGGCTCAAGCTCAACCGACCAAGTCATCTGATCCTCTTTGTCTTTACCGCTTTATGAGCCGCATCGGCCTTGCGGAGCGCCCTATCTGGTCCGACTCGGAGGGCCGTTTCCTCCTGCTGGGTGCCGAAGGCGTCCGGCCGCGACCGTATCCAACTAATCCTGTTGCGGCTCAACTCCGCGGTGAAAAGTGTATTCCCTCACCTGTAGCCCCAGGCTGTCCGTCGGAGCGTGTTCGTCCCAAACGGCCAGGATGGCCTGGTCGCGCCCTCCCTCTTTCGCCCGGTAGAGAGCCACATCCGCTACCCGCAGGGCCGTCTGAAAGGGCAACGCCCGGGGGTTGGTGCGGATGAGGGGGAAAGCCACGGCACCAGCCGAGACGGTGATCGCCACGGTGACTCCGTCCCCCACCTCCACCGGTCCAGCGACCGCTGCGAGCAGGCGGGGGAGAAACATTGCTGCCCCACGGCGGTCGAAGTCGCGCAGCACCAGCAGGAACTCTTCGCCCCCCCAACGCAGGGCGAAGTCCCCCTCCCGCACTACGCCTTTCAGGCGCCGGGCGACCGCCATCAGGACTCGGTCACCGGCTTCGTGCCCATATCGATCGTTGACGGCCTTGAAGTGATCGATGTCTAACAGGATCAGGAGCAGATCAGCGTCCGCCTGGCCCATCACCACCCGGCGTAGGCAGCGCTCCACCTCCTCAGGAAGCTCCAACATTAAAAAACGCCGGTTGCGCAGGGTGGTCAGGGCGTCCGTGAGGGCCGCTTCGGCCAGTCGCGCATTGGCTTCCGCCAGCTCTCGGGTGCGGTCATGAACCAGGTTCTCCAACGCCGCGGCCCGAGCCCGCAACATCCGCACCCGCCCAAAGCCGAGCCCAACGCCGACCAACACCAGGGCAAAGGCGTAACCCACCAGCGCCCATGGGTGCTGCCAGGCTGGGGCCATCACGGTGAGGGAAAAGGTTGCCGGTCCGTGCAGGCCGCCGTCCGCATCCCGGGCGCGCACCACCAACCGGTAGACCCCCGGGGGCAGGCGCTGGTAATCCAGCTGGCTGTCCCGGCTCCACGGACGGGGTCCGACCTCGAGCCCCTCCAGCTGAACCTGGTACGCGATACGGTGCTCGCGAGCGTAGTCGATGAGGCGGAAGCGGAAACGAACGTCCGCGGCAGCGGCGGGTAAACGGCTGCCATCGGCCAGCGGCTCGTCGGGGTCGCCGAGGCGCCGCGCCTCCAGCAGCAGGGCCGGCTTCACCTGCGGGGGACGGACCGACACCGGCGTCCAGACGGCGAGACCGGCCGTGGTCCCGGCGAAGACGCGCCCGGTGCCGTCCACCACCACGGTGTTGCCCTGGGCCAGCTCGCGGGTCAGCAGACCGTCGGCGATGTCCAAGTGGACCGGCGGGCCGCCATCGCGAGCCAGTCGCCAGGCGCCCTGGGTGCCGAAAACGTGCACATGGGTGCGGGAGACGGCTACGTGGGTGAACTGCCCGGCGGCCCGGGGTAGGTTCACGTCCGTGCAGCGCCCGTTTGGATCGACCGTGAATACCCGGAGTCGGGTGACCACCCACACCTGCTCGGCGTCGGCGGCGAGATCCTCCACGGGCGCACTACCCAGGCAAGCGTGGTGGTCCCGTAGCCCTTCGGGGCGCAGTTCGAACAATCGATCTCCCTGAGCCACCCACAGCGTTTCCCCCGGCCCCGCGCGAGCGTCCGCCACGGCCAGACCCCGCACCGGTGCACCAGCCAGTTGGTCGCCGAAACCCCGCCAAAGTTCCACGCCACGGTCAGCCCGCCAGCGGGCCAACCCATGCCCGGTGGCGATCCAGACCTCTTCCGCGCCGGCGGCGTCTCGTCGGCGCACCAGGTCGTACACCCACACGGCGGGCAAAGCTGAGTTGTCCACGGTGAGCTCGCTGCGCACCCCGGCGTCGTCGAGGACCAGCACCCCCCGTTCAGTGGCCACCCAGCGGCTGCCGTCAGCCAGCACGGCCACGGCGTGCACGCGGCGAAACCTCAGGGCCGGTGGGAGTAAGGGCGCAAACTGATTGTCTTGCCATACCACCGCCCCCCGGCTGGTGCCTACCCCGAGCCGGTCATGGCCCTTGCGGTCGGGCAGCAGCCCCACCCCGACGATGGCGCGGTCAGGCAGGCCGACGCGTTCGTCCAAGGTCGCCCAGCGGTCGGGCTCCATGCGGGCGAGACCGCCGCTCACGGTCCCAATCCACAGGGCCGCCCGGCCACGATCGGCCAGGAGGGCCAAAGCCGAATCGTCGGGCAAACCGGCGGCGGTACCGTGCAGGCGCCAACATCCTCGGGCATCGATCTCCAGCAACCCTCCGGGCCGTAGGGCAGCGTACAGAACGGGGTTGCCTAGCCGGTCCTCGCCGTCTGCGAAGGCCCACACCATCCCCTTTGGTGGCTCGCTGGAAGACCAAGCGCTCAACCGGTTGCCGTCCCACCGGGCCACCCCGCGCCCGGTGCCGATCCACAGGTGGCGAGGGTCGCCCACAGCGGAGCGGTGGAGGGCGAGCACCACGTTGTTCGGTAATCCCTCGCCGCGCGTCAGCCAAACCTCCGACCAGCGGGGGGCCTCGCCGAGAATACCTTCGATCTGCCGTAGGCCTTCTCCCTCGATCCCCACCCAGAGCACCTCCTCCGCGCCCTGGCGTTCCAGTCGAAGGGAACGCATCGTCTTCCCCTGTACCAGCGACACCGGCGCACAGGCCGAAAGGCCGCACCGGAACAGGCCGGCGCGCGTACCCACCAGAGCCTCCGCTTCACCGACCGGCTGGATGGCAAAGACGGTCGGGTTATCAGCGGACAGGCCGACGTGGTTCGCGGTCATCCTCCCCTCAGGAAGGTGGCACAGCCCGCAGGCGAAGGTGCCAATGAGCAGGCTCCCGTCCGGGAGGGCAGCGAGGGCGCCGACCGCGCCGCAGTTTGCGTTGGAGGGAAGTTCGATGGCTTGCCACTCCACGCCGTCGTAACGCGCTAGCCCGGCTTCGGTGCCGACGTACAACACCCCCCGGCTGTCCTGGGCCAAAGCCAGGACCGAGTTCTGGGGCAGACCGCGGGCACTGTCGAAAACCCGCAGGGATAACCACTCTGGGGCCTGGGCGGCAAAACGCCCGGAGCCCACTGAGATGGCTTCTGCCACGGCAGGGCAGGGGGAAAGCGTCGTCAGGGCGGCCACCACCACCCAAGCGAGAGCTCGTCCCCGCCCGGAAGCTGCGGCGTTCACAATCGGTGACCGCTGGGGGGGATGCCGCACCGCTTCCCTACATATGCCGGTTTCCTTCCACCCATTGGCGTCAGCCCGGGCGGGTGGCGACTCGTAAATTGAGGCAACGGCTGTTACCCTCATGCCCTTCTCTCGGGCAGCCAAGTCGGGGGGAAGACCTGCCCGTGCAGGACAAGTGTAGCTCGCCCCGCCCAAGGCTTTCTCTCCCCGAGGCCCGGAGAGATAGGGCGCGAAAGTCTTCACTACCGCTGTTTTTGAGGTTAATCCGGCAAATCGTGGGGTAGACGAAGCGTCGCCGCCAGGGTAGTCATACTTTCGGTTTTGGAAGAGAACGACAGGAGGCTGCGATGGCGACGACGAGTTACTTGTAATGAGCCTGCCGCGTTTCGGTGGACAGTAGGACAGGTTTGTCGCCGTAGGGTCTGTGGGGGGTGTGGGAAACGGGGAAGGGGCCCCGTTTTCCTCAACTCCACAGGCCACGGCGCAGGACATCGCGAGGTGAGGAGATGCCACGGACACGACCAGCGTACCCGCCGGAGTATCGGCGGCAGATGATCGAGCTTGTGCGCGCCGGGCGGACGCCTGAGGAGCTTGCACGGGAGTTTGAGCCGTCGGCGCAGGCGATCCGCAACTGGGTCAAACACGCCGATCTCGACGAGGGGCGTCGGGAGGACGGCTTGACGACCGTCGAGCGGGACGAGCTGAAGCGGCTGCGTCGGGAGAACCGCCAGCTGAAGATGGAGCGCGAGATCCTGGCAAAAGCCGCGGCCTGGTTCGCTCGGGAGACCGACTCGGTACCGCCGAAGTCTTCGGGTTCGTGAAGGTGCGCCAGGCCAACTACCCCGTGACCACGCTGTGCCGCGTGCTGGGTGTCTCCCCCAGTGGCTCCTACGCGTGGTCGAAGCGGCGCCCATCGCGGCGAGCGCGCCATGACGACGTCCTGTGCGATAGGATTCGGGCGATCCACCAGCGATCGCGAGGCACCTATGGCACCCCGAGAATCCACGCCGAGCTCGCCGAGGAGGGCGTGCGCGTCGGTCGCAAGCGGATCGCACGGTTGCTGCGCGCGCTGGGTCTGGAAGGCGTGAGCCGGCGCAGAGAGTGCACGACCACGCGTCGTCGTCCCGACGCCCGCCCGGCGCCTGATCTGGTCGAGAGGAACTTCAAGGCACAAGGCCCCGATCGCCTGTGGGTCGCCGACATCACCTACATCGCCACATGGATGGGCTTCGTCTCCCTGGCCGTGGTCATGGACGCCTGGAGCCGCCGCATCGTCGGCTGGGCCATGCAAAATCACCTCCGTACCGAGCTGGTTCTCGAGGCCCTCAACATGGCGATCTGGCAGCGTCGGCCGAAAGACGTGATCCACCACTCCGACCAGGGCTCGCAGTACACCGCGCTCGCCTGAACCTGCCTCGAAATAGTGGACACTGAAAGAAGCCCGTAGAGGGGAGGGGTGTTCAGATGGGGATCCAGTCGGGAGTTCAAGGCGGATGCGGTGAGACTGGTGAAAGAAAGCGGGGCCAGGATCGAGGAGGTGTCGCGGGAGCTGGGGATTCGGCCGGACATGCTGCGGCGATGGAAGCGGCAGGTGGAGCAGGATGGGGGCTCAGCGTTTCCTGGGAGCGGGCGGCTGGTGGAGCGGGAGGAGGAAGTGCGGCGACTGCAGCGGCAGGTGCGGCGGGTGACCATGGAGCGAGACATTCTAAAGAAAGCGCTGGGGATCGTCTTTGAGGAAGACTGATGAAGTTCGTGTTCATCGAGGAGAACCGCGAGGTGCACCCGGTCCGCATCATGTGCACGGCCCTGGATGTCTCTGCCAGTGGGTACTACCGGTGGAGGCAGCGGCCGGTCTCGGTGCGGGAGCGAGAGAACCGGCGGTTGGGCGTGGAGAGCCGGGCGGTGTTTCGAGCCAGCCGTGAGACATACGGCCGAGCACGGATGCAACGGGAGCTGCGAGCTCAGGGCATCCGGTGCGGGCAGACGCGAGTGGCGCGGTTGATGCGGCAGGACGGGCTGCGGGCGAAGAAGGCGCGCAGGTTCCGGCAGACCACCCGCGCCGCCGCGTCGCACGCGCAGCAGCAGCCAGGCGCCATCTTGGAGCGGCGCGCCGGCGTGCAGGGGGAAGGTGGACAGCCCCTCGACGCGCACCTCCAGGCGGCTTTCGTCGAGAGGGGAGCCGCGGTGGAACAGGAGGTAGAGCTCGGGGCCGATGACCTGCTCGGGGCGCAGGTTGGCTTCGAGGCCGCTGAAGTCGAAGATGGGCTCGCGGTTGGGGCCGTTGGCGAGCAGGCCGGTGACGCCCTGGATGAGGTCGGCGCCGGCGGTGGCGAGCAGGGCCGCGGGGCCGGCCACGGTGGCGGTGGCGACCATGCCGGCGGCGACGCCGAGGCTGGCGCGCGAGGCGCTGCGTAGCAGGGCGGCGAGGGCGGTGTCCTTGCGCAGCGCCGTGAGGCTGGCGGTGAAAGTGAGCACACCGCCGCGGTAGTTGCGATCGGGGACGACGGGCTTGTCGAACACGGGAGCGATGGTGCCCCCGCCCGACAGCTCGAACGTGCCGAGGGCGACCTCGTAGCTCTCGCGGCCGTCGGCGAGCTGCACCTTGAGGGTGCCGGAGGCCATGCGGTCAGCGAACCAGGTGCTTTCCTTGTTGAGGTACCACGCCACGGCGTCGACACCGACGTAGTGGTTGCCGGCGGTGAGCTTCGCGGTGTCGCTCGGGTTGGCGGGCCTGATCGTGTAGACGCGATGTTGGCCTTTGCCGGCGGGGAGCGGTGGCATGGTCAGGTGCTCCTCTTGCGCGGTGCGGCGCTGGCGATACGGCGTGTGCCCACGTCGGGCGATGCCACGGGACCCCCAGGATGTCGTGGAACAGTGATAGGGCTCACGGCGGGGTGCTGTCATCGCCCATTTGGGTGATGACAAACGGGGAGAAGTGTGGTAACGGGGGCGGATTCCGGACAGGGGTTGGTGGTGCGGTGGGATGCGCGGAGATGGGCGCGCGTGTCCCGCAGCGCGCCGTCCCGCTCACTTCACATCGCGCAATCGACTCCACCGCCGGGGGCGTCTCGGGACGTGCCCCCTCACCTTGGGCCAAGGGTGGTCGCGGTCATCGGCGATCGAGGACGGTTTCGTCACGAAAGCTCGGGGAGATCGCGCACAGAAGGGTCACGATGCACGCGCGGCGGCCAGCGCTTCGCGGCTCGATCACGGCCGGGGGCGGGCAGCGACCACAACCACCTCGCATCGAACCCGGTCAGATCGCGTAAGGCAGCGTCTGCTTCAACTCTGCCAGTGTTGCTGCGGATCGGAGATGATCCGGCCGAGTTCGACCAGCGCCTCTCCTCGTCGTTCGGATGCTCGTCCCTGCCAGAGTGCGGCAGACAACTCAGCTCTCGATGGGACCTCGCTGCCGGCCGCGCGAGCGGTGCGTGTGCGGGGCCATCGCGAAGGCACGGACCGCCGGCCCGAGGCGAGCGTCGTCGACAACGGGCCGGAGTTCCCGAGTGCGATCTTCTCTCGTTGGGCTGAGGTCAACGGTGGCGAGGTTCGGCACCTCCAGCCGGGCCGCCCGATGCAGAACGTTTTCTCGGGAGTTTCATCGGCCGCAGGCGCGACGAGTGTCTGAACGAGGATTGGTGCCGTGGCGTGGACGATGCCGGGACGAGGATCGAGGAGTGGAGGCGCGAGCAGAACCAGACACGGCCCACACGAAGCCCGGGCCGACAGATACCTGACAAAACCAATTGCTGAGCTGGGCTCCGCGCCTCCCCCTCCACGCTCCGGCCAGCTCGTCGCACAACCCCAACCTCTCCATTCAGGAAATCTCTCATCATGGGTGGACCAGAAAACGGGGGCAGGCCACCGGAGCGTTCAAGAACGTGTTCCATCGCATGTGTGCGCTCCAAAGCTTGCCAGACGCTCGGCATCAGCGGCGGCGCGCCGCACCGTCCGCTGCAGTTCGTTATGGGACGCCCCCAGTCATGCGGTCGCCCATTCGGCGGACAGGAGCTCGGCCTGCTCCAGCACCGTCTGCGTCGCTTTCTCCTGCTTGTCGGGCGGATAGCCGTGCTTGCGCAGGATGCGCTTGACGAGCACGCGCAGTTGCGCGCGCACGTTCTCGCGCAGCGTCCAGTCGATCGTGACGTTCTTGCGCACCGTCTCGACCAGCTCGCGGGCGATCGCCCGTAAGGTCGCGTCTCCCAGGACCTTCACCGCGCTATCGTTCGTCTCGAGCGCGTCGTAGAACGCCAGCTCGTCCTCGGTCAGGCCGAGCGCCTCCCCGCGCGCGTTCGCCTCGCGCATCTCCTTCGCCAACGCGATCAGCTCCTCGATCACCTGCGCGGCCTCGATCGCGCGGTTCTGGTAGCGGCGGATCGTCTGCTCCAGCATCTCGGCAAACGAGCGCGCCTGCACGACGTTCTTGCGGCGGCGCGTGGCGATCTCGCCCTTGAGCAGCTTCTGCAGCAGCTCGACGGCGAGGTTGCGCTGCGGCATCCCGTGCACCTCGGCCAGGAACTCGTCGGAGAGGATCGAGATGTCGGGCTTCGCAAGCCCCGCCGCCGCGAAGATGTCCACCACGCCTTCGGGGGCGACCGCGCGGGAGATGATCTGGCGCACGGCCTGGTCGAGCTCTTCCTCCGGCCGCGCCTCATTCGGCGCGCGCTTGGCGAGCACGGCCTGCACCGCCTGGAAGAAGGCCACGTCGTCGCGGATGCGCAAGGCCTCCTCGTGTGGTACGGCCAAAGCAAACGCCTGCGACAGCTCGCGCACCGCGCGCAAAAAGCGGTCCTTGCCGTTCTCCTGCGCGAGGACGTGCTCCTGCGCGGCAGGCAGCAGCGCCAGGCGCTCCTGCGGTGTCCCCGTCTTCCAGCGCGACCGGTCGAAGGCGTGGAAGAGGCCGCAGCACACCTCGTACTTTTCCAGCATGAGCGCGACCGCCTCTTCCTGATCGAGCGCCGTGCGGCCGGTGCCGCCGCTTTCTGTGTAGGTGGCGAGCGCGGCCTTCAGCTCATGGGCGAGGCCCAGATAGTCCACCACCAACCCGCCGGGCTTGTCGCGGAAGACGCGGTTGACGCGCGCGATCGCCTGCATCAGCCCGTGGCCGCGCATGGGCTTGTCCACGTACATCGTGTGCAGGCTCGGGCAATCGAAACCCGTGAGCCACATGTCGCGCACCAGCACGAGGCGCAGCGGGTCGGCGGCGTCGCGGAAGCGCTTGGCGAGCGCCTCGCGCCGCGGCTTGTTGCGGATGTGCGGCTGCCAGTCCGGCGGATCGGAGGCGGAGCCGGTCATCACCACCTTGATCGCGCCGCGGGCGTCGTCCTCGTCCGCCCAGGTGGGACGGAGCTTCACCAGCTCCCGGTAGAGCTCCACACAGATGCGGCGGCTCATGCAGACGACCATCGCCTTGCCGTCCATCGCTTCCAGGCGCCGCTCGAAGTGCTCGACGATGTCGCGCGCCACGAGTTCGAGCCGCTTCTGCGCGCCGACCACCGCCTCGAGCTGCGCCCACTTGGTCTTGAGGCGCTCCTTGCGCTCGACCTCTTCGCCCTCGGTGGCCTCCTCGAAGTCCGGGTCGATCTTCGGCCGCTCGGTTTCATCCAGCGCGAGCTTCGCGAGCCGGCTCTCGTAATAGATCGGCACCGTCGCGCCGTCCTGCACCGCGCGCTGGATGTCGTAGACGCTGATGTAATCGCCGAACACCGCCCGCGTGTTGGCATCCGCGAGTTCGATCGGCGTGCCGGTGAAGCCGATGAACGAGGCGTGCGGCAGGGCGTCGCGCATGTGGCGCGCGAAGCCGTCGATGAAGTCGTACTGGCTGCGATGCGCCTCGTCGGCGATGACCACGATGTTGCGCCGGTCGGACAAGACTGGCATTCGCCAGTCACCCTCACCCTCCGCTTCGCTCCCCCCTCTCCCACTGGGAGAGGGCTGGGGTGAGGGTGTCGCCATCGGCGGCATGAACTTCTGGATGGTGGTGAAGACCACGCCGCCCGCCGCCACTGAGAGCAACTGGCGCAGGTGTGCCCGCGATTCGGCCTGCACGGGTGGCTGGCGCAAGAGGTCCTGGCAGCGCGAGAACGTGCCGAAGAGCTGGTCGTCGAGGTCGTTGCGGTCGGTGAGCACGACGAGCGTCGGGTTCTCCATCCCCGGCTCGCGGATGATGCGCCCGGCGTAGAACGCCATCGTCAGGCTCTTGCCTGAACCCTGCGTGTGCCACACCACGCCCACGCGCCGGTCACCGGACTTGCCGCCGGGCTGGCGCCCCGCTTCGTAGCGCCCCGTCTCCTCGGCCACCCGACCCGCACGGGCGAGCTCCGCCGCGCGCAGCGTCTCGGCCACGGCCACCTGCACCGCGTGGAACTGGTGGTAGCCCGCCATCTTCTTCACGAGGCGCCCGCTGCCGTCGTCCTCGAAGACGATGAAATCGCGCACCAGGTCGAGAAAGCGCCGTGGCGCGAACACCCCCTCGATCACCACCTGCAGCTCGGGCATGTGGCTGTCGGCGAGCCGCTCGCCCGCGATCGTGCGCCAGGGCTTGAACCACTCGCGCCCGGCGCCGAGTACCCCGACGCGCGCCTCGACGCCGTCGGAGACGACCAGCACGCCGTTCGTCGAGAAGATCGCGGGGATTTCCGCCTGGTAGGTCTGAAGCTGCTGGAAGGCCGTCCAGATCGTGGCGTTCTCGTCGGCGGCATTCTTGAGTTCGATCACCGCGAGCGGCAGCCCATTGACGAACAGCACCACGTCGGGCCGGCGGCTGTGCTTGTTCTCGGCCACAGTGAACTGGTTGACCGCCAGCCAGTCGTTGCCGTCGGGCGCGTCGAAGTCGATGACCCGCGCCTGCGCGCCGCGGATCGTTCCGTCGCGGGTGCGGTACTCGACAGTCACCCCGTTCACCAGCAGCCGGTGCAGGGCGCGGTTGCGCTGGATGAGGTCCGCGCCACCAATGTCCAAACCCAGCCGCGTGAGCTTGCGGAAGGCATCCTCCAGCGCCTCGGCGGGAAGCTCAGGATTGAGCCGGGCGAGCGCGTCGCGCAGGCGCTGCGCCAGCACCACCTCGCCGTAATCGCGCCGCTCGGCGAGGGGCTGATCCGGCGCGATGTCGGGGCCGTGCGCGATGCGCCAGCCGCTGGCTTCCAGCCAGGCGAGGGTGGCGTCTTCGACATCCGACTCGGTTAGTCGCCCCGTGGTCATACCGTAGATACCTCGCCTTCATGCTCCCCGGCATCTGGCGACGAGGCCACAAGCTGGACCATCGCCGAGTAGTGAGCGTCATCTTGCAATTTGATCAGCTCTAAAAGGTCCTTCAGCACCGCTGCGCCTTCAGCCAGAAGGGACGGGTCGTGCTCTGCTTCTCCCACGGCGCTGCTGTGGGAATGGGTGTGCAGGAATCGGAGAATCCGCAGTTTCTTGGCCTCGTCGAATGGCACTGCCTGGACTTTCTGCCACAACTCGCCGGAGACCTGCGGTTGACGAAACGCAAGGAACGCTTCCAGCATGCGCCGGGCCATGTTGGGAAGGACGTAGTTCTCCTCCAGGCGCGTCGGTCCCGTTTCGGTCGCCGCTCGATAAACGCGGGCGAACAGGTAGTGGTACTCCGAATCGTACTGCTCTAGCAGAGGGTCAAGCCACCGAATCCGAGCGCAACGGCCATCTTGGCCGTGCACGCAGTCAAGCATGTAGAACCGTGCCGGTCGCTGGTTGATATCTCTCCTATTCTGTCCTTTCAGATGGTGGAACCAGTTCCGAACTTGTCGGAATAGGGAGAAGTTGTGCGTCAGGATGAGTAATTGCCCCGCATCCTTCGTGCGCTCGCGTATAAAGCCGAATGCGAGGTACAGTGCGTTGGCGTCGAGGCTCGACACCGGATCATCGAGCACGACGACGCCGTTGCGAAGATCAAAGCTCCTGTCACGGAGAGACTTCAGGAAGTACAAAAGGGCGATCGCAGTCATTTCGCCCTCACTCAGAGCCAATGCCGGCTCCCCGCCGCGCGTAATCGTGTAACCGGTATCCTTGACGTCCAGGCGCAGCTCGTCGTGCCCGAGGTACTTGCGGAGCTCTTCGTTCAGCTCATCGGCCGGCTGGCGATGCTCGACGATTTCCCGTTCCAACCGGGTGATTTCATCATCCAGGCGCTGAACCTCACGTTCGGTTGATTTCTCATCGTCCCCAGCTTGCTGTTCGGCGTCCCTGAGGCGAACGAAGTCTGCCAGTGCCTCTGCGATCATGTCGAGGGCCAGCCGTTCGCGAGCCGAAGTGACCCGGCTCTGGAAATCGTCGCACGCCTGGTTGTGCTTGCGGACAACTGCGTTCAGCTTCTCGACCGCATCGGCGTCCACTGGCGGTGCCTGAAGCTCCAACTCGAGAGGTTCAAAAGCCCGACGCTTCTTGTCCGTCAACGCTTGCGCTGCGGCATCGAGAAAGCACCGTGCCGCGCCGAGGGTTTCCCTTAGTCCGGTCTCCGCAATCTCAAACTCTTGTCCGAGGTCGTCGTAAAGCTCTGCCTTGTTCGGCAGTCGGAATTGGGCAGCCTTCTTTGACGACGCCTGTAGCCTTCCGATGAGCCCATCCAAGCGCTGCATGAACTGTTCATACCGAGCGCTGAAATGCGCCTCCAGGGCAGCCAACCGATCCTGCGGCAACTGCTGTTCACAGAATAGGCATCGCTCGGCCTTCCGATCTCGGTGTAACTTCAGACCTTCCCGGGTCCACTCGGCGAGCGTGGGATCATTCTTCAGTGCTTCAAGCACTTCGGAAACGACTGTGGTCCCGAGGAGTTCCGCCAGACTGGCGACGATCTCCTTGAAATCCGGCAGTGTGTAGTCCACCTCTGGCACCTGAGGCTTTGGAGTCGTCCGAATTTGCGTGAGCAGCCTCTCGCGCTCCGCGTCACTGAGACGACGGGCAGCGCCGCCACCGGCCGTGTCCATCTCTTGTGTGTCGCGCTGGAAATCGGACTTGTTGTAGTTGTTGTACGGGTTCTGGCCGCTGGAGCGGAGCGTGTCCTTGATGACCCGGGCGCGGTCGATGCAGAACTGCGCAAAGTCCCTATCCGCTTTCTGCTTCGTGGAGCGCGCCGAGTCCAGCTTCGATTGCGCCGTAGCGCGGCGGCCCTTGAGACGTTCTATGTCCTTCTGCTTCTCGACGCTTTCCGCCCCCAACACGAAGATCGGAGGCACGTCGCCGCCACCGACGGGAAAGACGGTTTCGCTGACGAAATCGCGATTGAAAACCCGCACGGGCACCGTCGTCTCGGGGAAATCCTGCCCTGCGACTTGGTGCCCGTCGATACACAGCGTTGCCTCGCCTGGGGCATAGGCGACGCGCTTTTCAATCGCGCGGAAGACGCGACTCAACGTCGTCTTCCCCGAGCCGTTCCAGCCGTAAATCAAGTTGAAGCGGCCAAAGGTGGGGAGCTCAGCAGGCCAGCTAAAGTCACGCAGCACACCGGGGTGCTTCAAACGCGTGATCTTCGAAATCAAGCTCACGCGATCCTCCCGATGAACTTCTCCGCGTCCTTCACCCGCAACTCGCCCGAGATGAGCTTGGGCAGCAGGGTGTCGCGCAGGGCGGCGAGGGTGCGGGATTCCCGCTCGTGCTCGACTACCTTCCGATACATCGGTCGTGACACGCGATCGAAGGCGTGCATCGCGCATGTGGCGGGCGCAACAGTGCGAATGGGCCTGAAGCTTGACTTGCTGATCTCCAAGAACGTCGAGCCGTTGGCGTGACTGACAATATCTTCGTGTGCCGCGCTGGCCCATCGCAGCAGAAAGAGGTTTGATGTGCCCGGACGCGGCTTCATCGCGATGAAGCCCTGATTGATTGCTACCGGTACTTCGGCAATTGCCAGGTAGCCGATTGGTGCGCGCGATGAGAGAAGAACAGTTCCGCTCGGGAGCAAACCGGAACTGATCTGTGCCAAGCCGGCGTCGGTGATCTTTCGTTCGGTGTCGAGCAGCACCGGCATCGAAAGCCCCGACAAGTCCTTCGGCGTAACCCAGTGATGCGTGCCTGCCTCCCAATACTCAGCGCGCTCGGTCTTCGGGGTGCTCCCACCGACAACTTCCGCCAAGTCTCCGATGGGCTTGACCTCCCACCCCTCCGGAATCTCGCCGAGTTCGGAGTCGACGAGGCGGGCGGGGAACAAGTGGTCGAAAGCCATGCTTTCGACCACACCCTCACCCCAGCCCTCTCCCAGGGGGAGAGGGTGCGAGGCGCTGCCTTTGACCACTTCGGCAATGGCAGACAGCACCAAGAGTGGATCGTCGAGTAGTTGCTCGTTGGGGAAGCGTAAGACCTTGAAGCCTTGGGCTTGCATCCATGCGTCCCGCTTCTGGTCCTTTTTTTTCCGATCTCCATGCACGCCACCGTCCAGCTCCACGACTAGTCTGTGTTCATGACAGTAGAAGTCGACGACGTAGTCTCCGAGCTGGTGCTGTCGCCTGAACTTCAGATTCAGAAAGCGCCGGTTGCGGACGAGTTCCCAGAAGATCGCCTCAGCCGACGTCTGCTTTTCCCGCAGCGTCCGCGCAGTCTCCACTAGCCCCGCAAAATCATATCCCCCCCTATAATGTCCCTCTCCCTCTGGGAGAGGGTGGCGCGCAGCGCCGGGTGAGGGTTGATTTCGAGCACGGGCGGCGTTTCGCCGCACGGGATCGAAATCAATGAACCACGCCTTGAACAGCGCCCGCGCCATCGCCTCCAGCGTCTCGCTCATGCGCCGGTTCAGCTCGATCTTGTCGTCCAGCGTGCCGAGGATGTGGGCGATGGCGCGTTGTTCGGGGAGAGGGGGCAGCGTGAATTCGAGCCTGGCCAAGTCGCTCCCGGTGATCCCGGCAACTGCTACCTGGCGCCGAATCGTGTCGAGGCAATGAAGTCCGGACGTTGAGTTGAAGAAGTAGTAGAGGAAGAGCGAATCGGCCTTCGTGCGATCAGGCCGCGCACGAATGATCGAGGACTCGAACGTGGTGGGCTCGTCTATGTCCAGCACGACGCTGCATTTCCCGGCCCCTTCGGCCACGAGCGAACGTCGCGCGAAGAGCAAATCGCCCTCTGCGAGCGTGAATCGCTCGCTCTCGGAATCCGAGAGCTCGACGCGCTTCATTGGCACCGCCCGAAGTCGTGGATGCGCGAAGAGCTCGCCCATGTTCACGATCTTCGCACCACGACCGTGGAACTCCTTCTGCTTGTAGATGCCGTTGCGGACAGGCTCCGCTAGCAACTGCCCGAAGGAGATCGAGCGCCATTCACCCGCCATACCCCAGCTCCTTCAGGTTCCTGGCAATGGCGGCATCGAGCCTTGCGGCCTCCTCGGGCTGCCGCCGTGTGTCCGCCAACAAACACGCAGGTCGCACAAATAAATACACGCGCGCATTTTTATGGACGGCGCTCATAAATATGAGCGGTTCTCCAAAACTTATGAGCGCGCTCATATCTTTTGTCCTCGCTCATACCAGGCGCCTTTGCGCGTACCATGGCGCACCAGGCGGTTATCGTCCACGAGCCGGGACAAAAGCCGCGTCGCCTGGAATGGGCCGATCCGGCACAGCTCCGCCGCCTCGCGCCGGGTGATCCGCCCGTGCTTTTCCACGTATTGCAGCACCATCTGTTCCTGTTGCAGCGGCTCGAAGCCGCGCTGGCGGACGTAGCCGGCCTTGTCGCCGAGCAGACGGTAGGTCGCCGCCGAGAGGTGCCACGTGCGGGCCTTCTTCTCCCCGCGCTCTTCGACAAGGCCCGCTTCCACCAGGGCATGCAACGTGGCGCGGGTCTCCGCCTCCGGCTTCTGCAGCAGGTGTGCGGCATCGCCGGTCGTGAGGCTGCGCTCCTGCCACAAGGCGTTGAGGATCAAGAGTTCGTCCAGGCCCAGGACACGCCCCCGTTGGCCTTCGGTGACGAGCAGACGCACAAAATCGAGATTCGCCTCGCCGCCGGGGATGACGAGGGTGACCGTCGTCGCATCGCTGCGCGCGTAAGAGGGCGCCGGGTGGCCGTTGCGCAACTGCTCGTAGAAGATGGTGTCGATGCCGCGCGCGGTGCGCTCGACGATGCCGGCGCGCTTGAAGGCATCGGCGAGCAAGGGGTTGCGCGGGCGCGGCGCGGTGACGAGCAGGTTGTCCATGCGCACGCCTTCCGGAAAGCCGCCGGGGTTGCTGATCTCGATGCGGTCCGGATGCCACTGGACATGCACCGCCCCCAGGCGCAGATAGTCGCGGTGGATGAGCGCGTTGGCCACCGCTTCTCGCAGGGCGCGCTCGGGGTAGTCCGGCACGCCCACGCGCAGCAGGCCCACCATCAGCTCCTGCTCGCGGTTGCGGGCGCGGATGCGCGCCTCGATCTCCTCCATGACCCGCAGCAGCGGCCAGCGGAAGAAGTCGTTGACCTCCACGTCGAGCCCGCGCAGCACCTGAAAGGCCGTCTCGTGGGCGGGCGCAAAGCGGCGCAGCGCGTCTTCTTTGCCGAAGAGCAGCACAGCCGCCAGACGCACGCCGCGCACGGTTCCGTTGGCGTCCACCACGCCCAGGGCCTTGGCCAGTTCCAGATCGGGCAGGTCGAGCAGGGATTCGTCGCTGCGGCCGCGCCGCTCGCGCACGCTGCGGCGGAAGCGCTCGAATTCCAGCGAGTCGAGATCTTCCCAACGCGCCTCGGCGACGATCTGCGCCGAGGGATCCATAAGCCCCCGCCCGGCTTGCAAGGACTGCACGGCATGGGCATCCATCGGCACGCAGGCGGGTTTGCCATCGCCACCGATCACGCGGCGCAGAAACGTGCCGTCCGCGGTGGCGACCGGGTGTTGTTGCGGAGGGATTTCGATCGCCAGAACGCAATGACGACCGACGCGGACCGCCTCGATCCGCACCTCCAGCGGAGGTCGGATGCGGCCAGCGATCAAGGCCGCCAGTTTGTTCGAGTCGGTGGTGTCGCCGTGCCGCGGTCGCGCCCCGGTGATGCGGCCGTCGTCTTCCACGCCGACAAGCAGCCGCGCGGGCTCGTCGCCGGCCCGGTTGGCCAGGCACACGACGGCCTCGACGAGGTCGCGATCGTTGAGCGGTGCCCGTTCCTCACCCTTGAACTCGACTGCCAGGGTCTCGCCCGCGCCGATCAGGACGCGAAGCGTTTCGGGAGTCATCGCGACTCGCTCCAAAACCCCAGCTCCTCGAGGTTCTCGGCGATGGCGGCATCGAGCTTCGCAGTCTGCAATTCGTTGGCGATACCACGTTTCATAGCGTTTCCGTCCCCTCGTTCAAGATGGCCAGGTACTGTTTGTAGGCGAAGATGCGGTCGCGTTTGCGTCCAGTGATTTCGCCTGCTACGCCTAGCGTCATCAGCGCTTCCATCGCCTTGCCCGCAGCCGGGAAGGAAAGGCCCGTGCGTTCGCAGACAAGCTTGAGCGTCACCAGCGGCCGCTCGCGCAACACCTGAAAGACCCGCAGGATCGTGGAAGCACTTCGTCCCGACTGCTGGATGGTCTGCGCGTCGCGCTGAAACAGGGAATGCAGCCGCTTGGCGGTGTCCACGGCGTTGCCCGCCGTTTGCTCTACGCCTTCGAGAAAGAAGTCCAGCCACGATTCCCAGTCGCCCTCGATGCGTACGGCATTGAGCAGGCGGTAATATTCGGCGCGGTGCTGTTTGAAGTAGAGGCTCAGATACAAGAACGGTCGCGTCAATAGCTCCTCGTGGTGCAGGATGAACGCGATGAGGAGCCGACCGATGCGGCCGTTGCCGTCCAGGAAGGGATGGATGGTTTCAAACTGCAGGTGTACGAGCGCGGCTTTGACGAGGGCAGGGTAGGGGTTGCGCTCATCGTGGAGAAAACGCTCCAGCGCGGCCATGCAGTCCTCTACCTGATCAGGCGGCGGGGGAACAAACTGCGCGTTGCCGGGGCGAGTGCCGCCGATCCAGTTTTGCGAGCGGCGGAATTCACCAGGCGCTTTTTCGCTGCCGCGGCCGCTTGTTAGCAAAACAGCGTGCATTTCGCGAATGAGGCGATTGGAAAGCGGAAAGCCCCCCTGGAGCCGTCGCAGGCCATGATCGAGTGCTGCCACATAGTTCGACACTTCCACCACATCGTCCAACGGCACGCCGGGCGCCTCCTCGAGTTCGAAGAGCAGCAACTGGTCGAGCGTGGACTGGGTGCCCTCGATCTGGGACGAGAGCACGGCTTCTCGCCGAACATAGGCATACAGGAAGAGATCAGGGTCAGGCAGCAGCAGGCTGACACTGTCCAGCCGGCCCAGGGCAACGGTGGCGCGCTCCAACAAGCGCTGGCGCCGGTCGGTCATTTCCAACGGCGGTTGGGGCGGCAGCGGATCCGGAAGGAACGCCCGAACGGTTTCGCCCCCAATCACCGTCGTTTGATAGCGACCCATCAAGCCGCGCTTCATGGCATGGTGTCTATGCAACGATCGTTGAATAAGGGCGTGCACTATTAAACGAAATAGTCATAGCGCTTAATAACAAGACGATTTTAGCCATACCCCAACTCCTTCAGGTTGGCGGCAATCGCGGCATCGAGCTTCGCGGCCTCGGCCTGCTGCTCGCGCAGCTGCGCCACGAGCCGCGCCATCTTCTCGTGAAACGGTTCGCCGTCGTCCTCCTGCGCCTCGGCGCCCACGTAGCGGCCGGGCGTGAGCACGTGGCCGTGCTTGCGGATCTCCTCCAGGGTGGCGGATTTGCAAAAACCGGGAATGTCGGCATAGGTAGGGGCAACCCCCTGTGGTTGCCCTCTCCGTGATTGCCCGGAATCCGGGCGGCCACAGGGGGCCGCCCCTACATTTTCGCCGCGCCAGGCGTGGTAGGTGGCGGCGATGCGGGCGATGTCCTCGTCGGTCAGCTCCCGGTGGGTGCGGTCCACCATGCGGCCGAGCTTGCGGGCGTCGATGAAGAGGACGTGGCCGCGGCGGTCGCGGAACTTGCCGTTCTTGCGGTCGCGGGCAATGAACCACAGGCACGCCGGGATCTGCGTCGAATAGAAGAGCTGGCCCGGCAGGGCGACCATGCAGTCCACCAAGTCGGCCTCGATCAGGTTCTTGCGGATCTCGCCCTCGCCCGACTGGTTGGACGACATCGAGCCGTTGGCGAGCACGAAGCCGGCCACGCCCGCGGGCGCAAGGTGGTGCACGATGTGCTGCACCCAGGCGAAGTTGGCGTTGCCCGCGGGCGGTGCGCCGTACTGCCAGCGCTTGTCCTCGCGCAGCCGCTCGCCGCCCCAGTCGGAGACGTTGAACGGCGGATTGGCGAGAACGAAGTCGGCCTTCAGATCCGGGAAGCGGTCGTTGTGGAAGGTGTCGCCGTGCGCGATCTGGCCCTCGATGCCGCGGATGGCGAGGTTCATCTTGGCGAGCCGCCACGTCGTGTAGTTCGACTCCTGGCCGTAGATGGAGATGTCGGCCTTCGCTTTTCCCCCGTTGCCGTTGCCGCTGGCGTGGGCGCGGATGAACTCCACCGACTGCACGAACATGCCCGAGGAGCCGCAGCAGGGGTCGTAGACGCGGCCGCGATACGGCTCGAGCATCTCGACGAGGAGCTTGACCACGCAGCGCGGCGTGTAGAACTCGCCGCCCTTCTTGCCTTCGGCGCTCGCGAATTGGGAGAGGAAGTACTCGTAGACGCGGCCGAGCACGTCCTTGGCGCGGCTGGCCTCGTCGCCGACCCTGATGTTGCTGACGAGGTCGATGAGCTGGCCGAGGCGCGTCTTGTCGAGCGCGGGGCGGGCGTAGTCGCGGGGCAAGACGCCCTTGAGCGCGGGGTTGTCGCGCTCGATGCCGGCCATGGCGTCGTCCACGAGCCGGCCGATGGTGCTCTGACGGGCCTGGGCCTTCAGGTGCTGCCAGCGCGCCTCGGGCGGGACCCAGAAGATGTTGACGGCGCGGTATTCGTCCGGGTCCTCGGGATCGGCCCCGTGAGCGCGTTCAGCCTCGAGCCTGGCATGCTGCTCCTCGAAGGCGTCGGAGATGTACTTGAGGAAGATGAGGCCCAAGACGACGTGCTTGTACTCGGCGGCGTCCATGCTTCCGCGCAGCGCGTCGGCCATTTGCCAGAGCTGCGCTTCGTAGCCCACGGTGGCGGCGCTTGCTGCCGCTGAATCCCTGGTTTTCTCTCGTTTCGTCAAGCTTCCCCTCCTGTGGCCATCTCCGCGCGCGAGTCTCGGGCGGTTGACGGTGCGCCACACCCGCACCGCAAAGCGCGGCCGAGCGGTCGTGCGCAACAACGCGGGACGGGCGGCTGTGCCAGGTTCCTCCGCATCTTCCTCCGAAAGATTATTCGACGGATGCGCCAGGCGCTTCTCCTTCGCTCGCACGGTGGCGGATCGATGCGTCTGTGAAAGGGAGCAACATATCCCTGAATTGGAAACCGACGAAAGTCGAGGACGGCATGATGTCCCTGGGCAAAGCGTAGCGAAACGACCATGATCGGTCAAGGCGACGCGCAAGCCCCAAGCCGTAGCGAACGGCGTCGTGTGCGAGGCGGCACGCCTCGCGTTCTCGGTGAGGCTGGAAAGAGGGGCGGTGACCTTGGTTGGAGCCAGGCGGCATGAGCGGTCGGCATCGCCGACGGACCAGCACAGCGGCAGCATGCTCAGTGGCGCTGCCGTCGGAGATGGCATCGGGGGTGGGGTCCCGAAACCCTTTCGAGAGGTTCGGGAGACGGTCGGTCGATCGGATGGACTCTTCGGCCGTGGCGCTCGGCCGCATTGCGACCATCAGGGTGTGAACGAGCTCGGCGGCCTGGGCGCCGAGGATGTGGGCACCGATGAAACGTCGGGAGCCGCGGTCGCAGATCGCCTCGGTGAGCCGCAGAGAAAACGCCTGCAGGCTGCACGCCGTCACCAGGTTCGCGTGCTGACACGTTTCAACGACATGGGGGATGCCCCGAGCCGACGTTGCATCCTCGGTGAACCCGACCGAACCGATCTCCGCCTGAGTGCAAATCCCGCCGCATGGTGCCGGTTGCACGCCGACGGCCTCGAGGTCGAGCCCCTCAGTGCAAGGTGCCGACCGGTGCAGACGAGCGGCAGGTCAGCCGTCACCGCCCGGCACCGCCACAACCACGGCTGGCTCGTCGACGAGCACGACTCCAAGACCCTCGCCGGGGCCCGTCAGGCCCTCGACTCTGGCCTGGAGGTGGCAGCGTGATGACCACGACCGGGTGTCCAAAGGACCGGGGGCGGTCCGGCTTCGGCCACCTTCACTGCCGCGGAAAGATACCGCCGGGCAGCATCATTTCCACGAGCGCGAGCAGGGCCAGGACAGAGCAGAACCACATGCTGGGCTTCACCTGGCGGACGCGCCCGGTGAGGATCTTCAGGACGGTCCAGCTCAGGAAGCCGGCGGCAATGCCCACGCTGATCGTGTAGGTGAGCGGCATCAGGACGAGGGTCAGCACCGCCGGGATGAGTTCGTCGAGGTGTTCGAAGTCGAGGTGCCGGACGTTGCGGAACATGTACACGCCGGCGATGACCAGCACCGGCGCCGTGGCGAAGCCGGGCACGGCGGCGATGAGTGGGGACAGCAGCAAGGCTGCGGCAAAGCAGATCGCGGTGACCACCGAGGCCAGGCCGGTGCGGGCGCCGGCGGCGATGCCGGCAGCGCATTCGACGTAGGTCGTGACCGTCGGCACACCGAGTACCGAGCCGACCACCGTGGCGCTGGCGTCCACCTTCAGAGCCCGATCCAACTTTCGAAGCTGCGGATCGCGGTCGAGGATGCCGTTGCCCTTGCCGCAAGCGATCATGGTGCCGATGGAATCGAACATGTCCACGAACATGAGAGCGAAGATCGGCCCGATGAGCGCCGGCGACAGGGCGCCGCGGATGTCAAGCCGGCCGAGGAGCTCGCCGAGGCCGGGCGGAGCGGAGACCACGCCTGCCGGTGGCGCGACCTGCCCAAAGAGCACGCCCAGCGCCGTGGTGGCTGCAATGCCGATGAGCAATCCGCCGGTCACGTGCAGGCTTTCGAGCACCGCGCAGATGACGACGCCCGCCACACCCAGCGCGAGGGGCGTGGTCCAGCCGCCGATCGTCACCAGCGTCGCGGGGTGGGCGACGATAGCCCCCAGATTCTTGAGCCCGATGAAGAGGATGAACAGGCCGATACCCGCCCCTGTGGCGAGCTGGAGCGATTCGGGGATGCCGGCGGCGATCATGCGCCGGATGCCGAGGATGCCGAGCAGCAGGAACAGGCAGCCGGAGAGAAAGACGGCGCCGAGGGCGACCGGCCACGCCAAGCCGGCACCGATGCAGAGCGAATAGGCGAAGTAGGCGCCAAGCCCCATGCCGGGGGCCATGGCGAACGGGACCCGGCCATAGAGCGCCACCACGAGAGTGCCGAAGACGGCGCTCAGGATCGTGGCCGTGATCAGCGCCCCCCTGGGCATGCCTATCGCCGGATCCGACAGCATGCCGGGAATGACAAAGATCACGTAGGCCATCGTGAGGAAGGTCGTGAGCCCGCCGAGGATCTCCCGGCGCAGGGTGCTGCCGGCCTCCTCGATGCCGAACCAGCGGTCGAGCGCATTCACCACGGCAAACCTCCGCCGGGATCTTATTCTTAGGGTGCCTGTGCCGACAACGCACACCCGGGAGCCAGGCCGCGCGCGGGTCGCTATCGGGCGAGACTCCACAGCGGGTCGAAAAGACGACTGGCGCGCCGGGAGGGACTCGAACCCCCAACCGCCTGATCCGAAGTCAGGTGCTCTATCCATTGAGCCACCGGCGCGCCTCGGTCGGCTCTGCTTTTGTATCACACTCGGCCGGCCGCCGGCAGGGTTCGCGGCGCGGCGGAGGCGAAGGGCTACCTCGTGCGGGGGGGCGCGGGTGCCCTGGCTCGCGAGGACGCAGCGGAGAGGGCGGGACGCGGGCGGGGAGCCCGTGCCGCCGACCCAACCTTTGTCCGGCGCGGGCCGGAACGGTGGGCGCTCCGGGTGCCGGCCCTGGCGGCGGCCAGGAGCTTGGCCACCTGCTCGGGGTTCGGGTTGACGAGGGCGGTGGCCGCCTCCGTGCCCAGGCCCATGGGCGCGAGGTAGCGCGGGGGGGTGGAAAGGAACGGCGGCAAGTCGGGGTCGGGGACGGAGCAGAGCGGCTCGTCGGCCAGCAGCGAGACGGAGAGTGGCGGGCCCTGCGGTTCGGGGCGCCGCAGGTGGAAGTCGAGAAACGCCAGCGTGCGGTTCCAGGCGTCGGCAGCGGCGGCGCCGTCGATGCCCCCTCGCCCGTTGAGGCAGAAACCGTGGCGAGCGCCGGGGTAGACGACGAGGTCGGCGGGGCGCCCTTCCCGCCGGATCGCCTCGAACGCCTCCACGGACCTGCGGAACGGGACGATGCGGTCGCGGGTGCCGTGCAGCAGGAGGGTCGGCGGTGCCGTGCTGGGGACGTGGGGCGCCGTGTCGCGGGAGATGCCGCCGTAGTACGCCACGACGGCACGGATCCGCTCGTCGAGCGGCGCCCGGCCGAGGGTCAGGAAGGCGCCGAGCGAGTAACCGACGACGCCCACCCGCCCGGAGTCTGCGCCTTCGAGGCTGGATGCGAAGGTGACCGCGTCGTGGACGGCCGCCCGCCACTGCGAACGCACGCCACGCCCCTTGCGGCCGCGATCGAAATAGCGCACGTACACGGAAAGGTAGCCGTTTGCGGCGAGGTCCTCGGCCATGCGGAGGTAGTGCTTCTCGGCTCGCGTCGGATGGGCGCCGTGGAAGAGCAGGACGACCGGCAGCTCGCCCGGGAGAGCGGGCCGGAAGACGTCGGCCGCGATCGTGTCCTTGCCCGACGGGAAGCGGGTCCGGGTGCGAGTGACCGGGGTCGGAGGCGGGGTGTCCGGGAGGAACGACTCGGCGGCCGGTGCAGGCTCGGGCGGTTCGCTATCGAGCCGGGTCGGCTCAGGGCCGCGGGCGGGAAGGGTCGGGTGGTGTTCTGCGGCAAGAGCGCCAGCGGCCAGCAGGAGGGCCAGGCAGGCGCCGGCGAGAGCCCGCATCAGGGCCGACCCTCCTCTCTCGGGGTCCGCACCGGTCCTCGTGAACGCTCGGTCGATGGCAGCAGGTCATTCATTTCACGCGTCTTCCACGCCGCTCGTCGGCCGATTTCCGGGGGCGGCGAGGCGAGGGTAGGCGAGGGTGCGCCCGGCTGTCAACCTACGCCGCGGTCGCGGGCGATGCGTCGCGAGCCACTGGCCACGGGGTACAATCGTCCTCGTGGCTGACCCAGGATTGCTCGAACGGCTGGTCAAGGCGGCCCGCCTGAAGGGCGGTGAGCGCCTCGACTTCACAGCGGATCGGCCGGCGGTCCTCGTCAAGGGCGAGGCCCGCCTGCAGGCCGGCAACACGCCGGTCGCCGCCGAGGACCTGGAGGCATGGATCGAGAAGGCAATTCCCGAGGATCGCCTGGTCTCGTTCCAGCTCGGGGAAGAGGTGACCGGCACGATCGAGGTCGCGGGCGAGAAGTACCCGTTGAGATCCCGGCAGATCGGCGGGGTCGTGCGGCTGATCCTCGAGCTGAGCCCGGCGGCGGTCTCGGCCCCGCCTCCTGCGGCGCCCCCGAAGCCTGCCGCCGCTGCGGCGCCGGTTTCCTCCGGGGCGATGCGGCGGGCCCAGCCGAGCGTGGCGGTGCTGGACCGCCCGCTCGACCGCATGCTCCGGGCGCTGGTGCAGCTCGGCGGCTCGGACCTTCATCTGACGGCCTCGTGGCAGCCGCTCATCCGGCTCCACGGCGACATGACGGCGCTGCCGGGTTTCACGCAGCCGCTGTCCTCGGAGCACATCCTGCTGATGTGCGACGAGATCGCACCCGGCAAGAATCGCGGCGAGTTCCGGGAGGACAACGACACCGACTTCGCGTACGAGATCCCGGGTCTGGCGCGCTTCAGGGTCAACATGTTCCGGGATCGACGAGGGGTCGGGGCGGTGTTTCGGGTCATTCCGAGCCGGCTCATGTCGTTCGAGGAGCTGGGGCTGCCCGAGTCGACCAAGGCGCTGTGCATGCTCAACAAGGGGCTCGTGCTGGTGACCGGTCCGACGGGGTCGGGGAAGTCGACGACGCTGGCGACGATGATCGACTACGTGAACGCCAACCGCTCCGACCACATCATCACGATCGAGGACCCGATCGAGTTCGTGCACGAGAACAAGCGCTGTCTCGTGCACCAGCGGGAGGTCTACGCCCACACGGAGTCGTTCCGGCGCGCCCTGCGCGCCGCGCTGCGCGAGGACCCGGACGTGGTGCTGGTCGGCGAGCTGCGCGACCTCGAGACAATGGCGATCGCCATCGAGACGGCCGAGACCGGCCACCTCGTGTTCGGGACGCTGCACACCAACACGGCGGTCTCGACGGTGGACCGCCTCATCGACCAGTTCCCCCCCGACCGCCAGGAGCAGGTGCGGGTCATGGTGGCGGAGTCGCTCAAGGCGGTGATCGCCCAGATCCTCCTCAAGAGGATCGGTGGCGGGCGCGTCGCCGCCTACGAGATCCTGCTCGGGGTGCCGGCCGTCTCCAACCTCATCCGCGAGGGCAAGAGCCACCAGATCCCGACCATCATGCAGACCTCGAAGCGACTCGGCATGCGCCAGATGAGCGATGCCCTGGCGGAGCTGGTGAAGCGCGGCATCGTCGACCAGGATGAGGCGATGGCCAAGGCGGTGGACAAGGACGCGCTGCGCAGCCTCCTCAAGGGCAACCAGGGCGAGCCGCAGGCGTGAGCTATGATGGAATGGAGGCCAGTCGGACAGGCAACCGGCGGGAGGGCGGCGTAGCGGGCGAGGTTGGCGTACGGGGCGGCCGGTCCTGGCCTCGGAAAGGATCCTGGCGATGCATATCAACGACATCCTGAAGGCGGCCACCGAGCGCAAGGCGTCGGACGTCCACCTCAAGGTGGGGTCGCACCCCATCATCCGGGTGGACGGGGTGCTGATCCCGCTCGTGGAGTTCAAGCGGCTCATGCAGGAGGACACCATCGCCATGGCGTTCTCCATGATGTCCACGCAGCAGAAGGAGAAGTTCAAGCAGTTCCTGGAGATCGACATCGCGTACTCGGTGCCGGGGCTGGGCCGGTTCCGCTGCAACATCTTCCAGCAGCGCGGCTCGGTGGGGCTGGTGCTCCGCCTCATCCCGGCGCGCATCCTCAACATCCGGGAGCTGCTGCTGCCTCCGGTGCTGGAGAAGATCTGCGACGAGGAGCGCGGCCTGGTGCTGGTCACCGGCACGACGGGGTCGGGCAAGTCGACGAGCCTCGCCGCCATGGTGGACTACATCAACTCGCGGCGGAACTGCCACATCGTCACCATCGAGGACCCCATCGAGTTCCTGCATCGCGACAAGAAGTCGATCGTCAACCAGCGCGAGGTCGAGGTGGACACCCGCAACTTCGCGGTGGCGATGCGCGCTGCCCTCCGGCAGGACCCGGACGTGATCCTGGTCGGCGAGATGCGCGACTTCGAGACGATCGAGACGGCGCTCCACGCCGCCGAGACGGGCCACCTTGTGTTTTCCACCCTGCACACGCTCGACGCCACCGAGACGATCAACCGCATCATCTCGGTCTTCCCGCCGCATCAGCAAAAGCAGATCCGAATCCAGCTCATGACCGTGATCAAGGCGGTGATCTCGCAGCGATTGTTGCCGCGGGCCGACGGCCTGGGGCGCGTTCCGGCCGTCGAGGTGCTGATCTCGACGCCGTACATCAGGGACTGCATCGAGCAGAAGGAAAAGACCAAGCTCATCCGTGACGCCATCGCTCAAGGCACGTCGCAGTACGGCATGCAGACTTTCGACCAGTCCCTGTACATGCTTTACAAGAGCGGGCTCATCACCCTCGAGGAGGCGATCCGCAGCGCCACCAACCCCGACGAGCTCAAGCTGCGCGTGCAGGGCATCCAGTCCACCTCCGACGTCTCGCGCGAGGAGATGGAGTCCACGCTCGAGACCGCGCAGGAGCCCTCGCCGTTCTCGCCCGACAGCCCGTTCGAGTTCGGCGGCAAGGAAGCCGGCGACCGGCTGCGTTGAATCCCTCGATCCACGAGGCCGCCCTGCGCCTGCTGGCGCGCCGCGCCTACTCGCGCCGCGAGCTGGCCGAAAAGCTGGCCCACAAGCAGTTCCCGGCCGCCGCCGTCGATGCCGAGCTGGAGCGGCTCCGGCAGGCCGGGCTCCTCGACGAGGACGAGCTGGCCCGCTCGATCCGGCGGGAGCGGCTGCGGCAGGGGAAGGGCAGGCGGGCGATCGCCGAGGAGCTGCAGCGGCGCCGCGTCGAGCCGGAGGCCGCGGCCCGCGCCCTCGCCGAGGTCGCCGCAGAGGATGTCGCCGAGGCGCTCACCGGCGCGGCCGCCAGGGCGATGGCGAGGCATCCCCGCTGGCGGGAGCTTTCGCGAGAGCGGGCGAAGGTGATACGGTATTTGCTCGCGCGCGGCTTCGACGCCGCCGAGGTGCGGCACCTGCTGGGCCGCGCTTTCGATGAGGAGAGCGATGCAGGCCAGACCTTCGACCCGGGAGATCCGTAAGGCGTTCCTCGACTTCTTCGCCGAACGCGGGCACCGCGTGGTGCCGTCGTCGTCGCTCATCCCGGGCGGCGACAGCACCTTGCTGTTCACCAACGCCGGCATGAATCAGTTCAAGGACGTGTTCGCCGGCCGCGAAAGGCGCGACTACGTGCGCGCGGCCTCGTGCCAGAAGTGCGTGCGCGCCGGCGGCAAGCACAACGACCTCGACAACGTCGGCTACACCGCACGCCATCACACGTTCTTCGAAATGCTGGGCAACTTCTCGTTCGGCGACTACTTCAAGGCCGAGGCGATCCGCTTCGCGTGGGATCTGCTGGTGGAGGTCTACGCGTTGCCGGTCGAGCGGCTGTGGTTTTCCGTCTTCACCGACGACGACGAGGCGGCGAGGCTGTGGCAGGAGGTCGGGGCCAGGCCGGAGCGGATCCTGCGCTTCGGGGAGAAGGACAACTTCTGGGCGATGGGCGAGACCGGCCCCTGCGGCCCGTGCAGCGAAATCCACTACTACCAGGGCGAGGACCTCGCCGGCAACCGCGCCGAGCTGGTGAACGGCCCCGGCGACGAGACGATCGAGATCTGGAACCTCGTGTTCATGCAGTACGAACGCGACGCGGCCGGGCAGCTGCATCCGCTTCCCAGGCCGTGCGTGGATACGGGCGCGGGGTTGGAGCGGGTCGCGGCGGTCAAGCAGGGGGTGCGGTCCAACTTCGACATCGACGTGTTCGAGCCGATCTTTTCGCGCCTGCGGCAAATCTCGAACCAGCCGTACGATCCGGCCGGGGAACTCGGCCCGGCGTTCCGCGTCATCGCCGACCACGCGCGTGCCGCCGCCTTCCTCATGACCGACGGGGTCGTGCCCTCCAACGACGGGCGCGGCTACGTGCTGCGGCGCATCATCCGGCGCGCCCTGCGCTACGGGCGCCAGCTCGGCCTCGACGGCGTGTTTCTGGCCGATGTGGTGCCCGCGGTCATCGCCGCCATGGGCGAGGACTACCCGGAGCTGGCCGAGCGGTGGGACGTGGTCGAGCCGGCGCTGCGGGCGGAGGAAGAGCGCTTCGCACGGACGCTCAACGTGGGCACCGACGTGGTGGGGCGGGAGCTGCAGCGGCTCAAGCGCAGCGGCGAGACGGTGGTGCCGGGAGCGCTCGCCTTCCGGCTGTACGAGACGCACGGCATCCCCGTCGACCTCCTGCAGGAGTTCGCCCAGGAGGAGGGGTTGCCGGTGGACCGGGAGGGCTTCGAGGCCGCCCTGGCGGCCGCCCGGGAACGCGGCCAGGAAAGCTGGAAGGGTGATTTGCTGGCGCACTTCCGCGAGGAGCACGAGCAGCTCGCGGCGCGCGGGGTTCGCTCCGAGTTCGTCGGCTACCGGGAGCTGGTCGTGGAAAACGCCCGGGTGGTCGCGCTGCTCGGAGAGAGCGGACAGGTCGAGGCGCTGCAGGGCCGGGGCGAGGTGGTGCTGGACCGCACGCCGTTTTACGCCGAGTCCGGGGGCCAGGTCGGAGACCGCGGCCGGCTCGTCTGGAGCGAAGGGCGGGCGAGGGTGCACGATACCCAGCGGCCGGTGCCGGGGCTGGTGGTGCTCCACGTCGAGGTGGAGGAGGGGATGCTGGTGAGCGGCCAGACCGTGCGCGCCGAGGTGCACCCGCGGCGCCGCCTCGACACCCAGGCCAACCACACCGCCACGCACCTGTTGCACGCCGCGCTGCGGGCCGTCCTGGGGCCCGGGGCTCAGCAGGCTGGCTCGCTGGTCGAGCCCGAACGGCTGCGTTTCGACTTCAACTGGGGCCAGCCGCTGCTGGCCGAGCAGCTCGAGGCGATCGAGACGCTGGTCAACCAGGCGATTCGCGCCAATCACGATGTCACGACCGACCTGATGGGTCTCGAGGATGCGCGTGCCGCCGGCGCGGTCGCCCTCTTCGGCGAGAAGTACGGCGAGACCGTGCGCGTCGTCTCGATCAACGGCGGGAGCGTGTCACGCGAGCTGTGCGGCGGTTGCCACGTGCGGCGGACCGGAGACATCGGCGTCTTCAAGATCACGAGCGAGCGCGGGGTGGCGGCCGGCGTGCGCCGCATCGAGGCGGTCACGGGTCGCAGCGCGGTCGAGCTCTTCCAGAGCTTCCACCGGGTGCTGCGCGCCGCGACCGCGAAGGCGAACGTGGGCGTGGAGGAGCTGACGGAATTCATCACCAGCCAGGAAAGGCGTATCCGGGATCTCGAGCAGGAGGTCAAGGGGCTCAAGCTCAGGCTGGCCTCGGGCGGCTCTTCCGAACTCGAGGTGCAGGACCTTGGCGGCGTGTCGCTGCTGGTCCGGGAGGCGCCGCCCATGGGCGTGCCGGAGCTGCGGACACTCGCCGATGCTCTCCGTGGTAAGCTCAGATCAGGCGTGGTCGTGCTCGGCATGCCGAGCGAGGATGCGGCGACGCTGCTGGTAGCGGTGACCGACGACGTGGCGGCGAGGGTCGATGCCGGCGAGGTGGTGAGAAGGCTGGCCCCGATCGTCGGGGGGCGCGGCGGCGGCAAGCGGACGCTGGCGCAGGCCGGCGGCAAGAACCCCGAGAAACTCGGGGAGGCCCTGGCTGCGGCGCCGCAGGTGGTGAGGGAGCTTTTGGGGTGAGGATTGCGGCTTTCGGAGCGGTGCTGGTGCTGGCGACCTCGGCCGCCGCGGCGGCGGAGCGTTCTGCCGGGGTCATGATCTTCACCGCTCCGGATGGCACCCGCCGGGTCGTCAACATCCCCGCCGCCGGGCCGGCTGCGGCTGGCAAGGTCCCCGAAGGCGCGACTGCGAGGCGCGCGGCACTGTGGCCGACCGTCGAGGAGGCGGCTCGCACGCACGGGCTCGACCCGCACCTCGTCGACCTCGTGATCCGCATGGAGTCGGGCTACAACCCCAGGGCGCTGAGCCCGAAAGGGGCGCAGGGGGTGATGCAGCTCATGCCGACCACCGCCAGACTCTACGGCGTGGTGGATGCGTTCGACCCGTTCGAGAACATCCGGGGCGGCGTGCGATACCTGCGGGATTTGCTGCTCCGCTTCGATTCCAACCTCGCCCTGGCGCTGGCGGCGTACAACGCGGGCCCCGAGGCGGTGGCCCGGCACGGCGGGGTGCCCCCGTTCGCGGAGACGCGCGCTTACGTCGCCGCGATTCTCGCCGCGTACGCCGGCAGCGCACCGCAGACGCGGCTGAGCGGAGGGTTCGGCAAGCCGGCGGCGACTCCGCCGCCCGTGCGAGTCGCGTCCGCCGAGCCGAAGCGCCCGGCCCGCCCCGTCACCGTGATCGAGAGCGATAGCGGGACCCTGATCTCGAACGCGGTGCGAACCGGCGAGGCGGTGATCACCCGGCGTCTCGCCCTGCGCTAGCCCGCAGCGAAGGCCACGCACAGACCGGTGTCGGCGCGCTCCACCGGGGGTCGGAGCCGGCTGGTATCATGCCGCGCTCGGGAGGGGTGATGCGTATTCTGTCTGGAGTTCAGCCTTCTGGGAACCTTCACATCGGAAACTACTTCGGTGCGATTCGCCAGTTCGTCGCGCTGCAGGACGACCCGGCCAACGAGTGCTACTACTTCCTGGCCGACCTGCACGCGATGACCACCATCAAGGATGGCGACGAGCTGCGGCGGCTGTCGCTTTCGGTGGCGACCGAGTACATCGCCCTCGGCCTCGACCCGGCTCGCTCGGTGCTGTACCGCCAGTCCGACATCCTCGAGATCCCGGAACTCGCCTGGATGCTCTCCACGGTCACGCCGATGGGATTGCTACAGCGCGGCCACTCGTACAAGGACAAGATCGCCAAGGGCATCACGCCGAACCACGGGCTGTTCGCTTACCCGGTGCTGATGGCCGCCGACATCCTCATCGTGCGGGCCGACAAAGTGCCGGTGGGCAAGGATCAGAAGCAGCACCTCGAGATGACCCGCGACATCGCCGGCGCCTTCAACCAGACCTACGGCGCCGGGCTGCTGCGCATCCCCGAGGAACTCATCCTGCCGGAAGTGGCGGTGGTGCCCGGCATCGACGGCCAGAAGATGTCCAAGTCGTACGGCAACACGATCGACATCTTCGCCCCGGAAAACGAGCTCCGGAAACGGATCATGTCGATCGTCACCGACTCGACCCCGGTGTCCGAGCCCAAGCCCACGCGTGGCAACTCGCTGTACGCGCTCCTCAAGCTGTTCACGCCCTCGGAGGCGTGGCCCGACACCAGGCGCAAGTTCACGGAGGGAGGCACGGGGTACGGCGAGCTCAAGAAGACGCTGCTGGGCCTGGTGCTGGAGCGGTTCGGGGCGGCGCGCCGGCGGCGCGAGGAGCTGCTGCGCGACCCCGGCTACGTGCAGCAGGTGCTGCGCGACGGGCGCGAGCGGGCCATGGCCGTGATCTCGGAGGTCATGACCGATTGCCGCCGCGCCGTCGGTCTGGGTTGGTAGGAACAAGGCCAGGGGGCCGGCGGTCTCGCGCGGCCCCCGACGGCACGAGCGGGCTAGTACGTCGAATTCGTGGAGTCGCTCTCGGCCGCGGCCGCCTGCCGCCTGTCGATGACGTACCGGGCGATCTGCCACACGCCGAGCCCCACCAGCACCAGCGGCCACCAGTCGTGGAGGAACGATAGGTCGAGGGGATAGAACTGGTTGTAGAGCAACACCAGGCCCACGACGGTGAGCAAGACCCCGAACGCGAGCCGCGGGTTGCGGGCACGGCGGCGCACCGGCGTCGCCCACAGATCCTCGGGTGCCTGGCCGGCGTTGATGAGCTGGGCCTGCCGGTAGGCGTCGATGAGGCCGAAGAACCAGACGAACGCGGCGAGGATCCCGAGGTCGAGCTTGTCCGCCAGGAAGATGGCGAAGGCAAACGCAGCGAAGAACCCGATCGCGCGCTGGTACAGCCCGAGGTAGAGGTGGCCCAGGCCGGGGAAGAACGAGAGGACCACGGCGGCGCCCGGCGACTTGCGGCAGGTCACGGGATACGGCACCGGCTGTGCCGGGGGCAAGGGCGCCGGGGCGGTGGCCGACGGCGGAGGAAGTTGCTTATGGACATTGACTTGTTCGGTATTCATGAGCGTCCTCCGTTTCCATCCGGTACAACGCTGCCGGAGGGCCTGGGGTTCTGGGGCTTGTTGCGGAGCAGGGCGCGCGCGCCGTTCCACAGCTCGCCGGCCCTGTCGCCGGCCCAGCCGAAGGCGGCGGCGGCCGCGTCGCGCACGCGCTGCGTGGCGCTCTCGAAGCGGTTCTCGACCGCGGCGCGCGTGTAGACGGCGGCGCGCTCGACGGGCACGTTGCCGGCCCTGGCGATCTGGGCCGGGTTGCCGAGCAGGAACACGGTCATCGCTGCCAGCAAGTAGGCGGCGGCCGTGGCGAGCCGCAGGTCGAACGGGCTCCGCCGCCTCCGGACGTGGAGCCTGTGCTCGGGGTGGATCGCGAGCGCGGCGCGGGTGCGGGCCGGGGCCCTGGTGAGCGAGCCCACCTCCCGCAGCGTCGCCATGGCCTCCCACGCCGCCTGGCACGTCGGGCAACCGCGCAGGTGCGACAGCAGCTCGCCCTGCAGCGAGGCATCCAGCTCGCCGTCGAGCGCGGCCGAGAGCAGCTCGACGGCCTGCTCGCACTCCTGGCGGAGGCGAGGCATGGCCTTGAGCCTCTTCCTGAGCTGGGCAGGGGCGCGGATCGCTTTCAGCATGGCCCCTCCCTCCCAGGCCTGGGCGGCGCGGTGCACCACCTCGCGGCAGGCCGCACACTCCTCGAGGTGTCGGCGCAGCTCGTCACCGATCTCGCCGGCCACGGCTGCTTCGAGGTTCTCCCGGAGGAGGTCGCACGTGGTCATGTGGTGGCTCCGGCCGGGACGGGACCGCGTGGGACGAGCTGCAGCCCGACGGCGGACGCGAGTTCGCGGCGGGCCCGGTTGAGACGCGACTTGACGGTGCCGAGCGGGATTCCGAGTTCGGCGGCCAGTTCCTCGTAGCTCCAGTCCGCGAAGTCGCGCAGGAGCAGGAGCTGGGCCAGCTCCTCGGGCAGGCGCGCCAGCGCCGAGCGCGCGATGTGTAGGCGCTGGTTGCGGACCGCACTGGTGTGCGGGTCGTCCGCACCGGGCAGAAGGTCGAGGAACTCGGGGTCGACCCAGGTTGCCTGACGCACGTCGCGAGCGCGGCGGTAGGCGTCCACGAAGAGGTTCCTCGCCACGCGGTACGCCCAGGCGCGGAACGAGGAGCCCGCAACGTAGCGGTGGAGGTTTTGCCAGAGCTTGAGGAAGACCTCCTGGGTGAGGTCCTCGGCCTCGGCGCGGTTGCGAGTGAAGCTCACGGCAAGGCGGTAGATGTCGTCTGCCGTGGCCTCGACGAGTTCTTCCCAGGCATGCTGATCGCCCTGGCGGCAGCGTTCGACCGTAGCTTCCAGTGACTCGTCCCTCATCGCCCGTTACAACGCGCGGCGGCGTTCCCGGGTTCTCCGCCGCTGCGCCCACCTTACCACCACCGCGCGGAGGGGGCGCCAGCCGAGGCAGCCTTCTCCGTCACCGACCGCCGATCACCAGCCAGCACGTCCCCACCTCCGCCAGGGGAATCACAAACGTGGCACAATGCGTTGGCCCGGTCGGGCATGGAGGCATCGATGAGCGAGGAAAGCTTGGAGCAGCGGGTCAGGGCAGCGCTCGAGGACATCAGGCCGGCGCTGCAAATGGACGGTGGTGACGTGGAGTTCGTGGAACTCGACGGCGACGCCGTGAAGGTTCGCCTGATCGGGGCGTGTGGCGGCTGCCCGATGGCGACCATGACGCTGGTGGGGTTCGTACAGGAGCGCTTGTGCCAGCGCGTCCCCGAGGTGAAGCAGGTGGTGCGGGTCTGACCCGAACGGGCCTGCCAGAGGAAGGAGGATGCGATGATCAAGAGGGCAGCAGTCGCGATCCTGGTGGCCCTGGTTGCGGCGCAAGCCGCGTGGGCGGGTGTGGTCTTCACGGCGGTGACGAAGGCGGATGGCGGGAAGGGCGCCGAGCAGCAGAACAGCACGGTCAAGGGCTGGGTCGACGGCGACCTGGCGCGAATCGAGTTCGTCGAGAGCAACGCGCCGTTCATGGCGAAGGGTACCTACCTCATCACTACCGACGGCGGCAAGGAGGTCTTCCTCGTGAACCCCAAGGAGAAGACCTACTCCCGGTTCGACATCGAGGGGATGATGCAGTTCGCCGGCGGCGCCATGAAGATGATGAACATGAAGGTCAGCGACCCGAAGGTGGAAAAGCTGGGACAGGCCCCGGACGGCCTGGTGGCCGGGCTGCCGACCATCCACTACCAGTTCCGGACCACGTACACGATGTCGATGAGCTTCATGGGGATGAAGAAGAGCACCCGGGTCGTCAAGGAAGAAGAGGTCTGGTCGGCGCCGAAGCTGGTCGAGGCGGCACTCGGGATCTGGCTCCGCAAGAGCCCTCCGAAGATGGGCGACGACAGCTTCGACAACCTCCTGCGAGCCGAAATGGACAAGATCGAGGGCTTCCCCCTCAAGCGCAAGATCGTGCAGACCTCGACGGACGAGAAGGGCAAGTCGGAGGTGATGACGATCCTGACCGAGGTGACCAGCCTCGAGATGTCCTCGGTCTCGGCCAGCCTGTTCGAGATCCCGGCCGACTACAAGGAGACCTCGCTCATGCCGTTCGGTGAAGGCGGCGAGGGCGGCGAGAATCCATTCCTCAAGATGATGGGCGGCAAGAAGTAGGCGCGGCGCCCCACTGGCGGAAAGCCACCGGGTACGACAGCGCGTTCGAAGGCGCGCGATCGGCCAACGTGACATGAAGGGACGTGACCCATGAGCTGGTGGTGGGCGGTGTTCGGCGCGGTGGTCACGGGCCTGCTGGCCCTCGACCTCCTCGTGTTCCACCGCCACGCCCACGCGGAACGTACCCGAGAGGCGATCCTGTGGAGCGTCTTCTGGGTGGGGATCGGCCTCGCGTTCTCGCTCTTCGTCGGCTGGACGCGAGGCCAGGAGCAGGCGCTCGCCTACCTCACGGCCTTCCTCATCGAGAAGTCGCTGTCGGTCGATAACCTCTTCGTGTTCCTGGCGCTCTTCACCTACTTCGGCGTCGCGCCCGAGCACCATCACCGCGTCCTGTTCTGGGGCATCGTCGGGGCCATCGTCACGCGCGGAGTCTTCATCTTCGCTGGCGTGACCCTCATCCAGCATTTCCACGCCTTCATCTACCTGCTGGGCATCATCCTCGTCGCCACCGGGGCGAAGCTGGGGCTCGGCGAAGGGGAGGAAGTGCACCCCGAACGCAACCTGGTCGTGAGGTGGGCGAGCCGGGTGCTGCCGCTCGAAAAGAGCTACCACGGCGAGCGCTTTGCGGTGTGGACCGATAAGGGGCTGCGGTTCACCCCGCTGTTCATCGTGCTGGTGGCGATCGAGAGCACCGACGTGATGTTCGCCGTCGACTCGGTGCCGGCCGTGCTGGCGGTGAGCCAGGACGTCTTCGTGGTGTACTCCTCCAACATCTTCGCGATTCTCGGCCTGCGCGCGCTCTACTTCGTGCTGGCGCGGGCGCTGCAGGCGCTGCGCTTGCTGCGGCCGGCGCTGGCGCTGATCCTCGTACTGGTCGGAGTCAAGATGCTCATCTCCGATGTCTATGAGGTCGCGACGGCGCTGTCTCTGGTCGTGGTGGCGTCGATCCTGGCCGCGGCGACGGTGGGCTCACTGCTGCTCGGCGAGCCGAGAGAAGAGCCCGAAGCCGACCAGGAGTAGGCCGGTCCCCGCCGGCCAGCGGACGTTGACGCCCGGCCGCGGCCCCGTCACCATGGCGCGGTGACCAGGCACCGTCGTCCCTCGAAGGCGAAGAAGGCCGGCACGCGACCGGCACCGGCGGCGGCGCCACCCCGCCCCCGGCGATCGCTCGCTGCGCACGCCCTCCGCTTCGCCGGCATGCTGGCCGGAGCGCTGGCGCTGGTGCTCGGAAGCGTGCGGATCCACGGCTGGCTCAGCCTGCAGCGCGCCGAGCGACACCTGCTCGCGAGCCTGGGCGCCGAGGCGTTCTCGGGGCCGCTTCCTGTCGGTCGGGACGGCACGACGGTGCCGCACGTGCTGGCGGCGCTGGCCGCGCTCGACGCTCGCGAGGAGCAGCTCGCGCCGCTCTCCGAGCTGGCCATGCTGCCGGCGGTTCCGATGAGCCAGGCCCAGCGCGAGAGCGCCGAGGAGCTGGTCGCGGTGCACGCCGCGGTGCTGGCCGAGCTGGAGCGGATCCCCGAGCGAGAGGTGGCGCGGCTCGGGCTGTGGCAGGACATCGAACCGGAAGCCGAGGGCAAGCTCCAGGCGGGGTTGCTGATGCTGGCCCAGCTCGCCGCGATCGAGGGACGGCTGGCTTGCGAGACGCGCGACGCCGGCCGGCTGGAGCGCTCTCTCGCCGTGCTTGGCGGCCTCGCGACGGGGCTCGAGCTCGAGGATCGGAGCCAGCCGCTGCTCGTGGGCCTCATGGTCGAGCACCTGCAGCACCTGTTGCTGGCACGGGCGATTGCCGCCGGGGCGACCGACGCCCAGCCCGCGGGTCGCCTCGAGGCCGCGCTCGGCGCTGCTGACCTCCGGCTGGCGTACCGGCGCACGCTGCGCGGGCGGGTGGCCGAGCTCGAGGCGCTGCGGTCGCCGCTCGCCTGGTCGCCGGCAGGTTTCAAGGCGTGGCTGTCCGACGCGGTGTACTTCGACGTGCGCCTGGCGCGGGCGCTCGACGAACTCGGCCTGCAGGCGTCGGAAATCGATCGCCCTCTCCTCGCCCCGCTTTCTGCCGCCGCGAGCCTGCCCGGGCTGGGCTCGATCGCCGCCGCCGGGGCGCTCGGCCTGCCGTGGCGGATCCAGCTCGTCGAGGCGGCCCGGGGGCTGGCACGGGCGTCGCTGGCACTCCGCCGCCTTGCGCTGCGGGACGGCCGCTACCCGCGCGAGCTGGCCGAGGCTCGCGAAGCCCTCGGGGCGCTCCAGGGGGTCGGCGTCGGCGTGGTGCTGGAGCACGGCGGCGACGGCAGCGCTCGATTGCGGGTCCCCGGGGGGGACGAGGCGCTGCGCAGCATCGTCAGCGACGCCGGGCACCCGGCGCTTCTGACCTGGGAGCTGCCGCCGCCGAGTCGGCCGTCGTTGCAGTGATCGCTCGGCAAGCCTGATACCATGGCGACAAGGGAAGCCGCCATGCTCATACCGATCGGGCTCGACCAGACTTCCGTCCGCCGCTGGCCGTGGATCTCCATCGGCCTGGTCGCGATCAACGTCCTCGTCTTCCTCTCGACCGCCCTGGGGGGCAACAACGAGGCGGAGATTGCGGCCCGTTTCCAGGAAATGCTGGAGTACTGGCGAAGCCACCCCTACCTCGAGCTGCCGCGCGAGATGCGCCCCGAGAACATGGACGACGTGGAGAAGGAACGCTTCGACACCATGGTCGAGTTCATCCGCAGCGCCGGAGGAGCGGCGCCGGAGGACCCCGAGGAGCGGGCGCGCCAGCGGGCGGACTTGGACTCCATCGTACAGCGCTACCGGGACGCTCTCGACAGTCATCCGTTCCGGCGCTGGGGGCTCGTGCCGGCACACCCGCGGCCGGCGGCGTTTTTGACCTCCATGTTCATCCACGGCGGATGGTTGCACCTGCTCGGGAACATGCTCATCCTGTGGCTCGCCGGGCCGTTCCTCGAGGACGCCTTCGGGCGCCCCCTGTTCTCGGCGCTGTACCTGCTTTCGGGCCTGGTGGCGGCGGGGGCGCACATCATGGCCTTCCCCGGCTCGAACGTGCCGCTCGGGGGGGCCTCGGGGGCGATTGCGGGCCTCATGGGGGCGTTCCTCATCCGGTACGCGCTCGTGAAGATCCGGTTCTTCTATTGGTTTTTCCTCATCTTCCGCGGAACCTTCGATGCCCCGGCGTGGCTGATGCTCCCCCTCTGGCTCCTGCAGCAGCTCTTCTTCGCCTCGATGGACACCGGGGGGAGGGGAGGGGTGGCTTACTGGGCGCACATCGGCGGGTTCGTGTTCGGCGCTGCCGTGGCGTTCGGCATCAAGACGCTCCGGGTGGAGGAAAAGTATATCGCTCCGGCGATCGAGGCCGAGATCTCGGTCACCCAGCACCCGGCACTCGAGGAAGGTATGCAGCTCTTCCAGCAGGGCGAGTATGCGGCAGCCCGCGAAACCCTGTCTCGGGTGCTTCGCGATGAACCCCGCAACCCCGACGCCAACCTCGCCATGTGGAACTGCCACTTGCACGAGGGGCAACCCCTGGCCGGCGTGGACTACATGGCCAGGGTCATCGAGGACGAGCTGAAGCACGGCGAGGTCGACTTGGCGCTGGCGAACTGGCGCGAGCTGCTGGCCGAGGCGGGCACCGGCGGTCCCGGCCCCCTTCGCTTCAGGCTCGCCGCGGCGCTCGAGCCCGTGAACCGCGAGGCGGCGGTGGAGGTCTTGCAGCAGCTCGCCGGCGACGGCTCGGCGGGCTTGCTGGCGGAGAAGGCAGCTCGCCGTCTCGAGGCGCTCGGCGCCAGGGTCGAGCCCCCCGCGCCGTCCGCGGCCCACGTGCAGCCAGAGCCGCCCCCGGAGGAGGTCGCAGCGCCGAGGCCGTTGCCGCCGCCGCCGGTCTTCGACGTTCCCCAGTCGGTGAGAGCACCGGCGCCCGCCGCGCAGCCCGCGCCGTTTCTCGGCGCTCTCTTCGAGGTGGAGGACGCGGGGCTCATCTCGGTGCAGGAGGACGGGCTCGTGCTGCACGGCGGCGGAGGAGGCACCGAGCTGCTGCCGTTTTACGCGCTGCGCGGCGTCGTGGTGTCCGGCATCAGCGCCCAGCCCCGGCCGTACCTGCTGATCGACCTGCTCCTCAAGCCCGAGCCGGGGACGCCGGCCAAGGTGGTGCGGGTGCAGTCCACCGAGTTCGACCCCAGGCGGGTGCTCGGCCGTCCGGACCTACAGCCCATGGCGGCGTTCAAGGAGATGGTCTCGCAGATCGTGCAGTCCTCGTCTGCCATCGTGTGGCCCCAGCACTTCCTCGACGAGGGAGCCAGGCCAACCACGTTCCCGACGGTCGAATCGTACGAGCTGCAGGTGCTGACGCCGCTGTGCGAGTCCTGACGCGGCTCACCCGCCCGCGGCGGCCCGCCCGAGCGCAAACGCCTTCTGGTTGATCTCCATGAATCTGGGAGGGATGCGCTGGGACAGGCACTGCCACCAAAGTTCCTCCGGGAGCGGCAGGAGCTTCGAGATCGCACCCAGGAGCACCACGTTCGCGGCCTTGACGGTCCCGGCCTCGATGGCCAGCCTTTCGCCCGGGACCACCAGCAGCCTGGCACCCAACGCCGCGAAGACGCGCGGGAGATGCGCGTCGTCCGGGTAGACGCCCTTTCCCGAGGAGACCGTCACCGGCACGACCGCCATGTCGTTGACCACGGCCGTGCCCCCGCGCCGCACCAGCTCGGCGAACCGCAGCGCCTCCATTTTCTCGAAGGCGAGCAGCACGTCGGCCTCGCCGGCGCCGACGAGAGGGGAATGGACCCGCTCGCGGTCCCAGCGGACGTGGGAGAGCACGCTGCCCCCGCGCTGCGCCATGCCGTGCACCTCGGACTTCTTGGCGTCGAAGCCGGCAGCCAGACCGACCTCGGTGAGGATGTTGCTCGCCAGCAGCGTGCCCTGGCCGCCAACCCCCACGAGCACGAACGAGTACGAGGAATGGTCGAGCATGCCTAGCTCCTTTCGGGGGCCGGAACGGAGCAGCCCTCGTGGCTCTCCTCCTCGGCCAGACGCAACTGGTCGCGGGTGGGGATGGCGTCGAAGGGGCAGACTTGCGAGCACACCTCGCACCCGGTGCAGAGGGTGGGGTCGATCAGCGCCATGGGCTTCTGCGTCGAGGGCGACATCTCGGTGCTCCTGAGAATGGCGGGGCAGCCGATGCGGAAGCACACGCCGCAGCCTGTGCACTTTTCCTCGAGCACATGGAGCGGGACCCACTGCTTGCGGATTTCGGGCAGGAGGATGCAGGGACGCCGGGCCACGAGCACCGCCGGCTCGTCGTGGGCCATCAGTTCGGTGTAGGCCCGCTCGAGCGCCTCCACGTCGTACCCGTCGACGGTGATGGCGTGCTTGATGCCGAGTGCCCGCACGAGCGGCTCGAGCTCGATGACGTCGGAGGGCTGCTGCTGGAGCGTGACGCCGGTGCCGGGGTTGGGCTGGTGGCCGGTCATGGCGGTCGTGCGGTTGTCGAGAATGATCGTCAGCACGTTGGACTTGTTGTAGGCGACGTTGGCAAGCGCGGGCAGGCCGGTGTGGTAGAACGTCGAGTCGCCGATGACGGCCACCATCCGCTCGCCGATGCCGGCCTTGGCCGCGCCGTGCGCCACGCCGATCCCGGCGCCCATACAGCCGCACGTGTGGATCGCCGAGAGAGGAGGCAGCAACCCCAGCGTGTAGCAGCCGATGTCGCCGGTCACCGGGACGCGCTTTTTCGACAGGAGCTGGAAGACTCCGCGGTGTGGGCAGCCGGCGCACAGCACCGGGGGCCGCGCCGGCAGCTCCGGCTTCTCGACCGCGGCGATTTCGACTGGAGGGCGGTCGACCGGCAGGCCGGCCGCGGCGCCGACGCGGCGAACCAGCGTCGGGTCGAGCTCGCCGCAGATCGGGAAGATGGACTTGCCCTCGCACGCCAGGCCGAGCAACCGCACCTGCTCCTCGAGGACCGGGTCCAACTCCTCCATCACGATCAGCCGTTCGACCCCGGCGGCAAAGCTCCGGATGAGCTGCGGCGGAGTCGGGAACACCATTCCGAGCTTGAGCACCGAGGCGGTGGGGAAGACCTCGCGCGCGTACTGGTAGGCCACGCCGGCGGTGATGATGCCGACCCGGCGGTCGCGCCACTCGATGCGGTTGATCGGGGCGGTTTCGGCCCACGCCGCGAGGTCGAGGGTGCGCCGCTCGGCCAGCGGGTGCCGCTTGCGGGCGTGCGCCGGCACCATCACGTACTTCTCGGGGTTGCGCGGGAACTTCTCGAGCCGCGGCGCCACCTCGCTCCGCTCGCCGAGCTCGACCGGCGTCGCCGAGTGGTTGATGCGCGTCGTCGTGCGCAGCAGCACCGGCGCGTCGAACTTCTCCGAGAGCTCGAACGCCAGGATCGTGAAGTCCTTGCACTCCTGGGAGTCGGAGGGGTCGAGGCACGGCACGCGCGCGAACGCGGCGAACCGGCGGTTGTCCTGCTCGTTTTGCGAGGAGTGCATCGCCGGGTCGTCGGCGGACACCACCACGAGGCCGGCCTCGGCGCCGGTGAACGAGGCGTAGAAGAAAGAGTCGGCCGCGACGTTGAGGCCGACGTGCTTCATCGTCGCCAGGGCGCGGCGGCCCGCGTAGGCCGCCCCTGCCGCCACGTCGAGCGCCACCTTCTCGTTCGTGGACCACTCGCAGTAGACCTTCGGGAAGCGGGAGAGCTCCTCGAGGATCTCGGTGGAGGGTGTGCCTGGGTAGGCGGCGGCGACGTGCACGCCGGCTTCCCAGGCGCCGCGCGCAATCGCCTCGTTGCCCGAAAGGATCCGTTTCATCGTCGAGACCTCCCTCGATGGGTGTAGTGGCTACAAAGAAAGGCCCCCCGGCGGGGCGATGGGAACCGAAGGTCGGATAGCTTGGGGGGGAGATCCAACGGCGGCACCCTGCGGGGCGCCCCACCGGGGAGGTTTTGCTCTCAACGTTGTGGCTCGACCCCCATTCGTGAAGGCCTTCACGAGGCTACGCTACCATTTTCCTCTCGACGTGACAAGTACGGTAAGCCCATTGTGACGCAGATCACAACGGCAGCCTCCGCCCGGCCACTTGGCCGGAGGAGTCCGATCGGCGACAATGCGCGGGCGAGGAAACGCGAGTGCAGACTCGGCTTTCAGGGACGTACATCTTCGCCGGAGCGGCAGGGGAGGCTGGCAGGGCGCTGGCTTCGGCGTTTCAGTCTGCCGGGGCACGGGTCGTCCTCGTGGACCGGCGCCGCGACGAGGTCGAGGCGCTGGGCCGGGCGCTGGGAGTCGCGGCGTTCGCCGCCGACCTGTGCGATTGCGGCGAGGCGAGGGCGGTGGTCGCCGCGAGCGAGAGCGGCGGGCCGGTCGCCGGGCTCATCCACCTTGTCGGCGCCTTCGCCAAGCACGCGGCCACCGAGGGCGGGGACGAGCTGTACGACCTCATGTTCGACGCCAACGTCCGCACGCTCTTCAACTGTGTGCGCGCCGTTCTGCCCGGAATGCTCGAGCGGCGCGCGGGCTTCATTGCCGGTTTCGCCACCGACCTGGTGTGGGGCCGCGGGCTTGGCGCCGGGATGTCGCTGTACGCGGCGGCGAAGGGCGCGGTAGCCGCCTACCTGGCCGCCCTGGAGCGCGAGCTGCGCCCGGCGGGCATCGGCGTCACCACGGTCTTCCCGCTCAGCTCGTTCGACACCCCGCTCAACCGGCGCACCACGCCGGAGGTCGCGCCCGAGACGTGGCTGGATCTCGCCGAGGTGGCCGCCGCGCTGGTCTTCGCGGCGTCGCGGGGGCCGCGCGGACGCGTGCCCGAGCTTCCGCTCGTCTCGGCGTACTCGACGAGGTGAGGACCGGGCGCTCCAGCGGGAACGGGAGGCCGTCATGAGGATCGTCGTGCAGCGGGTCAGCCGGGCGTCCGTCCGGGTCGCAGGACAGCCGGTGGCGGGGATCGGTCCGGGGCTGCTGCTGCTCGTCGGCATCGAGCAGGGCGACAGGCGCGAGCAGGTCGAGCGGGCGGCGCACCGCATGGCCACGCTGCGGGTGTTCGAGGACGCCCGGGGGCACATGAACCTCGGGCTGCACGAGGTGAGCGGCGAGGTGCTTGTGGTCTCGCAATTCACCCTGGCCGGCTCGATTCGCCGCGGGCGGCGGCCCGACCTCGCCAACGCCGCCCGCCCCGAAGAGGCCGAGCCGCTCATCGAGGCTTTCGCCAGCGCGCTGCGGGACAAGGGGGCGGCAGTCCAGTGCGGGGTGTTCCGGGCCCACATGGAGGTCGAGCTGGTGAACGACGGGCCGGTGACGTTCGTCTGGGACGACCCGCCGCTCTAGCCGGCGTCGCGCGGGCGGGGACGCGGCTCGGCGGGCGGCCGTTGCGCGGCCGACGCCGTGCGGCGCAGGAGAGGGTCACGCTCCTCGAGGTCCTTGACCATCCTCACGGTGTCCTTGATCCGCCGCTGCTGCTCCTTGCGCTCGGCCTCCTCGCGCCGCCGCTGCGAGGCCAGGTACCACGCCGAGATCGCCATCACCAGCTTCCACGGCAAGAGGGACAGGGGCAGGCGGGATCGGCGCAGCCGCGAGCCCCAGATCTTGAGGCCGCCAATCGCGGCGTTGGTGAGATCCGCGTTGCGCAGATCGGCGTAGCGCAGGTCCGCCTCGCGCAGGTCGGCGCCCACGAGGCGGGAAAAGCGCAGGTCGGCGCCGTTCAGCGCCGCGCCGCCCAGGTTGGCGAGGATGAGGTCGCACCCCGAGAGGTCGGCATCGCTGCCGGCGACGCGGCGGAGGTTGGCCTGGCGCAGTCGCGAGCCGCGGAACACCGCGCCGACCAGGCTGGCCTCCTCGAGGTTGGCCGCCTCGAGGTTGCACTCGCGCAGGTCGGCCCCGTCGAGGCGGGCCTGCTCGAAACGGAAGCTGCGAAGGTTGCAGCGGTAGAGGACGGCGCCCGTGAGATTGGCGCGCACGAGCACGACCTTGCCGAGGCGTGGCGACCGCAGGTCGGCGTTCTGGAGCAGGGAAGCGGCGAGGTTGGAGCCGGCGATTTCGGTTCCCAGCAGGATGGCGTCGCGGAAGTCCACGGCCTGCGCGTCGCAGCCGACGATGCGGGCGTTTTCCAGGTTGGCGCCCTTGAGGCTGGCGTGGCAGATGTCGGCGCCCTCGAAGTTGGCCCCCTCGAGATTGGCCTGGTGGAAGTTGGCTTCCCGGAAGTTGCCGCGCATCAGCTTGGCGCCCTTGAGGTTGGCGTCGTTGAGCTGGACCCGCTGGGCGTTGGCCTCCTCGAGGCTGGCCTCGACCAGGATGCAGCCGGAGAGGGGGGCGCCCTCCAGGTTGGCGCCGGTCAGCCTGGCCCCCTGGAGCCGGGCGCTTTCCATGCGGACGCCACGGAAGTTGGCCCCCGAGAGGTCGGCTCCCGTCAGGTCGGCGAGATCGAACATGCCGCCTTCGAGGTTCACCCCCGCCAGGCGCGCGCCGGCCATCCTGGCGCGGATGAGGTTGGTGCCCCTGAACGTGGCGTTGGTGAGCGTCGCCCTTTCGAACGAGCAGTTGCGGATGTCGAGGAGGTCGAAGCGGACGTGGGAGAGATCGGCCTCGTTGAGGCATGCGTTGTCGAGGTCGACGCTGTCGAGCTGCGCGTACGTGAGGTTCGCGCCTTGCAGGTTGGCGCCTTGCAGGTTGGCGCGCGTGAAGACGGCCCGGGAGAGATCCTTGCCGGCGAGGTCGGCGCCGGCGAGATCGGCCTCCACGAAGTCGGGGACGATGCGCGGATTGTCGCGCCGCCACGCCTCCCACTCGGGAGTGAAGAGGAGGCGCAGGTGATCCTGGTTTGCCATGCGCGCATTCTACCGGACCCGTGCCTCGTGGGCTCCGGGTCAGCGCTTCGGTGGCGGGGGCGGCGGCGTCTCGGCCGTCTCGAGCAGCTCCTGGGCGCGGCGGGTGGCCACGGCGTGCTGGAGGGCCTGCCGCGTCCCGGCGGGAGCGCCTTCGAGCGTGGCGGCGCGCTCCAGCTCGGCGGCGCTTTCCGCCCAGTTGCCCTCGGCGTGGAGGGCACAGGCCAGCAGGTACGCGATGTCGCCGCGTGCCGGCTCGGCGGCGGCCAGCTCGCGGAGCAGGCGCGCCGCGTCGGCGGGCCGCCGGGCATCCAGCAGGCAGCGAGCCCGGATCAGCACCACCCGGGCATCTTCGGGGAGCAGCCGGTCGAGGACGCCGAGCGCGCGCTCGAGGTTGCCCTGGCGGCGCAACGCCTCGGCGAGCGCCAACGCGAAACGCTCCTGCCCGGCCTTGACGGCGAGGTCGAGCCTCTCGACCGCGGCAGCCGTGTTGCCGGCCGCCAGGTGTGCCATGCCGAGCCAGGCCTGCGGCCACGGGTCCTCGGGCCTGGCCTGGACGGCGCGCTGCAGGCTCGTCACGGCCGCCGACGCCTGGCCGTCGAGCAGCGAGACCTGGGCTCGGACGACGCGGGCCTCGAACAGCATGGGGTTGGCGCGCAGGGCCTTGTCGAGAGCGTCGCGGGCCGTCGAGAGATCGCCGGAGCGAGCGGCGAGCAGGCCGAGAGAGGCCCACGCCCGATCGTTGCCGAGGTCGGTCTCCACGACCCGTCGGAACGCCTGGCGCGCCGAGTCGAGGCGGCCCCGCCGGAGCTCGATTTCTCCCAGCAGCAGCCGCAGCTCCGGCTTGTCGGTCACGGCCAGGGCGGTGTTGACGGCCGTGAGCGCGTCGTCGAGCTGCCCGGCCTCCACGTGCGCCTCGGCCAGGACCTCCAGCACGGGCAGCGAGGACGGCTGGGCCGCCAGCACCCCGCGCAAGAGCGACACCGCGTCCGCCGGCCGCCCGGACGCCACGAACCGGCGTGCCTCGAGTAAGGCGTCGAGCGGCACCGCCGACGTCCCGGGCGGGGCCTGCGAGGCGGCACGGAAAGCGGCGAGCCGGCCGCGCAGCTCCAACGCCTCGCCGGTGCGGCCCAGCCGGTCGAGGGCCTCCGCCTTGACCTCGAGGATTTCGGGAAGCTGCTGCGGCTGCGCCAGCATCTCGAGCGTGGTGAGATCGGCCAGGATGGGCTCCAGCGCCGCCGGGTCGGACGCCTGCGCCAGGCGCTGCCGGAGCTGTATCAGGGGCGGTGCGCCGTGCACCGGAGGCGGCGTGGGAAGGGCGGTGGGGCGAGCCGGCGGCCCGGCATCGACGCGCTTGCGGACCCTCTCGAAAAGGGCCAGGAAGTCGTCGGTGAAGAACTCGCGGTCGAGTTGCAGGGAAGGGTCATCGGCCAGCGCCGCGGCCAGAGCCTCCTCGGCCTTGCTCCGGCTCTTCAACGCGAAGTGGGTCCAGGCGAGCTTGACCCTGATCTGAGCGCGCGCTGCAGGATCCTGCTCGCCCTCGGCCGCGGCGGTGAACAGGCGAGCGGCTTTCGGGAGGTCGCCTTGCCGGTACGCCTCGGTCGCCGCCGCCAGGGGGTCCTGGCCGGGGGCCGCAGAGGCCACGAGCAACAGCGCGGCTGCGAGCACGGTGCGTCGCATCATGTCGGCAGTCTAGAAGTCCCGGGGGGAAATGGGAAGGCCCGGCCGGCACCGGCCGTCACTTCACGGGGCGGGGGTGGGGGTGGGCCGCACGGTGCGCGTCACGCTGCCGTCGGCGGGCACCGTGATGGACTCCTCGAAGCGGCTACCGTCGGACCACTCGACGACGAGCGGGAAGGTGCCGGCCTCGACCTTGAACGGCCGCTCCCGGAACCCGCCGAGGTCGCGCCCGCCGTACAGGATCCTGGCCCCTCGCGTCTTGACCCCGAAGTCCGGCAGCACCCGCAGGACGCCGAACGGCGGCAGCCGCAGCCGCACGCTCTGTCCGGCCGTCGTGACCTCGATGGTGTGCACGACGTCCTTGTAGCCCTCGATGACCTGGCGCACGGTGTGGGTGCCGGGAGCGAGCTGGACGGTCCGCGTCTGAACCTTGCCGAGCGGGCGACCGTCGATCTCGATGTCGGAAACCGGGTACACGAACAGCTCCACGTCGAGCAGCGGCACAGCCGTCGGCACCGGTGTGGCGGTGGGGGCCGGGAGTGGGGTGGGCGTGGGAGGGATCGGCGTCGGCGTTGGCGTTGGTCTGGCGAACACCCCACTCAGACCGCCTCCGCCGGTGACCAGCCAGCCGCCGACGGCCAGCGCCGCCGCCGCGCCCAGGACGAGCGGCAGCAGCCATCGCCGCCGGCGCACCGGCAGCGAGGGGGGTGCGGCCGTGGCAGCCGTCTCGCCGGGCAGCCGCTCGAACGGCCTCGCCTCGAGCGGCGCGGCCGTGGCGCCGGTCCGCGAGGGTGCCGGCTTGCCCAGCCGCGAAAGCTCCTGGCGGACGACGTCGGTGGTCGTGTCGCGGCGCTCGGATGGCTTGCCCGTCAGGTCCATCAGGACCTGCTTGAGCTCCTGTGCGAAGTCGCGCACGGAGTCGAAGCGGTCCTCCGGCTTCTTAGCGAGGGCCTTGAGAATGGCCCGCTGGAGGCGCTCCGGGCACTCCGGGTTCTTCTTGCGCGGGGGAACCGGGTCCTGGTGGAGAATCTGGTAAATGACGTTCGACAGGTTGGGCCCGACGAACGGGCGGGTGCCGGTGACCAGCTCGTAGGCCAGGATTCCGAGCGAAAAGAGGTCGGTCCGCTGGTCGAGCGGCTTTCCGGCGAGCTGCTCCGGGGCGAGGTAGCCGGCGGTGCCGAGCGCCACCCCGGTCTGCGTGAGGCGGGACTCGGCCTGCAGATTCTTGGCGATGCCGAAGTCCATGATCTTGACCGTGCCGTCCTCGAGGACCCGGATATTGGCCGGCTTGATGTCGCGGTGAATGATGCCCCGGGAGTGGGCGAACTCGAGTCCGCTGCAAACCTGGATGAGAATCGCCAGCACGGCCTGGAGGGAGAGCGAGTGGTTGGCGAGCAGCTCGTCGAGGTCGGCGCCCGAGAGGAACTCCTGCACGAAGTAGGGGCTCTCGCCCTCGACGCCGAAATCGAAGATGAGAGTGATGTTGGGGTGCTGGAGCGCGCCCGCGAGCTGGGCCTCCCGGAAGAACCGCTGCGTGGCCTCGCGGTCCGAGGCGCTGCACGTCTTGACCGCCACCCAGCGCTGGATGAACGGATCCCACGCCTTGTAAACGGTGCCGAACCCGCCCACCCCGATCTGCTCGGCAATTTCGTACTTGCCAATCCGCCTGCGCTCGCCCATCGATCTTTTGCCCGCGCCAGTCTAGCGTACCCCGCAAGCCGCCTCGCCGCTGGCTGGTGAAGATGCTACCCTCGCGGGGTGGTCGGCAAGGCCGTTGCGGTGGCTCTCCTGGCCGTGGGTTCGCTCGGGTGCGACCCGGTGCGCCGGGAGACGCATGTCGGTCCCACTCCGCGCCCGACTCCGACGGCCGTCGAGGCTCTCACCGCCCAGGACGTGCGCGTGCTGGTTGCGGTCCGGGCGCGAGCGCTGCAGCGCGCCGAGGAGCGGGTCACGGCGATCGAGGCCTCCGGACCCACCTCGAGCCGGGCGCTGCCCGACCTCGGCGAGGAGGAGCGGGAGGCCGCCAGGGCGCTCGGGGTCGATCACCGACGGTACGTGTGGGCCGGCGACCGCGCGGCCAGGGTCCTCGCCATGCAGCGGCAAGCGGAGGACCGGCGGCTGCTGGTGGGCGAGCTGGGGCGCACGCAGACCGATCTCCTCGCCCAGATGTCCGAGGCCACGGATCCTGCGGCCCGCGAGTTTCTCGAGGCGCAGCTCCGGAGCATCGAGGCCCAGATCGCCGACCTCCGCGCCGGCCAGAGCGTGGCGCCGGGCGTCGAGGCCGAGGTGGCGCTCCTGGAAGCCGCCCGCGTCGACCTCGCGCTGCTGCGCAGCCGCGAGGAAAAGCTGCAGGACAGGCTGCGGGCGCTCGTGCGCCGCGAGGGCGGTTCCAGCCGCGCGTCTAGTGCGGATGGCGCAGGAAAAACGAGAGGAACTCCAGGTTCACCTTGAGATCGACGTTCCTGACCTTTACGTCGGGATGTTCCTTGAGCTGCGCCGGCGCGAAGTTGAGCACCGCCTGCACGCCGGCCGCCACCAGCTCATCGAACACTTTCTGGGCCGCCGCCGAAGGTACGGTGATGACGCCGATTTGCGCCTTCCGCTGGCGGACGATCTCGCCCAGCTTGCTGGCCGGCTCGATCACGAGCCCGCCCGGGGTCCGCCGGCCCACCTTCTGAGGGTCGGAGTCGAGGACGGCCACGATGCGGAACCCCCCGGTGTTGAAGCCCGAGAAGTGTGACAGCGCCGTGCCCAGGTTCCCGGCCCCGACCACCACCACCCGGCGCTCGTGGTCGAGCGCCAGGATCTCGATGAGGTGCGCTTTGAGTTCCCGGACGTTGTAGCCCACGCCGCGGATGCCAAACTCGCCGAAGTACGCCAGGTCCTTGCGAATTTGCGCCGAGTTGAGGTGGAACCGCTCGGCCAGTTCCTGCGAGGAGACGGTCTGGATCTCCTCGGCCTCGAGCGCCTGCAGGCACCGCAGGTAAATCGACAGGCGTGCGATCGTGAGGTCGGAGATTCCTTCCGTGGGTGTGCGCCGTCGAGGGGGCATCGATCACTCCAGCAGAGCCCGGACCGCCTGCTCGGCGGTGGCGACGAGCCAGCCGGGCACCAGGCCGAGGCCGACCATGGCGAGGGTGCACAGCCCGGCCACGAGCCGCGTGGGCCACGGCTCGGCAAACGCCGGCTCGCGAGCCGGCAGCGGTCGCATGTACAGCGTGAAGACGACCCTGAAATAGAAGAACACCGACACGAGGCTGTTGAGGACGCCGGCCACGGCCAGCCACACGAGGTGCTCGGAAACGGCGGCCTTGAAGACCAGGAACTTCGCCACGAACCCGAGCGTCGGCGGGATCCCGGCGAGCGAGAACATCGAGACCGCAAGCGCGAACGACAGGAACGGACGCTTCCAGCCCTGTCCCGCCAGGTCGGCGAGGCGGTGCGGCTCGTCTTCGCTCTCGGAAAACGCCGACACCACCCCGAACGCCGCCACGTTCATGAAGGTGTAGGCCGCGAGGTAGACCAGCACGCCTGCCAGCCCCTCGGCGCCGAAGGCGGCGACCCCCACGAGCGCGTACCCCATGTGGGCGATCCCCGAGTACGCGAGCATGCGCTTGAGGTCCCGCTGGGCGATCGCCACGAGGTTGCCGAGTAGCTGGGACGCCACGGCCACGACGGCCAGCAGCAGGACCCACCGCGGGGTGAGCGCCTGCGGGGCGAGCGCCGCGCCGAGCCGGGCGAGCACGACGAGCGCTGCGCCCTTGGGGACCACGGAAAGGAACGCGGTGACCGGTGTCGGAGCCCCCTGGTAGACGTCGGGAGCCCAGGCGTGGAACGGCACTAGCGCGAGCTTGAAGCCGAGCCCCGCCAGGGCCAGTGCGAGGCCGGCCAGCAGCAGCGTGGCGTCCGCCGGCGGTGCGACGAGCTGAGCTGCCATGGCACGCAGGGAGAAGGTGCCGGTGGCACCGTAGATGAGGGCAATGCCGAAGAGCAGCAGCCCGGAGGCGAACGCCCCTACCACGAGGTACTTGAACCCCGACTCGAGCGACACCAGGCTGTCGCGGTGGTAAGCATTCAGGACGTACAGGCAGACCGACAGCAGCTCGAGCCCGATGAAGACCGGCAGAAGGTGATCCGCCTTGGCCATGACCATGGCGCCCGAGGCGGCCCACAGCAGGAGGGCGTGGAACTCCCCGGGCCGGGCACCGGTGCGCGCCAGGTAGGGCTCGGCCATGACCAGCACGAGCAGCAGCGCGGCCAGGATGTACGTGTCGACGAAGCGGGCCAGCTCGTCAACGCGCAAGGCCGAGGAGAACACGGGGCCGGGCAGCTCCAGGGCCCAGCGTGCTGCCAGGGCGCCGGCGGTGCCGAGGCCGGCGAGCCAGCCGAGGCGCGGGCGGAGCGACGGGAGGAAGGCTCCGGCCAGCACGAGGACGCTGCCGGCGAGGACGAGAACGAGCTCCGGGGCGATGGCGAAGAGGTCGATGGAGGTCACGCGACTAGCCTCCGATCAGCCGCCGGATGGCTGCTTCCGAGATGCTGAGCACGGGCATCGGGTAGACGCCGATCCAGAACATGGCGAGGCCGAGCGGGGCAAAGGCGGTGACCTCCTGCCATGTGAGGTCGGCAAGGCCCCGATTGGCCTCGTGCACGAGGGGGTTCCAGAAGACGCGCTGGACGACGGTGAGCATGTAGACGGCGCCGAGTACGATTCCGGTGGCGGCGATCACCACCGCCACGGGCTGCGTCCGGAACGAGCCCAGCAGGATGAGGAGCTCGCCCACGAAGCCGTTGAGGCCCGGGAGGCCGATCGAGGAGAGCGTCGCGATGAGGAACGCGCCCGTGTATAGCGGCATGACCCTGGCGAGGCCGCCGAAGTCCTCGAGCAGGCGGGTGTGGCGCCGGTCGTAGATCACGCCGACCAAAAGGAAGAGCGAGCCGGTGGACAGGCCGTGGTTGACCATCTGCAGCAGCGCCCCCTGGGTCGAGGTCACGGTGCCGGCGAACAGCCCCAGCATGATGAACCCCATGTGCGACACCGAGGAGTAGGCGACGAGCTTCTTGAGGTCCTTTTGCGCGTAGGCGACGAGCGCGCCGACCACGATGGCGATCACCGCCAGCGTCACGAACAGCGGCGTCGCCGCCTCCCAGGCTTCGGGGAAGAGCGGGCGGCAGTAGCGCAAGAAGCCGAAGGTGCCGAGCTTGAGCAGCACGCCGGCGAGGATGATCGAACCGCCGGTGGGCGCCTCGACGTGGGCGTCGGGCAGCCAGGTGTGCAGCGGCCACACCGGTACCTTGATGGCGAAGGCGAGCGCGAAGACCGCGAACGCGAGGAGCTGTGGGTTGTGCCAGAACCCCTCGCCGCCGGGGATCGAAAGCCGCGCGATGTCCTCGTACGCGAACGACCACGTGCCAGGGGCCGATGCCTTGTGCAGGCTCCCGAGGTAGAGGATGCCGACCAGCATGAGCAGCGAGCCGGCGAGGGTGAAGATCACGAACTTGACCGCCGCATAGACCCGGCGCTCGCCGCCCCACACGCCGATAATGAAGTACATCGGCAGCAGCATCAGCTCCCAGAAGACGTAAAAAAGGAAGAGGTCGGTGGCCAGAAACGCCCCGAGCATACCGGTTTCGAGGATGAGCATGCTCGCCACGTACCCCTTGACCTTGTCGTCGATTTGCTTCCAGGAGGAGAGCATGACCACCGGCTGGAGGAGAGCGGTCAGGAGCACGAGCACGAGCGCGACCCCATCCACCCCGAGGCGGTAGGAGATACCCAGGCTCGGCAGCCAGGGTCGCGCCTCGACGAGCTGGAACGCCGGGTCCGCAGGGTCGAAGCGCGACCAGGCGAGCAAAGCGAGCCCCAGCGTGACGAGTGAGGCCAGCATCCCCGCCCAGCGGTGGAGCGACTTGGCGTCGCGCGGTGCCAGCAGCAGCAGGAGCAGCCCGACGGTTCCCGGCGTGAGGACCAGGGCGGAGAGCAACGTGCCAGAGAGCGTCATCGCCGTCACCCCTCTAGAGCAGCAGCCAGGCGGCGGCCGCGACCGCCCCGCCCAGGACCATGAGCGCATAGTTGCGCACGTTGCCGGTCTGCACGAAGCGCAGCAGGTCGCCGGCGATCTCGGTGAAGAACGCCAGCGACACCAGCACCCCGTCGATGACGACCGTGTCGAGTCCCTTCCATAGCCACCACGCGAGGCGGTTGGTCGGCCGCACGATCGCAGCGTCGTAACCCTCGTCCACCCAGTACTTGTTGGCCACCGTGCGGTACAGGCGCGGCCACGCCGTGGCGAGGCGCGCCGGGATCGCCCCGGCGTCCGGCCCGAAGTAGAACCGCCTGGCGAGCAGGATTCCCGCCACCGCCACCCCCACCGACAGTGCGATGAGCCCCACCTCGAGCGCCGGTCCGGCGTGCCACCCTTCCACCTCCACTCCCGGCGCCACCGGGTGCAGGAACCGCTCGAAGAGGTTGAACCGCGGCCCGAAGAAACCGATCCCCACGAACCCCACGACGACGCTTCCGGCGGCCAGGATTCGCAGGGGCCACACCATCACTCCCGGTGACTCGTGAAGGTGATGCTCGGCCTCGGGCCCTCCCCGGAAGCTCCCGAAGAACGTCATGTACACCGCCCGGAACATGTAGAACGCGGTCAGGAAAGCCCCCGCCACCCCGAGCCCCCACAGCACCAGGTACACCTTGCCGTACCCGTGCAGGTTCCCCGCCCCTGCCGCGAACACCTTGGCCAGGATTTCGTCCTTGGAGAAGAACCCGGCAAAAACCGGGATCCCCGCCAGGGCCAGAGTCGCCACCAGGAACGTCCAGTACGTCGCCTTCATGTGATGGCGCAGCCCGCCCATCTTGCGCATGTCCTGCTCGCCGCCGCAAGCGTGGATCACCGAGCCGGAGCCGAGGAACAGGCAGGCCTTGAAGAAGGCGTGGGTGAAGACGTGGAAGATCGCGGCCGTGAACGCCCCCGCACCGGCCCCCATGAACATGTACCCGAGCTGGGACACGGTGGAGTAGGCCAGGACCTTCTTGATGTCGTTCTGCGCCAGCCCGATGGTCGCCGCGAAGACGGCGGTCAGCCCGCCCACCACCGCCACCACGAGCAGCGCCGTCGGCGACAGGGCGTAAACGAAGCTGGTGCGCGCCACCATGTAGACGCCGGCGGTGACCATGGTGGCGGCGTGAATGAGGGCGGACACGGGGGTGGGTCCGGCCATGGCGTCGGGCAGCCAGACGTACAGCGGGAGCTGGGCGGACTTGCCGACGGCGCCCACGAACAGCAGCAGCGCGATGGGGGTGGCCCACCGCGCTGCAGCCGCCGGGTCGGCCGCCATGGCGGCCTGCAGGCCGGCCATGTCGACGGTACCGAACGCCTTGAAAGCCATGAAGATGGCCAGCAAGAACCCGAAGTCGCCGATGCGGTTGACCACGAACGCCTTCTTGCCGGCGGCGGCGCACCAGTCCTTTTCGAAGTAGAACCCGATCAGGAGGTACGAGCACAGCCCCACGCCTTCCCAGCCGACGAACAGCACCAGGAGGTTGGCCCCCAGCACCAGCGTCAGCATCGCGAACATGAAGAGGTTCAGGTACGCGAAGTAGCGGGCGAAGGCGGTGGGCGGCTCGTCGTGCATGTACCCCGTGGAGTAGACGTGGATCAGGAAGCCGACGAACGTCACGAAGAACAGCATCACTGCCGAGAGCGGATCGAGACGGAAAGCGACCTCGACGGAAAAGTCGCCGGCGGCGATCCAGCGGTAAAGCGTCTGCGTGACCACCTCGCCGTGCCGCCCGGCGTACGAGGCGAGCACCCCGAGCGCGACCAGCAGCGAGAGCCCCGTGGCCCCGACGCCGACGGCCGCGGTGGTCCGGTGCGTGAAGCGGCGGGCGCCGGCGAGGAGCACGACGGCCCCCGCGAGGGGGAAGGCCAGGACGAGCCAGAGGAGGTTCAGCATGGCCGCTCCTACCAGCGCATGATGGCGAGGCGGTCGACGTCGATGGCCTGCTGCTTGCGGAAGATCGCGACCAGCAGCGCCAGCCCCACGGCAACCTCGGCCGCCGCCACCGCCATCACGAAGAAGACGAAGACCTGCCCGTCGAGGCTGCCGTGCTGCCGGGCGAACGCCACCAGCGCCAGGTTGCCGGCGTTGAGCATGAGCTCGATGCCGAGCAGGATGGCGATGCCGCTGCGGCGCAGCAGTACGCCGGCGGCGCCGATGCCGAACAGCAGTGCGGCGAGGATCACGAAGTGGACGGTGGAGGGCGCCATCATTGCTTCCTTCTCACGAGCACCAGGGCTCCCACCATGGCGGCCAGAAGCAGCACGGAGACGAGCTCGAACGAAAAGGCGTGGGTGGTGAGCATAGCGGTGCCGATCGCGTGTGCGTTGGAGCCCACCGGCGCGGCGGGAGGCACCGCCTGCATGGTGAGGGCGAGCAACGCGCCTCCGACGACCACGATCGCCGCCAGCGCCAGGCCGGCAGTCCTCTGAACGGGCCGCCTGGCCTCGTCGTTCGCGGTCTGCGGCGCTCCGAGGAGCATGATCACGAACAGGAACAGCACGAGGATGGCGCCGGCGTAAATGAGAACCTGCGCCGCGGCCAGAAAGTGCGCGCCCAGCAGCGCGAAGCACACGGCCACGCAAAAGAACGTCACGACCAGGGATAGCACGTTGACCACGGGGTCGCGGTGGCTCACCGCGGCCAGCGCCGAGACCACGGCGAGGACCGCCGCGACGACGAACACTGCCATCACCATGCGCCCCTCCGCTTCCTGCCTCGTGCCGGCCGCCCCCTGTCCGACCTCATATCCACTTCCATCCCAGCGCGACGCCGACCGCCACCAGCACCAAGTTGACCGTCGCGATCGGCAGCAAGCCCTTCCAGCCGAGCCGCATGAGCTGGTCGTAGCGGAATCGCGGCAGCGACCAGCGGACCCAGACGAACAACCACATGAAGACCGACACCTTGGCGAGGAACACGGCGAGCGAGACGGCGAGCCCCAGCCACCCCTCGAGGTGCACTCCCGGCAGCGTCCAGCCGCCGAGAAACAGCGTCACGACGAGCGCCGAGGCCGTCACCATGTTGATGTACTCGCTCATCATGAACGCCGCGAACTTCATCGAGGAGTACTCGACGTGATAGCCCGCCACGAGTTCGGTCTCCGCTTCCGCGAGGTCGAACGGCAGCCGGTTGGTCTCGGCGAACATAGCCACCACGAAGACCAGGAAACCGAGGAACTGCGGGACGACGTTCCATGGCTTGCCCGACTGGGCCGCGACGACCTCGTCGAGCCGCAGCGAGCCCGTGGCCAGGATCACGCCCAGCACGGCGAGCCCCATGGCCAGCTCGTAGGAGATGAGCTGGGCCGAGGAGCGCAGCCCGCCGAGCAGCGAGTACTTGTTGCTGGAGGACCATCCTGCCAGCACGATCCCGTAAACGCCGAGCGACGAGATCGCCAGCAGGTACAGCACCCCCACCTCGAGCTCGGAGGCCACCATGAGACTGCCGAGCGGCACGCCGAGGATCGTGACGCCCTTGCCGTCGCCGAACGGCACCACGATGAACGTGAGCATGGCCACGAACACCGAGATCATGGGCGCGAGGAAGTACAGCCAGCGGTTGGCCCCGGCCGGCGTCACGTCCTCCTTGAACAGCAGCTTCACCGAGTCGGCGATGGGCTGGATGATGCCCCACGGACCCACCCGGTTGGGGCCGAGCCGGTCCTGGATGAACGCCGCGCCCCGGCGTTCCACCCACACCATGACCGGCACTGCCGTGAGGAGCAACGTGGCGAGGACGAGCAACTTGCCGGCAACGACGATGAGCTCAGCCGCCATGGTGGCGCTCCCGCTGCGAGAGGTCGGTGGTACCGGCCAGCGCCTTCCACTCCAGCCCGGCGAAGCCCCGCTCTGTCCTGACCATGTGGGCGAAAATCTCGGCTGGCGAGGCGAGGACGAGATCCTCGACCTCCATCTCGCGCGCCAGTGCCGTCAGGGTGAGCCAGAGCGGGCGCGACTGTCCGGGCGGAGCGAACGCCGCCGCGAAGCGCTGCACGGCGCCCGTCGAGGAAGTGAAGGTGCCCTCGTTGCATGCGAGTGAGGGGGTCGGCAGCAACCACGACGCCAGGCGCGTCAGGGGGTGCTCGAGGCGGGCGAAGACGACCGCGGTGCCAACGCGCAAGAGCTGGATCGCCTCGTCCGTCTCGAGGAACGGGTGAGCGAGGGGGTCGAGGATGACTGTGACGTCCGCGGCGCCGTAAAGGAAGTGCACCAGGCCCTTCTGGTCGACCAGGCGCAGCCCCAGGCGGCGCGCCCCCGCCGCGTTGGGGTGGGCGTCGTGGGACTGCAGCCAGGTGCCGGCACCGTTCTTCATCCGCCGCTTCTCGCCGCTCCACACCGGCACCACGATGTCGGCGCGGCGGGCGCCGCCGAGCAGCGCCTTGGCCAGGTGGAGCTCCTCGTTCGAGAGGTTGGCGGAGGCCACGACCCGCAGGCTCGATGAGCCGTCGAGCACCTCCTTCACGCCCGCGAGCGCCACGGGCCAGTCGACGGGCTGGAGGCGGCCGTCGGTGTGGCGCTGCGGGTGCAGGATCTCGTGGTGGTTGAGCGACTCCGCGAGGAAGCGGCCGTAGTCGCACATCCACGTTGCGTTGATGGCGGCGTTCTCGCGCGGGTTGAGGCGGTAGGCGACGCGTTCGTGGTGATCGATCCAGACGTTGCAGCCGATCGAGCAGCCAGGACACACCGAGGGCGTCGAGCGCAGCTTCCAGCTCCGCTTGCGGAAGCGGAACTCCTTGACGGTCAGGGCACCCACCGGGCAGACGTCGGCGGCGCACCCCGACATCGGGTCGTCGAAGGGGCTGCCGTCGTGGGTGTCGATGTAGGCCCGGTTGCCCCGCGTCTTGTATGTGAGCTGGGCGGTCTCGGAAATCTCCTGGGTGAAGCGGATGCACCGCGAGCAATGGATGCAGCGGTTCTGGTTCTGGACGATGTGGGGACCCAGCCGCCGCCGCTCGAGCCCCGGGAACGTGCGGCGCGTCTCGATCATGTGGGTCGTGTCCAGCCCCTGGTCGAACGAGTGGTCCTGGAGCAGGCACTCGCCCGCCTGGTCGCACACCGGGCAGTCCAGCGGGTGGTTGGCGAGCAGGAACTCCATGACCGCGTTGCGGGCCTGGCGCACCCGCTCCGAGGTCTCGGAGCGCACGACCATGCCGTCGGCAGCAGGCGTCGCACAGGCGATCGCGAGGCGGGGCTGGCCCTCGATCTCGACCAGGCAGATCCGGCACTGACCGACGACCGACAGGTACGGGTGGTAGCAGAAGTAGGGGATCGCCACCCCGGCGCTCCGGGCCGCCTCGATGAGGTTGGTGCCCTCGGCCACCTCGATGACTCGCCCGTCGATCGTGAGCTTCGGCATGTCCTCCTCGTCTCTAGCGCCCGAACCCGTGTGACGGGCCGCTCCACGGCAGCACCGGCTTCTTCCTGGGGGGGGACGGGGTGGCGGCCGCGATGCGGCGCTCGAACTCCCCTGCGAACTTCTTCACCATGCTGGCAATCGGCAGCGCGAAGGCGTCCCCGAGCGGGCAGATCGTCATGCCACCCGATGCGTACGTGCAGATGCGCTGCAGCAACTCGAGGTCGCCGGGGCGACCGTGGCCGTCCAGGATTCGTTCCAGGATGTCCACGGCCCAGTCGGACCCCTCGCGGCACGGCGTGCACTGCCCGCACGACTCGTGCGCGTAGAAGTGGGCCAGGTTGGCGGCGGCCTCGACGATGTCGACCGTGTCGTCGAGGACGATGACGCCGCCCGAGCCGAGCATCGAGCCAGCCTCGGCGCAGGCGTCGAAGTCCGCCCGCACGTCGAGCTGGTCCGCGCTCAGAATCGGAGCCGAGGAGCCGCCGGGGAAGAACGCCTTGAGCTCGCGCCCGTCGCGAATCCCGCCGCAGTGCTCGAAGATGATTTCGCGGAACGGCACGCCGAGCGGCAGCTCGACCACCCCCGGGCGCTGCACGTGGCCGGAGACGCAAAACAGCTTGGGGCCGGTGTTGCGGGGCCGACCGATCGACGCGAACCACTTGGCGCCCCGGTTGATGATGTGCGGCAGGCAGGCCAGCGTCTCGACGTTGTTGACGATGGTGGGCTTTCCGAACAGGCCGGCGACGGCCGGAAACGGCGGCTTGAGGCGGGGGAAGCCGCGCTTGCCCTCGATGGACTCGATGAGCGCCGTCTCCTCGCCGCAGATGTACGCCCCCGCGCCGCGGTGAACCACGATCTCGAGGCTGTACCCGGAGCCCAGTACGCCCTTGCCCAGGTAGCCCTTGTTCCTCGCCTCGGCGATTGCCCTCTCGAGGATTTTCGCCCAGCGCACGAACTCGCCGCGGATGTACACGAACGCCGTGCTGGCCTTGATCGCGAAGGCGGCAATGGCGATCCCCTCCACGACGAGGTGGGGGTCGTGCTCGATGAGCTCGCGGTCCTTGAACGTGCCCGGCTCCGACTCGTCGGCGTTGCAGACGAGGTAGCGCGGCCCCGGGTGGTCCTTGGGGATGAAGCTCCACTTGCGGCCGGTCGGGAAGCCGGCGCCCCCCCGGCCCCGCAGCTCCGAGAGCGTGACCTCGGCCGTCACGGCCTCGGGCGTCATCTGGAGCACCTTCTCCCAGGCGTTGTACCCGCCGGCGGCGAGGTAAGCGGTGAGCGACTGCGAGTCGGGAGTGCCCCGGGCGCGCAGGAGGATGGGGTCCACTCTCATTCCTTCTTCCCGAGCTCCGCGAGCACGGCGTCGATCTTCTCCGGGCTCATGTTCTCGTAGTAGTCGTCGTTGATCTGGATGACGGGGGCGCTACCGCACGCCCCGAGGCACTCCACGGCCTGCAATTCGAACAGGCCGTCGGGCGTGCGCTCGCCGACCGCGATGCCGAGCGTGCGGGTGAGGTGTTCCAGCAGCTCCTTGCCGCCGCACACAGCGCACGAGAGGGTCCGGCAAACCTGGAGCACGTAGCGGGCCGGCGGGCGGGTGCGGAACATCGTGTAGAACGTCACCACGCCCTCGACGTAGGCCGGGCTCTCGCCGAGCCGCGCCGCCACCGCGCGCATGACCCCCGGCGAGATCCAGCCGAACCGCTCCTGGCACAGCCAGAGCGTCGGCAGCAGGGCCGCCCGCTGGTTGGGGTAGCGTTTGAGGGTCTCGGTGATCTTCTTGTCGAGTCGGGCGTCGAACGTGACCTCGCTGGGGCCGTCGGGCACTTCCGGGAGGTTGGGGTGCGTCGTCATGCCTTCTCCCGGCGGGCCCAGTCGAACGCCCCTTCGCGCCACAGGTAGGCGAAGCCGATGGCCAGGACGGCCAGGAACGTGAAGCCCACCGCCAGCACGGTCGTTGGCTGCGACCTCGCCACGTCGCGGGCGGCGACCGCCCACGGGAACAGGAACGCGACCTCGACATCGAAGACGATGAACACCATCGCGACGATGAAAAACCGGACCGGGACCCGCTTGTGTGCCGAGTCGAGCGGCGGCATGCCGCTCTCGTACGTCTCGGTCTTGCGCTGGTAGGCGACCCGACCGCGCCCGAGCAGCGCCGACAGACCGATCATGCCTCCCGCCACCGCCGCCGCGAAGCCGATCGCCATGAGAACCGGGATGTACTGGCCGAGCATGCCCCACGCCCCCCTCGCGCTCGAAATCACATGATACTAGTCACGCCCCCGGTGGAGCGTCAAGGACGCGGGGCGAAGAAAGAGGGAGGCGGGTGGGCCCAGGGCTCCGTCACCGTGACTGGAAGGCTGAGCGTTAGGAGCGTGATAGGG
>DAOOJE010000025.1:0-60949 GCA_035384965.1 Thermoanaerobaculaceae bacterium
GACCTGGGTGGGCGGGGGGCGCGCGGGGGTCCAGGGGGCGCAGCCCCCTGGTCGCTCGATTGTGGCGCCGCGAGGTCGTGGCGAGCCATGCTGCATTGCGCGATGCGGGTTCGCACCACGAGCGCCTCGTCGACTTCGGGGCATGTCGCCCAGCTGCAGGGTGCCGTGGTTCGGTCGCTCCCGCCCTTGAGCATCGCCGTGATGCATGGATCGTGAGTGCGCAACCGCTCGAGGTCGGCCGGGGCGGCTGCCCGCGATCTTGGCCGCGGCCGGGTGGCACGGTACGATACGCGTGCGGTTTTCTGGGAGGCGCCGATGAGGGGACGGGCTGCGCTGCTGGTGGCGGCATGGGTCGCAGTCGGAACAGCTTCGAATCTGGCCGCGGAGAATACTTTCTGGCGCGACGCGAACCTCGTTTCGGCGAAGGTGGAGACGCAGGCGGGAACGCTGCGCTTCGTGGCCAACGCGGCGCTGCTGGAAGGAAAGAACCGCGACATGGTGTTCGGCAGCCCGGTGGCGACGGCGCTGCCACTGCCGACGGTGCTGTATCACAACGCCAGGCGGGAGAAGGTGCTCACCGACCTTCTGGTGGTGCTTGCGCAGTCTCCGGACCCTGCAGGGGCGGCGGACGACCCCCGGGAGCTGCTGTCCCGGGCGGGGTGGGCCGCGAGTCGGATCGGCGAGGTCGCGGAGGTCCTCGACGCCGTGAAGCTCAACTACTGGGAGCGCACCGTGCCGCTCGCCACGGTGCACAACAAGCTTGTCGCCGTGCTGCGCGCGGTCAACCCGCGGACCAGCGGTGGCGTGCCGCGAACGACCACGAACCTCAACGCGCTCGCGATCGCGATGTCCAACCTCCGCGGTATGGCGTACGTGGGCGAGGTGGCGCTCGGGGCGGCGCTGCGAGCGGCGGTGCAGGCCGACCTGGCGCTCGAGCGACTCGACCTGCTCGAGCGGGCGCTCGCGGGCAGCCCCGATCCCGCGGTGGCCGCGGCTGTCGCAAAGGCGAGAGCGTACCTTACGGTTTCGGAAGGCGGGTGGGGAGCGCTGCTGGCGGAGATCGACAGCCGGCGCGGGGAAGCGGCGCGACTGGGGGTGGAGGTGGTCATCGCCGGGGCGTTCAAGGCGCTCGCAGCCAAGGGGACGCTGGGGGTGGCGCTGGTCGTGGAGCTCATCTTCCAGGAGTGGGCGCAGCATGACCACGCGCAAGTGGCGGTGATGGCGGCAACGGTCGAGGCATCGCTCCTGGGTGCCCGCGACGCGGCGGCGGGTGAGAGCCGCTGCGAGCTCGAGGCGTTGCTGGGCGCCGCACGCTGGCTGCACTTCGACCGCATGGTCGAGGTGACGTCGGTGTGGCAGGGGTGGTGGGTGGACCTGCTGAGCCGCGGCCGGCCGTATGCGGACGCGCGAGCCTACTTCACCGAGCAGCGTGCCTCCTACGCCACCGCCTACGCCGCGGCGCGAAAGGTGCGTTGCAGGGCGCCGGCGGTGGAACCGAAGCCGACACCGCCGCCGCCGGCAGCCGGTGCCATGGACCTGATCTTTTGCATCGACACCACGGGCAGCATGGCGGACGATATCGACGCGGCGAAGGCGGCGTCCACGGCGATGATCGAGAAGATCTTTGAGCGCGTGCCCGATCCACGGGTGGCGCTCGTCGCTTACCGGGACCACGGGGACGCGTACCTGCACAAGGGGTGGCCGTTCAGCCGCGACCCGGCGGTCATCCGCCAGGCGGTTCTCGACCTGACGGTGGGCGGCGGCGGCGACACCCCGGAGGCGGTCTACGAGGCGCTGCTGTACGCCCTCGACTGCAGCGAGCTGGGTGGGTGGCGCGACGGGGTCAAGAAGGTGATCGTGTTGATCGGTGATGCGCCGCCCCATACCAAGCGGCACACGCTCGACGAGGTGGTGGCGAAGGCGTTCGCGGTGGACCCGGCGCACGTGTTCGCCATCGCCGTGGCGGGCTCGGACAGCGCCACCCGATCCTCGTTCGGCGCGCTCGCGGAACGCACGGGCGGTCTCGTGTTGCGGACCGAGGAGGCGAGCGAGCTGCCGGCTCGAATGGTGGAAGCCGTCGAGCTGGGGTCCGAGTACGCCGACGCCGAGGTGGTGATCGGCGTGGTTCAAGCTCTCGACGGGGCGGTCGCCGGTGTGCGGCTGCGGGGAGGCAGCGCCCATGCGGGGCAGGAGGTCGTGTTTCTGGACTCCGCCGCGCGCAGGCTGGTGATCGGTCAAGGGGTGGTGACCGAGGCGATCGGTCGCGAGCTGACGGTGGAGGTGCAGCAGACCTTCGGTCTCGAGCCCATCGCCGTTGGCTGCGAGGTCGCGTTCCCGCGCCCGCGCCCGTGAGCCAATGTTGGCGCCAGTGCTATGCTGTTGCGGCGGGAATTGCAGCGCGTGCCCGGTTTCTCACGAGAACGGGTGAGTTCAAACAATAGGCAGCAAGGAGGGCGGCCATGGCATCCAGGCGGCAGGTTGGGTTTGCGGTGCTGGCAATGGTGGTGTGTGTGCTGACGGCGGCTGCTGTCGGCGCGCAGACACTCACCAAGGTGAAGGACATCAAGGCGAACCCCCGGGGGTACGCAAACGAGATGGTGACCGTGGAGGGGTTCGCGACGCAGTGGGTCGAGAGCACCGCGACCACGACATCGTTCTTCTTCCTCAAGGACGACTGGGGTGGCATCATCAAGGTCCGTACCTCGCGCGAGAAGCCCGATGTGGGTGAGCGCTACCGCGTGACCGGGCCGGTCGGGATCGACGTGGTGAACCACAACGACCCGTTCATCTCCGAGGAGACGCGCGTAGCCGTACGGCCCGAGCCGATCGCGCCAGCTCCGGTCACGGTGGCGCCCACGCCCGTGCCGCTTCCGGTCGCGATCGAACCGGCGGTGCCCACGGCGCTCATCGCAGCGGTTGCGGGGGCGATCGTGATCCTGGCCGGGCTGCTGGTGTGGGTGCTGCGCTCCCGCCGGCCCGCCGCCGAGGGTGCCGGCACGGCGGCAGGTGTCGCGGCCACGGGTTTCGGCGGCAGCGAGGCGGACGCACCGCCGCAGGCCGTCGAGGGGCGCACGATCAAGATGTTTGCGCCACCTCCGGGGACGCTCAAGATCCTCCCCGGACGCCTGGAGGTGGTGGGCGGCGACGAGACCGTCAAGGAGATCCGCTTCTACCGTATCAAGGGGCAGGTCACCCCCGAGGTGACGTTCGGGCGGGTCGCGGGCCCGGCGTACTCGCACGTCCAGCTCAAGCCCATGACCGTCTCGAGCCGCCAGGCGAAGCTGACGTTCATCAACAATCAATGGATCCTCACGAACTTCGCCGCGGCCACGTCGAACCCGACGCGCTACAACGGTGCCGAGCTGCCGGTCGACGGGCAGGTGGTGCTCAAGCAAGGCGATCGCATCGAGATGGGTGAGGTCCAGCTCGTCTTCCACGAGAGCTAGGTGTGAAGGGCGGGTCTTCCCACCTGACGCTCGCGGCCGCAACGCATCCCGGTCGACGCAGCAACCAGGAGGACGCGTGGTTTGCCCGGCGCGTCGGCCCGGAGGCCTGGCTCGTCGTGGCGGACGGAATGGGCGGCCACGCCGCCGGGGAGGTGGCGAGCCGTCTGGTGGTGGAGGCGTTCGAAGCGGCGATTCCGGCGCGAGGACAGGACCCAGGCAGACGCCTCGAGGAGGCGGCGGCGACCGCCAACGCGGCGATCCTCGCCCATGGTGCGGCGCACCCGGATAGCGAGGGCCTCGGCTCGACCGTGGTCGCGGCGGTGGTGCGGGACGGTCGGGCGGTGGTCGGCCATGCGGGTGACAGCCGCGCCTGGGTGGTCACACCAGACGAGGTCGTGCAGATCACGCGCGACCACAGTGCGATGCAGGATGCGCTCGACCGGGGCGAGCACGCTGGTGCCGAGCTGGCGCGCTCGCCGTACCGCCACGCCATCCTGCGCTCCCTCGGGGACGCGGCGTTCGCGGGCCTCGAGCGAACGCCGCCGGCCGGGGCGATGGCGCTGTCGGAAGGCTCGATCCTGCTGCTGACCACCGACGGCGCGCATGGGTTTCTGACGCCCGCCGAGATGCTCGAGCACCTCGCCGGCACACCCTCGCTCGCCGATGGCCTCGAGCACCTCGTGCGCAAAGCCTACGCCAACGGTTCCGACGACAATATCACGGTGGTGGGGTGCGAGGTGGGGCGGTTCCCCCGCTCGCGGGTGGCTGCCCAGGCGCCTCCGGCGATTCCCCGCCCGCGGCGCCGTGTGCGGCGGGTGCCGCGACTTCTGCCGCTGGCGCTGGGGGGGGTGCTCCTGACGCTGCTGGCGTTGCTCGGAGCACTGCTGGCGCGGGCGCTGCAGCCGAGCCAGGCGAGCGCGCCGGGGGAGGCGGGGGAAGGAGCAGTTGCGACCGCAACCCCGGCTGTGGGGACGTCCCCGGGTCCCGCCCCTGCTGTCGTTGTAGCCACGGCCATTCCGGCGCCGACACGCCCCGCGACCCGGGCCGCGGCGCCTGGGCAGATGGCCGCCGCCGGGCAGCAGGCGGCGCAACGCTCGCCGGTTCCAACGGTGCCGACGCCGGAACCGACCGCCGTGGGGGGGGTCGAGGGGCCGGCCGTGGTGCTGCCGCCGCCGGTCGACATGCCTCCGGCCGCCACCGCGGAGCCGCGTACGGGTCGCGCTGCGGCGTCGCCGCCATCGGCGTCACAGGCTGCAAGCAAGCCGGGGAAAGGACAGCGATGAGGAGGTTGCTCGTGGTTGTTGTGGCTCTGCTCTCCCTGGGCTCGGCTGTGGGCGACGAACGGGCGGCGCCGGTGGTGGCGGCGGCGAGCGGCAGCAGCAAGGGCAGCACGATCACGATCACGGTGGGCGCCAGCGCCGGCGTGCGCGTCGGCATGACCGGGAAGGTGACCAGCACCGAGAGCATCGGCGGGACACTCACGACGATCGAGGTGGCGTACTTCCGGGTGACGCGGGTGGAGGCCGCGAGCGCGCAGGCGGTGCTGACGGAGGTGGGTGGTGGCGACGCCCGCATCGTGGCGGGGATGGCGCTGGTGTTCGATCAGCCACTTGCGAGGCCGCCGACCGCCGCACCGCTGCGGCCTGCCTCGGAGGGGGATGCCGCGGCGCTGCTGGAGCGTGCCAATGCGGCCTTCAAGGTGCGCCGGTGGGCAGAGGCGAGGACGCTGTACCGGCAGTACATGGGCAAGGTGGGAGACGACGAGCTGGCGCGCACGATGATCGCTCGGTGCGATGCACAGATCCTCGCCGAGCTGGGTGCCACCGCACCGGCGGCGCCGCCTGCCCGGGGTGGGCCGTCAGCGGGCGAGACGCGGCGTTTCTCGCCGTCGAACTCGGCGTACGCGTACATTCCCGCGGGGACGTTTCAGATGGGGTGCGTGCCCGGGGACGGCCAGTGCCAGGGGGACGAAAGCCCTCGCCACGCGGTGACTCTTTCGAAGGGATTCTGGATGAAGACCACGGAAGTGACGGTGGGGGAGTACCGGGTGTTTGCGCAGGCGACGGGGCGGGGGATGCCGCCGTCACCGGGATTCAGCCAGAGTGACGATCACCCGGTGGTCAACGTCAGCTGGAACGACGCGGATGCGTACTGTCGGTGGGCGGGTGGGCGGCTGCCGAGCGAGGCGGAGTGGGAGTATGCGGCGCGGGGGGGGAGGGAGGGGGAGATCTATCCGTGGGGGAACGGCATCACCCACGAGAATGCCAACTACGGGAAGGACGAGTGCTGTGGTGGGTTGGCGCAGGGCCGGGACCGATGGGTGTACACGTCGCCGGTTGGGTCATTTGATCCGAACGGTTTCGGGTTGTACGACATGGCGGGGAACGTGTGGGAGTGGTGTGCGGACTGGTATGACGAGAGCTACTACGCCTCGTCGCCGAGCACCGATCCGAGGGGTCCGTCGAGTGGCACGCTCCGGGTGCTGCGCGGTGGGTCGTGGTTCAGCGGTCCGAGGAGGGTGCGCGTTTCCGGCCGCGGCAGGTGCGGCCCGTCCAACCGCGACGTCGACATCGGCTTCCGGTGTCTCCGGGATGAGTGAGGGGAGGGGGTTCCGTTGACTCTTGACTCTTTTCCCTTGACTTGGGTGGGCGGGCGGCGCGCGGGGGTCCAGGGGGCGCAGCCCCCTGGTCGCTCGCCAGCGCGAGCGGGGTCGTGGTACCTCGGCAGCGCGCAAGCCGGGCGTGCGCCGTGTCCGGGTCGGAGTTGGCTGATACCCTGCCTTGTTGCCTCGGCTTCCCTGCTGCTCGCGGTCGAGGCCGCCGCCGGTCCGCTCATCGTGCGGACCGTGCCGCCGACCGCCGGCCTGCAAGTGCTGCTGAACGGAGCGGCAGCCGGGACGACGGCCGCGGATGGCACGTGTCTGGTCGACGGGCTGGCCGCCGGCAGCTACCGGGTCGAGCTGGTGCTCCCCGACGGCCGGGGGCTCGCGCAGGACGCTGTGATCACCCTTTCGGCGCTCGCGACGCAAGTGCGCTTTGCGGTGGGGGCGGCGGCACGGAAGCCCGATGCGTGCCGTTTGCTGGTGAGCGGCAACGTGGGGAACGCCACGGTCGAGGTGGACGGGCAGGTGGTGGGGCGGGCGGGGAGCGCCGACGGCTCGCTCCTCGTGGAGGTCGCGCCCGGCACGCGGCGGGTGCGGGTCGCCGCGGACGGCTACGAGCCCCAGGAGCGCATCGTCAGCGTGCAGTCGGGGCCGGTCAATCGGCTCAACGTGGAGCTGCGCCGGACGGCTGCGGTCCAGAGCAGGAGGAGCGGCGCCACGTCGAGCCTGGTGACCTGGGCGCTCGTCGGGATTCTCGGCGTCGCGGTGGTGGCGGTGGCCGTGGTTGTCGTACACCTGGCGCGCCAGCCGGAGCGGATCACGACCCGGCGCATCGACCGGTACGAGGTGCAGGAGGTGCTGGGGCGCGGCGGTATGGCGACCGTCTACCGCGCCCGCGACACGCTCGATCGGGGAGCCGAGCCGGTGGCGCTCAAGGTGCTGGACGAGGCCCACCTGCGCGATCCCGATCTCGTGCACAAGTTCTTGCGCGAGGGTCAGGTCCTGCAGGAGATGGCGCGGCGAGATCCCGCGGCGCCGCTCGTGGAGGTGCGGCACTACGGACGCGCGGGCGGGGACTCGGGGGTGCCCTTCATCGCCATGGAGCTCGTGGAGGGCGAGGACCTGCTCAAGTTGCTGCGCCGCCGCCACCGCCTGCCACTCCGAGAGGCGGCGCACCTGGTGGCGGGCGTGGCGCGGGCGCTGCAGCCGGCGCACGCCATGGGCGTCTACCACCGCGACCTGACGCCTGACAACGTGATTCTCACGGAGCGGGCGAAGGGCGGGTTCAAGCTTCGTCTTATCGACTTCGGCGTGGCGCGGCACGAGTACACGTCGCACGGCACGCTGGACGGCTCGATTGCCGGCAAACCGCCGTTCATGTCGCCGGAGCAGTGCCAGGGGCAGCCCGTGGACGGCCGCTCGGACATCTACTCGCTCGGCATCATGCTGTACACACTGCTGGTGGGGGAGCCGCCGTTCGTGAGTCGAAACCCGCTCGAGGTGATGCGCATGCACAAGGAGACCGCGGTGCGGTTCCCTGCCGAGGTCCCGGATGCCGCCGTGCTGGTGCTGGAGCGCGCGCTCGCCAAGGATCGGGAAAAGCGCCAGCGCGACATCACCGTGCTGCTCGAGGAGCTGCGCACCCTCGAGCGGCTGGGCTGACACGCCCGGGGCGGCGCGGAGGTGCGCGCGCACCAGCGTGAAGGTCGCGCTGCCGATTGCGCCGCGACGCAGCGCCGGGCGCGGGGGAAGGCTCTCGACCGCCGACTCTCGACCGGGCGGGCGGGGGGCTCAGGCCATGGCGCCGAAGACGAGCTTGGTGAGCGCTTCGCGCTGGGCCTGGTCGACGCCGGTGAACTCGACGCCGAGCTGGTAGGCGCGGTTGCCGGCTGGGTCGATGAGCTCGCGGCTGAAGACGACCGAAAGCCCGACCGTCACGGCCGCCTCGGGGGAGCGGATCGAGATGGTGGAGGATGAGCCGACGAGCAGCGGCAGCTCGGTCTCGACCAGGGCGCCGTACGGGCTCATGTTGCGCACGAGGGCGTCGTAGCTGAACTCGACGACGACGGTCTCCTGCAGGTCGGCGGCACCGATGTGGTGGCCCCCGTCCTCCGCCACCGCCACCTCCGCTTCGTACACGCTCACCGTGCGCCCGCTCGGCAAGGTCCGGACCTCGCCCAGCCGGCACGAGGCGATGTGGCCGTGGACGCGCACCGTCTGCCCCTTCGCGGTGCGAAGCCGCACCGTGCAGGCCCGGTCGAGCCGCACCTGCCGGGCGGTCTCGATCGTCAAGCCATCGGCCCGCACCGCCGTGATTCGCCCCTCGACCGTGGCGAGCAAGGCCGCGCTCACGTCCTTGACGTTGTAGCGCGGGGCGCGACGGCGTTCGAGCATGGGGACCTCCGTGAATCTCGTCCGCGATTATACGGGAATTGACGGGTATACTGCCGGCGTGTCGCGGCCGCTCCTGCTCGTCAGCAACGACGACGGCTTCAACTCCCCCGGCATCCAGGCCCTGGTGGCGGCGCTCGAGCCGCTCGGCGAGGTCTGGGTGGTGGCGCCCGACCGCGAGAACTCGGCGGTTTCCCACGCCCTCACGCTGTCGCGCCCGCTGCGGCTCGTCGAGGCGGGGCCGCGCCGCTACCTCGTGGATGGCACCCCGACCGACTGCATCGCCCTGGCGCTTGGGCACGTGCTGAAGGGCCGGCGGGTCGACCTCGTGGTGTCGGGGATCAACCACGGCGCCAACATGGGCGACGACGTGCACTACTCGGGCACCGTCTCGGCGGCGTTCGAGGCGGCGGTGCAGGGGCTGCCGGCGATCGCGGTCTCGCTGGTGGCCGGCAACGGGTGGGAATTCGGCCACGCCGCCCGCATCGCGCGCTGGCTGGCCCGGCGCGTGCTCCGGCTCGGCATGCCCGAAGGCACGCTGCTCAACGTCAACGTGCCCCCGGGAACGCCGCGCGGCGCGGCGCTGACGCGTCTCGGCAAGCACCGCTACACCGAGGGGGTCATCGAGGGGACCGATCCGCGTGGCAAGCGGTGCTACTGGATCGGGGGCGGCGATCCGGTGTGGGAGCGTATCGCCGGCACCGACTTCGTGGCGATCGCCGACGGGCTGGTCTCGATCACGCCGCTGCAGCGCGACATGACCGACCTGGCGCGGCTCGAACAGCTCCGCAGCGAGTCCGGCTGGGAGCTGGAAGGGCTGCCTTGAACGCCGGGGTGCCGCTGCGGCGGCGGCTGCTCGTGGAGTACCTGCGAACGACGGTCGGGGTGCGCGACGAGCGGGTGCTGGCAGCCATGGCCACGGTGCCGCGCGAGGTCTTCGTGCCGCCGTCGCTGTTTCCGCAGGCGTACGACGACTACCCGCTGGAAATCGGGGAGGGGCAGACGATCTCGCAGCCGTCGGTGGTGGCGCGCATGCTGGAGCTGGCGGCGGTCGGCGAGCGCGACCGGGTGCTCGAGATCGGCGCCGGCTCGGGGTACCAGGCGGCGGTGCTGGCGTGCCTGGCGCGCTTCGTGTTTTCGCTCGAGCGCTTGCCGCGCCTGGCCGAGACGGCCCGCGCCCGACTCGCGCAGCTCGGTTTCAGGAACGTCTCGATCCAGGTCATGGACGGCACGCTCGGATGGCGGGCGCAGGCGCCGTTCGACGCGATCGTGGTCGCTGCGGCGGCGCCTGCGGTGCCGCCGGCGCTCAAGGAGCAGCTCGTGGACGGCGGGCGGCTGGTCGTACCGGTCGGGGACCTGCGGCGGCAGGAGCTGCTCCTGTTCGTCCGACGGGGCGACGGCTTCGAGCAGTCGGCGCACGGTCCCGCGACGTTCGTGCCGCTCGTCGGCAAGGGAGGGTTTCCCGATGGCAGCACGGCGGGTTGAACCGACCGGAAGCGACGGGGAGGGCCGCCAGTGGGCCTCATGACCTGCCACTACCTGGTGAGCGGCCGTGTCCAGGGCGTCGGCTACCGCTACTTCACGGCCCGCGAGGCGCGCGGGCTCGGGCTCGAAGGGTGGGTGCGCAACCTTCCGGACGGGCGTGTCGAGGTGGTGGCGCGCGGCGAGATCGGGGCGCTCGAGGCGCTGCTCGGCCGCCTCTGGCAAGGCCCGCCGCTGTCGAGGGTCGCGGGTGTCGAGATCGGCGGCTGGAACGGCCCGGTCGGCTCGGGGTTCGGGGTGCTGCCGACGCCGAAGTAGCACTTGCGGCGATGCGGCCGTTGCCAGGCGGCCGCCTCGTCGGCTACGATCAGCGCGGGCGGGGCTGTAGCTCAGTTCGGATAGAGCAGCGGTTTCCTAAACCGCGTGTCGGTGGTTCGAGTCCACTCAGCCCCGCCAGCCAAGCCACACAATTGCAGCATGGAAAGACGATCTCGCCCCCGGGCGGGGGACTGCTCGTCGGTCTGTACGGCGCGACGGCGTCGTGACCGTGTGCGGGCCACCGCCGCTTCCACCGGGGGCGGTACACTCGCGGGGTGCCGGACCTGTCGTGGTGCGAGGTGGCCAACGGGGTTCTCGCGGAGGACCGGGCGATGCTGCGCGAGGTCGACGCGGCGCTGGCGCGGGGTGCGCGGCGCGCCGGCCGGCACCTCGTCTGCCGGCCGGGGTGCACGCTGTGTTGCATCGGGCCTTTCGACATCACGGTACTGGATGCGGCCCGGCTGCGGGCCGGTCTGGCGGCGCTCCGCGCGCGCGATGGCGGAAAGGCGGCGGCGGTGCAGCGGCGGGCCCGAGCGGCCTGGGCGCGGCTGGCCGGCGGTTTTCCCGGTGACGCCGGGCGCGGGCGGCTGGCCGACGACGACGGTGCGAGGGAAGCGTTCTTTGCACGGCACGCCGCGGAGCCCTGCCCGGCGCTCGACCGCGGCACCGGGCGGTGCGAGCTGTACGCGCACCGGCCGCTGTCGTGCCGGACGTTCGGGCTGCCGGTGCGCAGCGGAGGGGTCGAGCTGCCGCCGTGCGAGCTGTGCTTTTGTGGCGCCGCGCCGGAGGAAATCGCGGCCGCCACGGTCGAGCCGGACCCCGGCGATCGTGAGGGCCGGCTGCTGGCGGTGCTCGCCGCCGCCGGGGTGGAGGGCGACACGATCGTTGCGGCGGTGCTGGCCGCGGCGGAGGAGGCGAGGTGAGCGCCGACCGGGGGGAGAGCGGAAAGCCGGGCTCCGACCGCCGTCCGGGCGGGCAGCCCTGGCGGCTGCTGGCGACGTGCTCGCGGGGGCTCGAGGAGGTGGTGGCCGCCGAGCTGCGGGGGCTGGGGGCGCGGGGGGTCGAGCCGGGGCGGGGGATGGTGGCTTTCGGCGGCGGGCTCGAGGACGTGTACCGCGCCAACGTCGGGCTGCGGGCGGCGACGCGGGTGCTCGTGCAGCTCGTCGAGGGCGAGGGGGGTGGTCGGGAGGCGCTGTACGAGCTGGCCGCGAACGTCGCGTGGGAGGAGTGGGTGCGGCCCGAGCAGACCATCGCGGTGGACGCCGCCGGACGGACGGAGGCCTTCCGCAGCACGGCGTTCGCGGCGCTGGTCGTGAAGGACGCGGTGGTCGACCGCCTGCGCTCGAGGACGGGCCGCCGCCCCGACGTCTCGCGCACCGGCGCCGACGTGCGCGTCCACCTCCACCTGCACGGGGCGACGGCCGGGCTCGCGCTCGACGCCACGGGCGAGCCGCTCGGTCACCGCGGCTACCGCCCTCGCGGCGGGCCGGCGCCGCTGTCCGAGGCGCTCGCCTCGGGCTGCCTGGCGCTTGCCGGATATGACGGGAGGCAGCCGTTCGTGGATCCGATGGCGGGTACGGGGACGATCGCCATCGAGGCCGCCCTCGTGGCGACCGCAACGGCGCCCGGGTTGCGGCGCGGTTTCGCGTGCGAGCGCTGGCTCGTGCACCGCGCCGATCTTCTCGCCCGCATGCGGGCCGCGGCCGCGGCGGCGCGGCGGCCCGCACCCGCCCCGGTGCTGGCTCGCGACGTCAACCCTCGCGCCGTGGCGGCAATCCGCCACAACGCGGCGGCGGCCGGGGTGGGGGAGGTCGTGCGGGTCGAGCGCGGCGAGCTGCGCGAGCTGCCGGTCCAGGTGCCGGGCACGCTGCTCCTGACCAATCCGCCGTACGGTGAGCGGCTGGGTGACGCCGGGGAACTCGCAGCGCTCTACCGCGAGCTGGGCGATACGCTCAAGCGGCGCCTGCCGGGCGGCACGGCCTGGGTCCTCACTGGCAACCCCGAGCTCGCGAGATCGATCGGGCTGCGGGCGAGCCGGCGGGTGCAGGTCTTCAACGGTCCGATCGAATGTCGTCTCCTGCGCTTCGAGATCGTGGAGGGGAGCCTGCGCCCACCTGGCCGCTCCGTTTGAGGCCGAGGAACGAGGCGTGCCGGCGGTCTTCGACGTCTCGTTTTCGACACGACCACGTGATCCTCGAACGGCGGCGAGCGGCAAGCTCCCGGGTGCTACACTTTGCAGCCCATGACGCCGTCCGTGGCCGCCCTCATCCCCGCCTTCAACTGCGCTGCCGCCATCGAGGCAGTGGTGCGGGGGACGCGCCGCCATGTCGCCGAGGTGCTGGTCGTGGATGACGGCTCCTCCGACGGCACGGCCGCAGCGGCGCGCCGCGCCGGGGCGCGGGTGGTCGTTCACGAGCGCAACTGCGGCAAGGGGCCGGCGCTCCGCTCGGGGCTCGCGGTGCTGCTGGGCGAGGCGTGGACCCATGTCCTGATGCTGGACGGTGACGGCCAGCACGACCCCGAGGACATCCCGGGGTTTCTCGCGGCGGCCGAGAGGGCGGATCTGGCGCTCGGGAACCGGCTCCATCGGCCGGAGGCGATTCCGGCCCGCCGGTTCTGGACCAATTTCATCGGCACGCGGGCGCTCGAACTCATGACGGGGTACCCGCTCGAGGATTCGCAGTGCGGCTTCCGTCTCGTGGCGGCGCCGCTGCTGCGGCGAATGGGGCTGGTCGGCAACCGCTACTCGGTGGACACGGAAATACTGGTGCGCGCGGGGAAGCTGCGCGCCCGCTTTGCGCACGTGCCGGTGCGGGTGATCTACGGCGGAGCCACGCCGTCGCACTATCGGCCGCTGCGCGACACCGTGCACATCGTGTTCTCGGCCGTGCGGTTCAAGGTCGACGAGGGCGACCGACGCGAGGACCCCGGGGCAGAGGGGTGGCGGGGCCTCGTCACCGCCCCTCCAGTCTTGCCGCCCCTGCAGGAGGCCGCGACATGAAGCCGACGGTCGTCGTCACCGGTGGGTCGCGGGGGATCGGGCGGGCGATCGTCGAACTGCTGGCAAGCGAGGGGTACCGCGTCCGCTTCCTGTACCGGAGCAACGAGGAGGCGGCACAGGCAGTGCTGGCGGCGGTCGCCGAGGCGGGAGGGGAGGCGTTGGCCGACCGCTGCGATCTCTCTGACGCGGCCAGCGTGGAGGCGTGGTGCGAGAAGGTGGCCGACGAGCCGGTGTACGGGCTTGTCCACAACGCTGCGGTGATTCGCGACGGGCACTTCTTGCTCATGTCTCCCGAGGCCTGGGAGGTGGTGCTGCAGACGGTGATGACGCCGGTCTACCGGCTGACCCGCGCCTGCCTGCGGCCGATGCTCAAGGCGCGCCGCGGCCGCATCGTGGCGATCGGCTCGCTGTCAGGCCTGCTGGGGCACGCAGGCCAGGTCAACTACTCGACCGCCAAGGGCGGCCTTCACGCTTTCACGAAGGCGCTGGCGCGCGAGGTGGGACGTTACAACGTCACGGTCAACACGGTGGTGCCGGGGTGGATCCTGACCGACCTGGTGGCCGCGATGCCGGAGGCCAGGCGCCGCGAGGCCGAGCGCGACATCCCCCTCGGTCACATGGGCGCTCCGCTTGACGTGGCCCGCGTCGTGTCGTTCCTCCTCTCCGAGCGGGCGGGGTACATCACCGGCGCGACGATCCGGGTCGACGGCGGCGTCGGAGCGTGAGGCCCCCGCTGATCGGGGCCCACCAGTGTATGCTTCCGGCGGAGGGCATGATGGGCGGCATTTTCAAGGCGTATGACATCCGCGGCGTCTACCCGCAGGAGCTCGACGAGTCGACGATGTACGCGATCGGCTACCACTTCCGCGGCATCCTCTCGAGCGAGGACCTCGACCGCGGCGGTCGGGTGGTGGTGAGCCGCGACATGCGCGAGTCGTCGGCGCCGCTGGCGGCGGCGCTCGCCGACGGCCTGCGCACCGCCGGGCTGGGCGTGATCGACATCGGCCTGGCGACGACGCCGATGAACTACTTCGCGATCGGGCACCTCGGGGCCTCGGCCGGGATTCAGGTCACGGCCTCGCACAACCCCGCCCGGTACAACGGCGCCAAGCTGTCGCGGCGCGACGCGATTCCGGTGTCCAGCGAGACCGGGATCGGCGAGCTGGAACAGCTCGTCAGGAGCACCCCGGCCCCGCCGTCGAAACCGGTCGCCTCCTGCGAGCAGCGCGACATCTTCCCGGCGTACCGGGAGCACGTGCTGCGGTTCGTCCGCCTCCGCGAGCCCCGCCTGAAGGTTGCGGTGGACGTGGCCAACGGCATGGCGACGCTGTACGAGCCGCTGCTGCAGGCGCTCAACATCGAGCTGGTGCCGCTCTTCTTCGGGCTCGACGGGAGCTTCCCCAATCACGAGGCCAACCCGCTCAAGCCGGAGAACCTGCGGGACCTGCAGCGGGCCGTGCGGGAGCACGGCTGCGCCCTGGGGCTGGCGTTCGACGGCGACGCCGACCGGGCCATCATGGTCGACGACGAAGCGGCGATCGTGGGCGCCGACCTCGTGACCGCGCTGCTCGCCGGGCCGGTGCTCGAGCGCTTCCCGGGTCGCCCGATCATTTACGACATCCGTTCCTCGTGGGCCACGAGGGAGGCGATCCTGGCGGCCGGCGGCCAGCCGGTGCGCGAGCGGGTCGGGCACTCGTTCATGAAGGCCACGATGCGCCGCCTCGGCAGCCCGTTCGGCGGCGAGCTGGCGGGGCACTTCTACTGGATGGAGAACTACTGCGCCGACTCCTCGCTCATCACCGCGATCGAGGTGCTCAACGTGCTGCGCCGCGAGGGCAGGCCGCTTTCGGCGCTGCTGGCGCCGCACCGCCGCTACGCCGGCACGGGGGAGATCAACTTCCACGTCGAGGACAAGCCGGCGATGATCCGCCATCTCGCGGAAGTCTTCGCCGACGGCGCGATCGATTACACGGACGGGATCACGGTCGAGTACGCCGACTGGTGGTTCAACGTCCGCCCCTCCAACACCGAGCCGCTGCTGCGCCTGGTGATGGAGGCCCGCACCCCCGCGCTGCTCGCCGAGGTGAAGCCTCGGTTGCTCGCCATCCTCGGCGAGCCCGAGACCGGCGGGCACTGAGCTGCGCGACAGTGACCGGGCAGTGCCGGGTGGGCTATGCTGGAAGCAGGAAGGCCCTGCATGCCCGAGGAAACTCGCCCTGACCTCGCTGCCGTCCTGGCCGAGCTCGACGCGGGGCGGGAGCCGGAGGAGCTGCGGCTGCTGGCGGTTCTGCGGCGGCCCGAGTGCCCTCGGGACCTCATCGAGCGGCTGTGCACGTGCCGCTGGGTGCTGCGCAGGCGGCGGGTGGCCACGCTCGTGGTGCGCCATCCGGCGTGCCGGCACCCGTTCGCGTGGCAGGTCCTGCCGTACCTCGGCTGGCACGACCTTCACGAGGTCTGCCGCGATCCGCGCACCGCACCGGCAATCAGGGCGCAGGCCGAGAGAAAGCTCGGCGAGCGGCTGGCGAGCATGGCGCTCGGGGAGCGGATCAGCCTCGCGAGGGTCGCGTCGCGCGGCGTGGTGAGGGCGTTGCTCGGCGATCCCGAAGTGGCGTGCATCGAGGCGCTGCTCGGCAACCCGCGCTTCACCGAGGACGAGGCGCTCCGCGTGCTCGTCGTCAACCCCAACCCCGACTGCCTGGCGGCGCTGCTGCGGCACGAGGTGTGGGGCCGGCGGCGGGCGGTCGTCCGCGCCGCGGTGCGCTCGCCGCGACTTCCCCTCGGGCTTCTGGCCGGGCTCGCGGCCACCCTTTCGGACGCCGAGCTGGCCGATCTCCTGCGCGGAGGAGAGGCGCCCGACGCGCTTGCCGACGCGCTCGCCGAGCTGCTCCTCGCCCGCCGCGCTGCCCCGGACGGGGTTTCGACCTCCGACCCCTCTTGAAGTCTCGCCCGGGACTGACTAGAGTCGGGGCAGTGAGTTCGCAGGACCGTGGCACCCCGCGGGAGTTCGGTGAGGCGCTGAAGAGCGCCCGAATGGCAGCAGGGGTGTCGATCGAGACGATCTGCGACCGCCTCAAGCTCTCCCGCCGGGTCGTGGAGGCTTTCGAGAGCGGCGAATTCGGCAAGCTCCCGAGTCGGACGTTCGGCCGGCTGTTCATCCGCCAGATCGTGGAGCTGTACGGGGAGGATCCGGGGTGTTGGGTCGCCAGTCTCGACCGGGCCTGGGAACGCTGGCTCCAGGGCAGCCAGGTGATCCGGGTGAGCGACGAGCTGCCGCGCGTCCGGCGGCGCACCGGGCCGTGGATCGTCGGCTTGGCGCTGGTCGCGGTGGGTGTCGCGGCGGTGCTCTACCTCGCCGCCCGCGTGCAGGGCCCGAGCCATGGCCAGACGCCTCCCACTCCTGCTGCCTTGCTGCCGATGCTGGCCCCGACCCCGAGCCCGCCGCCCCAGCCGACGCCGGAGCCCGCGCCCCCGGCGGATCCGGCGATGCTGGTGGTGCGGGCCGGGCCGGCGTCGTGCTGGGTGCAAGCGCGTGTGGCCGGCGAGGGCATCCAGTCCCGCCTCATGCCAGCCGGCTCGAGCTGGGAGATCCCGGCCGGCGGCAAGCAGGTCGAGCTGGTGCTCGGCGATGCGGGGGCGATCGAGGCCATCGAGTATCTCGGGGAGACGCGCTCCAACCTGGGACGTCGCGGTGAGGTGGTGCGCCTCCTGCTGGGCAGCGGCGGTGCTGCGAGCCGGACGCCGGAGAGCTAGCGCATGCCGGAGCCGTCGGCCCCCTCCCCGGTCCAGGAACTCGTCGACAACCTCCGGCGGGGGCTCGTGGCCCGCAACGTGCGGCTGTTCGCCGCCCAGGGGCTGCTCCCGGTCAGCCGCGAGGAGCTGGTCCGGGTGCTGGTCCTGCTGGTCAACGACGGCGACGAGGAGATCGCGAGCGCGGCTCGCACCTCACTCGGAGAGTTCTCGACCGACGTGCTCGTCAACACGCTGCGGGTCGAGAAGCTGGACCCGCTGGAGATCGACCTGCTGGCGCGCAGCCGCGAGGACGAGACTCTCTGGGGCGAGATCGTCCGCTACCCGGGTACCGCGGACGAGACGCTGCGCTGGCTGGCGCGCACCGCGCCGGCCATGACCCAGAACGCGATCATCACCAACCAGACTCGCCTCATGGGGTGCCTGGAGATCCTCGAGGACCTCAAGCAGAACCCGATCGTCAGCCAGGACGTGCTGAGGCGGGTCCGCGAGTTCGAGGAAGAGTTCCTCCAGAAGGCCATCGTCTGGGCGACGGCCGAGGAGCTGCAGCCCAGGCTCGAGCAAGGTCCCTCGATCGAGGAGGCGTTGCAGCAGTTGCGGGCGATCGGCATGCAGATCCCCGGCCTCGGGCTGCCTGCGGAGGGCGAGGGAGCCCGGCTGCCCGAGCCGGACCCGAGCGCGCCGCCCGAGATCCGCGACGCCTTCTTGCGCATCTCGATGATGACGACGTTCGAGAAGATCATGGCGGCGCTGCGGGGCACCCGAGAGGAACGGTTCATCCTGGTGCGCGACCGCTCGGTGATGGTGGTCCGGGCGGTGGTCAACAGCCCCAAGATGAACGAGGCCGACATCGAGCAAATCGCCGCCAACCGCGGCGCCAACCCGGAGGCGTTCCGCATCATCGCCACCAAGCAGCGGATGCTGCGCCGCTACGGCATTCTCCGGGCGCTGTGCTTCAACCCCAAGGTTCCGACCGGCATCACCCTCCAGCTGTTTAGGCGCCTGAGCCAGCGCGACCTTTCGCTGCTCGGCAAGGACCGCGGGGTTCCGGAAGCGCTCCGGAAGGTGGCACGTGAGGAGGTCGTTCGACGTGGCTGAGGTTTGAGCTAAGATGATGGGCGAGGACAGGACGATCGCGCATGGCGAGCCAACGAACCCTCTATGACGTGCTGGGCGTGACGCCCGGGGCATCCACCGAGCAGATCCGTGCAGCCTTCCGCAAGCTCGCCCGCGAGCGGCACCCCGACCGTTTCCAAGGGTCGGCGCGCGCGGCGGCGGAAAGGGCGTTCCAGGAGATCACCGAGGCTTACAACGTGCTTTCCGACCCCGGCCAGCGTTCTCGTTACGACCGCCAGCTCGAGTCGAGCCACAAGGAAACCCTCACCGACCCGAAGGAGATCGCCAAGGCGCTGCTCGGCAGGGCGCTCAGCAGCATGAAGGCGGGCCAGCACGCCCTGGCGGACGAGGCGTTCATCCAAGCCATCGCGCACGACCCGCAAAGCGCCAGGGCCCACCACCTGTACGGGATGTTCCTCGCCCAGCAGCCGACGCGCCTCGACGAGGCGCTGCGCCACCTGGACCAGGCGGCCAAGATCGATCCCAACAACCCCAAGATCTTGCTCGACGCCTCGCGCCTGTTCGCCAGGGCGAACATGAATCAGCGGGCGCTGCGGCTCGCGCAGGCGGCGGCGAGGTTGGTTCCCGACGACGACTCGGCGCAGAGCTGGCTGCGCCAGCTGCAGGCCGGCAACGGCCGCGAGGGGCGCTCATGACACGGCCACGAGGCAGGTCACTGTGAAGTTCGAGACTCTGGGTCTGACGGACCGCGGGCTGCGGCGACACCACAACGAGGACCAGTTCCTCGTGCGCGACGATCTCGGGCTGTACATCGTGGCGGACGGGATGGGCGGGCATGCCGCCGGCGAGGTGGCGGCCGACCTGGCGGTGCGCGAGGTGGAGCGGGTCATCGAGGCGACCCGCAACTTCGGCGGCGACACCTGGCCGGAGGACTGGGACCCCAAGCTCGACCTGGCGGCCAACCGCCTCGTCCGCGCCATCATCTCGGCGCATCGCCGGGTGACGGCGGCGGTGGACGGGGACCTCGGCCTGCGCGGCATGGGCGCGACGATCGTGGCCGCGCTCGTCGACCTGCAGAAGCCCGAGGTGACCCTCGCCCACGTCGGCGACAGCCGGGCGTACCTCCTCCGCGACGGCAAGCTCGGGCAGCTCACGGCCGACCACTCCTGGGTGCACGAGCAGGTGATGGCCGGGCTGCTGTCCGAGGACGCCGCCCGCTCGCACCCGCTCAAGAACGTGGTTACACGGGCGCTGGGCGGCGCCCAGGAGCCGATCGTCGATGTCGGCACGTTCGAACTCAAGGAAGGCGACCAGCTCCTGCTGTGCTCGGACGGGCTCAACACGATGCTGGACGACGGTGAGATCCTGGCGGTGCTGCAGCGTGGCGCCGACCTCACGAGGACGGTGCATCAGCTGATCGCCGAGGCCAACCGCAAGGGAGGGCTCGACAACATCACGGTGATACTGGCGCGCAGCCGGCGCTAGGAGCGAGCCCGGACGATGGGAAGGCCAGCGATCCCGCCGGCGGCCTACCACGCGAACAGTCGAGACGGTCGGGCCTCCCGAGGCGTCGAAGCCGGCCCGGTGCGGGGCAGGCCCGGTCCGGGCGCAGGCGAGCGCTGAAATGGGCGTCGGGCGCCGCGGCCGGATCCTGCTGCGCTGGCTTGCGGTGCTCGTGGGGCTGGGGTGCGGCGGCGCCGCCGTGCTCGTGGTGTACGGCGTGCATCTGGTGGACGCGGCAATGGCCTCGCCGGGGCGCTCCGGGGTGGTGGTGCTGGCTGCGCCGCTCGAGCTCGAGCCCGGCGCCCCGTGGACCGTCGCCGAACTGCGCGAGGCCCTGCTGCGGCGGGGGGGGCGCGAGGTCGCCGGGAGCCCTGGCCCGGGGGAGATCGTCGTCGAGGGCTCCCGCCTCCTGCTCGGGCCCGGCCTCTGCCTCGGGCGGGCGGAGGTCGTCACGGTCGAGACGGGTGCCCGGGGGATCCGGCCTGTCTTGCCGCGGGGGGAGGCCGGCGGCGTTTCGGTGCGGGGACCGGTCATCGGCACCACGGCTTCCGGCGACGTGGTGCGGTGGCCCGTACCGCTGGCGGAAATCTCGCCGCATCTGCTGACGGCGGTGGTCGACGTCGAGGACCGGACGTTCCTTTCCCACGCCGGGCTGTCGTTCCGGGGTCTGCTCCGGGCGGCGATCAGGGACCTCGCGGCCGGCGGCGTGCGGCAAGGTGGCAGCACCATCACCCAACAGCTCGCCAAGATGCTCATGCTGCGACCGTCGAGGACGCTACCGCGCAAGGTCCTCGAGGCGTGGCTCGCCACCCTCCTCGACTTCCGCTACAGCAAGCAGGAGATTCTCGAGGCGTACCTCAACCGCGTCTATCTCGGGCAGGACGGCGGGTGGCAGATCCAGGGCGTCGCGCCAGCGGCCAGCTACTACTTCGGCAAGCGGGCCAGCGAGCTGGCGATCGACGAGGCCGCCCTGCTGGCCGGGATCATCGCCGCGCCGAACCGCCACGACCCGTTCGCTCACCCCGAGGCGGCGCTCGCTCGCCGCCGGGTGGTGCTGCAGGCGATGGTGCGGGAGGGTCACCTGGACGGCGGGCTCGCCGAGGTGCTGGCCGCCCGGCCGCTGCCGCCGGCGCCGAGGCGGCTGCGCTGGCCGGCGGCGGCGCAGGCGCTCGAGCTGATACTGGGCGAGCTGGCCGGCGAAAAAGAGATCTCCTCCTCGCTCGACGTCGACTTCCAGGCGGCGGTCGCCGAGGCGGTGCCGGCGGCGATCGCCCGGCTCGAGGCGGCTTCCCCCCGCCTGCGGGAGCTGGCCACGACGGGGGACCGCCTGCAGGCGGCAGTCGTCGTGCTCGCCGTGGACGGCCGGCTGCTGGCGCTGGTCGGCAGCCGCAGCGGGGCGCCGGGAGAGTTCAACCGGGCCAGTGCTGCCAGGCGGCCGATCGGCTCCCTCGTCAAGCCTTTCGTGGCCGCCATGGCTTTGGGGCGGGGCTGGGCTCCCGGCGACCGGCTCGACGACTCGCCGCTGCAGGTCCAGATCGGCACGCAGTTCTGGGAGCCCCGCAACAGCGACGGCGAGTTCCGCGGCGCCATCACGCTCGCCGATGCGCTCGTGCTGTCGCGCAACGTGCCGATGGTGCGGCTCGGTCTTGCGCTCGGGGTCCGCGAGGTGGCGGAAGGGCTGCGGGCGTACGGCTTCGCGGTGGACCGCCCGCACCCGTCGATCCTCCTCGGGGCTTTCGAGGCCACGCCGTTGCAGGTCGCCCGCGCCTACGCCGCGCTGGCGGGGCGGGGATGGCTGCCGGTCCCGACCTGGCGGCCGCAGGCGGCGACCGGCAGCCCGGTGGGGCTCGACCCGGAGGCGGCGACAGCGGTGCTGGACGTGCTCGCGGATGTCCCGCGCCGCGGTACGGCCGCGTCGCTGGCCGGGAAGGTGGAGGGGTGGCTGGCGGCCAAGACCGGCACCACCGACGAGCGCCGGGACTCGTGGTTCGTGGCCGTGCGGCCTGGGTACGTCGCGGCGGTGTGGGTCGGCACCGACGGCAACGCCCAGACCGGGCTGTACGGAGCCACTGGCGCGCTCGAGGTGTGGAAGGACATCGATGGCAGACTCCCGAGAGCACGGCGGCTCGGCGGGGGAGGGCAGCGGTGAGGGTGAGGCGGCGCCCCGGCTGTGGCGCGGTCCTGGCGGCGGTACTCGCCGGCGGGGCGGCGGTGGCCGTCTGGTGGGCGAGGCCAGGCGTCGACCTCGAGAAGTGGCGCCGCGGCCCGCTCCCGCTCGAGTGGGCGAGCTGGCGCCGCCAGGTCCAGGTTTGGGAGCGGGAAGGCCTGCAGCGGCGGCCCGAGCACGCCTACCGGCCGCTGCGCGAGATCTCGGAGCACCTCGCGGTGGCCGTGCTGGTCAGCGAGGACATCTCCTACTTCGGCCACGGCGCGGTGGATCCCCGGGCGGTCTGGGAGGTGGTCAAGGAATGGCGCAGCGACGGCAGGCTGAGGGGCGCCTCGACCGTCTCGCAGCAGGTGGCCAGGATCCTGTTTCTCTCGCCCGAAAGGTCGATTGTCCGCAAGCTGGAGGAGGCGAGGCTGGCGTACTGGCTCGAGCGCCGGCTCGGCAAGCGCAGGGTGCTCGAGATCTATCTCAACACGGTCGAGTTCGGGCCCGGCCTTTTCGGCGCCGAGGCGGCGGCTCGCCACTACTTCGGAAGCTCCGCCACGGCCCTTTCGCCGGAGCAGGCGGCGGCGCTGGCCGCGGCAATCCCGGCCCCGGGGCGCGACAACCCCGACACCGCGACCGCGAAGTGGGAGTTCCGGCGGGACACCGTGCAGCGCCGCATGCAAAGGGCGGGCTGGCTGCGCAACCGCCTGGCCGGCATGGCTGCTCGGCCGGAGCCGTGACCCCGTCCGGGCTTGTCATTCCGGAACAACGCCTCTACAGTCCCGTCCCGTGGCCGGGAGCGCGACACCGTCGTTTTTGGCACCGATCGAGGAGCTTCGCCGTCAGATCCAGGCGGCCGAGAGCGGCCAGGACGCGGCCAGTCGCGCTCTCGCGGCGCGGCTGAGGGGCGAGCTGGAGCGCGAGGCGCGCCGCCTCATGAGCGGTCTGACACCGTGGCAGCAGTGCCAGCTGGCCAGGCATCCCGAGCGGCCGTACGCGCTCGACTTCGTCCACGGCCTTTTCACCGACTGGGTCGAGCTGCACGGCGACCGCTCCTACGCCGACGATCCGGCGATCGTCGCCGGCCTGGCCAGATTCGAAGGCAATCCCGTGGTGGTCGTCGGCCACCAGAAAGGGCGGGACACCCGCGATCGACTGTTCCGGAACTTCGGGCAGCCCCGCCCGGAGGGGTACCGCAAGGCGTTGCGGGTCTTCGAGCTGGCCGAAAAGTTCGGGCGCCCGGTGGTGAGCCTCGTCGACACGCCTGGCGCCTACCCGGGGATCGACGCCGAGGAGCGCGGGCAGGCCGAGGCCATCGCCCGCAACCTGAGGGTGATGGCCGGGCTCGAGGTGCCGATCGTCGTGGTGGTGACCGGCGAAGGCGGGTCGGGGGGAGCGCTGGGGATCGGTGTGGGCGATCGGGTGATGATGATGGAGCACGCGATTTACTCGGTGATCTCGCCGGAGGGGTGCGCGGCCATCCTCTGGAAGGACCAGTCCGAGGTGCAGCGGGCGGCCGAGGCCCTGCGCCTCACAGCCAGCCACCTCAAGACCCTGGGGGTGGTGGACGAGGTCATTCCCGAGCCGCCGGGAGGCGCTCACGTCGACCCCGCACGGGCGATCCGCTCGGTCGGCGCGGCGCTGCGCAAGGCCCTCGGCGAGCTGCGCAAGGTGAGGCGGGACGAGCTGCCGCGACGCCGGCTCGCCAGGCTGCGGGCGCTGGGGAAGTTCGTCGAGCGGTGACTGTCTGGCGCATCCTGCTGCGGCGAGGCTCGATCGTCCTGCTGCTGGCCTGGATGAGCGGGCTGGCGGCGGTGTTCATCCAGCGCCAGCTCACCAAGCCGGGGCAGGAGGCGGCACCGCCGGAGCCGCCAACCCGTAACGGTGAACGGCCGGTGCGGATCCAGAAGGGCGTCGAGTTCAACCAGACCTACGGTCCCGACCTCTCGTTCCGCATCGCCGCCAGCGAGGGTGCCGAGTACGAGAGCGGCTGGGCCGAGCTGGCGGGCGTGCAGGTGACGTTCTACTCGGAGGGACAGGTCAGCTACGGCCTCACGGCCGAAAAGGGCCGCTTCCACGTCGCCCGCAAGGAGGCGCGGACGGTGGGCGAGACGCTGCTCTCGCTGCGCGGTGGGATCGCGGTGCGGGCCGGGGGGTTCGTCTACCGGGGCAGCGAGGTCCAGCTCGAGAGCGAGGGGCCGGTGGCGCTGGCCGGGCCGGGGTGGGGCGGGGTGGCGGAGCGAGCCTGGGCGCAGCTCAGGGATGACGTCCTGGAGCTCACCGGCGGGGTCTCGATCGGGCTGCGGCGCGAAGGCAAAGCCGGATCGTTCGTGCTCCTGACGCCGCGACTGCGTTACGAGCGCAAGCGGGCGCTCGTCGTCCTCCCGGACGGCCTCGAGATCCTCGGCGAGGGCATGGTGGCACGGGCCGCCGGGGCGCGGCTGCAGCTCGCCGGAGAGGAAGGCGAGCCGAAGCGGCTCGACCTCGTGCCTCCGGTCCGCGTGAGCGGGCGGCTGCCCGACGGCGGCCCGGTCGAAGGGGAGGCCGGCGAGACCTCGCTGGAGCGGCTGGAGGACGGGCGGCTGCGGCTGGCGGCATCGGCCATGCCCACTCCGGGCTGGGTCCGGGTGCGCTGGCTCGACGAGGTGTCTGGCTGGCAGGAGCTGGCGGCCTGGCGGCTCGTCGGCGAGGGCACGCCGCAGGCCTGGGAGTGGCTCGAGGGGCAGGGGCAGGCCTGCGGTTTCCAGGTGGGGGCGGCCGTGGACGGGACGCGCCGCATCGAGGCGGAGCGGCTGCGGCTGGTGTTCGACGCGGGCCGGCCGGCGAGCGCCGTGGCTGCCGGGAAGGTGCAGGTCGAGGCCGGCAGCCGCTGGGCGCGCGGCGGCAACCTCGAGGTGGCGCTGGCGACGCGGGCGTTCACCCTGCTGCCGCAGGCGCCGCAGCGCGTCACGGTCGGCGAGGCGGGGCTCGAGGCCTGGTGCGACCGGCTGGAAGGGCGGCCGGACGGCACGGTCGTGGCCACCGGCAAGGTGGGCGGCATCCTGCGGCGCGGGCCGAATAACGGCGCGGACGAGACCCCGACCCGCTTTGCCGCCGGCGCCGCCGAGCTGCCGCCCGGCGGCGGCCAGGTGACGCTCACCGGCGACGCCCGGGTCTGGCAGGAGGATCGGCTGGTCCGCGCCGACCGCCTGCACTACGAACCGTCGCGGGACGAGGTCACGGGCGAGGGGGCCGTGCTGACTCGGGCGCCGCTTTCGCCGCGCGAGGGTGCGGGCGCCGGGGAGCTGGTGGTGCGCGCCCGGCGGCTGCAGTACCGGCGGAGCGCCGGACAGATGCTCTACGAGGGCGAGGTGGAGGTCGAGGACCCCCGCGGCCGGGCGAGGTGCGGGCGGCTCGTGGTCGCGCTCGATCAGGAGGGGAAGGCGCGCACCGTCGAGCTCGAAGGCGGCGTCGGCGTCACCGAAACGTCGACCGGGCGGGCGCTTTCGGGCCAGCGGGGACGCGTGGACGTCGCCGCGGACCTGCTCGAGATGTGGGGGGCGCCGGTGGTCGTGAGGGAGGCGAACGGCAACCAGATCAAGGGCGATCGCCTGGTCTGGCGCCGGCAGACGGGCACGGTCGTGGTCACGGGGGGGGAGGAAAGCCCCAGCGAGACGCTGTACCATCCCGCCGATCGAACGGCGTCGCCGACGCCGGCCCGGAGGCAACCATAACCGCACCCCGGCTCGAAGCCCGAGACCTCGTCAAGCGCTATCGGCAAAGGACCGTGGTGGACGGAGTCAGCCTCGATGTGCAGGCTGGCGAGGTGGTGGGGCTGCTGGGGCCGAACGGGGCGGGCAAAACGACGACCTTCTACATGCTGGTCGGGCTCATCGAGCCCGACGGCGGCCAGGTCCTGCTGGGCGAGCGGGACGTCACCTGGCTGCCCATGTACAGGCGGGCCCGACTGGGGATCTCGTACCTGCCCCAGGAGCCGTCGGTGTTCCGCCGCCTCACCGTGGAGGAGAACCTGGCGGGCGTGATGGAGCTGCTCGGCACCCCTCGCCAGGATGCCGCGACGCGCGTCGCCGAGTTGCTCGAGGAGTTCGGCCTCGACAAGGTGCAGCACCAGCGGGCGGACACGCTCTCCGGCGGCGAGCGTCGCCGGCTGGAGATCGCCCGCTCGCTCGTGGCGTCGCCGCGCTTCTTGCTGCTCGACGAGCCTTTTGCGGGCATCGACCCGATCACGGTGCTGGAGGTCCAGAGGCTCATCCGCCACCTGCGCGAGCGCGGCTACGGCATCCTCATCACCGACCACAACGTGCGCGACACCTTGAAAATTACCGATCGCGCCTCTATCATCAAGGACGGCAAGGTTTTTGCTAGCGGCGACCCTGAGCGGCTGGCAAGGGATCCAATGGTGAAGCAGGTGTACCTCGGCGAAGGCTTCGAGCTCTAGACCATGGCCCTCGAGCAACGACTCAGCCTCAAGCTGGCGCAGAAGCTGGTCATGACGCCGACGCTGCAGCAAGCCATCAAACTGCTGCAGCTCTCGCGCCTGGAACTCGAACAAGCGCTGGCGCAGGAGGTGCAGGTCAACCCCTTGCTCGAGCTTTCCGAGGAGGCCGCGGCCGACGACGAGTCCCAGGTCGGCGAGGAGGCGGCGGGGGTCGAGATGGCGCCGCCGGACGAGGGCGAGTCGCCGAGCCGCGTGGAGACCGAACCCGACAGCAGCGAGCCCGAAACGCCGGAGGAGGCACCGGCGGCCGCCGATTCGTTCGGGGAGGTCGAGCTGGAGTCGCTGTTCTCCAACTACCTGCACGACGTGCCGGTGGTCGCGGCGACCTGGGACGACGACGAGGAGGCCCCTCTCGACAACGCCTCCAGCAGCGAGCAGAGCATGTACGAGGCGCTGTGCGAGCAGCTCCGGCTTGCCGACGTGCGCCCCGAGCTGTGCCGAGTGTGCGAGTTCGTGATCGGCAACCTCGAGCCGGACGGCTACTTGCGGGTGCCGGCCGAGGAGCTGGCGGCCCAGCTCGAGGTGAGCGTGGAACTGGTGCAGGAGGCCATTGCCGCGGTCCAGCGTCTCGACCCGCCGGGGATCGGCGCGCGCGACCTGCGCGAGTGCTTGCTGCTGCAGGTCGACCGCCAGCTCGCCGAGGGTGGGGACCCCTTCCTCGCCAGGGTGCGCGAGGTGATTGCCGAGGCGTTCGGGGACGTGCTGAACCAGCGCTGGGAGGCAGTGAAGCGGAGGTTCGGGCTCGGGCACGACGAGGTGCGGGCGCTGGTCGGGGTGCTGCGGCGCCTTTCTCCGCACCCGGGGGCGGCGCTGGGGCCGACCGGCAACAGCCCCGTGGAGCCCGACGTGGAGGTGCGCCGGACGGAGCAAGGATGGCAGGTCACGCTGGTGGACGACGGGCTGCCGCGCCTGCAGCTGTCCTCCCGCTACGCGCGCATGCTGCAGGGGCGCTCGCTCGACAGCGAATCGCGCGCCTACCTGCGCGAGCGGATGCGCTCGGCGCTGTGGTTTCTGCGCTCAGTGGAGCAGCGACAGAGCACGATCCTCAAGGTCGCGCAGGCCATCGTCCGCCGCCAGGCGGAGTTCCTCGAGCACGGCGTGTCGCACCTCAAGCCGCTGGTGCTCCGGGACATCGCCGACGACATCGGGATGCACGAGTCGACCGTGAGCCGGGTCGTGGCCAACAAGTACATCGCCACACCGCGCGGGGTCCTGCCGTTGAAGTTCTTCTTCCACTCGGCGATCGCCTCTGCCGTCGAGGGCGATCTCTCGTCGATGGCGGTCAAGCAGCGCATCAAGGAGCTGATCGCCGGGGAGGACCCCGCCAAGCCGCTGTCGGACGCACGCATCGCCCGACAGCTCAACAGAGTGGGCGTCCGCATCGCCCGCCGGACCGTGGCCAAGTACAGGGAGGAGCTGGGCATACCCTCGTCCGAGCAGCGGCGGCGGACACTTCGGTGAGCTACAATGGGCGTTGACGGATGGAGTGCAGAGCGGAGGAGACATGGAGCTTGAGTTCATCGCCAGAAACACGGAGTTGACGGAGCAGCAGCGGGCGCTCGCGCACAAGAAGTTCACGCGCCTTGCCAAGTACTTCAACGCAGTGCTCGAGGCGCGACTGACGGTGAACCAGGAACGCCATCGCACCGGTCTCGACGCCTACATCCGGGGCAAGGACTTCGAGGTCCAGGCCTCCGCCGAGACCCCGGACTGGGCCACCTCGCTGCAGGAGGTCGTGGATCGTCTCGAGCAGCAGGCCCGCAAGAACAAGCAGCGCCTGACCTCGCGCAAGCGGCCGCGCGGCAAGGAGGGCGAGGGGGCGTGGCGCGTGCAGGTGGTGGAGGCCGAGTCGGTGCGCAGCGGGGCGCCGCGCGTGGTGGAGAGCAAGCACGTGCCGGTCGTGCCGATGTCGGTCGAGGAAGCAGCGCTGCAGCTCGAGAGCTCGGGCGAGGACTTCATCCTGTTCAGAGAGGCCAGCTCGGACGAGATCAACGTGCTGTACCGCCGCCGCGATCGGACCTACGGGCTGGTCACCCCGCAGTTCTAGGCGGGCTGCCGGACGCGCCGTGAAGCTCAGCTTTCTCCTCAAGCCTGAGCACGTGTTCCTGGACCTTCCAGCGCACACGCGGGAAGAGGTGCTGGTCCATGTCGCCGAGCGCCTGGCTCAGCTGGGGGCGGTCCGCAGCGCCCAAGACATGGTCGACCTGCTGCTCGACCGCGAGCGGCTGGGGGCCACGGTCGTCGGCGACGAGGTCGCGATTCCTCACTGCAAGGTGCCGGGGCTGCGGTCGATCGTCGCGGCGTTCTGCCGGTTGCCGGAGGCGATTCCGTTCGGACCGGCGCAGGAGTCGGCGCGCCTGTTCTTCTTCGTGCTCTCGCCGCGCGAGCAGCCGGCGGCGCACCTGCAAGTCCTCGCCACCATTGCACGCTTGCTCCGCAACCCCCAGGCGAAGAGGGTGTTCCAGACCGCCGGCAAGGCCGACGAGCTGGTCGCCGCTCTGGGCAAGATCGAAAACGCGGCGTGAGGCCAGTGCCCGAGAGCGTCCCGGTCGACCGGCTCCTCCAGGATTCCCGCCTTTCCCACCTCGGGCTGCGCCTGGTTGCCGGCTCGGCCGGCGTGCAGCGACTCGTCACCAACCCCCGCCTGCAGAAGCCGGGCCTCGCCCTGGCGGGTTTTCTCGCCTCGGTCAAGCCGGGACGGGTGCAGGTGCTGGGCTCAGGGGAGGCCGACTTCCTCGCCACCCTCGAGCCCGAGCTGTGCCGCCAACGCATCCGCGACCTGGCGGTCCTGGAGCCGCCGCTCATCGCCGTCAGCAAGGGCATGGACGAGGTGGCGGCCCGGTTCGCCCCGGCCTGCGACGAGCGCGGCGTGCCGCTGGCGGTCACGTCGGCCACGACCTCGCTGCTGATCGAACGGCTCGCCGCCGTCCTCGAGCTGCTGCTGGCGCCTCGCCAGACGCTACACGGCGACCTCCTCGACGTCTTTGCCATTGGCGTGCTGCTGCTCGGCGAGTCCGGCTCGGGCAAGTCCGAGTGCGCCCTGGAGCTGGTGCACCGCGGGCACCGGCTGGTCGCCGACGACGTGGTCGAGGTTTGCCGGCTGCGTAACGACGAGCTGTTCGGTCAGGCGCCGGAAGCGGTGCGGGGGCTCATGGAGGTGCGGGGGCTGGGGCTCATCTCGATCGAGCAGCTGTTCGGGGTGGTGGCGGTCCGCGACACGAAGCCCATCGACCTCGTGATCAACCTCGTGCCGGGCCAGAACGGGCACCTCGAACGGCTCGGGCTGGGCGAGAGCACGGCCGAGATCCTGGGCGTCCGGCGGCCTTCCTTGACGTTCCCGGTGGCGCCCGGGCGGATCCTCTCGCTGATGGTCGAGAGCGCGGCCCGCAAATACCTCCTCTACCAGCGGGGGCTGCCCGACCATGCGCGGGACTACCTGCAGCGGCACGACCAGGAGCTCGAGCGGCCGTGAGCGCCGAGGCTCCCCGCGGGGTGGTCGTCAGCGGCCTTTCGGGCGCCGGCAAGAGCATTGTCACGAGGTGCTTCGAGGACCTCGGCTACCGCTGCGTCGACAACCTGCCGCTCGAGCTCATCGAGCCGCTGTTCGCCCAGGTGTGGAGCAAGCCGACGCCGCCGTGGGTGGTGGTCGTGGACGTGCGCGCGCCGGGGTTCGCGGCCGGCGCGCCGGGGCTGGTGTGCCGGCTCAAGCAGCGCTATCCGGGGCTGCGGCTGGTGTTCGTGGAGGCCAGCGACGAGTCGATCGAGCGCCGGTTTTCCGAGACGCGCCGGCCCCACCCCTACCGTTCTCTGCCGCTGCGCGACGCCATCGTCAGGGAGCGCGCCGACCTCGCGGGGGTGCGCGGGCTGGCCGACGAGGTCCTCGACACGAGCGGCCTGACGCCGCACGAGCTGCGAGCGCTGGTGGCGGCCCGTTTCGGCTCCACCGAGCTGGCGCTGCCGATGGTCGTGCGCTGCGAGAGCTTCGGCTACCGGTACGGGCTGCCGCCGGACGCCAACTTGCTGTTCGACGTGCGCTGCCTGCCCAACCCCCACTTCGTGCCGGAGCTGCGCGCGCTGGCCGGGGACGATCCCCCGGTCCGGGAGTGGCTCGACGCCCGGCCGGAGGTGGCGGCCACCTGGGAGCGCATCCGCGATCTCTGCGATCTCCTGGTGCCTGCCTACCGCGGGGAAGGGAAGAGCTGGGTGCTCATCGCCTTCGGCTGCACTGGCGGACGCCACCGCTCGGTCTACTTCGCCGAGCGGATGGCGGCCCACCTGGCGACATCGCAGTGGGCGGTGACGGTGCAGCACCGCGACCGCGATCGGTGAGCCGGTGAGCGCCGCCGGTTGCGATGGGGGACGGGGCCTGGAATAATCCGCCGCATGGTAGGAGTCCTGGTGATCTCGCACGGGCGCCTCGCCGCCGAGCTGCTGGCAGCGGCGCGAGCCATCGAGCCGGCGCTGGTCGAGCAGGCGCGCGCCATCACGCTCGAGTGGAACCTCGATCCGGAAGCGGCCAAGCGGGAGATCGCGCGTGCTCTGCAGGAACTCGACACGGGCTCGGGGGTCATTGTCCTCACCGACATGTTCGGCGGTACGCCCACCAACCTGTCGCTGGGTTTTCTCGACCCGGCCCGCTCGGAGGTCGTCACCGGCGCCAACCTGCCGATGCTCATCAAGGTGGCGAGCGTTCGCCGCCAGAACAACGCCACGCTCCGCCAGCTCGCCCGCGTGGTCGCCGAAAAGGGGCAGAAGAGCATTTACGTCGTGAGCGAGATCCTGGAGCGCCGGCCGGGTGGGAGTGGAGCCCATGGCACAGCTTGAGCTCGAACTCGTGAACCGGCTCGGTCTGCACGCCCGCGCCGCGGCGAAGTTCGTGCACACCGCGTCGCGCTTCTCCTCGCACATTTCCGTCGCCCACAACGACGAGGAGGTCAACGGCAAGTCGATCCTCGGCTTGCTCTTGCTCGCCGCGCCGTGCGGCACCAGGCTCACCGTCAAGGCGGTCGGCAAGGACGAGGTCGAGGCCCTCAAGGCCATCGAGGCCCTGATCCAGGACCGGTTCGGGGAGGGAGAGTAGTGAAGTACTCCCGGGTGCTGGTCGGCCTCGGCGTCTCGCCGGGCATCGCGATCGGACCGCCTCTCGTCGTGGAGAACCGGCCCCAGCCGGCAGCGCGGCATCTGTTGCCGCCGGACCACATCGAGAGCGAGGTGCAGCGGCTGCGGGACGCGGCGGTGAAGGCGGCGGCGGCGCTCGCCGAGCTGGCGTCGCAGGCCGAGTCCATGGTGGGCCGCGAGTACGCGTCGATCTTCGAGGCGCACCGCATGATGGCGGAGGATCCGACGCTGCTGGCGCAGGTCGAGGAGGTCGTCCGCCGCGAGGGCGTCAACGCCGAGTGGGCGCTGCAGGAGGTGGTCCAGGGCATGCTGGGGCAGCTCGAGAGCCTGGGCGACGCCTACCTGCGTGAGCGCCGGACCGACCTGCTGGACGTCGCCGCGCAGCTCCAGCGCGCGCTCCAGGGCAAGGCCAACCCCAGGCTGGGCAGCGCCCCCGAGGGGGCGGTCCTGGTGGCCGACGACATCCCGCCGTCGCAGGCCATTCAGCTTTCCTCCGGCCCCGTCGGCGGGTTCGTATCCGAGACAGGGGGCATCACCTCGCACACCACGATCATCGCCAAGTCTCTCGGCATCCCCGCCGTGGTCGGGGTCGCCCAGGTCGTGCCGGCGATGGAGCGCGCCACCACGGTCATCGTCGACGGCTTCGAGGGACACGTCATCATCGATCCCGAACCGGCGCTCCTGCAGGTGTACCGCCTGCGGGCCGAGGAATACCGGCAGCGCCAGCGAGAGCTGCTCGCCACCGCCCACCTCCCGGCCACGTCGGTCGACGGCCACACCGTGAGCCTGCTGGCGAACATCGACCTGCTGGGCGAGATCCCGGCCGCCAGGAGGGGGGGCGCCGAAGGCGTCGGCCTGTTCCGCTCGGAGTTCCTGTTCATGCAGGCGAGCCCGGCGCTGCCGGACGAAGAGCAGCAGGCCGACGCATACCGCCAGCTTCTCGACGCCTTCCCCGGTCAGCCCGTCACGGTGAGGACGTACGACCTGGGCGGGAAGAAGCTGGCGCGGGAGCTGCTCGGCAACCCGGAAGACAACCCGGTGCTGGGTCTGCGCGGCGTCCGGCTGTGCCTGCAGAAGCCCGAGTTCTTCCGCACCCAGCTGCGGGCGCTGCTGCGGGCGGCGGGGCAGGGGAGGGGCTTGCTGCGGATCATGGTGCCGCTCATCGGCCACGTCGAGGAGGTCAAGACGGTCCGCGTGCTGCTCCGGCGGTACATGGAGGAGCTGCGCGACGAAGGCCACCCGCTGCCGCCGAGCCTGCAGATCGGCGTGATGATCGAGGTCCCGGCCGCAGCCATGATCGCCGAGCACCTGGCCGCGGTCGTCGACTTTTTCGCCATCGGCACCAACGACCTGACCCAGTACACGCTGGCCGTCGACCGGGCCAACGAGCACGTGGCCGAGCTGTACCGGCCGTTCCACCCGGCGGTGCTCAAGCTCATCGACCGCGTGATCACGGCCGCGCACCGGGCGCGTATTACCGTCTCGATGTGCGGAGAGATGGCGGCCGATCCCCTGGCGGTCCCGCTGCTCGTCGGGATGGGCCTGAAGGAGTTTTCGGTCCATCCGGCCGCCCTGCCGGTGGTGCGGAGGCTGGTGCGCGCGCTGGCCTTCAGGGACGCGCGCAGGATCGCTCACCGGGCGCTCGCTCTGGCCACCGCCAAGGAGGTCGAGGAGTACCTCCTCGAGCAGCTTTCCGCCTTGCTCGCGCACGTCAAGGTGAGGATCCGCCCGTGAGCCGCCTGGTCAGCAAGCCGTGGGGCGGCGAGGAAATCTTCGCCGAGACGGAGCGCTACGTCGGCAAGATTCTCACCGTGCGGGCCGGCCACGAGCTGTCGCTGCAGTACCACCGAGTCAAGGACGAGACCATGCGCGTGCTCGAGGGCGTCTGCGAACTCCACCTGGGCCGGGATGCCGGCGGCGGGCCGGCAGAGCGCCTCGTGCTGCGGGAGGGAGATGCCCGGCGCATCCCGCCCGGGACGGTGCACCGCCTCGTCGCCGTGACCGACGTCCGGATCGTCGAGGTCTCGACCCCGGAGCTTGACGACGTGGTGCGGCTGGAGGACCGGTATGGACGGGCCGGCACCTGCGCCCCATAGTAGAAACAGGAGGTGAGTGATGAGCGGACTGGCATGTGCGTGGCTGGTGCTCGCGGCCGCCGCACCGTCGCCGACGCCGACGCCGGCACCCACACCGGCGCCGACGTCGCCGATCGGCATCCTGGTCAACAAGACGGGAGGGGGGCCGCGCGGGCAGAGTCTCGCCGAGGTCGCAAAGCAAATCAAGCTCAGGCTCCCGGCCGACCAGCCGCGCCGCCTCGACAACGAGGCCGTCAAGGCCCTGGCCCAGGGCGTGGAACTCACGACCACCACGTCGTCAGGGGGGGGCGGGGCGATTTCCGTTTCGGGCGGCTCGCGGGCGCCGCGCAAGGAGTACTGGCAGCGGGCGTACGCCGAGGCGCTGGCGCGCATTCCGGCGCAGGAGAAGCGCATAGCCGAGCTGGAGGCCGAGACGGCGCGGCTCCAGCAGGACTTTTACCGGTGGGATGACCCGGCGTACCGCGACGGGGTGATCAAGCCGGCCCTCGACCGCGCCCTGGCCCAGCTCAACGAGGCCAGAAAGCAGCTCGAGGCGGTGCGAAAGCGGCCGGAAGAGGTGAAGGCGGAGGCCGCGCGCGAAGGCGCTCTCCCCGGCTGGTTCCGCGAGCCTCTTCCGACCGTCGCGCCCGGCGGGCCGTCGGCGCCGGCACCTTCGCTGGAATCGGCGCCCCCTGGCGTCACGCCGGCTCCCCGCCCGCAGGCCACCCAGACACCCGCCTGGGCGGGCGGACGCTAGGGAAGTCCCCGAGACGTGCGCGGCGGTGGAGAGATGGGGGTTCTCGGTTCCTACTTCGTCGAGACCTGGGGCTGCCAGATGAACGTGCTGGACAGCCAGAGGCTCGAAGGGGTGCTGCAGGCGCGCGGGCTCGCGCCAGCCCCGCGGGCGGAAGAGGCGGACGTGGTTCTCCTCAACACCTGCGCCGTCCGGGAAAAGTCGGTGCAGAAGGTGGTGTCGCGCCTCGGAGAGCTACGCCGGTGGCGGGAGGAGCGCGGACTGCCGCGAGTCGTGGGGCTGTGCGGGTGCGTCGCCGAACAGGAGGGCGACCGCTTCCTGGAAAGGCTGCCGGTCGTGGGCTTCATCCTGGGTCCGGGCAGGATCGAGGATCTGGGTCTGGCGCTCGACGCATGGGAAGACGGCGAGCGGGACCGGCGCACCGGCTTCGATGCCGCCTCCTACGACCCCGCGACGATCGCGCGGCCCGCAAGCGCCCGCCAGTACGTCACGATCATCCACGGTTGCAACCAGCGCTGCACGTACTGCGTGGTACCCCGCACCCGCGGCCGGGAGGTGAGCCGGCCCCTCGAGGACATCGCTGGCGAGGTGAAGGAACTGGTCGCGAGGGGAGCGAAGGAAATCACGCTGCTCGGGCAGACCGTCAACGCGTACCGTTGCCCGCGCACCGGGGCGACGCTCGCGGAGCTGCTGCGGGAGCTCGGAGCAATCGAGCTGCTGTGGAACTTGCAGTTCATCACTTCGCATCCGCGCTTCTTCACGCCGGCCCTCGTCCGCGCCGTGGCCGAGACGGCCGTCGTTGGAAGCTACCTCCACATGCCGTTCCAGGCCGGCTCGGACCGCGTGCTCAGGCGCATGGCGCGCGGCTACACACGCCGCCGCTACCTCGACGTCATCGACCGCCTGCGGACGGCCCGGGGCGACCTGAACCTCTCCACGGACGTGATCGTCGGCTTCCCGGGGGAGACGGAGGCCGACTTCGAGGAAACTCTGGCGCTCGTCGAGCAAGTGCGGTTCGGCCAGCTCTACGGCTTCGTCTACTCGCCCAGGCGCGGGACCGCGGCGGCCGAGCTGGGGGAGCCGGTGCCGCGGGGGGTCACCAAGGCGCGCATCTCGAAGCTGTTCGCGGTCCAGACCGAGATTCAGCTCGCCCTCAACCGGGCGCTGGTCGGGTCGGTCGTGGAGCTGCTCGTGGACGGCCCGGCCAAGCGCGGGACCGCGCTCTGGCAAGGGCGAGGACGGGACAACCGGGTCGTCAACTTCCCGGCCTGGGAAGGGATCGCTCCGGGCCAGCTCGCGCTCGTCGAGGTGACCGGCGCGAGCGCGCACTCGCTGGTGGGGCGTCGGGCCGGCGCGAGCGGGGAACGGCGCCGCAAGACTGCGAGAGCTTGACAGCTCCGGCCATCTGCCTGACATTGACCGTGTGAAAGCGATGTCGGATGCCGTCTCCCGTCCGGTGGAGGTCGAGATCAGGGGGCTGATCCTCGACCCCGTGTCCAACACCCCCATCGTCATCCTCAAGAAGCCGAACGAAAACGTCTACCTGCCGATCTGGATCGGGCTGTTCGAGGCCAACGCCATCGCCCTCGAGCTCGAGGGTGTCGGCACTCCCAGGCCGATGACCCACGACCTGCTGCGCTCGGTCGTCGAGTGCCTCGGCGGCAGGGTGGAGTCGGTCGTGGTCCACGCGCTCGTCGAGAACACCTTCCACGCGAAGGTGCTGCTCCGCGACAGCGAGGGGCGGAGCCGCGAGATCGACTCCCGCCCTTCCGACGCCATCGCGCTGGCGCTGCGGTGCCGGGCCCCCATCCGGGTCGTGGAGGAGGTGTTCCGCGCCGCGCACACGCTCGATGCGAGCGAGGAGGACCAGGAGGCGCGGCTGCGCGAGTGGCTCGAGTCGCTGGGGCCGGATCAGCTCGGCAAGTACAACATGTGATCGCGAGAGCTGGCGGCGCTGTGCCGCGACCGGCGCGGGTCGCCGGCGGCCGGGTCGCGCCTTGACAGGTTTTCGGCGGGACCGATAAAGTGCGCTCCCGTGCGTGACGGAGTGACATGATCATCACCATCGCCAATCAGAAGGGTGGGGTCGGCAAGACCACCACCGCCATCAACCTGGCCGCGGCGTTCGCCCACCGGGGCCGCAAGACGCTGCTCATCGACCTGGATCCGCAGGGGAACAGCACGATGTCGTTCCTGGATCCGCACGACGTGCAGCGCTCCATGTACGACGTCATGACCGGCGCGGCCTCCCTGCGAGACGTCCTTGTCGCCAGCCCGATTCCGCTGCTGGAACTCGCGCCGGCGCGGATCTCGCTGGCCAAGCTCGAGTCCTCGCTCACCGGGGAACTGGACGCGCACTTCCGGCTCAAGGATCGCCTCGCACCGATCCAGGGCGAATACGACTTCGTCGTGGTGGACACCCCGCCGACCCTCGGCCTCATCACCGTCAACGCCATGGTCGCGGCCACCCACCTGTTGATTCCGATCCAGTCCTCGTACTTCGCCCTCGAGGGGACGGACGACCTTCTCGAGACCTACGAGAAGATCAAGGTCCGGGCCAACCCCGACCTGCAGCTCCTCGGCGTCGTCATTACCCTCCACGACCGCCGGACGGTGCTGGCCCGCGACATCCACGACCAGATCGCCGAGGTGTTCGGCGACAAGGTCTTCAAGACCGTGATCTCGCGCTCGGTGCGGCTCGAGGAGAGCCCGGCGTACCGGGTGTCGATCTTCGAGCACGCGCCGCAGTCGAGCGGCGCGATGGAGTACTTCGCGCTGTGCGAAGAGGTGATCGCCCGTGTCTAGCCGCCGCGGCTTGCCCGAGTTCCGCAAGATGCGCCACGATCGCCACTTCGTGGAAGAGCTGGCGAACCAGTCGATCGTTGGGGTGGGAATCCTGGTGCCGATCGACCGCATCGAGACCAACCGGGAACAGCCCCGCAGCAACCTCGGGGACCTCTCCGAGCTGATCGCCTCGGTCAAGGCGCGGGGGGTGCTCGAGCCGCTTCTCGTGCGGCGGGTCCCGGGCGAGCGAGGCTACCAGCTCATCGCCGGGGAGCGTCGCTTCCACGCCGCAGTCGAGGCGGGGCTCACCGAGGTTCCGTGCATCGAGCTTTCGGCGGGCGATCAGGAGGCGCTAGAGATTGCGCTGGTCGAGAACCTCCAGCGCAAGGACCTCACGCCGTTCGAGGAAGCGGAGGGCTACCGCGCCCTGGTCGAGAAGTACGGCTACACGCACGAGCAGGTCGCGCAGGCGCTCGGCAAGTCCAGGACCACCGTCACGGAGGCGCTGACGCTGCTGCGCGTGCCGCCCGCCATTCGAGACCTGTGTCGGCATGCCGACATCACCGCCAAGAGCGTGCTCCTGGTCATCGCCAGGGCGGAGTCGATCGAGGAGATGGAACGCCTCGTGCAGGAAATCGCCGAGCAAAACCTCGACCGCGAGCAGGTGCGGGCTTCCGCCAGGACTCCCTCGCCGGAGGCGGCCAGCCCCGGCGCGCACGGCGGTGCGTCCGGGCGGTTCCGGCCGCTGACGCTGCGCTTCAAGCCCGAGCACGGCGGCGGCGTGCACCTGTCGCTGTCGCTGCGGCGGCCCGGCGTGACACGAGAGGAAGTCATCGCCACGCTCGAAGGGCTGCTCGAGCAGCTTCGACGAGGCGAGCTGGACGACAGGCTCGCCTCCGGCGAGGCGGCCGCCGAGGCAGGCGAGAGACCAACCCAGTAGACAACCCCAGGACGCAGCTTTGGTACACGGTCGCGTCGCGTGGACGAAATTTAACATAATATTTCTTATCGGACCTTGTATTTACGACAGGTGCTGTGGAAGACGCCGCCCCTGTGGAAAACCCTGTGGACACTTCCCCGGCCGCGCCGCCGTGCACTTTCCCGCCTGCCGCGGGAGGCTTTCGTACTGGTCGCGATCGTCGTACCATCCGCGCTTGTGAGAAGCCGCCGACGCTTCATCGTTGCCCGCGCCGTCGTGCGCGAGACGCTCCCCACGCTGGCTCTCGCCGCCGGCGTGACGACGTTCATGCTGCTCATCCGGGCGCTCTTCATGCTGGCCGAGTTGCTCGTGTCGCGCGGTGTTTCGGCGGCCACAGCGCTGCGCCTGCTGTCCCTGAGCGTCCCGAACATCGTGGTGCTCACCATTCCCATCGGCGTCCTGTTCGCGGCGCTCATCACCTCGGCCCGCTGGTCGGCCGACTCGGAACTCGTGGCCATCCAGGCGTGCGGGGTGCGACCGACTCGCATCGCCCGACCGCTGCTCCTCCTCGGGGTGCTGCTGTTCGCTGCCAATTTCGCCAACTACTGGCTGGTCGTTCCCCGCACCAACCACGCGCTCGAGCAGATGACGCGGCGGCTCAGCTTGTCGGTCGGGCTGTCGATGCTGCAGGCCCGGGAGTTCGTGGAGAACTTCCAGGGCTACCTGCTCTACGTGGACCGCATCGCCCCCGGCACCGGCGTCTGGAACGGCATTGTGCTGTTCGACATCAACAATCCCCTCGAGGAGCAGATCGTGCTCGCCCGCGCGGGACGCTTCACGGCCAACCCGGCGGAGGGCTCGGCAACGCTCGTGCTCGAGGATGCGACGACCCACTTGCTGCAGCCGGACCACCCCGAGCGCTACCGCCAGAACTTCAACCGCTCGCTCGAGATTTACCTCCGACCCAAGGGCCCTGAACTCGACCAGCGCATCCGGTCAGGGCCGACCGTGACGTCCTCGTCAGAGCTGCGAGCGCGCATCGCCTCGCCCGACACGAGCGAGGCGGACCGGCGCGAGGCGGCGTACGAGCTCCACAAGCGCGTCGCGCTGCCGGCGGCGGCGCTGGTGTTCGTGCTCGTCGCCTTTCCGCTCGGTATCCGCAACCGGCGCGGCGGCCGAGGGTTCGGCCTCACCGCCTCGGTCCTCGTCGTGATGCTTTACTACGTGCTGCTCATGGCCGGCGAGTACCTGGCAGCTTCCCGCAAGGTGCCGCCGGCCGCAGGAGCCTGGCTGCCGAACCTCGTACTGGCGGGACTGGCGTCGGTCCTGCTCCTGCGCGCCCGCCGGGCCGGGGGGCACCATGCCTCGCAACCGGCGGCGCGGGCCGGCTGGCTGCGGGCGCTGCGGGGGCGACTCGCGCGAGCGCCGCGCGCTGGCCGGGCGCCGCAGCCGGTGGCTCGCGTGCGCTCCGGGTGGACTGGCCAGGGCCGGCGCCTGCCCAGCCTCGGTATCCTCGACGGCTACGTGATCCGCACCTGCCTCTCGTTCCTCGTGCTGGTCATGCTTGCCGTCTGCGTCCTCTGGATCACCGTGAACCTGGCCGAGAACCTCACCGATATCAGCCGGAACCGGCCCCCGGCCGGGGTCGTCGCCTCGTTCTACCTCCTTTCGCTGCCGCAAATCTTCCGCGACATGCTGCCGCTCGCGTTTCTCATCGCCTTCCTGGGCACGACCGCGGTGCTCGAGCGCCACAACGAGACCACGGCGCTGAAGGCCGCTGGCGTCTCGCTCACGCGCGTGACCCTGCCGCTGCTGCTCGTCGGCCTCGGCCTCGCGGTGGCGCTGTTCGTCCTCGACGACCAGATCACCTGGCGCGCCAACCGCGCGAGCCAGCACCTCGCGGACATCATCAAGGGAAAGAAGGTGGCGCGCTCGCACCGCGCCACGGACCGCCTCTGGCTTTTCCTGCCGGACGGGCGCACGCTCGTCAACTTCATGCAGTTCGACCCCGATACGCTGGCCCTCGTGCGCCCCTCGATCTTCGTCTTCAACGACGACATGAGCCTGCGGACCAGGCACATGGCGCGCAAGGCCGAGTTCCGGGACGGCCGCTGGGTGGCCGAGCAGGCGTGGTCGCGGACGTTCCTTCCCGAGGGCCGGATCGAGTTCGTGCCTCCCCAGCCGCGCCCCACGGAGCTCCCGCTGCTGGTGGGCCAGGACTACTTCGGACGGGAGTACCGCAAGGCAGCGCAGATGAGCTTCGGCGAGCTATCGGAGTACATTCGCAACCTGCGGAGGGCCGGCTACCGCGTCGACCGGCTGCGCGTCCAGCTCCACCTCAAGGTGGCGTATCCCCTCACCCTGGTGCTGCTGCCGTGGCTGTCGCTGTCGTTCGCGTTCCAGGTCGTGCGCCGCGGCACGGTGATGGGGATCGCTCTCGCCCTGGTGCTGGGCATGGCCTACTTTGCCGCCATGGCGTTCTCCACCCGGCTGGGGGAAGCCTCACTCCTCCCCCCGCTGCTCGCTGCCTGGACGCCCACCGTCGTGTTCGCCTTGTTGGCCGTCAACCGCCACACTTACTTGCGCACGTGATGTCGGCATGCCGACATCTGGCTGACAGACGACGAGGCCCCGGCACTGCCGGGGCCTCGTCCTGAGTCAGGAGCTCGCCGCCGTCGTCACGGCATGGCGAGGACCCTGGCGAGCCGCTCGACCGCCCAGTCGATCTCTTCCTTGGTGATGACCAACGGCGGCGCGAACCGGATCGTGTGGGTGTGGGTCTCCTTGCAGAGCATCCCCTCGTGCTTGAGCGCCTCGCAGAAGCGCCGGGCGCCGCCGGCCTCGGACTTCAGCTCGACGCCGATCCACAGCCCCTTCCCCCGCACTTCCTTGATGTGCGGCGATGCGATCTCCCGCAGGCGCGCCAGGAAGTACTCCCCGAGTTTCGCCGAGTTTTCGATCAATCCCTCGTCCACGATGACCTGCAACGCCACGCGCGCCACCGCGCACGCCAGCGGGTTGCCGCCGAACGTCGAGCCGTGGTCGCCCGGCTTGAAGACCCCCATGACCTCGTCGTCGGCCAGGATGCCGGAGATCGGCAGGCAGCCGCCTCCCAGCGCCTTGCCGATGATCACCACGTCCGGCCGGATGCCCTCGTGCTCGAAGCAAAACAGCTTGCCGGTGCGGCCGAGCCCTGACTGGATCTCGTCTGTCATGAGCAGCACTCGGCGCTCCGCGGTCAGCTCGCGAAGCCTGGCGAGAAAGCCCTCGCCCGGGGACACGATGCCGCTCTCGCCCTGGATCGGCTCCACCAGCACGGCGATCGTCTCGTCGTTGATAGCTCGCGCCACGGCGTCGATGTCGCCGTAAGGGAGCACCCGGAAGCCGGGCGTGAACGGCCCGAAGCCGTCGCGGTACTGCTCGTCGGTCGAGAAGCTGACGATGGTCGTGGTCCGGCCGTGAAAGTTGCCGGAAAACGCGATGATCTCGCCGCGGTCGTCGGCGACCCCCTTGACCTTGTGGCCCCACTTGCGCGCCGCCTTGATGGCGGTTTCGACGGCCTCGGCGCCGCTGTTCATGGGCAGGAAGCGGGTGTATCCGGTCATGCGGGTGATCTCGGCGCACAGCGGTCCGAGCTGGTCGTTGCGGAAGGCGCGCGAGGTGAGCGTCACCTTGTCGGCCTGCTCCTTGAGCGCAGCAACGATGCGCGGGTGGCAGTGCCCCTGGTTGACGGCCGAGTAGGCGGCCAGGAAGTCGAGGTACTTGTTGCCTTCGACGTCCCATACCCACACGCCGCTGGCTCGGTTGATGACGACGTCCAGCGGGTGGTAGTTGTGGGCGCCATGGGCCTCTTCCAGCCTGATCAGATCAGCGCTCGACAACACTTCATTGTTCACGGTGTCCTCCGACGCGCCGCGGGATTGCCGCGGGACCGGGAGAGACTACCCGACGGGTGGGACTCTGGCAAGGCCTGGCGCGGAAAGCACGGTTGAGAGCTGTGGGACGCACCCGCGACCGTCCCCGGGTGGGCGGAGGAACCAGAAACCACCAACCAACAACCGCTTCTAACCCAGGAGGAGCTCGACGTGGCCAGGGCCCAGCAGGGCGTTGAGTTCAGGGATGAGAGTCCGGGGATCGACGCCCAGGACGCGGGTCGGGATGAGTTCGGCCCGCCAGCCATCTCCCAGCAGCCGGAGCCGGAGCGAGACGCGCCCCTCGTGGGCCAGCACCACGTCGTGGATGTGCTCGAGTTCGGCCTCGGAGCCGTGCCTCGTGAGGTCGATCTCGACTCTCACCGCGGCGGCCCGCCGGGACTCGATCCCCTCGAGCGGCACCGCCTCCTCGAGCCCCAGCTCGACGTACTCCGCATCCTGACGCCGCACGGCCGCGGTCACGAGCAGCGCCGCCCCGTCGGCCAGCAGCTTCTCAACCCTCTCGAAGGCGTCGGCGAACGCCACGACCCGGATCGAGGAGGTCTGGTCCTCGAGCGTGAACGAGGCCATGCGCCGCCCCTGGTTGCGGCCGTCCTTGATCGGGCGTACCTTGAGCCCGGTCACCAACCCCGCGACCGTGACGCTTTCCGCCCCGCTGGCCGCCAGCTCCTGTATCTCGGCGAGCTTGACCGCGCGGAGGTCGCGCAATACCCGCTCCCAGCGGTCGAGAGGGTGCCCCGAGAGGTAGAACCCGAGCGTCTCGCGCTCGCCCTGCAGGATCTCGTCGCGGTCGGCCGGCGCGGTGGGTGCGTCCGGCCGTGGGGTGTCCTCGTCGTCGTCGAGACCGAACAGGAAACCCTGGCCTGACTCGATCGCCTGCCGCTGCCGCGCAGCCTGGTCGATGAATCGGTCGAGATTGGCAAGCAGGTCGGAGCGGTTCGGGTGGATGGAGTCGAAGGCGCCGGCCCGCGCCAGGCATTCCACGACCTTGCGGTTGATCGCGCGCTCGGGCAGCGCCCGCAGGAGCTGCGGCACGCTCCTGATGCGCCCTCCTGCCTGTGCCCTGGCCTGCACGACAGCCTGGCTCGCCGCCTCCCCCACCCCCTTCACTGCGCCGAGCCCGACCCGGATCGCGTCGCCCTCGACCGTGAACGCCACCTGCGAGGCGTTGATGTCGGGCCCCAGGACACGCACCCCGGAGTTGACGAGCAGCGACACGTAGGCGGCGAGCTTCTCGGTGTTGGCGATTTCGCTCGACAGCATTGCGGCCCAGAAATGCTCGCGGTGGTGCGCCTTGAGGTAGGCGGTCTGGTATGCGACGTAGGCGTAGGCCACGGAGTGCGACTTGTTGAACCCGTACTGCGCGAACGGCCCGATCATCTGCCACAGGGCCTGCACCTTGTCGCGCGGGAACCCCTTCGCCACGGCGCCCGAGACGAAGTGCTCGCCCTGCTCGTCGATGAGCTGTTTCTGCTTCTTGCCCATGGCCTTGCGCAGCGTGTCGGCGCGCGCCATCGAAAAGCCAGCGATGCGCTGGGCGATGCGCATGACCTGCTCCTGGTAGACGATCACGCCGTAGGTCTCGGCCAGCACCTCCTCCAGCTCGGGGAACAGGTACGAGATTTTCTGCCGCCCGTGCTTGCGGTCGGCGAAATCCCCGGCCCACTGCATCGGGCCGGGCCGGTACAGCGCGTTCAACGCAGCCAGCTCCTCGAAGCGGCTGGGCTGCACCATGCGCAGCAACTCGCGCATCCCCGAGGACTCGAACTGGAAGACCCCGTCGGTGTCGCCGGCCTTGAACAGCGCGTAGACGGCCGGGTCGTCGAGACCGGTTCGGCTGAAGTCGGGCGGTTCGATGCCGGCGGCTCGCAGGCTCGCCAGGCAGTCGTCGATGACCGTCAGAGTCTTGAGCCCGAGGAAATCCATCTTGAGCAGGCCGAGCTTCTCGATCACGTCCTTGTCGAACTGGGACACGACCTCGTCCCGCGACGTGCGGTACAGCGGCACGATCTCCCGCACCGGCCGAGGGGCGATCACCACGCCGGCGGCGTGCACGCCGCAATGGCGCGCCAGCCCCTCGAGCTTCTTGCCGATCTCGATGAGGCGGGCCACGTCGGAGTTCTGCTGGATGGCCTCCGCGAGCCGCGGCGAGTTCTTCACCGCGTCCTCGAGCTTGATCCCGAGGGTCTCCGGGACCAGCTTGGCGATGCGGTCGGTCTCGCTGAACGACATGCCCATGACGCGCCCGACGTCGCGGATGCAGGAGCGGGCCTGCAGGACGTTGAACGTCGCGATCTGGGACACGTTCTGCTCGCCGTACAGGCGCCGCACGTGCGCGATGACCTCGTCGCGACGCCGCTGGCAGAAGTCGATGTCGATGTCGGGCATCGAGATCCGGTCGGGGTTGAGGAAGCGCTCGAAGAGCAGGTCGTACTCCAGCGGGTCGATGTCGGTGATTCGCAGCGCGTAGGCGACCAGCGACCCGGCAGCGCTGCCCCTCCCCGGTCCCACCGGGATGGCATGCTCGCGCGCGTAGCGAATGAAGTCCCAGACGACCAGGAAGTACCCCTGGAACCCCATGGTGCCGATGACCCCGAGTTCGAACTCGAGGCGTGCCCAGTACTCGCTGTCGGCATGCCGACGGCGGCGCCCGTCCGCGAGGCGAGCCGCCAGCCCCTGCTGCGCCAGCTCTTCCAGGAACGCGTCGGCGGGGCGGTTGTCCGGCACCGGGTAGCGGGGCAGGTGGAACTCCCCGGAGGGAAAGCTGACGTGGCAGCGGCGCGCGATTTCAGCCGTGCGCGCGAGCGCTCCCGGCCACTGTCCGAACAGCCGCTCCACCTCGGCCGGCGACTTGACGTAGAACTCGTCGTTGTAAGCGTAAGCCGACGCGAGCTCGGCCAGCGTCTTGTTCTGGCCGATGCCGATCAGCACGCGATGTGCCTCGACGTCCTCGCGCCGGTGGAAGTGGCAATCGTTGGTGGCCACGACCGGAATGCCCGTGGCCTCCGAAATCGCCCGCATCCCCTCGCGGCTGACCGCCTCTTCCGCCAGCCCGTGGTCCTGGATCTCGAGGAAGAAGTTGTCCTGCCCGAGGATCTCCCGCAGCTCCTCGGCAGCGTGCCGGGCGCCCTTGAGATCCCCGGCCAGAATCCGCCGGGAAACCTCCCCCGAAAGGCAGGCCGACAGGCCGATGAGGCCTTCGGCGTGGCGCGACAGCAGCTCGCGGTCAATGCGGGGGCGGTGGTAGAACCCTTCGAGGTAGGCGGAGGTCACCAGCTCCATGAGGTTCCGCCACCCCTTCTGGTTTTCGGCCAGCAGAACCAGGTGACTGTATGGCTTGCCGCCGTGCGGGGCGGGCGTCCTGTCGGTGCGCAGGCCCGGCGCCACGTAGACTTCACAGCCCAGCACCGGGCGCACCCCGACCTCCCGGGCCGCGGAGTAGAACTCATAGGTGCCGAAAAGGTTCCCGTGGTCGGTGAGGGCGACCTCGGACATCCCGAGGGCGGCGACTTGCCGCATCAGCTCGGCGGGGCGGATGGCCGAGTCGAGGAGCGAGTAGTGGCTGTGCAGGTGGAGATGGGCGAACGGCTCGGGCATGCCGCATTGTAGCTTTCCCCCGGCGAGCGGTGGCGGCGGTGACCGGCGGGGGGCGCGCCGAGCGGAGAGCACCCGGGACCGGCGCCCTGGTGTGCAAACATTATGTCAAGGCATGGGCCCGGCGAAGTCCATGGGCAGGCGGCGGTCACCCCCGGACACGTTCAAGGCGGGCCAGCCACATGGTGGCGGGGGTTCCGTCCACGAGCAGCACGCCGCTCGTCCGCATCTCGCCGGGCACCGTCGCGACGTACGTCTCGACCCCGAGGATGCGCCTGTCGGGCGAGCCGTAGCGCAGCACCAGCGTGGTGGCGTCGTACTGCCCGTCGCCGATCAGGACCGTCCCGAGCGGCAGCGAGTCCATCCGGAACCTCACCGACCGGGAGGTGACGACGTCGACGTGAAAGGTGCTGTGCACCGGCCGTGCGGTCGGGTCGACGGCGTCGCGAATCTCCCCTTCCACCCGCAGCGTCTCGGGAAACTGCTCCGAGGAGTGGACCTCCGTGACGCCCGTGACACGGTTCGGCGCCCTGCCGGTCGGGAAGTAGTCGCCTTCCACGAGCCACGAACCGGGGACCAGCAACGGGTGCATGCGACCTCCGCCGCCATTCTACGCCACCGGCCGGCGGCGGGAGGACGGCCTTTCATCCCACCGGAGGGGCTGCTAGGATGGCCCCCTCGCGGCCTGCCGCGCGACGCGATGACGATTCGACCGCTTCCCTCCTACCCCCGCTGCCCGGTGTGCGGCGATCCCGGTGTCAACCCTCACACCCTGGGGGTGCGATGGGTGTGGGATCCCGAGGCACGCGCCGTGCTCGGCCGCTTCCTTCCCGGCCCACACCACGCCGGCTACGAGAACCGGCTGCACGGTGGGCTCCTCACCTCGCTGCTCGACGAGGCAATGGCGTGGGCGTGCGCGGTCCGCGTGGGCTCGTACTGCGTCACCGGCGATCTCCAGGTCCGTTTCAAGGGCGCGGTCCGGCTCGGCGAGGCGGTCGTGATCTCGGGGCGCGCCGACGGCGAGGCGTGGGGGCCGTACGTTCGCGCCAGCGGAGAGGCCCGCGCCGAAAGCGGAGAGTTGCTGGCCACCGCCTTCGCCACCTTCGCCGCCATGCCGCTCGAGGAGTCGAGACGGCTCCGGGCAGCGCTGCGTTTCGACGCCGGCGAGCTCGACGTGCTCGACCGCTCGGCGCAGGGGTGAGGCCCCGCCGCCACGATGCCCGGGACCTTGCGCGCGGCAGGGCTGTGGGTCCGGCTCGGCGGGCGGCAGCGGCCCGTGTTCGAAGACCTCCAATTCGAGCTGCGCCCCGGCGAGGTGGTGGGTGTGCTCGGTCGCTCCGGCTCGGGCAAGAGCGTGCTGGTGCAGACGCTTGCCGGCCTGCTGCCGTGGGCGCGGGACGGCGCGGTGCGCGGCGCGGTGACGCTCGGCGGCGAGAGCCTCGCCGACCTCGACCCCGCCCAGCGTGCCCATCACCTGGCGACGTGCCTCGATCGCCAAGAGGGCCAGCTCTTCCTGCCCTCCGTCGACTCCGAGTGGGGGACGGCGCTGCGGCAGCATCGACCGCAGCCCGGGTTCGCCGCACTGGTGGCGGCAGCGCTCGGCATTGACCACCTCGCCTCCCGCTCGATCGTCGAGCTGTCTTCCGGCGAACGGCAGCGGGTGGCGCTGGCCCGAACGCTGGTTGCGGCGCCGCGCCCGGTCCTCCTCGACGAGCCGAGCACGCACCTCGATGACAGCGGTCTGGAGGGGCTGCGCTCGGCGCTTTGCGCCGTGCGCGAAATCGGCGGCTCGGTGCTGCTCACCGAGCACGCGGGATGGCTTCTCGCCGGGGCGGTCGACCGCTGGTTGGAGCTGCGTGACGGGCAGCTGGTACCGGCCCCGCCACCGCTCGAGCCGGCCGTCGCCGGCCCGCCCCCGGCTCCCGCCCCACAGACGGTCCTGCACCTCGAGCAGCCGCAGCTTCAACGCGGAGGCCGACGCCTCCTGGAGGGAGGGGAGCTGCGGCTTCTGGCCGGGGAAATCGTACACATTGGCGGCCCCAACGGCGCGGGCAAGTCCTCGCTCGCCCGAGCCCTCGCCGGGCACGCTTTTTCGGCCGGGGTCCGCTTCGATCCCGGCCCGGCGGCTCGGTGGCGGCCCCGCGAGGTGGCGTTGCTGCTCCCCTCACCCGACCTGCAGCTCTTCGCACCCACGGCCGTCGAGGAGGTGCGCCTGGCGGGCCTCGGGCCCCTCGAGGCCGGCGAGGCCCTGGCCCGGTTCGGCCTCGTGGCGCTCGCGGGGCGGTCGCCGTGGACGCTTTCGGGTGGCGAGCGGCAGCGCCTGCTGCTGGCAGCGATCGAGCCCGGTCCGGCGGGGGTGCTGATTCTCGACGAGCCGGCTCAGGGGCTGGACGGGGACGGTCTCGCCGAGCTGGTGCGCCTGCTGCACCGGCGCGCAGCCGAGGGCGGCGCCGTGCTGGTGCTGTCCCACCGCGCCGAGCTGGCGCGCGCTGCCCATCGCCGTATGCGCCTGGACGCCGGGCGCCTGGAGGCCGGAGCGTGAGCGGCCGCGACGCCCGAGCCTGGACGGCGGCGGCCGTCTTTGGCGCGCTGTGGGGCGCCGCCGAGGTGACGCTCGGCGCCCTGCTGTCGGCGGCACGCGTGCCGCTGGGGGGCGTTGTCATGGCCTCGCTGGGCGTGGTCTGCCTCGTCACCGCGCGCCGTCTCCACCCAGCGCCCGGCCAGAGCCTGGCCATGGGGGCCGTGGTCGCTTTCCTGAAGGTCTTTTCGATGGGTGGGCTGCTGCTGGGGCCGGTAGTCGGGATTCTCACCGAGGCGTTGGCGGTCGAGTTGGCTTTTTCCGCCCTCGGCGTGCGGCTGCCGGCGGCCATGCTGGGTGGGGCGGCGGCACTGGCCTCGGCCCCGGCCTGGATGCTGCTGTGGGCCGCCTTGCTCACGGGGCCGGAGGCGGTGCAGGTCGTGGAGCGCGCCATGCGGATGGCAGCGGCGACCGCGGGGTGGCGCGGGGCGACCAGCGGAGGGCTCGTGGCAGCGCTGGTGTCCGCCGTTGCCGTGGTGGGGGCGGGGGTGGGGGCGATGGCCTGGCGGCTGGCGGGCCGCGTGGTGGCGCGGGTGCGGGGGCGGGCGTGAAGAAAAAGCTGGCCTTCGCACTGGCGGCGGCGGCGCTCGGGGTCGCCTTCCTGCGCTGGAGCCCGGGTCCCTGGCTCGCCTTGTTGGCGGCCACGGCGGCCGCGCTGCTGTTCGAGCCAGCGGCGCTGCGCCGGGCCTGGACCGGCCGCACTCTCGTCTCGATCCTGCTCGCCTCGGGCGTCACCGGGGTCGCCGTGGCGTGGTCGGCCTCGGCCCCGGCCGGGATCAGGGCCGGCCTCGCCATGCTGCTGCGCGTGCTGGTGGTCGTCGTAGTGGCGTCACTCGCCTCCCGGCACGTTGACCACGAGAGCTGGCGCCGGGCCCTGGCCCGGCTCGGCCTGCAGCGTGTCGGCCTCGCCTGCGGCCTTGCGCTCAACGCCATGCCGCACCTCGTGGAGGCGTGGCGGGACGCCTGGATCGCCCTGGCTGTGCGGCGGCGGCGCCGGCACCCCCGCTGGCGGGATCTGCCGGCGCTGGCCGAGACGCTGCTCGCCCATGCCGCCCGGCTGGTGGACGAGACGGCGGTGGCGGCAGCGCTGCGCGGGTCGCTCGCCCTGGGCCCCCGGCCGCCCGTCCTCGAGGGCTGCTCCCCCCTCGTGGTCGTGCTCACGGGGCGGTCAGGGGCCGGCAAGACACCTGCTGCCGAGCGCCTCGCCGGCGCGCTCGCGGCAGGCGGCGTGCCGGTCTTCGGCTTCCTGCAGCCACCGCTGTGGCTGGACGGCCGCAAGGCAGGGTTCGACATCGTTGACATCCGTTCCGGAGCACGCGCCGTTCTTGGCCGGCGCCGCGACGCCGAAGGCCAGCACGGCACCCCTTTCGTGTTCCATGAAGAAGGGTTCGCCCTCGCCAGGAAGGCGCTCGCCGCGCCGCCCCGCGACGCCGTTCTGGTGGTGGACGAGATCGGCCCGGTTGAACTCCGGGGCGAGGGGCACTGGCCGGCGGTGGCGCAGGCCTGGAAGGCCGCCCGCCCGCGCGCCGCGGTCCTGACGCTGCGCCGCCAGCTCATCCCGGCGTTCCTCGGTCTGCTGGGCGCCACGGACGTCGTGGTTGTCGATGCCGAGGACGAGCCCGACGCTGCCACCGCTGCGCTCGCCGCGCTGTCCCCCGCCCTCCCTCCCGGGCCACGGTGACCGGCGGCAGGTCACCGAAAGGCACGAGCGCCGGAGTCGCACGACCGGCGCGGGTTCACGAACGCCGACCGCCGATCTCCGGCGGAGGCGGTGGAATGGGCGAGCGATGGAAGCACTTGACGAGATGGGCGGCGGTCCGCCCGGCGAGGGAGGCCGTGTTCATGGAGCTGGGTCACATCTTCCGGACGTTCGGGCTGCACGAGACCAACCCCGGCGCCCACGCGGGCGAGTGGATCGAGGGGCGGGGCGAACTCTTGGTGTCCACGAACCCCGCCACCGGCGAGCCGCTCGGCGGGGTCTGGCAAGCCGACGCGGCGGCACTCGAAAGGGTGATTCGCAAGGCCGACGAGGCGTTTCGCTGGTGGCGCACGGTGCCCGCGCCCCGTCGCGGCGAGCTCGTGCACGACCTCGGGAACCAGCTGCGCGCCCACAAGCAGGCGCTGGGCCGGCTCATCTCCCTCGAAATGGGCAAGATCCTTTCCGAGGCGCTGGGCGAGGTGCAGGAGATGATCGACATGTGCGACTTCGCGGTCGGCCTCTCGCGCCAGCTCTACGGCGTCACGATGCCGTCGGAGCGCCCCGGGCACCGGTTGTTCGAGCAGTGGCACCCGCTCGGTCCGGTGGCGGTGATTTCCGCTTTCAACTTCCCCACTGCGGTGTGGGCCTGGAACGCTGCAATTGCCGCCGTGTGCGGCGACACCGTGGTGTGGAAGCCCTCCTCGTCGGTGCCGCTCACGGCCCTGGCGGTGCAGCACATCTGCTACCACGTGGCGTGCCGCCACAAGGCGGACGGCGTGTTCAACCTCGTCATCGGTCCGGGAAAGGAAATCGGCCAGAAGCTCGTGGAGGACCGCCGCGTGTCGCTCGTTTCGTTCACGGGCTCGACCGGGCAGGGGCGCCGCGTCGCCACTGCCGTGGCGGGCCGTTTCGGCCGCAGCATTCTCGAACTCGGCGGCAACAACGCGCTGATCGTGATGGACGACGCCAACGTCGACCTGGCCTTGCGGGCGATCCTGTTCGCGGCCGTGGGTACGGCCGGCCAGCGCTGCACCACGCTGCGCCGGCTCCTCGTGCACGACCGGGTGTACGACCAGCTCGTCGAGCGGCTGGTGCGAGCCTATCGCTCGGTGCCGATCGGCGACCCGCTGGCCGAAGGGACGCTGGTCGGGCCGCTCGTGAGCGCGCAGGCCGTGGCCGACTTCGAGCGGGCCGTGGCCCGCGCCCGAGAGGAGGGCGGCACCGTCCTCACCGGCGGCGCCCGTCTCGAACGGGCAGGGTTTTTCGTGGAGCCCACGATCATCGCGGCCCCGCGCGGCCTTCCGGTGGCGCGTGAGGAGACGTTCGCGCCGATCCTGTACGTGTTCCGCGTCTCGGGGATCGACGACGCCATCGCCCTCAACAACGAGGTCGCCCAGGGGCTTTCGTCGGCGATCTTCACGACCTCGGTGTTCTCCGCCGAGCGGTTCCTGTCGGCGGAAGGGTCGGACTGCGGGATCGCCAACGTCAACATCGGCACCTCGGGGGCGGAGATCGGCGGGGCGTTCGGGGGCGAGAAGGAGACCGGAGGCGGGCGCGAGGCGGGCTCGGACGCCTGGAAGGCCTACATGCGTCGCCAGACCTGTACGGTCAACTGGTCGACCCAGCTCCCGCTCGCGCAGGGCGTGCAGTTCGACCTGTAGAGGCGCTGGTGGTTCCTGGTTGATGGCTTTCGGTTGCCGACCCCACCAGCCAGCCTCGGGCAACCAACGACCGTCTCTCAGGCGGATCGCAACTCGGCGGAGATCCGCTCGAGCACGCCGCGAACCCGGCCGCACGTCTCGCAGTCGTTGACGGCGGTGGGACACGGCACGCCGTCCGCCTGCACCTGGCTGCAGCCGGGCTCGCGCACGAACGCCACCAGGCCCCAGATCAGCTCGTCGAGGACCGCCTTCAGCTCGCCCTCCGGCACGTCCCGGAGGCTCGAGATGAGGCTCCACTCCCACGGCGTCAGAGCCACCTTCACGTCGGCGTCGTCCATCGTGCCCTCCCCCGCGCCATCATACCCGCCCGGCCCGGGCGAGCAACGCCAAGGCCCGGTGGCGGATCGCGACCAGGTACTCGTCAAAGGCGCCCGGCACCCGTTCTGATTCCACGGCCGGCGGGAGAGCCACCACCCCGGCCCCGAGCAGCCACCGCTCGGCCGCCGCGTCGAGCTCGGCCTCGACCTCGGCAGCGCCCGCGAGCGGGGTCACCGTCGGGTGCGACACGGCGCCGCTCGCGACCCCCCGTCGGGCACCGTCGCGCAGCGCCGCCGCCGCCGCTCGACGCCCGAACACCCAGCCCTCGAGCAGGCCGGTCCCCATCATCCGCCGCCGGCCCTGCACGCCTCCCGCCGCTTCCCCGCACGCGTACAGCCCCGGCACCGAGGTGCGGCCCCACGCATCGATGGCGACGCCGCCGATGCCGTGATGGCAGCCGACCGACAGCTCGACGGTGCCTCCAGGGGGGGCGAGCGCGCACAGCGGGAAGCTCGAGGGCAGCGCCGCGTACGCCGAGGCCGGAAGCTGCGCGCTGACGGGGCGGCCGGCGAGCCGGGCCCGGCGGATCGCGGCGAGCAGCCCGGCCATCGATCCGTCGTGCTGGAGAGCCTCGCCTCCGGCGCACAGGCGAGCGTCGAGCAGGACCCGGCTCGAAAGGAAGAACCCCGGCGGCCGCACGGTGAGCGGCAGCGCCTGCACGAGCCCGGGCTCGTGCAGGAGGGCGCCCGCCAGCTCGCCCAGCACGAGCCCAGAGCCGCAACACCAGCGCGGGCCGGTGCTCAAGGCAAACGCCCCGCCCGGACCGCCGCAGGCCAGGACCACGGCGTCCGCCTCGAGCGTGCGCAACCCGCTCCGGCCGCGGTCGATGACGACGAGCCCACACACCGCCTCGCCGCGGCGCTGGAGGCCGACGGCCAGCGCGTGCTCCTCGAACCGCACCCCCGCGCGCCGGCAGGACTCCACCGCCGGCGCCATGAGCGCGCCGGAGCGCGCCGGCAGGACCGGCAGGCCGCGGGGCACCTCCTCGCCCGGCAGCAGCACGGGGCCGTCGGCAATCGGGCTCAGCTCCAACAGATCCATGAGCTCGCGGGCGGCGTCGCGCGCCTGTGCCGCGAGGATCTCCGCCAGTCCCGGCCGCGCCAGCCCTTCGGCTCGCCGCTCGAGCTCGCAGGCGAAGAGTCCAGGGCTGTCTCCCTTGACCCACGGCGCGGCCAGCAGGATGTACGGAGCCATGCCGTGCAGGCGGTGGGAGGCGCCATCCCGGCCCGCCTGGCCGGCCGACACCACCGTCACCTCCGCCCCTCCGGCCGCCAGAGACCGGGCGCTGGCCAGCCCAGCGATCCCCGACCCCACGATCACGACACGCACAGCCACCTCCACCGGCAGTGTGCCATGCGCCCGGACGCCGGCGCACGAGGAACTCGGCTCCGCTTACGACTGTTCGACGATCCTGCCGTCCCGCAGCCGGATGCGGCGCCGGGCGTGGGCCGCGATGTCCTCCTCGTGAGTGACGAGGATGATCGTGTTGCCCTCGCGGTTGAGCTGTTCGAACAGCGCCATGATTTCCTCGCCGGTCTTCGAGTCGAGGTTGCCTGTGGGCTCGTCGGCGAGCAGGATCGAGGGGTTGTTGACGAGCGCCCGCGCCACCGCGACGCGCTGCCGCTGGCCGCCCGACAGCTCGTTGGGTTGGTGGTGCATGCGATCCCCCAGCCCGACGCGCTCCAGCATGTCCCGGGCCCGCCGGTGGCGATCGGCACGGGGAACGCCGGCGTAAATGAGCGGGACCTCGACGTTTTCGAGCGCCGAGGTGCGGGCCAGCAGGTTGAACGTCTGGAAGACGAAGCCGATCTCGCGGTTGCGAATGCGCGCCAGCTCGTCGTCGTCGAGCTTCGAGACTTCCTGGCCGTTGAGCAGGTAGGTCCCCGAGGTCGGGGTGTCCAGGCAGCCGATGAGGTTCATGAGCGTCGACTTGCCCGAGCCTGACGGCCCCATGATGCCCAGGAAGTCCCCGCGCGCGACCTCGAGGCTCACGCCGTCGAGGGCGCGGACCTGCGTGTCCCCCATCTCGTAGACCTTGGTGAGGTCACGAATCTCGATCAGCACGTGCACTCCTCCTCGCCGGCGCCGGGCGCCGCGGCCGTTCCCTCACTTCCCCTCGCCTGCCGCTGCGGGCGCCAGGTCGGGGTCCCTGGTCCAGCTGCGGTACTTGAGCCAACCGGCACTCTCGAGCGCCAGGGTGGGCGCTGCCGGAGCCTCGTCGGCGATCCGCACCCCCATCGTTTCGGGCAGGCGGCCGATGGCGGCCTCGTACTGTACCTTGGCGATCCGGTACGCGACCTTGGCGTACAGCTCCGAGGCCTGGGCGGCCGCCAGGTCCTCCTGGATCTTGAGCACCTGGTAGTTGGTGGACATGCCGTTGGCGAACTTCTTCTGCTCGGCGTCGAGGTTGCGCTCGGCGAGCTCGCGTGCCTTGGTCGCGGCAGCGATCGACTTGGCGCCGGCCTCCAGGCCGCGCACCGCCGCCCGCACGTCGGCGATCACCGCCTGGCGCTGCAAAGCCAGGCTCTCGCGCGCCGACCGCAGCTCGTACCGGCGCTGCGCCAGCCGGGCGCGGGCATCGTGGTTGCCGAGCGTGTAGGTGAACTGGAAGCCGGCCGACCACTGCTTGTAGTCGAGATCCGTGATCCGGCGGAGGGCGTCGTCCCACCCGCCCTTGTTGACGGCGATGACGTTGCCCGCGCCGTCCCGCACCGTCTCGGTGCCGCCCACCCCGGCATAGCCGTAATTGACGTTGATGCCGAACGCCGGCAGCGTGGCGTTGCGGGCGCTCAGGAGCGCAACTTCCCGAACCTCGGTCTCGAGCTGCTTCTGCTGCAGCTCCACCCGCCGGCGCAGCGCCTCGTCGAGCGCCGCTTCGAGCGACACCGGCTCGGGCTGCTGTTCCAGCCGGTCAGTGGGGACGATCCGGCTCCGCCAGTCCTCGGTGTTCTCGAACCCCATGAGCTGCTTGAGCAGGTCAGCCGCGTCCTCGACCTGGTTTTCCGCCACGATGATTTCCTGCTCGCGCGCCGCCACCGTCGCCTCCGACTGCACGATGTCGATCGGCGCGGCGGTGCCGATGCGAACCCGGGTGCGGGTCTGGTCGAGCAGGTCCTGGGCGAGCTTGAGCGACTGCCGCTTCACCGCCAGGTTGTCGATCCGGTACACCAGGTTCCAGTACGCCGACTCGACCTGCTGCAGCGTCGCGATGACGATCTGCTCGAACGCCAGGCGCGAGAGGTCGCGGTTGCGGCGCGCCACCTCGATCCCGGCCCGGTTGACGTCGGTGCCGAAGCCGCGCAGCAGCGGCTGCTTGAGGCCGAGCGTGAACCCCGAGCTGTAGGACGGGTTCAGGAAGTAAAAGCTCGAGTTCGTCGCCGTTCGCGAGTTGGTCCACCCCACCGTCAGCTCGGTGCCGGTCGCGAAGAGCTTGCCGAGCGACAGGTCGAGGCTGCGCCGCCGGCTGGTCGCGACGGCCGCCCCCACGAGCTGGTTGGTGGCCGGGTTGGAGCTTTCCGAGGCCGAGCCCTGGAGGTTCAGGTAGGGGTCGAACAGCCCCCGGCTGCCGTCGAGAGCCGCCGTGCTGCCGGCCAGGCCGAGCCTCGAGACCTCGAGGTTGATGTTGTGCTCGAGCGCGAGCCCCACCGCGTCGCGCATCGAGAGCTTCATTTCCGGCGCCCCCATGCGGGCCCCGCGCGTCTGCTGCCCGGGAGTCGTTGCGACCTCCACCGGCTCCTCGCCCAGGACCACCGCTGCTCCAGCCACCGCCACCGCCGCCACCCACGCCACGCTCTTGCTGTGCCTCACACGCACCTCCGTACTCGTCGCCTCGTACGTTTCCGGCGGGTATCGGGTTTCACGGCCCTCCGTGTCGCCCCCGCCTTTCCCCGTTAACGCCCCAACCCCTCTCCGGGTTCCCGCCGCCTCGCCGCGGTCGCCAGTCCGGCCGCCGCCACCAGGGCCCTGGCCGGCGCGCTCGCCGGACGCGCCATGATACTCACCGCCGGCCCCTCCTCGACCACCCGCCCGGCATCCATGACGAGCATCCGGCCGGCCACGTCGCGCACCAGCCGCAAGTCGTGGGCGATGAGCAGCAGCGCCAGGCCCAGGCGGTCCCGCAACGCCAGCAGCTCGCTCACGATCCGCCGCCGCAGCGGCGCGTCGAGCGCCGAGACCGGCTCGTCCAGCAGCAGCCCCCGCGGCTCGCAGGCCAGAGCCCGCGCCAGCAGCACCCGCTGCGCCTCGCCTCCTGACAGCTCGTGTGGCAGCCGTGAAAGCAGCTCGTCCGTTGGCGCGAGGCCCACCAGTTCGAGCAGCTCCCGGACGCGGTCGCGCCGGCCCCCTCGCGGCGACAGGCGGTGCACCAGCAGCGGCTCGGCCACGGCCGGGCCCACCGGCAGGATCGGATCGAGCGCCGCGCGCGGCTCCTGGAGCACGAGCTGCACGGTGCGACGCAGCCGTCGCAGCTGGCGCGGCCCGGCGCGGCCGAGCGAGGCGCCGTCGATCCTCACGTCGCCCGCGTCCGGCCGCTCGAGACCCGCCAGCAGGCGGGCCAGCGTGCTCTTCCCGGAGCCCGAGCGGCCCACCACGGCCACCACCTCGCCGGCCGCGAGGGCAACGGAGACTTCGTGGACCGCCATCAGCGGCGCGTTCCGTCCGCCCCGACCCGGGTAGCCCTTGCACAGGCCTTCGGCTTGCAGGAGAGCCGGCTCATCCATAGGGCGGCTCCGCCTCGTCGTGCCACAAGAAGCACCGGACGCTCCCCCCCTCCGGGCCGGCTGCCAGCGCCGGGCGGGCCTGCCGGCAGCGCGGCATCGCCCGCGGACACGCTGCGAGGAACCGGCAGCGCGACCGTTCCGGCTCGCGCGGCGCCGAAGCCGACCCGTTCCCTGCCACGAGCGCCTGCGTGCACGGGTGGGCCGGGCCCTGCATGAGACGGGCACTCGCTCCGATTTCCACCGTCTCGCCAGCGTGCAGCACCGCCATCCGCTCCGCCGCGGCGGCCGCCAGCTCGAGGTCGTGTGTGACGAGCAGCACCCCGAGCCCCCGGTCGCGCCGCAGCCGCGCCAGCAGCTGCAGCAGCTCCACTTGCGAGACCGCGTCGAGCGCCGAGGTCGGCTCGTCGGCCACGAGCAGGCGCGGCTCGGCAGCGAGCGCCGCCGCCACGGCGGCCCGCTGGCGTTGTCCGCCGGAGAGCTGGTGTGGAAAGGCTTCGGCCATCGCCTCCGCATCCTCGAGGCCGACCTCGGCCAGCAGGCGAATCGCCAGTCCCTTGCGCTGGCGAGCCCCGGCGGCGAGATGGTGCCGCGCCGCCGCCTCGCTCACCGCGCGCCACAAGCGCTGCACCGGGTTGAAGTTGGCCGCGGGCTCCTGCTGCACGAGGGAGGCGACCCGCCCGCGCAGCGCCCGCAGCTGCTCCTCGCCGGCCGTTCGCACCTCCACCCCGGCCAGGCGGACCCGCCCGCCGGCGATCCTCCCGCCTTCCGGCACGAGGCCGAGTGCGGCGAGACACGTCAATGACTTGCCGCTTCCGGAGGCACCCACCAGCGCGAGCGAGGCGCCCTCCTCGATCTCGACCGAAACGCCGTCGACCACCCGCTTCCACCCCCCCCGGCCGGTCGGGAACGCCACGGCGAGATCCTCGATCTCCAGAAGCTTTGGCACGCCGCTCATTGTACTTGGCCCGCCGCCAGCGGCGGCAGCCGTCTTTTCACTGCCGTCCGATCCCGCTAGCATGGCGACGCTGGAGGACGCCGTGCCGCTGCCCGCCGAGGAGCTCGTTGCCCGCGCCCGCGCCGTGCGGGCGATCGTCCTGGATGTCGACGGTGTGCTCACCGACGCGACCCTCGTCTACGGGCCGCGCGGCGAGGCGCTCAAGCGCTTTTCGGCCCGCGACGGGTTCGCCATCAAGACCGCCATGTCGGAGGGGCTGCCGGTGGCCGTCCTCTCCGGACGCCTGGCCCCGCCGGTGCGCGCCCGCGTGGCCGACCTCGCGATCCCCGCCGCGCATGTCATCCAGGGCAGCCGGGACAAGCGCGCCGACATCGCGGCGCTGGCCGGTCGGCTCGGGCTCGACCTGGGGGCGCTGGCGTATATGGGCGACGACCTTCCGGACCTGCCGGCGCTGGGAGTGGTCGGGCTCGCCGCCTGTCCGGGCGACGCCGCGGCCGAGGTGCGGCAGCGGTGCCATTTCGTGAGCGCGTCGCCGGGTGGACGAGGAGCGGTGCGAGAGCTGGTCGAGCTGCTACTGAGCGCGTGCGGGCGGTGGGAACAGCTCGTCGCCACCTGGGCGGCGAGCGGTCCACCGCCCGGCTTTTTCAGCACCGGCCGCCGAGGCCGCTCCGACGACCGGCACTGACCGGCTTCAGCCCTCGCAAATGCCGCGCAACGCGGGCGTAGCTCTCCCCCGCATCCCCTGCTATAGTTCGTCCTCGCAAAGGAGGCATGCATGCCGATTACCAAGCTTGACCAGATGATCGAGCACCTGAAGAGCCGGCCCGCCAAGCGCGTGGTCGCGGCGTACGCCAACGACTCGCACACCATCGGCGCCCTGGCCGGGGCGATGGACGCCGGCATCGTCGAGGCGACGCTCGTCGGCGACCAGGACGTCATCGCGCGCGTCTGCCAGCAGGAAAGCATCGACGTTTCCCGCTTCACGATCGTGCACGAGCCGAACGAGATGGCAGCCGTTTACAAGGCCGTCGAGCTGATCAACACCGGGGCCGGCCAGATCATCATGAAGGGCCTGTGCTCCACCGACAAGTACATGAAGGGTCTGCTCGACAAGGAAAAGGGCCTCATGGACCCCGGGGCGATCCTGTCGCACGTCACGGTGATCGAGAACCCGCGGTACCACAAGCTCATCATTTGCGGCGACGTGGCCGTGCTCCCCGCCCCCGAGCTGAAGGAGAAGATCGCCATCGTCAACTATATGATCGCGGTCGCGAAGGCGCTCGGCATCGAGACCCCCAAGGTCGCCATCATCGCTGCGACCGAGCAGGTGTCGTTCAAGATGCAGGCCTGTGTCGACGCCGCCATCATTTCCAAGATGGCCGAGCGCGGCCAGATCAAGGGCGCACTCGTGGACGGCCCCCAGGCCGTGGACGTGGCGGTGGATCGCGAGTCGGCCGAGACCAAGGGGGTCAAGAACCCGGTGGCCGGAGACGCCGACTGCCTGCTCTTCCCCGACATCGAGGCCGGCAACGTCTTTTACAAGACCAACACCAAGCTCGCCGGCTGCGAGCTGGCGGCGATGGTGGTGGGCGCCCGCTGCCCCGCCATCCTCTCCTCCCGCGGCGACTCCACCAAGACCAAGCTCTACTCGATCGCCCTCGCCGCCCTGACCGCGAAGTAGCAGCTCCTCGCCAACCGGAACGTCGCCACCCGCCCCCGCGGCGGGTGGCGCTGTCCCTGGCACTGTAGACTCCCGGCGGAGGTGCAGCTGTCATGCAACCCATCCGCAAGCTCGACGACCTCGTGAGCCACGTCCGGACGCTCGGCCGCCGCTTCCGCGTTGCGGTGGCGTGCGGCCAGGACCCCAACACCGTCGGCGCCGTCGCCCGCGCCGTCGAGCTGGGGTTCGCCGCGGTCGTGCTGCTGGGTGACGCCACCCGCATTGCCGCCACCTGCGCCGCCGAAGGCGTCGCCGCCGGCCGTTTCGAGATCGTGGACATCCCGGACGAAAAGGCCGCGACGCGGGAAGCCGTGCGCCTCGTGCGCGGCGGCGAGGCCGACGTGCTCATGAAGGGCCTGGTCGGCACCGACGCTTTCCTCCGAGCCGTGATGGACCGCGAGCGCGGCTTGCTCGCGCCCGGCGCGGTCATGTCTTACGTCTGCGCCATCGAGGTCCCGCGCTACCCCCGGCTGCTCTTCGTCACCGACCCGGCCGTGCTGCCGTTCCCGGACACCGCACAGAAGCTCGCGATGGTGCGCTACGCCGTCGCCATGGCTCACCGCTTCGGGATCGACTGCCCCAGGGTGGCACTCGTGTCGGCGGTCGAGAAGCCCTCCGAGCACTTCCCGAGCCACGCCGACTACGCTGTCGTCTGCAAGGCGGCCGAGCGCGGCCAGCTCGGGGCCTGCACCGTCGACGGCCCGCTCGACGTCTTCCTCGCCTGCGACCCGGCGTCGGTCGAGATCAAGGGCGTTCCCACCCCGATCGGCGGCCAGGCCGACGTGCTGGTTTTCCCCACCATCGAGGCGTGCAACGCGTTTTACAAGGGGCTCATGCTGTTCGCTGGCGGCGAGCTGGGCGGGATCATCCAGGGCACGACCCGCCCGGTCGTCGTGATGTCGCGCAGCGAGAGCGCTCGCTCGAAGCTGTACTGCATCGCCCTGGCGTGCTTGATGGCCTGAAGGTCGGCGCCCGGCCGACAGCCAGGAGGGTGCGGCCGGAAACACCGGTAGATACACACGCCGCAGAAGAAGGGTCGCTGGGCAGGAGCCCGGAGCTGGTCCTGGGCGTGGCCCGCGCCAGTCATGGGGAATTCGGGAGCCGGGCCGGTGTTGCAGGAGGTGTGCGGTGAGATCCGGTCGCAACACGGAACGCCGCACATCGACGAAGGAGAGACCGACATGGCGCACCAGCTACCTCCCCTGCCCTACGGATACGACGCCCTGGAGCCCTACATCGACGAGGCCACGATGCGCCTCCACCACGGCAAGCATCACCAGGCGTACATCGACAACCTCAACAAGGCTGTCGCAGGCACCTCGCTCGAGAACGCCCCGGTCGAGCGCCTGCTCGCCGACCTCGCCGGGGTCCCCGATGGGATCCGCACGATCGTGCGTAACCACGGCGGCGGCCACGCCAACCACGCTTTGTTCTGGCAGATCATGGCCCCCAACGCGGGGGGGCCGCCCACCGGCCCGGTCGCCGAGGCCATCGCCGGCACGTTCGGCAGCTTCGAGACGTTCAAGGAAAAGCTCACCGCGGCCGCCATGGGCCAGTTCGGCTCCGGCTGGGGCTGGCTCGTGGTCGGCAAGGACGGGGCGCTGGCCGTGACCAACACGCCCAACCAGGACACCCCGCTGTCGGTTGGCGCGACGCCGATCCTCGGCGTCGACGTCTGGGAGCACGCCTACTACCTTCGCTACCAGAACCGCCGCGCCGAGTACCTGCAGGCGTGGTGGAACGTCGTCAACTGGTCGAAGGTCAACGAGCTGCTGCGCGCCGCCCGCGGCTAGCAGGGCTCCGTCACCGTGACTGGAAGGCTGAGCGTTAGGAGCGTGATAGGGAGG
>DAOOJE010000026.1:0-58547 GCA_035384965.1 Thermoanaerobaculaceae bacterium
CTCCCTATCACGCTCCTAACGCTCAGCCTTCCAGTCACGGTGACGGAGCCCTGGCGCCCGGGAGGAGTCCGCTATGATGGAGAGGATTCGAACGCTGGACAGGAGGGAATCATGAGCTCCGACACCGCCACAACCCCGGCAGCTCCCCAGCCACCCGGGCCGCATCCCGGGCCCGTGCTCCGCGTGCTGGTCATGGCCGACCTCGCGGCAGGGCAGGTGGAGGCTCCTCGCCGGATCGAGCCGGGGGAACTCGAAACCGCGATGGCGACGCTCGAACCGGCGCTGCAGCTCCGCGTCCCCAACCGCCTTGGCGTGGGCGCTCCGGAGCTCGCGTGCACCCTCTCGTTCCGCGCTCTCGCCGATTTCGCCCCGCAGCGCCTGGCGCGCGCCCACCCGCTCACGGCGGGCCTGCTCCGGATCAGAGGGGTGCTCGCCCAAGCCGTGGGCGGCACGGCGGGGGCCGGCTCCCTCGCCGAGCGTCTTGCCGCGGCGGCGGGCGACGGCGAGCTTGCCGCCCTCGTGCAAAAGCGCCCTGCGGCGGCCGTTCCCGCTCCGCCGGCCGGCGGCTCCGCCGTCGATTCCCTGCTCGACATGGTGCAGGCGCCTCCGGCCCGTCCGGCCGCTTCGGAGCCCCTCGGGGTGGTGCTGGCTGCCGCTGCCGCCGCCGGCGGCGGGCCCGCCGCGACGGCGGCGCTCGCCGCCGTCGATGACCACCTCACGCTGCAGCTCGGGGTCATCGCCGACGCGCCGGCGCTGCGGGAGCTGGAAGCGGCCTGGCGCGGGCTCGGCCTGCTGCTCGAGCGGGTGCAGCCGGGCGGGTCGGTGCAGCTCGAGTTCCAGCCAACGCCCAAGGACGACTTCCTCGACGCGTTTTACGACACGCACTTCGAGCGCGAGCACGCCGGCGAGGTCGAGCCGCCGCTCGGGCTGGTCGCCCTCGGGTTCGCGTTCGACCGCTCCCCTCGCGACACCGAAGCCCTCCAGCACGCGGCCCGCATGGCGGCAAGCCTCGGCGTGCCGTTCGTCGGCGAGATCGGGCCGGAGTTCTTCGGGGTCAAGCAGCTCGGCCTCGCCGCCGCCATGCCCGACCTCGGCCGCAAGTCGCGCGGGCCGGAGTACGCCAAGTGGAACCGGCTGCGCACGGACGAGAGTTCGCTGTGGCTCGCCCTCGCCTTCAACCGCGTGCTCCTGCGGCCGGCCTGGGGCGAGCCGGGGGCCGAGGTCGAGGGCTTCGAGTGGAACTCAGCCGCGGCAGGGCCGGCCAACCGCCCGCTCTTCGGGTCGGGAGGATGGGCCCTGGCAGCGGTCGTCGTCCAGGGATACCTGGCCGAGGGCCTCCGCTTTCCGGCTGCCGGCCCGGAGGGCCCGGCGGTGCTCGCCGGCCTGCCGAGCCGCATCGCGAAGCCCGGCAAGGCCGAACCCGCGGCCATCTCGGTGGAGGCGGCCATATCCGACCAGAAGGCCCTCGAACTGGTGGAGAGCGGGTTCGCGCCACTCGTCGGCGTCCCCGGCGGGGGCCGCGCGTACTTCCTGTCGGCGCCGTCCATACACGCGGTCACGCGCTACGAAAGCGAGGAAGCGACCTCGGCGAGCTTCCGGGCCGCGACGCTGCCCTATCAGCTCTTCGCTTCGGCGGCGGCCAGGGCGCTGCAGTCCGCGGCTCGCGCCTGCCCCGCCGGCGCCGGCGAGGAGGCCGTCAAGGAGCGCGTGCACCGCGCCCTCCTCGCGTTCCTGGCCACCGCGGAGCCCGGCCCCTCGCCCGAGGAGGTCGAGGTGGAGGTCGCGCCGGCCCTCGCCGCGGTGCACCTCCGGGACGTCTCGGTGCGGCTGAGGCCGGCGTTCCCGATTTACGGAGGGAGCGTGGACCTCGTGCTCGGGACCCAGGCCGCGAGGTAGCTCACGATGTGCGCCTTCACGCCTCCGGCCGGCTTCGTCCCGCTGCTCCCGCTCGAGCCCCCCGAGTTCGGGGTGTGCCTCGAACTCGAGGAGGGAACGGCCGATTCGCCCTCCGCCAACTTCGTGAAGCTGCCAGGCGACTCGCCCCACACGCGCTGTCTGCGCGGGGCGGTCGTGTCGGCTTCCGGCCTCGTGGTTGCCCCTGTCGTGGTCAAGCTGCGGCAGGACGAGCCGTCCGAAGGCTTCTTCCCCGAGGAAGAGGCCGTGGGGCTCGATGCCACCGGAGATGAGTGGTGGGTCCGCACTCTCGCCGATCTCGGGACTCTGCAGGGGGGCCCCCCGTGCTTTCCGGAGCTGATCCTGCCGGCGCCCGGCACGGCTCCTCTTCCGGCACTCCCTCCCCTGCTCTTTTGCTCGCTGTCCCGCCGGCTGTTCCCGTTCTTCTGCCCGACCTGCCTGGGGCCGCTCGCGACGTGCCGTGACGACGCGGCGCTGGCAGCCGCCGGCCTGCCGCTCCACTCCGCCTCGGGGCCGCGCTTTCTGAGCTGCCCGCGCTGCCGGGAGGAGGGCCGCGACGCCCGCTTCTGGGCGGGCTCGGCAGCAGCCGAGCCCGAGCAGCACCAGGGCGCGGGAAGCCTCGAGGAGCTGCAGCGCGCCTGGGCGGAGGCGGTGGCGCGGCGGCAGGCCGAGGACGGGGGCGGCGAGCCTCTCCCTCCCTGCCTGCGTTGCGCCATGGCCGGGTCGTGCCTCGGAGGGAGCGGAGCGGCCGTCGAGACCGGCAGCCGGAAGAGGCCCCGCAACGCCGTCTCGCAGCCGCTGTGGAGCGTCTTTTCGGCGGCCGAGAGCCCGTTCATCGTGACGCGACTGTCGCGCGCCACCCTCGACGCCCTCGCCGACCGGTTGGGCGGTCGGCCTCCGGCGGAAACGCCCGGGTTGGAGAGCGAGGGCGGCTTCCTGTTCGGCGACGACGGGTCCGGCCTCGACGCCGTCGAGGTGCTCGCGCTCAAGCTCAACCTTTTCTTGCAGGTCCTCAGGTGCGTGCGCGAGTACCACCGCCGGCTGGGGCTGCCGCACCTCGACCTCCACCCCGACCACCTGGTGGTGGACCCGGGTGACGTCGGCGAGCTCCTGCCGGCGCTGTGGGGGTTCCGGACCCGCCTGCTCGGCACCTCGGGCTCGCGCCAGGCGGCGCTGGGCGGCGCTGCCACGGTGCTGCTCCCACCGCGCGAGACGAAGGTCCCCTTCGCCGCGCCTCGCGTGCGCGAATTCGGCATGCAGACGCGGCGGCGGGCGGAGCTGCTCATCGAGCGCGTCATCGGGGAGAGCGACGGCTCGGGACGCAGTCGGATCGAGGCCACCCTGCGCGATCCGCACGGGTTCCACCTCCGGCCCACTCCCCAGGACTGGCTCCTGATCGGGATCCCCGACGGCGGGGAGGAGCTCGGTGTGGCCTCGCTGCCGGCGCGCCCTGACCCGCGGCGGACCGCCGGGGCGGGCGGCCTCCGCATCACCTCCGAGCCGGTGAAGCTCGGCCCCGCCGCGCTCCGCCGCATCGAGCGCAGCGGCGGCATGCTCCTACCGCTCGTCCGCTATCGCGTCTACCCCCAGCTCACCGACTGTGACGACGCCTTTTCTCTCGGGGTGATCCTGCTGCGCTTGCTCGTGGTCAACGACGGCCAGGACCTCTCGACGGTGGCCGACATCGTGTCCAGCACCGTGCTGCGGACGACGACCGCCGCCCCCGCTCCGGTACGCAGCGGGTCGTTCCTGGTCGAGTCCGCGCTCGGTGCCGCCCTGGCCGCGCACCCGAGCCAGCTCGCCAAGTGCAACCTGTTCTATCGGCAGGTCGACCGCGACCCGAGCCGGCCCAACGCGGTGCCCGAGGGGCTGTGGCGCACCGCGCTGATGCTGGCGTTCCGCTTGATGGAGATGGGCCTGCACCCGGTGCCGCAAGCGGCGGCCGTCGAACCGGCGCGGCTCGAGGCCGTGATGGCCGAGGGGGAAGCGCTGAGGCGCCAGCTCCACGCGGTGTTGTTCCGTCGCCAGGGGCTCAACCTGGAAGTCCAGGCCCTCATCGAGGAGCTGGCGGCCTCCGATCCCGCCCGGCAGCACTGACGGCCGGCAGCGGGTCCGTCAGGTCTTGAGGGCGCGCTGGAAGAGTTCGCGCAAGCTCAGCAGCACCTGTGCGAACGCCCGGCTGTTGAGGAACTCGTGGACCTTTTCCTTGGGCGCCGAACTCCCGAGGGTGGTCTGCAGATCCTCGATCACGCTGTAGAAGTCGGACACGGGCTTGAGCCCGAGAGGCACGAACTGCTCCTGGTACCAGGGGCTCTCGCGCACCGCGTACCAGACCTTGAGACTGGAAGCGATGCCGCGCGACCACACCGCCTCGGCCGCCGCCATGATCTCGGCATAGAGCGCTCGCAGCACGACCGGGCTCTGGCGCCGGTCGAGCGCCTGCACGACATCGTCGAACGACGGGGCCGGCGGTGCCGAGCGCGGGCCGTCGGAGGCAGGAATGGTTCGGGGAGCCGAAGGAGCGGGGGTCGGCATCGCCACCGGGATCGGCTGGTGCGTCGCAGCCGGCCTGGCCGGCTCCGGAGAGGGCGGCGGGGACGCCGGCTCCTGCGGCGCGGGTCGCGGCTGGACCGGCGGCGCCTCGGCCTTCCGTGGCGCGGCCTCGCTGGCCGCGGCAGGGGCCGCCGCCGGGCGGCGCGGCTGCGCCGGCGCCAGGTTGAGGCGGCTCCGCAGGTTCGCCAACAGCGCCAGCTCTTCCTCCACCACTTCGTGCGCCAGTCCGAGCTTTTGCGCCACGACCTGGAGTTCCATGAGGCGGGCGCGGAGGATCTGCGCCTGCGGGAAAACTCCGGCGAGCAGTTCGATCCCCGCTCCCTGACCGTCCAGGATCTCGGCGATGTCGAGGAAATCGACGTACTCGAACAGTTCCCTCTCGCCACTGGAATACCACGCCACCGTGTCCTCGCGGTCCTTCTTGCCTGCCAGCCGTTCCTGGACAGGTGGGGGGACGCCGCGCGCCAGCCATTCCTCGCCGTACCCCGCCTCGAGATCGGCCCGCAGCCTGGCGCGGAGCGCCACGAGCACCTCGGTCAACCCGCGGTACGCCTCGAGGTTCGACTCGATCCATTCAGTGGTCACCGGTCCGCCTCCGTCGGCCAAAGATAGCACAGGCCACGGGCCGTTTCGGCATCCCGGCTCGCATTTCCATAGATGGCAAGGGCACGCGTCTTGCTTGAACGAGCCGCGATGAGAACGCTGGCTCGCGACGCTGCGCTCCTGCTCGCCCTCACGCTCGGGCTGGGAGCGGCCGCCAACCAGCTCCGGCCCCACCGCCTCCCGTGGTGGGGCCAGGGGCAACAGCCACCCATGGTAAACGTCGATTTCCGACTCCTCGACGTCGGGACGGCAGAGACGCTCTGGAGCTCGCTGCCGAGGGTGGTCGTGCTCGACACGCGGCCGGCGGAGGACGGGGCCGCAGGGCGAATCCCGGGGGCGTGGCACGTCGAGTACACCGACCTCGCCTCGTTCCTGACCGCGGAGCGGCTCGCCGAGCTGCAGCAGGCGGACGCCGTGATCATTTACGGGCGCGACGACGAGGGGGACCTCGAGCAGCTCATGGCGCAGGAGCTCCATCGCCGGGGGGTGCAGCCGCCGTTTGTCATGGTCGGCGGGTTTCCCGCCTGGGAGGCTGCCGGGTTCGAGGTGGAGGTGGCGCCGTGAAGCGGCTGCGAAACGTCTGGCTCCACCGCGCGCTCGGCCTCGCACTGGGCGCCGTCTTCCTCTATGCGGCCAAGGACAAGCTGATCGATCCTCGACCCCTGGTCACGATCATCTGGGGCTACCAGCTCCTGCCGAACGGGCCGATCAACCTCATTGCGATCTTCATGCCGTGGATGGAGCTGCTGGTGGGTCTGACGCTCCTCACCGGCGTCAAGCGACGGGCCGGGGCGTTCTGGGCCACTCTCATGCTCACGGGTTTCATCGTCGCCCTCGGCATCAACGCCGCGCGCGGGCTCAACGTGGCGTGCGGCTGCTTCTCCACCTCGGCGACCGACACGCAAAACGCCTGGCTGCTGGTCCTGCGCGACCTGCCGATGTGGCTGGCGGCAGCGGTGATGTTGCTCTTCCCCCCACCCGAGCGGCCGCGGGCCGAAACGCGCGAGTCGAGCCCGGGAACCTGACAGCTCTCGGTCAGACCGCGGCTTGCATCGGCCCGGAGACCCGGATCTCGCCATTTCCGTCCCGCGAGCGCCCCGCCCGACCGGGCGGAACGACGCGCGATCAGGAAGTCAGGTGCGTCGCCAGCGCAGCACCGGTTGCCGCGCGGCCCGTACCTCGTCGAGGCGCCGGACCGGCGTCGTGTACGGGGCGCCGTGCAGCAGCTCGGGGTCTTCCTCGGCTTCCCGCGCGATGGCGCGCATCGCCTCGATGAAGGCATCCAGCTCCCCGATCCCCTCGCTCTCGGTCGGCTCGATCATGAGCGCCCCGTGCACGATCAGCGGGAACGACATCGTCGGCGGGTGGAACCCATGGTCGAGCAACCGCTTGGCGATGTCGACGTTATGCACGCCGAAAGCGGCCTGGCGGCTGTCGTCGAACACGACCTCGTGCAGGCTGGGCCCGGTGTACTTCAGGTTGTAGATGCCTTCGAGGCTCGCGCGAATGTAGTTGGCGTTGAGCACCGCGCCCTCGGCCATGGCCTTGAGGCCGTCGCGACCTAGCGAGCGAATGTAGGCGAGCGCCCGCAGCAGCATCCCGAAGTTGCCGTAGAACCCGCGGACCTTGCCGATCGTGCCCGGCCGGTCCCAGACCATCTCGAAGCGGTCGCCGACCTTCTCGATCACCGGCACCGGCAGGTGCGGCACCAGCGCCTCCGACACCGCCACCGGCCCCGCCCCTGGTCCGCCGCCCCCGTGCGGGGTGGAAAACGTCTTGTGGAGGTTGATGTGGATGGCGTCCGCCCCCATCTTGCCGGGCTGCGCGATCCCCACGAAAGCGTTGAGGTTGGCGCCGTCCACGTAGAGGAAGGCGCCCTTCTCGTGCAGCATGGCCGCCACGCGGGCGATTTCCGGCTCGAACACGCCGAGCGTGTTGGGCACGGTAGCCATCAGCGCCGCCACGTCGCCGCTCTCGAGGTGGGAGCGGAGCGCGTCGACGTCGAGCGTTCCCTGGCCCGTCGAGGCGATCTCCACCACCTCGAAGCCGGCGAAGACAGCCGTCGCCGGGTTCGTGCCGTGGGCCGAGTCGGGAATCAGGACCACCCGGCGGTTCTCGCCCCTGGTCTGAAGAGCCTTGCGGATCATGAGCATGCCGGTGAGTTCGCCGTGCGCGCCGGCAGCCGGCTGCAGCGTCACGCCCGCCAGCCCGGTGATGGCGCACAGCGCGCGCTCGAGTTCCCACATGAGGGCCAGCGCCCCCTGTACCAGCTCGGCCGGCTGCAGGGGGTGCAGGTGCAGAAACCCCGCGAGACGGGCGAGTTCCTCGTTGATCCGCGGGTTGTACTTCATCGTGCACGAGCCGAGTGGGTACAAACCTTCGTCGACGCTGTAGTTCCACTTCGACAGCCGGGTGAAGTGGCGGATCACGTCGACCTCGCTCACCTCGGGGAGGTCGGGGATCTCCTCGCGCAGCGCCGCGGCGGGAATCGTGGCGGCCGGGTCGGCCTTCGGCACCTCGAGCGCCGGCAACTGGTACCCGATGCGGCCCGGCGTGGAGACCTCGAAGATCAGCTTCTCGCGTTCGCGCAGCGTGCGATGCTCGCTCATGCCAGCCTCCGCAGGGCGTCGAGGAGCCGGTCGCACTCCTCCCTCGTGTTGCGCTCCGTCACCGCGACCAGCACGCCGGCCGGCAGGGCCGCGTCCAGCCGCGCCGTCGCCACCCCGCCCAGGATCCCCTCTTGCTGCAGGCGAGACAGCAGCCCCTCGGGGTCCTCGTGGAGCACCAGGAACTCGTTGTATGTCGGGCTGCCGTCGAACGCCAGCCGCGCGCCGCCGGTCCCCAGCCCGCGGATCCCCGCCTTCACGTACTCGGCCAGGCTGTGCGAGGCCAGCGCCACCTCGCGCACCCCCTTCTTGCCGAGCAGCGAGAGCACGATCGTGGCCGCCAGCGCCATGAGGCCGTGGTTGGTGCAGATGTTGGAAGTCGCCTTGGCGCGCCGGATGTGCTGCTCGCGCGTCGAGAGCGTGAGCACGAACGCCCGCCTGCCCTCGGCATCCACCGTCTCGCCCACGAGCCGCCCCGGCATCTGCCGCACGTGCCCCTGCCTGGCGGCAAAGAAGCCGAGCAGCGGTCCTCCGAACGAGGCCGGGATCCCGAACGCCTGCAGTTCGCCGCACACCACGTCGAAACCGAACCGACCGCCCGGGGCGAGGATCCCGAGCGAGGTGGCCTCGGCCACCGCGTGCACGGCGAGGGCACCGGCCCCCCTGGCCGCGGCGCCGACCGCCGCGAGGTCCTCGATCACCCCGAGCACGTTCGGCGACTGCACGATGACCGCGCAGACGTCGGGGCCGAGCGCGCCGGCGAGGCCGGCCGCGTCGAGGCGCCCCCCGGCGTCCCACCCCACCTCCGTGAGCTCGATGCCCTGCGCCTCGGCGTAGGTCCGCAGCACGGCTTTGTAGTCGGGGTGGAGCGAGGCAGCCAGGACCACGCGCCGGCGGGCGGGAAGCACCCGCCGCGCCATGAGCGCCGCCTCGGTCACCGCCGTGGCGCCGTCGTACATCGAGGCGTTCGCCACGTCCATCTCGGTGAGCTGGCAGACGAACGTCTGGAACTCGAAGATCGCCTGCAGCGTGCCTTGCGACACCTCTGGCTGGTATGGCGTGTAGGCGGTGAACAGCTCGCCCCGCCACAGCAGCGCGTCGGCGACCGCTGGCTGGACGTGCCGATACACCCCTGCGCCGAGGAAGCACGCGGCGCACTCGGTGGTCAGGTTGCGCCCCGCCAGACTCCAGAACTCGCGCCGCACCTCCTCCTCGCTCCGCCCGGTGGGCAGCTCGAGGGGGCCGCAGCGCACCTCCGCCGGGATGGAAGCGAACAGCTCCTCCACCGAGGTGCAGCCGATTCGCTCCAGCATCCTCCGGCGGTCTTCGGGCCCCGCCAGATAGCGATGCATCAGTGGCCTTCTTCCGCCAGGAACGCCTCGTACGCGGCCGCGTCCAGCAGGTGGTCGAGCGCCCCGGCGCCGACCCTCACGCGGATCAGCCAGCCGCCGCCGAACGGCTCCTTGTTGACGAGTTCGGGATGCGCCTCGAGCTCGCCGTTGACCTCGATCACCTCGCCGCTCACCGGCGAGAAGACCTCGGACACCGCCTTGACCGACTCGATGTTGCCGCACGCCTTGCCGGCCTCGACGGCCGTTCCGGCGGCCGGCAGCTCGACGAACACCACGTCGCCGAGCTGCTCCTGGGCGAACTGCGTGATTCCGACGGTGGCCACGTCACCGGCGAGCATCGCCCACTCGTGGGTCCGGGAGTACTTGCGATCCGTTGGTTGCGCCATCGCTCTCTCCTTCCAGGACGGTCAGCGGGCCCGGCGGTAGAACGGCATCTCCACGATTTCGGCCGCCACCTTCTGCCCGCGGATCTCGATTTCGATGTGTGTCCCTGTCGCCGCCAGCTCGACCGGCACGTACCCCATTCCGAGCGCCCGGCCGAGAGTCGGCGCGTGCGAGCCCGACGTCACGGTCCCGACAGGCTTGCCGCCGTGCCAGATCGGGTAGCCATGGCGCGCGATCCCGCGCCCGGTCATGGCGAACCCCACGAGCTTCCGCCGGATCCCCTCGGCGTGCTGGCGCGCCAGCACGTCGTGCCCCAGGAACGCTCCCTTGTCGAGCTTGACGATCCACCCCAGCCCCGCCTCAAAAGGCGTGGTCGTGTCATCGATATCATTCCCATACAAAGGCATGCACGCCTCGAAGCGGAGCGTGTCGCGGCACCCCAGACCGCACGGCATGATGCCCTCCGGCCTGCCGACCTCAAGCAGGCGGTGCCACAGCCCCGGCGCGGCCGTGGGGTCGAGGTACACCTCGAAGCCGTCCTCGCCTGTGTAGCCAGTGCGCGCAATGATCGCCGGCTCCCCGTCCACCTTGCCCTCCACGAAACGGTAGTACTTGATGTCCGCCAGAGGCACGGGAGTGAGCCGCTGCAGCACCTGCTGCGCCAGCGGGCCCTGAACGGCGATCTGCGCGTAGTCGGCCGAGCGATCGATCACTTCGACATGGTCGAACTCCTCGGTCTGCGCGCACAGGTAGGCGTAGTCCTTGTCCTTGTTGGCCGCGTTGACGACCAGGAAGTAGTGCTCGTCGCTGATCTTGTGCACGAGGAGGTCGTCCACGAACGTGCCGCGCCGGGTCATCAGACCGGAGTACTGCGCCCGCCCCGCCACCAGCTTGGAGGCGTCGTTGCACGTCACGTGCTGCACGAACTCCAGCGCCCGCCGGCCGACGATGTCGATCTCGCCCATGTGCGAGACGTCGAACAACCCCACGGCCTTGCGCACCGCGTGGTGCTCCTCGATCACGCCGACGTACTGGACAGGCATCTCGAAGCCGGCGAACGGAACGATGCGACCCCCGGCTTCCACATGGCAATCGTAAAGAGGTGTGCGTAGCAGCTCGTGGCGGGTCATCGTGCTCTCCTGGCGCCTGTCGCGCCGGTTGCAGAGCCTACCACCCCACCACTCGAGCGGCAACCGGTCCCCACCCTCCCGTTCGAAGGCTGCAAGTCGACGGTAATCCCCCGTCTCGCCGGCACGACAGCCCCGCTCGAGGCGGCTCGAGGCCACCGGTAGCGGCGTATCATCGTGCGCCGGGAGGGAACGATGAACGTACTCGTCTTCCTCGGTCTGGCCATCGTCGCTTTCGTGCTCGCCTCGCGGCTGTACGCTGGCCGCATTGCGAAATGGGTGGCCGAGGATCCAGCGCGGCCGACGCCCGCCGTCACGATCAACGATGGGCGCGACTTCGTGCCGACCAGGCCGTACGTAGTCTTTGCCCACCACTTTTCGGCCATTGCGGGAGCCGGGCCGATCCTCGGTCCCACCATGGCGATTCTCTACGGCTTCGTGCCGGCCTGGCTGTGGGTCGTCCTGGGGGGGATCTTCATCGGGGCCGTCCACGACTTCACCACCCTCTTCATCTCGATGCGAGAGGGCGGGCGCTCGCTCGCCGAGGTGGCGCGCAAGACGCTCGGCAAGCGGGGCTTCAACCTCGTGATCAGCTTCACCATAGTGATGATCGTGCTGGTCACCTCGTCGTTCTTGTCGGCAACGGCCATCTCGCTCACCTCGGTGTGGCCGCTCGCCAAGATCGGCGTCACCGAGGGGCATACCTTCCTCAAGACCGTCACGGTTGACGGCGTGGTCATGGGCCGCATCGGCGGCATCGCCTCCATGTCGGTCATCGTCATCACGCTCTGCTCGCCTTTGCTCGGCTGGCTCATCAACAAGCGGGGCATCAAGACAGTGCCCGCGTACGGCCTGGCGGCGGTCATCTGCGGGGTTTCGGTGCTCCTTGGCATCGCTTACCCGGTCAGCCTCGCGCCCACGACGTGGATGGTCCTCATCTCGGCGTACGTCCTGTTCGCGGCCGGGGCGCCGGTATGGCTCATCCTTCAGCCGCGCGACTTTATCAACGTGCAAATCCTGTACGGCGGCATGGCGCTCATGGTGGTCTCGCTGCTCGCGACCGGCGCCGGCGGCGCCACCGTGACCATGCCCGCCTTCAACCTGGCCGACGGCGTCAAGCACCTCGGCCTGCTGTGGCCGATGATGTTCATCACCATTGCCTGCGGGGCGATCTCGGGCTTTCACTCGCTGGTGGCGGGAGGCACCACCGGCAAGCAGCTCGCCAACGAGTGCCACGCCCGCAAGGTGGGGTTCAACGCCATGCTGCTCGAATCGGCGCTGGCGGTGTGCGTGCTGCTGGCGCTCGGCTCGGTAATGGCGTTCGGCGACTACCGCTCGATCGTCTGGCCCGACGACCCGGCGGTCAAGTCGAACCCGATCCTGGGGTTCTCGCTCGCCGCCGGCATGCTGTTCCACAAGGGCCTGGGGATTCCCGTGGCGCTCGGCACCGTGTTCGGCATCCTGCTCGTGGAGGGTTTCGTGGTCACGACGCTGGACGCGGCGGTGCGCCTCAACCGCTACTTGTTCGAGGAGCTGTGGGCCATCCTTTTCACCAGCCCGCCGCGCCTCATCCGGCACTACTGGTTCAACTCCGGGCTCTCGGTGGTCCTCATGTGGGTGCTGGCGTACTCCAACGCCTTTTCGAAGCTGTGGCCGATCTTCGGCACCGCCAACCAGCTCCTGGCCGCTCTCGGCTTGCTGACCGCCTCGGCCTGGCTGCTGCTCAAGGGGCGCAGCTACGCCTTCGCCCTCGTGCCGGCCGCGTTCATGATCGTCACCACCATCGCCTCGCTCCTCATCCTCCTGCGCGGCTACATCGCGCAGCGGAACTACATCCTGGCCACCACCGACGTGCTCATGCTGGTGCTCGCCGCGGGTGTCGTCGCCCTCGCGGTCAAGACCTTCGCCCGCCGCAGCCAGACGGCCGAGCTCGCCGCGTAGGCGGCGGCCCCGTCTCGGGTCGAGAGCTTTTGGCCGCGGTGCAGAGCACGCCGCCCCTTTCGCGGGGCGGCCCTTATCTCACTTCTCCTTGATGCGGGCGAGGAGCGAGTTGCGGGGCGCGAACACGACCTGCTTGGGCGCTTCCGGCATCTCGATGGTCCGGGTCGTCTCGGGCGCGTCGAGCCGCAGCATGATCGTGCCGGTCCTGTCGCCCTTGAGCACGACGTGAACCGGAACGAGCTGCGAGAAGCCCGGCGCGACTCCCTCGACCCGCGCGCTCAGCGTGAGTTCGGGCTTGCCGCCCGCCCCGGTGCCGGTCCGCTGGCTCCAGGTGACCTGGGGGATGCCGGTGCCGTGCACCCAGGTGTCGAAGAAACCCTTCCACGAGACGCCAGTCTTCATCTCGACGAGGCGCCGGAAGTCGTCCGTAGACGCCTGCTTGCCGGTGTAGGTCTTGAGGAAGTCCTGCATGACCTCGCGGAAGAGGTCACGGTCGCGCGCCATCCCGGCCAGCACGGAGCGCATCATATGCAGGACCAGCGCGCCCTTGTTGTAGCTCTGGATCTGGTACCCCCCCGGCAGGCGGGCGGTGCTGGCCCGGAAGCCGGCGGAGATCGGTCCCAGCTCGGCGAGCTGGTCCGCCCGCAGCCCCACGTTCCACGGCCGCGCGAACTTGGAGAACGCCCCCTTGATCGACCCGGTCTGCTCGTTGGTGTAGATCTGCAGGATCTCCTCGAAGTACTTCTCCTTCGGCAGGCTGGCCTCGACGAAAAGCATGGCGGAGTACTCGGCGAACGCCTCCGACAGCCACTGGTCGCGGTAGCTCTTCCAGCCGACCATGTGCCCCCAGATCGCGTGCGCCGCCTCGTGGGCCCGGAACAGCTCGCTGGCGCCGGGGTGCTCGGCGTTGAAGGTGAGCTGCGAGAGATGCAGGAACCCCTCGAACGCCTGGCCGTGGAAACCCGAGATGCAGGTCGCCTGCATCTCCTCGAACGGGAAGGTGACGCCGAAGTACCACTGGTAGAAGCGCAGGGCGTTGGAGACGTCCACTGCGACGTTGCGGACCATGTTGCCGGTCGAGAGGCCGGACGGCGACCCGAACGCCACGACCGTCGGGACGCCTTGCTGAGCGATGCGCTCTTCCTTGAACCCCTTGCCGAAGGCGTAGCCAAGCATCTTGGTCGGTGCCGTGGTCTTCCAGGTGGAGACCAGCACGTCCCCCTCCACCTTCTCCTCCTCGCGCACGCCGACGCACCGGACCTGGGACTTTCTGGGCAGCCGGAACGTCAGCCGGGCCTCGTGCAGGTCGTCGAAGCCGTTGCTCTCGCCCGGGTACCACGACCGGCCGCTCGCGTAGTTGTACTGCTTCATCACGTAGTCGACCGTGATTTCTTGCAACGTGTCGGCCTGCAGCGGCTCGGCGAGGAGCACCGTCAGGCCGCCGTCGTGGATGTCGTTCTCGACACCCGCGAAGCGGCCTCCCACGCGGTCGCGGATGAACGGCAGCTCGCGCCCGTCGCCCGTGGTGACGCGGCTGACCCTGGCCCTCGGGGCGAGGTACAGCCGCAGTGCCCTCGCGCCCGCGATCCGGGGCAGGAACGCGATCGTGGCGCGATAGGTGGCCTTGTCGAGCTTCATCTCGATCATGGGGTCGAACGGACTCCCCGAGTGGTCCGTCAGGTCCACCGCAATCGTCGCCTGTGTGACGTCGATCGCCGGCCTGTAGGGCGAGGTCGGCCGCCCGTCAGCGTCCCGCTCGGACGCCCGATCGAGGCTCACCCAGGCCTCCACCCAGTCGTTGAGCTCGCGAAGCTTGACCAGGCTCACCTCCTCCTGGTTTTCGGGGGCGAACTCGAACGCCAGCCACCCAAAGGAGGCCGTGTCCATGTCCACGAGCAGGTAATCGTCGCCTGGTGTGAGGTGACCCGCCAGCACCCGGGCGTCGACGTCCCAGGGGGCGCGCCGCAGCCACTCCTCGCTGCGCTGCTTCAACAGCGAGCTGGGCTCGAAGACGGTTCGCTCCGCCACCGGTGCGAGGGTGCCCGCGAGGTCGGACGAGGTGTGCAGCACCAACCGGGTGAACGGCTCGTCGATGCGGGTCAGGCCAGGCTTGCCGGAAAAGCGGCGCAGCTGCTCCTGCTCGAAGGCATCCGGGATCTCCATCGTGAAGCGACCTTTGCCCTCGAAAACGAACCCCGGCACGAAGCCGTCGGCCAGCGGCTCGAGCGGCCGCAAGCTCCCCGACTCCAGACGCCAGGTGGCCACGTCGCGGGCGAACGTCAGGCCCTCGGCCGGCACGGGAATGGCGGTGTGGGCCACTCTCCACACTTGCATCCGGACATACTCGGCCGGCCGTTGGTCGCCTTCCGCCCAAGCTGTCGCTGGCAGCGAGACAGCCAGGAACACACTGGAGACCGCCGCTCTCACACGCATACCCACCCCTCCTGGGAAAGCTGTCGCATCGACGCCGTGCAACCTATCACAAGGTCGGCGTCAAGCCCAGAGGTGTTGTCGTGAGCCGAGGGCCGCGAGCCTGGACTTCAGCGGCGACGGACCGGCCGTGCGACGAGGCCGCGCTGCAGGGTCCTGGGGCGGATGATCTCCCAGGTGAGCCCCAGGAAGTCGAAGCGATCGCCCACCACCGGTGGGGCCTGGAAACGCACGGCCACCACGAAGGCGCGGTCACCGCGGTCGGCGATCACGAAAGCGCGGTGGGGGCCGCTCCCGACATTCGCGGCGTGCTGTCCGATCTCGTGTGCTGCGCAGGCCATGCGACCTCCCCCAAGCCCTGCCGCGATCTCGCCCGACGCGTGTGGCTTGCACTCACTCCTACGCACTCGCCCGCCGGGTTGTTCACGGCGGGCGGCTTGGGTGGTGATCGGTGATCGGAGGTGGGAGAGACCCCAGTCCCCTGCCACTCAGCGATCGCCGTTCACTGCTTCTCGAGGAGCTTGAGGATCTCCTCTTCCAGCTTCTTCTCATCACCCGCCTCGAAGCCGAGATGCGAGAACATGATCCTGCCCTCCCGGTCGAGCAGGAACGAGGTGGGGAACCCGCCGACACCGTACAGCCTGGCAACGACCTCAGCCTCTCCCGTGCCGTTTTCCAGAAAGCTGAAAGAGAGCTTCTTGTCGGCAATGAACTTCCTGGCCCTCTCGGTGTCGCGCAGCGCCTCGACGGCCACCACGTTGAAACCTCTGTCGCGATAGGTCCGGTACAGCTCCTCGACGCGTGGCAACTCCACGCGGCAGCCCCCTCACGTGGGGAACCAAAACGACAGGAGCGTCGCCTCGGCGCCGCGCAGCGAGGCGAGCTGCCAGGGCCGCCTCTCGTAGTCGGGCAGCGTGAACTCGGGCGCTGGAATCGCCCGCCGCTGCCGCTCCCCCCAGAGGTAATCCTCGAACGACCCCTGGCCACCCAGCGTCTTCCACGCCTCCTCGAGGACTTCCCGGGCGTCGCTTTCGCCACCGTACAGCGCGCTCGGAGCCAGCACCTCGACCGCCTCGGCCGGGCGCCCCGCGGCGAGCAGCGCGCGGCCCCAGTAGACGGGCAGCGACGTCTCCGAGTTGCCCATGATCTGGCGGGCGTCGAGCTTCCACGCGGTGCCGAACGTCTCCAGAGCCTCGCCCGTGCGCCCGAGGTTGTGCTCGGCCCACCCCTTGTCGGCCAGCGCCCACGCCTTCCGCTTGTTGACGCCGCGTTCCAGGTCGGCCGGCGTCGGGTACCGGCCGGCCGGGCTGATGGCCGCCAGCTTCTCGCCGTCGATCTCGGCCGCGAGTGATGCGAAGGTCAGCGCGGTTTCCCAGGCCCCGGCCGCGATGGCCGCCTCGGCGATGCCCACCTGGTCGTAAAAGTCGAGCCCGGCGTCTCCGGCGAGCGGGGCGGCGACCCGGGCGAGTTCGGGGCCCCTTCCGAGCGCCGACAAGGTCCTGACATGCGTCACGGCCAGCGCGCGGGCGTTGGCCGGGTCGTTCACCTTGCTCCTCACCTCGCGGACGAACGCCTCGGCCTCGGCGGGCCTCTCGAGGTCCTCGGCAAGCACACGCACGGCCTTGCGGACGACTCTCGCGGTGTACTTCGTGTCCGGGTGATCGCGGAGGAACTTCCTGGCAATGCCGAGCCCGGCCTCCGGAGTCGCAGCCGCGTCCCACGCTTCCTCGACCGCCGCGTACGCCGCCTCGAGCTGTTCCGGCGTTGCCGGGGCGCGCCTGCACCCCCCGACCGCCAGCAGCGCCGCCACGGCCAGCATGCTCACGATCTTGCGCACTGTCTCCCCCTTCCGCGCCACGCGGCCTCCCGGCCGGCGCACCGGCCGAGTGTACGACACCCGCCGGGCGAGGTTACCTGTCCCTGGCAGCCAGCTCAGCCAGGGCGCGCTCGAGGGCCTCTGCGTCCTCTTCGGCCTCGCTCCAGCGCTCGAGCTGCTCATCGAGAGCGGCGCGCAGCTTCTCGCCCTCGGCCGCGAGCGCCTGGGCGCGGGCAAGGTCGGAGTAGACTTCCCGCTCGCACAGCAGCGCGTCGATCTCCCGCAGCCGCTGCTCGGCGGCGTGCAGCTCCGCCGCCAGCGCGTCCGCCCGCTCGCGCGCGCGTGCCGCGTCCCGCTTGAGCCTGCGGCGCTCCTCCTCGACCGCACTGCGGCGGGGTCCCCGGACGTTGTCCTCGGCTGGCCGGAGGGCCGGGGCGAGCCCCAGGCGTGCGAACGCGTCCTCAACCCGGTCGAGCGGCACTGCGTGTCCGTCGTCGAGCAGCAGCACGCCGGTCGCCACCTTCTCGACGAGGTGGCGGTCGTGGCTCACCAGCACGACGGCGCCGGGGAACTCTGCCAGCGCCTGCTCGAGCACGTCGCAGGTGACCATGTCGAGGTGGTTGGTCGGCTCGTCGAGGATCATGAGGTTGGGTCCGAGCGCCAGCAGGCGCGCCAGCGACAGCCGGCCGCGCTCGCCCCCCGAAAGCGTCGCGGTGTCGGCGTCGGCCGCCTCCCCCGAGAAACCGAAGCGCCCCGCCCACGCCCGCCCTTCGGCCGGCGTCCAGTCGGGGCGCGCCTCCAGCAGGACCTGGAGAACGCTGACCCCGTCCGGCACGTCGGCGTGCTCCTGGTCGTACGACCCCGCCACCACGCCGGCGCCGAACCGGATGTGCCCGCCGAGCGCCGGCAGACGGCCGGCCAGCGTGCGCAGCAGGGTCGTCTTGCCGCTGCCGTTGCGCCCCACCACGGCCAGCCGCTCGCCCCGCCGCAGCGCGAACGACACTCCGCGCAGCAACGGCGCGCTCCAGCCGACCGCCAGCCCCTCCACTTCGACGACCCTGTCCCCCGAGCGCCCGACGGCGGGCCAGCGGAGGCGGACCGGCGGCAGGTCCGGCTCGGGCGCTTCGAGCCGCTGCAGCTTGTCGAGGAGCTTCTGGCGCGCCTGCGCCTGGCGGGTGTTCTGGCCGGCGATGTTGCGCCGGATGAACTCTTCCTGCCGCTCGATTTCCGCCCGCTGCAGCTCCCACGCCTTGCGCGCCTGCGCCCGGCGCGCCTCGCGCTCCCGGCGGTAGCGCGCGTAGCCACCCGCGTAGCGCTCGAGCCGGCCGCCGTGCAGCTCCAGGATTTCCCCCCCGACTCGGTCGACGAGGTCGCGGTCGTGGGTCACCAGCAGCAGCGCCCCGGAGCGCTGTGCCAGCTCCTGGGCGAGGTACTCGACGCCCACGAGGTCGAGATGGTTGGTCGGCTCGTCGAGCAGCAGCAGCGTGGCAGGCGACAGCAGCGCCCGCGCCAGGGCTGCCCGCGTCCGCTCGCCGCCCGACAGCGAGCCGAGCGGGCGGTCGTGCATATCCAGGCCGATCCCGAGACCCTGCAGCGCCGCCTGCGCCCGGGCGCGCGCCCGGAACCCGTCCAGCTTCTCGAGCTGCTCGAACAGCTCGTGCAGGCGCGCCGCAGCCGTCTCGCCCGCCTGTGCCTCGAGCCGGGCGATGTCCGCCTCGATCTCGAGCAGCGGCCCGAACGCCTGCAAGCAGAAGGTCAGGACCGGCGTCGCCGGGTCGGCGAGCAGCCTTTGCTCGACCCTGGCGATGTCGAGGCCCCGAGCTCGCTCGACGACCCCCGACTCCACCTCCTGCTCGCCCGCGATCACGCGCAACAGCGTCGTCTTGCCGCCGCCGTTGCGCCCCAGCAGGACAAGCTTCTCCCCCGGGTTGTGCTGGAGGCTGGCGCCGCGCAGCACCTCCCGGCTGCCGAACGACACCCGGACCTCGTCGAGTCGGTACAGCACCGTGGTCCCCTTCTACAGCCGAACGCCGGGAGGGCCGCAGCCTCTCCCGGCGTCACGATCGATCGCCCGGCCGCTCAGCTCGCCGAGCCGGCGCGCTGTGCCGCCTCGCTGCGGTACGGCGAATCCGGGAAATCGTCCGCCAGCTTGCGGTAGAGCTTGCTCGCCTCCTCGGGCTTGCCGTCGTGCTCCCACAGCTGCGCGAGCTGCCAGAGGGCGACATCGCGCGGCAGGCGCGGGTCCTTGCCGGCGGCCATCGCCTCGAGGTCCCTCACGACCTGCGCACCCTCGCCGCTGGCGATCCGCAGCCGGATCAGGTTGAGCATCGCCATTCGCACCACGGGATCCGCCGAGCGCTTGCTCGCCAGCTCGCCGAGCTCCCGGATCGCCCTGTCCCTGTCGTTGCGCTCGAGGGCGATGCGCGCCAGGTACAGGCGGGCCATGCGCGCCTCGGCGGTCAGCGAGTACTTCGAGCGCACCTCGGAAAACGCCTTTTCGGCCGCCGCCAGCCTCTCGGTGTCGGTGGCGAACTTGAGCTTCGCGTCGGCCGGCGCCGCGGCCCCGACCGGCGCCGAGAACGTTGCGACGGCCTTGGAGAGCGCCTCGCTCGCCGCCTCGCCGCGCGAGGCAAGGATCGCCCTGACGCCCCACACCACCATTGCCACGACGACGGCCCCAATCAGCCCCATGGCGGCTTGCTGCCAGTTTTGCCCGAGCCAGTGCATACCGCGGTCCACAAGACCGATGAACTCATCCTGCTTGATCTGCTTGCGAGTCAGTCGACGCACCTTGTCGCTCCTCGTAGCCCTCGATGATGGAGCTACTTCCCGGTCGCTGCCGCAGCGAGCGGGTGCTTTTCGTTGTAGAGCTTGACGACGATGTCGGTGAGGTCAGCCGACGGCGCGAGGTACGCCACGTCGTTGGGCTTCAGCAGGAACACCGCCACATACCCCGACTTCTCGGCGAACCCCTGGATGAGCTTCTGCATCTTGGCGCCCAGCTCCTGGAGCATGGCGTCCTGCCGCTCGTCGAATTCTCGCTTGGCCACCCGCTGCCGGTCCTCGAACTGCCGCTGCTTGGCCACGAGGCGCTGCTGGAGCTGCTCGAGCGCGTCCTCGCTCGCGACGCCTCGCTTGGAAACGAGCTCGCCCTGCAAGTCGGTGATCTCCTTGCCGAGCTTCTGGAGTTCCTCCTGGCGCGGCTTCGCCCAGTTCTCCAGCTCCTTGAGCTTCGCCTTGCCTTCCTCGATGGCGACGATGGCGCGCTCCACGTCCACGAAACCGATCTTGGTCGGCTCGGGGGCTTGCGCCGACACGGCACCCGCCATGAGCCCGACGACCGCCACCAGGGAAAGGAACCTGCCCACCGACATTCGAGCCTCCAGCCGCCGAAAATGCGGCGCGGGATTGTAGCACGTGCCTGCTGGCCCGCCCGGCGAGCGAGGTCGCGGCTGGCGCGGGGGCGGGTCCGGGACCCAAGCGGATCGGAATGGGGGTCTTCCCGAGGCCGCGGGCCGTCGAGGTCACTCCCCCAGCAGACCCTCGGGCTTGACCGGGATCGGCAGCTTGATGTGGGACTGCGGCCTGCCGTAGTACGGGCGGTAGCCCATGTCCTCCTTGCGGAGGGGCTTGCGCTGCAGCAACACGTCGAGGCCAACGACCGACTCGCCGCGCGTCGAAAACGCCATCTCGTGCTCGCGGCTCATGATGATCGCCTCCTTCGGGCAGGCATCGACGCAAAAGCCGCAGTACACGCAGCGCAGCAGGTCGATCTCGAAGACCTTCGGGCGCTTCTCGAACTCCACGCCGCCCGAGTCGTCCGCCTCGGCTTCGATGTGGATGCAGTCGGCCGGACACGCCTCCTCGCACATGTAGCAGGCGACGCAGCGCGGCGAGCCGTCCTCGCGCGCCAGCAGGATGTGGCGGCCGCGCATGCGCTCGGAGTACTCGCGCTTGACCTCCGGCCACTCCACGGTCACGGTGTACTTGCGCCTGAAGACGTTGCCGAGGAAGTGGCGCAGCGTCACGCCGAGCCCCTTGAGAATCTCGACCAGGTACAGCCGCTGGAAAAAGCCCATCGGCTTGGGATCGCAGACGATGACCTCGGGTTGCGTGCTCATCGATCCAGCTCCCCGGCGATGATGTTGAGGCTGCCCAGGATCGCCACCGAGTCCGGGACCATGTGCCCCACCAGCATGTGGGGGTACGCCTGGAAAATGGCGAAGCACGGTGGTCTGACCCGCACCCGGTACGGCTTGCCGCCGCCGTCAGAGATGATGTAGAAGCCGAGTTCGCCGTTGGCCCCCTCGGTGAAGCCGTAGACCTCCCCTGCGGGAATGCGCGCCCCCTCCATGATCAGCTTGAAATGCCAGATCAGGGCCTCCATCTCGGTGTAGACGAGCTCCTTGGGAGGCAGCGCCACGTGGTGCTCATCGCAGATGATCGGCCCCGGTTCCAGCCGCTCCAGCGCCTGCTCGATGATGCGCAGCGACTGCCGCACCTCCTCGACTCGCACGATGTAGCGGGCGAAGGTATCGCCGGTGGTGGCGATCGGCACCTTGAAATCGAACGTCTCGTAGCCGAGGTAAGGATGCGCCTTGCGCACGTCGTAGGGGATCCCCGAAGCGCGCAGGCACGGCCCCGTCCACCCCCAGTCGAGCGCTTCCGCCGCCGAGATCTTCCCCACGCCCTCGGTGCGGTCGCGGAAGATGCGGTTGCGCGTGATGAGCTTTTCCATGTCGTTCATCAGCGGCGGGATGCGCTGGAGGAGCCAGCGCACTGCCGGGACGAAATCGGCGGGCACGTCGTTGGCCAGCCCCCCGATCCGCACGTACGAGATCGTGAGCCGGCCCCCGGCGCAGGCCTCGAGCACCGAGTAAATCTCCTCCCGCGCCTTGTACATGTACAGAAACGGCGTCATCGCCCCCAGGTCGTTGAGGTTGGCGCCGATACAGACGATGTGGTCCATGATCCGCGACAGCTCGGAGAGGATCAATCGGATGAGCTGGGCGCGCGGCGGCGCCTCGACGCCGGCCAGCTTTTCCACCGCCAGGCAGTACCCGACGCCATTGATCATCGGCGAGCAGTAGTTGAGCCTGTCGGTATAGGGGATCACCTGGTTCCAGGTGTGCCGCTCCGACATCTTCTCGAAGCAGCGGTGGAGGTAGCCGATCTCCACCTCGGCCTGCGTGATGACCTCGCCGTCGAGGCGTACCACCGTGCGCAGCGTGCCGTGGGTCGCCGGATGCGAGGGGCCGAGGTTGAGGACCTGGGTCTCGAAGTGGTCGTCGTCCTCCTGCGGCTGGCGGGCCCACAACGGCTCGTCCTGCTCCCCCTCGCGCAGCAGCCAGCGCTGGCCGGGGTCGTAGTCCTTGCGCAACGCGTGCCCTTGGAACGCGGGGTGGCAGAGGATGCGCTTGAGGTTGGGGTGGCCGTCGAAACGGATGCCGAGCATGTCGAACGCCTCGCGCTCGAACCAGTCGGCGCCCTTCCACACCCCGAACACCGACGGCACCACAGGGTCGTCCTCACCCACGGGCACCTTGAGGCGGATGCGGTGGCCGTGCTGGAGCGAGTACAGGTGGTACACCGCCTCGAAGCGCTGCTCGCGCCCCGGGTGGTCGACCCCGCAGACATCGGCGAGAAGCTTGAAGTCGAGCCCCGGGTCGTCCTTGAGGTGGCGGGCCAGCCGCGGCAGCACGGCACGATCGACCACGAACGTCGGCAGGTCCCCGCCCTCGACCGGGCGAACGCCTTCCGGGAACGCCTGCCGGATCGACGCCACGATCTCCTCACGACTGGCCATCGGCCCCTCCCCGCGCCGCCGCCCTGGCGGCCGCCGCCTGCCGCTGGTAGTGAGTCTGCCCTTGCTGGATCATTTCTTGCAGGTGCACCACGCCCTTGAGGAGCGCTTCCGGCGTCGGCGGACAGCCGGGCACGTACACGTCCACCGGGATGAACTCGTCGATCCCTTGCACCACGTGGTAAGCGCGGTAAAACCCGCCGGTGCAGGCGCACGCCCCCATCGAGATCACGTACTTGGGCTCAGCCATCTGCTCGTAGATCCGCACCATCACCGGCGCCATCTTGTCGGTCACCGTGCCGGCCACGATGAGCAGGTCCGACTGCCGGGGGGAGAAGCGCACCACCTCGGCCCCGAACCGGGACAGGTCGTAGTGCGACATCATCACCGACATGAACTCGATGGCGCAGCAGGCCGTCCCGAACGGAAACGGCCACAGGCTGTTGCGGCGCGCCAGGTCGAGCAGCGCGTCGAGCTTCGTGGTGAGGAACACCTGGCTGCCGTCGGGGCGTCGGGCCGCTGCCCGTTCCCCGCTCCCGCCGCCAGGACTGATACTCAGGTCGCGTGGGGTCATCGTTCCCTCCTCCGCACGTTCAACCACCCCCGCCTGCGGCCCCCATGGCCGCCGGCGTCACCGCCGGCTCCGGGCAGAAGCGGCCCAGCACCCGGCGCACGTAGCCGCGGGTCTCGGCGTAGGGGGGAATGCCGCCGTACTTCTCCACGGCTGCCGCACCGGCATTGTACGCCGCCAGCGCCAGCGCCAGGTCTCCCTCGTACCTCCTGACGAGCTCGGCGAGGTGCCGGCTGCCGACTCGCAAATTGGAGGCGGGGTCGTACGGGGCCTGCAGCCCGGCTCCGAGCCACACCGCCGGCATGAGCTGCATGAGCCCCGCCGCCCCCACGCGGGAGACCGCATACGGCTGGAACCCCGACTCGGCCGCCACCACCGCCGCGACGAGGCGCGGATGCAGGTCGGCCGCCAGCGCCGCCGCCGTGATCTCGGCCGCGAACGGGGTACCCTCGGGCAACGGCTGCTCGGCGAACCGGTAGGGGCACGACGGCGGTGGCGGGATTGGCTGCGGGTCGGGCTCGACCGCGTCCTCGATGACGTGATCGAGCCGCGCGAGCGGCACATCGATCGTCCCGCCCGAGGGGAGTTCGAGCCTGATCCGTCGCTCGTCGAGCAGGCGCGCCGCCTTCACCGGCAGCATCCGCCCGTCGACGAACACCGCCAGGTACTGCGCAGCGGCTTGCCGGCCCACCGCCGCCAGGGCGAGGACCACGAGCCAGACGGCGGCCGCGCGGCGCCAGCGCCAGCTCTCGCCCCCGCGCCACCAGCCAGCCGCCAACAGCCACGTCATGCTCTCGGATGCGCCCGGTCGTAGAGCTGGCGCAAGCGCTCCCGGGTGATGTGGGTGTAAATCTCGGTGGTCGAGATGTCGGAGTGGCCGAGCATGGCCTGGACGGCGCGCAGGTCGGCGCCGTGCTCGAGAAGGTGTGTGGCGAACGAGTGGCGCATGACGTGCGGCGAGAGGTGGGTCGTGATGCCCGCCTGCGTGCCGTAGCGCTTGATGAGGATCCAGAACATCTGGCGCGTCATTCCCTCGCCGCGGTTGGTGAGGAACAGCACCTCGGAGTGCCGCGTGTCGAGCCGCGGCCTCGCTTCACGGAGATACCGCCCGAGCCACTCCACCGCCGAGGAGCCTACGGGCACGAGTCGCTCCTTGTTGCCCTTGCCCCACACCCGCAGGTAGCCGGGGTCGAGGCGGAGCTGGCCGACCTTCAGCTTCACGAGTTCGGAGACCCGCACCCCGGTGGCGTAGATCGTCTCGAGCATCGCCCGATCGCGCAGGCCGAGCGGGGTGGCCGCGTCGGGTGCCGCGAGCAGCGCCTCCACCTCCTTGGCCGAGAGAAAGTACGGCAGCGCCCGCAGCAACTTCGGCGTCTCGAGCTCGAGCGTCGGGTCCTGCCTCGTCTCGCCCCGCTCCAGCAAGTAGCGGTACAGGCCGCGGATCGCAGCCAGCGCCCGGGCCGTAGAGCGCGCCGACAGCCCTCGCCCCCGCAGCTCCGAAATGTACCGCCTCAGATCCGCCCGCTCGCATCCGGCCGCCTCCAGCCCCCTGGCTGCCAGCCAGATCCCGAACGTTTTCAAATCGTTGCGGTACGAGCTCACCGAGTGTGCCGCCAACCCCCGCTCCACCAGCAGCACCGCCAGGTAGTCCGGCAGCAGCCGCTGAAAGAAATCGGTCGGAGGCAGCTCCTTGGCCACGAGAGGGATTGTAGCCGCGCCGGGAAGGCCGGAACCGCTCGCCGCTGGCGCCGGCGCAGTGACAGGCCGGCAGGGCCGGGGCCGCGGGCTCGCGCGCCCGCGGCTCGAAGCGGCCGTGGTCACGGCGAGGCAGCGACTCGGAAGCCGAGGTTGTAGTTGTGGGAGTCTGGTGGCAGCGCGCTGCGGCTTGGCGCCCGGCACTCGCGGGCAGCGCTGTCCCAGCTGCCGCCCCGGATGACCCGCCCGGAACCCGAGCCCGGGCCGGTTGGATCCGTCGCGGGCGCAGGGCTGTAGTCCCCGTACCAGTCCGCCACCCATTCCCCCACGTTGCCATGCATGTCATGCAATCCGTACGGGTTCGCCTGCTTGGCGCCGGCCCCATGGGTGGTGTCCGCGGCGTTGTGGCACCACCACATGTGAGGGAGCGCCTCGGGGAAACTGCCACAGATCGGATCCCAGGTCGGGTTGGCGGCCGTGTCGAAGGAAAACGGCCCGCTCCTGCCCCCGCGTGCTGCCCGCTCCCACTCCGCCTCGGTCGGGAGCCGGAGCTTGCCGGCCGCAGGCTGGCCTGATGCCACCAGGTGGGCGTTGAGCCTGCCGAGGAAGCTGGAGGGCGAGCAGTCGCGCCCCGTGCTCCCGCCGCACACGGCGTGCCACGACACGTGCTCCACCGGGCAGTCCAGGCCGCAAGCCGCGAAGTGCGACGGGTTGCTTCCCATCACCGCCACCCACTGTCGCTGCGTCACCTCGGTCTTGCCGATGTAGTAGTCCTGCGTGAGCGTGACCTCGTGCGGGGGACCCTCGCTGCCCACGTATCCCCATTCACCGCTCGCGGCGCCCATCATGAACGTCCCCTTCGGGATCCTCACCAGCACCAGCGGCACGTTGCCGGGCAGCATGATCGTGATCTCCTGCCCCTCCGCCGGCGCTTCAACCTCCACCCAGGGAATCGTCGTGGGGTCGTTGGTCCGGTTGTCCACCACCGAGCCGGAAACGATCACCCCGCCGCCCGACAGCACCGTCACCCGCGCGTACCCCCGCGCCAGGTTCGTCTGCCCGGCGCGGTTTCTGAAAACTTGCGTCTCCTGCTTGAACTGCCCCGGGTTGAGGCTCACCGTGAACTCGGCGAGCTTCCCGCCGGCCCCGTCCATCAGCTCCACCTTCACGCTCGCCGCGCTGCTGCCCATGTTGGTGAACGCCAGGTTGCTGCGAAACGCCGCGTTCTCGACGAGGTGCGGGATCAGGGCCGTCTTCCCGACCGCCAGCCCCTGTTCGACGGTGTACGCCGCGTAGTACTGCCCGAACGTCCCTCCAGGCGTGCACGCCGCCGACGCCGGCACCGCGTTGTACGTCCGCGAGGTCACCACCACCGGCCGATCCGACCGCACCTCCAGCGCGCCGTTCCCGCTACCACCGAGTTGCCCCACGACGTCGGACAACAGCGACTGCGCCAGCGCCGGCACGAACGTGGTCTGTGCCAGCGCCGCGCCCCCGCCCGCCGGGTGGAAGCGAAGCTCCAGATTCGCCGTCGCCGCACCGGGGTTGTTGATCCCGACGTCGGTGCGCCACTGGCTCCCCGCCAGCCCCGCCGCCCGTGACGCCACCTGCACCCAGTAGGTGTGCGCGGTGGTGGCCGGGACCTCCTCCGATGCCAGCCCCGCCGCTCCAACCATCGAACCAACTGCCAGCAACCACCCCGCTGCGAAGAACGCCCTCCTTGCCATGACGGGTATCCTCCTCTCGCTAAGCTCAGCCCCGTGCCCCCGCGCTCGAGGCAACTCGTGGGGCCCGCCGACCTGACGTGAACTCCTGCAATTCATGATACTCCCGGCTCACCTGCCCGCTTCGACCTTTGGCCGTCGACCTTCGACCGGGCGGGCGGGCGGACGACCTTGGACTGGGCGGGTGGGCGGGTATCCTGGTCACGTGGACCGGGCTGGTCCCGAGGACAGGAGGTGGCATGGTCGGTAGCATGCTGGGCGGCATCGGGCTCTTCTTGCTGGGCATGATCCTCATGACGGACGGCCTCAAGACCGCGGCCGGCAACGCCCTCCGAAAGGCGCTCGCGCGCTTCACCGGCGGTCCCCTCTCGGCTCTGCTCTCGGGCGCGACGCTCACCGCCCTGGTCCAGTCGTCCTCGGCCACGACGCTCGCCACCATCGGCTTCGTGAGTGCCGGCATCCTCACCTTCGAGCAGGCGGTTGGAGTAGTCTTCGGAGCCAACCTCGGCACCACCAGCACGGGGTGGCTCGTCTCCCTGCTCGGGTTCAAGGTCTCGATCGCCGCCTTCGCGCTGCCCATGGTCGGCGCCGGGGCACTCGCCAACCTGCTCGGGCGAGGGCGGTGGCGGGCGGCCGGTCTGGCCGTGGCCGGGTTCGGCCTCATCTTCGTCGGGATCGATCAGCTCCAGGTCGGCATGGCCGGGCTGGCCACCCGGCTCGATCCCTCGATGCTGCCCGGCGACAACCTTGCCGGCCGCCTGGCGCTGGTCGGGTTGGGCGTGCTCATGACGGTCGTGATGCAGTCCTCCAGCGCTGCGGTGGCCACCACGCTGGCCGCGCTGCACGCCGGCACGATCGGGCTCGACCACGCCGCCGCCCTGGTCATCGGCCAGAACGTTGGCACCACCGTGACCGCCGGGCTGGCGGCGATCGGCGCCTCGACGGCCGCCCGGCGCACTGCTCTCGCTCACGCCTGTTCAACCTCCTCACCGGCATCGTGGCGCTGGGGGCGCTGCCGCTTTTCGTGCGCCTCGCCAGCGGCCTAGCGGACAACCTCGACGGGCCCGGGGTCTCTCCCGATGCGGCGCTGGCGCTGGCGGCGTTTCATACCCTGTTCAACTTCCTGGGTGTGCTCCTCCTGCTGCCGGTCATCCGGCCGTTCTCGCGCATCGTGATCCGGCTCATCCCCGAGCGGCACGGATCCATGACGCGGTTTCTCGACGACTCGGTGGGCGAGATCGGCCAGATCGGCGTCGAGGCGGCGCACCGGACGGCGCGCGAGGTGGCCGCGCGGTCGGCTGCAGTCCTGGCGGCGCGCCTCGACGGGGCGCCGGACGCCGACGAGCAGGCGACGCTCGGCGCCGCGCGGGAGGCGATTGCCGAAGTCCGGCGCTTCCTCGGGAGAGTCCGCGGCTCCGATGTCGACGCCGACCGGAAACGGCACCTGGCCGTCCTGCACGCCCTCGACCATCTCGATGAGCTGGTCGAGGCGGGGCTCGCCGCCCCGCCGCCGGCGCTGCTCGCGGAGGTACCCGGGGCCCGCGAGCCGGTGGCCGGGGCGCTGCGCCTGGCCCACGCATGGCTGGTTGGAGCGGGCGGCACGGCGCCGCGGGCCGAGACCGCCGCTCGCGCCGAGCAGGTCGCGGCCGAACTGACTTCCGGACGGCGGCTGATCCTCGAGCGGACAGCGGCCGGCGAGCTCGACGCCGAGCAGGCCGACGCCCGCATCGCCGCCCTGCGCTGGCTGGATCGGGTCGGGCGCCACCTCGCCCGGGCGGTGAATCACCTGGAGTGGTGATCGCCGGGGCCCGCCGACCGCGGGGGTCGACCAAGATCTACGCGAACTCGAGGCCGAGGAGGCCGGCAGCCACCGCCCACACGCGCTGCCAGCGCGGCAGCTCGGTGCGGCGTCCCCAGGCACGCACCGGATCCGCCGCAACGCGATCCAGGACGCGGCGGTAGACGCCTCCCATGACCCGCACGGCCGGGCGCGCGTCGCGGGCGAGGCAGGGCGCGAGAGGGTTGGCGGCGACGAAAAACGAGCGGGCGCGAGCGCACTCGGAGGCCATGAGCGCCCGATACGCCCCGCTGTCCACGCGGCCGGCCAGGACATCGGCCTCGGCGACGCCGAACGCGTCGAGTTCGGCGAGCGGGAGGTAGATTCGCCCGCGCCCAGCATCCTCCCCGACGTCTCGACAGATGTTGGTGAGCTGCAGCGCCATGGCGAGGTTGCGCCCGTAGCGCGCCGCCTCGGCGCGAAGGGTGCCGAAGATCGCCAGCGAGATGTCGGAAATCGTCACGGCCACCAGTTCGCAGTACCGCTCCAGCTCGGCGAACGTGCGGTAGCGCCGGACCCGCAAATCCATGCGGCACCCCTCGACGAGTCCGAGCAGGGCGCTCTTGGGGATCGGCGTTCTTTCGAGCACAGCGGCGAGCGCCCGCGTGGCCTCGAGGGCAGGCCGCCCAGCGTAGGTGGCCTCGAGCTCGGACGCCCAGGCGTCGAGGTGGCGCTCGACCTCCGAAGGGTCGGCCCCGGGAGGGGCCTCGTCGACGATGTCGTCGGGAATCCGGCACGCCGCGTACGCCGCGTACACGGCCTCCCGCTTGGCGGCGGGCAGAAGGCGAAAGCCGAGAGAGAAGTTGGCCCCGCGGGCATGGGCGATGCGACGGACCGCCGCCAGGTCGCTCACGCGCGCTCCCGCCGGCGGTGCCAGGCGCCGGGCAAGGGCCCGCTTTCGTCCCCATTTTCCCTCCACGCGGCCATGACGAGGCGGGCCGCGCCGCGGCGCAACCCCGAAGTGGCGTTGAGCCACAGCAACAAGTTCCGGAAATCGAGGCGCGACGCGAGCCTGCACAGGTGCTTGAACCCCCTGCGCCCGAGCCGCTCGTACGCCCAGCGGAGCGCCAGCGAGGCCAGCATCGGCCGATACAGGATCCGTTCGTACCGCTCCGGGTCCCACAGGCCGGCGACTCCAGACGCGGCCAGCGCTGCCGTACGCAGCGCCAGGCGGTTGCCGAGCCCGAACAGAAAGTGCTGTACCCCGGCGGCCTCGCCCACATACCAGCGCCCGTCAGCCCCACGCAGGGAGCGCGGCGGCGCGAACGCCATGCGCTGCCCGCCCTCGTGTGGATCCTCGACCGCGAACCCGCCCAGCTCCCGCCGGAAGCGCGCCCACGCCATGCGGTGCGCCTCGGGGAGGGTGCGCAGCCGGCGGACCTGCGCCACCCCGAACGTCGCATGTCCTTCGTGGCAGAACAGATAGGCGTAACCGGAGGGGGTGACGGTCGGATCGAAAAGCACCATCACGGTGTCGGGCAGGTCGGAACGAAACACCAGCTCGTGAGCCACGCCGTCGGCGCGGCGCGGGCCGGTGGCGATCACCTCGGTGCCGGGCGGGGCGTTGTGTCCCTCGTGCAGCGCCACGCCGCTCGCCAGCGCCTCGTCGCGGAGCCAGGCGTCCAGGCTCCCCTCCCCGCCGCGCCGGATGAAGTAGGTGTACGGCTCGGCGCTGGCGACCTCGTGGCGGCCCCCGAACGCGTCGAGGAGAACGGCGCGGCGCGCGGGCCGCACGGGCGGAACGCCGGGAAAACCGAGTTGCTCGAACTCCACCAGCGCGTCGGTCGGCGTCAGGCCGTTGTCGAGCACCTGCCAGCCGCCCCAGAAGCGCCCGCCGCCGCCGACCCGCCGATCGAACACCTCCACCTCGGCCCCTTGGCGCGCCAGCAGCACGGCAGTTGCGAGCCCGGAGAGCCCTCCCCCGGCGACACGGATGCGCGAGCCCACGCTGCAATTCTACTGCCGAGGTGAGCGGTTCACGGTTCAAATTCGTGGCTGGCCGGCGTCGGATCGGGACAACCTCGCGTCCTCCTCCTGCATCGTGTCTGTTGCTTCCTGCCTTCACATCGCCGGCTTGGACCGGCGCGAGCGAGCCACCCGGCAGTCGACTAGAATCCGGAGGGGGAGAGCGCCGGTGACACCTGCACAGATCCGCGCGGCGCTCGACGAAATCCTGCCCGCGGTCGAGCGGCCGGGGCGGTACGTCGGGCTCGAAGCCAACCAGGTCCGCAAGCCGTGGGAAAGCGTAAAGGTTCGTCTGCTGCTCGCGTTTCCCGACGAGTACGGGATCGGCATGTCCCATCAGGGCACACGGATTCTCTACCACCTCGCCAACCGGCGGCCGGACACTCTGGCCGAACGGGCGTTCGCGCCGTGGCCGGACATGGGTACGGCAATGCGGGCGCGCGGCGTACCGCTCTACTCGCTCGAGAGCTACCACGCGGCGACGGATTTCGACCTTGTCGGCATCACCCTGCAATCCGAGCTCAACTACATCAACGTCCCATACCTGATCGACCTGGCCGGCCTGCCGCGCCGCTCGCGCGAGCGCGCGGACGGCACGCCGCTGGTCGTGGGCGGCGGGCCGTGTCTGGCCAACCCAGAGCCCGTGGCCGACTTTTTCGACGTGCTGGCGATCGGGGATGGCGAGGCGCTGCTGCCGGTGCTCCTCGACGCTGTCCGCGACGCCAGGGTCCGGCGCCTCCCGCGCCCCGAGCTGCTCCGCCGGCTCGCGGCGCACGACGGTTTCTACGTGCCCTCGCTGTACCGGTGGGAGGCCGCCGGTCACCCGTCGCGCGGCGGGAGGCACGTGCCGGAGGTCCCCGGAATCCCCTCCCGCGTCCGGCGAGTCTGGGTCGACGATCTCGACCCCGCCGACATCCCCCCCCTGCCGCTCGTGCCGGCGGTCGAGGCGGTACAGGACCGACTGGGGATCGAGGTGGCGCGCGGCTGCACCCGCGGCTGCCGGTTCTGCCAGGCCGGCTTCTGGTACCGGCCCGCCCGCGAGCACGTGCCGGAGGCCGTAGTCGAGCGACTGGAAGCGCACGTCGACGCCACCGGCTATGACGAGGTCTCGCTGCTCTCGCTTTCCTCGGCCGACTACTCGGCGATCGGGCCTCTCACCACCACCCTCGCCGACCGCCTCGCGGGGCGCCGGGTGGGCGTCTCGCTGCCGTCGCTGCGTGCCGACGCGTTCTCGGTCGAGCTGGCCGACGCGGTCTCGCAGGTGCGCAAGGCGGGGTTCACGTTCGCGCCGGAGACCGGTTCCGAGCGGCTGCGGCGCGTCATCAACAAGGACATCACCAACGCCGACATGCGCACCGCCGCCGCGGCCGCGTTCGCCAGGGGGTGGGACCTCGTCAAGCTCTACGGGATGCTCGGCTTGCCGACCGAAACCGACGAGGACGCCGTGGCGCTCGCCGACCTCGCCGCCGACCTCGTCGCTGAAGCGAGGCGAGCCGGCCGCCGACGCGCCGAGATCAAGGTCTCGGTCAACCCCTTCGTGCCGAAGGCGTGGACGCCGTTCCAGTGGGAGCCGTTCGTCGCCGCCGAGGACTACGAGCGGCGCCTGGGGGCGCTGCGCGAGCGCTGCCGTGCCGTGCGCGGCGTCAGGCTGGGATGGGGCGAGTGGGAAGACGCGCGGCTCGAGGCGGTGCTGGCCCGGGGCGACCGCCGGATGGCTGCCGCGATTGCCCGCGCCCACGACCTCGGTGCGGTCTTCGACGGCTGGAGCGAGCGGCGCCGCCCTGCCGCCTGGGCGCAGGCATTCGCCGAAACCGGCATCGACCTCGAGGCCGAGTGCGGTCCCCGTGCACTCGACGCGCAGTTGCCCTGGGACATCGTCGATCCGGGGGTGACGCGGGCATACATGCTGGCCGAACACGAGCGGGCGTACCGCGAGGAGCGTACCCCCGACTGCCGGCGCGGTCGCTGCACGGGGTGCGGAATACCCGGCGCCGGGCGCGACTTGCGCCTGGCCAGCCAAGTCGCGAGTCGAGCGTCGAGAGTCGAGAGTCCTCCGCCCACCCACCCGGCTGAGAGCCGAGAGCGGAGAGTCAGGGGGCGTGAGGGGGAGTCAGTAACCAACAACCAGCAATCACCAACCGTCCTTCGTGCCCGGATGACGTTCGCGAAGACCGGCGACGCGCGCTGGCTTTCGCACCGCAACGTGATGGACCTGCTCGCCCGGGCGCTGCAGGCAGCAGGGGTGCCGGTGCGCTTCACCGAAGGGTTCAACCCGCACGTCCGACTGTCGATGGGCCCCGCGCTCCCGCTCGGGGCCGAGGGGCTGGCCGAGCCGTTCGAGGTCGAGCTGCACGCCCCCCTCGAGCCCGGCATGCTCTCCCGCGCCAACCGGCTGCTGCCCGAGGGCCTGGAAATCACTTCGAGCCTTATTCTTCCCGAGCAGGCTCCCCGCCTCGGCAAGGCGCTCGCCGCCTTCCGCCTGCGCCTGAGCCGCGGCGAGGGCCTGCCGGACTGGCCCCCGGCGCCGCCGGAAGGCTCCGCCGGAGTGCTCGAATGGAGCGCCTCGGGCGACGACCTCCACCTCGTCGTCAACGCCCGGCAGGAGGACGGCCCGACGCCGGGGCGGCGGGAAATCCTCGCCATGGCCGGCGTCCCGCCAGGGCTTGCCACCCGCGTGCGCTGGGTGCGCGAGGGGGCCATCTTCGGCTCATGGCCGCGGTGACAGCGCCAGGACGGTGACCGTGCCGTCGTCGAAGAGGCTAGGGCACGAGGCGAGGAATTCTCGCAGCACCCCGGCCTCCCGGGACGCGAGCGGGAGGTGGCCGTACCGGGCCTGCAGGCGCTGCAGCTCGGCCGGGTGGAGCACGACGTGGGTGATCCCCCTGTCTCGCAGCACCTCGGCCAGGTCGGCCTCGGTCTCGCACCCCGGCAGCCAGGCCGCGAGGGGATGCCGGTTGTAGGCGCTCACCGGCACGAAGTCGCGCCCGAAGTAGGTGGCGGCCGTCTCCCCCACGAGCAGCAGGCGCGTCCCGGCCTCCGGCGTGTGGCCCCGCACCCACATGGCAGCGCGGAACGCGGGCAGCCGGCGCTCCAGAAACGCGGCGGCGGTCTCGCGCCCGGCCAGGAACGCACCCCGCTCGCCCAGCAGCACGTGCTGGAGGGAAGCCGTCCGTGCCGCTCCTACCAAAACGAGACCGATCAGGAGGGCGACCGCCGCGGCTTGCCAGGCGCGAGAGCGCGGCCTGGCGATCGCCGCCCCCGCCAGCACCGCGCCCGAAGCCAGCGCGGCGTACGCGTAGCGCAGGATGGGCGCGCCGCGGCCGCTGGCTGCCAGCAGCCCCAACCCCAGCCCCGCCAGCCACCTCGCTCCGCCCGGCTGTCCGAGCCCCCACGCGAGCCCTGCCGCGAGCAGCACCGCAACCGGTAGCACCTCGCTGCCAGCGCCCATCGGCCGCAGCTCGCCAAACGCTGCCACCACGTCGAGGGGGGCCTGCCACCACGGCCCCGGCGTAGCCGCATCAGCGCGCACGCGCGCGACGATCGCCTCGCCCTCGGAGCCCGGTCCCGCCCCGAACGGGTAAACCGGCGACCCGAGCGCAACCCAGTTGCGCAGGTACCACGGACACGCCACCAGCAGCGCCACGGCCAGCGCGAGCGCTGGCACCGCCCAGGCGCGGCGGGTGCCTGCCTGCCGCCATCCCCACCACACCGCGGCCCCTGCGCCCCACAGCGCGAGAGCAGGCAGCGCCGTGTACTTGGAGCCTGCTGCCACGCCAAGAAGCGCGCCGGCAGCCACCAGCGCCCCGGCGCTCGAGTTCTCGACCGCGGCAACCGTGAGCGCGGCGCCGCCGATGACGAAGAACGTCACGGCGTGATCGACACCGCCAAAGCCGGCCATCACGGCCATCCCCGGCACGCCCACGAACGCCGCTGCGGCGGCCGCGCCCGCCGCCCGGCCCGCGATTCGACGTGCAGCAGCCCCGACCCAGCCCGCCGTCCCGACCCAGAACAGCCAGTGCGCGAGCTTGATCGTGCTCGTGCCCCCCCACGCCACGAGCGGCACGTACAGCATGTGCACGTTGGCCGGCATGACGCCGTGCAGCATATGCTGCAACGGCTCGATGCGCCCCTGCCGGAGGACGTGTGCCGGCAGCGCATCGTGGTACTGCAAGGCGTCGAAAAAGACCTCCGGCGTGACGGCACCGAGGAACGCGACCGCGGCCGGCACGAGCCCGGCCACCGCGAGCAACCGCGCTTTGCGGTTGCCCGGAAGGCAGGCAACCCCGAGGCGCCAGGTGTGCGACCCGCCAGGTAGCGCCGCCATCCCCAGCCCTGCCGCGAGGACCGCCGCGACCGTGCCGCGATGGAGCGAGGAGGCGAACCCGAGGCCCAGCACGGCAAGCGCCAGCACGCCGAGCCCGAGCCCGACCTCCCCGAGACGGCGCTCGAGCGCCGAAAGGGATCGGCGCGCCGGCGCCGCAACGAGTTGACCGAACCCGCGGGCGGCCAGCACCACGCACGCCAGCAGAGCCGCGTCGCGCAGCAGCACGAGCGGCCACACCGTCTCGAGAAGCTCCCCCGCCCCGATCCCGGTGATGGCGGCCGCCGCCAGCGCCGCGGCCACCAGCGAAGCAAGCCACGGCGGAGGACCGGCGCGCCGCGCGACAGGCGCCGGGTTCACGCCGCCCCCACCTCGGCGGCGGCCCCCCGCGGGCAGCGCAGCGAGGCGGCCAGCGCCTCGAGCCGCCCGGCCGCCGCCGCGTGTCGCGCCATGTCCCGCGCTGCCGCCAGCTCGCGCTGGTGCAGCCAGAGGCTGGCCACGGCAAACTCGGGCCGGCCCCACTGCCGGAGGCCGGTGAGCTCGCCGGGGCCGCGCATGCGGAAGTCTTCTTCGGCGATCCTGAAGCCGTCCGTGGTCGAGGCGAAAAACCCAAGCCGCTGCGCCGCCTCGGGCGGGCAGTCCGGGCCGGTGAGCAACACGCAAAACGAGCGCCGGCGCCCGCGCCCGACCCGCCCGCGAAGCTGGTGCAGCTGTGCCAGCCCGAACCGCTCGGCGTTTTCGATCACTATGACCGAGGCGTTGGGTACGTCCACCCCCACCTCGATGACCGTGGTGGCGCACAGCACCGCCACCTCGCCGCGCGCGAACCGACCCATCACGTCCTCGCGCTCGGCGGCGCTCACCCGCCCGTGCACGACCTCCACCGTGATGCCGGGCAGGGCCGCCTGTACCGTCTGCACGTGCGTCTCCACCGCCCGGGCCGAGATCGCCTCCGACTCCTCGATGAGCGGAAACACCCAGTACGCCTGCCCGCCCTGCGCCACTTCCCGCCGCAAGAACTCGACGAGCCGCGGCCGCGCCGCATCGTCGCGCAGCACGGTCGTGACAGGCGTTCGTCCCGGGGGCAGCTCGTCCAGGACCGAGACATCGAGATCGCCGTACACCGACAGCGCCAGCGAGCGGGGGATCGGCGTCGCCGTCATGACCAGCAGGTGCGGCGCCGTGCCCTTGTCCACCAGCGCCTGCCGCTGGGCGACGCCGAAGCGGTGCTGCTCGTCGATCACCACCAGCCCGAGCCGCGGGAACCGCACCGTCTCCTCGATGAGCGCGTGCGTGCCGATCACCAGGTTCTGGCGGCCCTCGGCGACCGCCTCGCGCACCGAGCTCTTCTGGCGCGCCGGCAGCGATCCGATGAGCAGCGCCGGGACGTGTCGGGTGTGGGCGAGCAGGCGCGACAGCGTGGCGTGGTGTTGCTGCGCGAGCAGCTCGGTGGGCGCCAGCAGCGCCACCTGCAGGCCCGCCTCCAGCGCCACCAGCGCCGCCAGTGTCGCGACGACGGTCTTGCCCGACCCCACGTCGCCCTGCAGCAGGCGCGCCATTGGCTCCGGTCGCTGGAGGTCGGCGACGATTTCCGCCACCACCCGGCGCTGGGCGCCCGTCAGCTTGAACGGCAACAGCTGCCGCGCCGCCTCGCGCACCTCGTCGGTGACCGTGCACACCGGGGCTCGCACCGCTCGCCGCCGCAGCCGCTCGCGCTCCAGCACCACCGCGAGACCGGCCAGCTCCTCGAGCGCCAGCCGGCGGTGAGCGAGTGAGCGGCGTGTCGCGAGCGCCGCGAGTGCCGCCGCGGCAGCCGGCCCCTCGCCGAGCTCGGGGAAGTGCACTCCGCGCAGCGCCGTGTCGAGCGGCGGCAGCCCCAGCTCAGCCACCACCTCGGCCGGGAGGTGCTCGGGGCGGTCAGCCATCGTCTCCACAGCACGCGCCACGAGCGCCCGCAGTCGCCGAGGGCCGAGACGCCCGATCCGGCGATAGATCGGCACCACGCGGCCGATGTGGAGAGGCGCCTCCTCGTCGTCCTCCTCGACCTCCCACTCCGGCGACTGGAGTTGCAGCCCCCAGCCGCGTGGCGCCGGGCGCACCGGGCCGTACAGCCACACCCGCATGCCGACCCGCAGCGAGGTGCGCAGAAACGGCTGGTTGAACCACACCACGGCGATCGAGCCGGTGTCGTCGGAGACCACACCCTCGGTGAGGCGGAGCCGGCGGACGCGCGCCTGCCGCTCCTGCAGCGCCACGACCCGCCCGCACACCGTGACCGTCCCCGAGTCGAAGCCGAGCGAGCCGATCGGCGTCGGGTTGGAGCGGTCCTCGTAGCGCGCCGGCACGAGCCAGAGCAGATCCTCGACGGTCCTGACGCCTGCCTCGCTCAGGGTTCGCTCGAGCGCCGGGCCGACCCCCTTGAGGCTGCGGAGCGGGCTGCCGGCCGGCGTCATTCGCCGCCCGGGAGCACGTGCACGCGCATGGCGACCAGAGCCAGCTGCACGATGTCTCCGTGGGCGATGGGGTGGGGCTCCATGGCGGCCAGCTTCTTGCCGTTGACGAAGGTGCCGTTGGAGGCGGGGTTGATCTCGGTGAGCGTCAGCGTGCGGTCGGCCGCCTTGATGATCGCGTGGCGGCGGGACACCGTGCGCTCGGGGTCGAGACCCGAGAGGTCCACGTCGGGCGTAACCCCGGTGACCGGATCGTGCCGGCCCAGGCTCGTCTCGCCCTCCGGCTTGAGGGGGAAAAACAGCCCAGACGCCTCGTGGGTGAGCAGCGCCCACGCCATGATCCCCTGGTTCGCCGGCGCCCCCGTGAGGTTGGCCGCCTCGGCCGACTTCCCCACCAGCTCCTCGTACTTGCGGTTCGTTTCCCGCAGGCGGTCGGCGAGCTTCATCATCATGCGGATGGCGATCTCGGGCTTGCGGCGGAGCATGGTGTCGAGATCCGCCGAGCGAAGCTGCAGCGCCTCGACGTCGGTGAGGCACGTGGCGGTGGCCGAGCGCTCGGGGTTCTCGTCGAGCAGTGCCATCTCGCCGAAGAAGTCGCCCTTCTCGAGCACTGCCAGCTCGCGCTGCTGCCCGCCGACGTGGCGCGAGATCATGACCTGGCCGCTCTGGATGATGTACATCTCGCTTCCCAGCTCGCCCTCGCGGAAGATCACCGTGCCCGACTGGAAGCGCTTGAGGAAGTCGCTGATGCTCGGGGTCGAAACCCCGCCGCCGACCCGGACCTTGACCACCTACCTACCTCCCCACGTCACCGTGCCGCGCTCGCTGTCCACCACCACCTCGACCCCGAGCGGGATCGGCATGTTCAACCTGCCGTGGCCGAAAGGCAGCCCCTCCAAGACCACGGCGCCGGGTGGCGCCGCCCCCGCGAGCATCGCCCGCCATCGGGAGCGCCAGCCCACCTCTCCCCGCCCGCACCTCGCCAGCCTTCCTGCCACCACCGCCTGGACCGATTCGAGTCTAGAGGACAGGCTAAGCTGGGTCAACAAACGGTCCAGCCGGTACAGCGGCTCCCCCACGTCCTCGACGAACAGCACTGCCCCGGCGTAATCCGGCTCGAACGGGGTCCCGGCCAGCGCCGCGAGCATGGCGAGGTTGCCGCCCACCGCCACCCCCTTCGCGAGGCCGGGCCGCACCACTTCTCTCAGCCCGAACAGCATCCTCGGAGCCGGCTGCTCGCCGCGCAGCAGCGCCATCGTGGCGCGCGCGCTGACCGGGCCGCGCGGCAGCGACTGCACCATCGGGCCGTGCACGGTGGCAAAGGAGGCGCGCGTCGCCAGGCCCGCGTGCAGCGCAGTGAGGTCGGAAAACCCCACGACCCACCCGCCCCAGGCGGCCAGGCGGTCCCAGGGCATGCGCTCCAGCAGCCGCATCGTGCCGTAGCCACCGCGCGCCGCCCACAGCGCCTCGACGCCCGCATCGAGGACGGCCTCGAGCCCGCCCAGGCGCGCGCCGTCGTCCCCGGCCAGGTAGCCCTCCCGGGCGCGCAGGTTCGGCGCCTCGACCAGCACGAACCCGGCGTCGCGCAGCACCGCGAGCCCGGCCTCGAGCGAGGGCTCGTGCACCGGCCCGGAAAGCGCCACGACACCCACTCGGGAGCCGTCTCCCAGCGGTCGCGGCAGCGTCCTCGTGATCGCCACGGGGCGATTGTACCTTCTCGGGCCCGTGCGCCTCGTCACGGCAGCAAGAGGAGGGAGCCCGCGGTGCGGCGCGACTCGAGGTCGCGGTGCGCCGACGCGGCGGCGGCCAGCGGGTACGTTGCGTGGATGCGGACCCGCACGGCACCGCTTTCCAGCACCTCGAACAGCTCGCCGGCGCACTCCAGCAGCTCGCGGCGAGTGGCCGTGTAGTCCATGAGCGTCGGCCTCGTGAGGTACAGCGAGCCCTTACGGGAGAGCACCAGCGGCTGGATCGGCGGCACCGGCCCGGAGGCGTTGCCGAACGACACCATCATGCCGCGCCGCCGCAGGCAGTCGAGCGAGGCGTCCCAGGTGTCCTTGCCCACCGAGTCGTAGACGACGTGCACGCCCTCCCCGCCGGTGAGCTCCCGCACCCGCGCCACGAGATCCTCGTGGCCGGCAACCACCACGTGATGGCAGCCATTGGCCAGCGCCAGCTCCGCTTTGGCCTCGCTCGACACCACGCCAATCACCGTGGCTCCCAGGTGCCGCGCCCACTGGCAGGCCAGCAGCCCCACCCCGCCGGCTGCCGCGTGTACGAGCACCGCGTGGCCCGGCCCCACCCGGAACGTGCTGCGCAGCAAGTACTGCGCCGTCATGCCCTTGAGCAACGCGGCCGCCGCCGTGCGGTCATCGACGCCGGGCGGCAGCGGCACGAGCCGGTCGGCGCGGATCGTGCGCGCCTCGGCGTACGCGCCGACCGGCAAGCAGGCGTACGCCACACGCTGGCCCACCTCGACCTCGGCCACCCCCTCCCCCACCGCCTCGACCACCCCGGCCGCCTCCATCCCCAGCCCCGACGGCAGCGCCAGCGGGTACAACCCCGTGCGGTGGTACGTGTCAATGAAGTTGACCCCCACCGCCGTGTGGCGGACCAGCGCCTCGCCCGGACCCGGTGCCGGAACCACGACGCGCTCCCAGCGCAGCACCTCCGGTCCGCCAATCGCATGGAATCGGATCGCGTGCGTCATGAGAGCCTCCTCGATCGAAGCCTAGCGCATCCCGTGCGGCCACCACACCCTCTCAGGTGTCTGGTCGCCCCCCCGCACCGGATTCGCCGCCGACCCCGCACAGTTTCCTGGGACCGCGGACCGCGGGCCCGCAGGCCCGCTCCGATCCTTTGCCCCCACCCTTCCTGCGGGGCTGCGGCCCCGCGGTCCCCCCCGCCCGCATCGCCCTTGGCCGGTGACCGCCAGGGCTGCCTGGGGCCGCGAGCCCGCGGCGGGGCAGGTCATCCACCACCGAAAGCTCGCGGATGCGGCGGCTGGCCTCAGCCATCGACAGCGTGGGAAATCGTTCCGGCACGAACCGCCGGCAAGGCCACCTCCCGGGGCTGGTCAGCGAGCAGTCCGCTCGCGCCCACGGCACGTCTGGACCAGCCCCGGGTCGTCCGGGAACCTCGCCAGGCCCTGCTGACAGGCCATCGAAGCCCGCTCCTTCTCGCCTCGCGCGGCAAACGCCTCCACTAGGTTGACGAACGTCTCCGGCAGGTCGTTGCCCTCACGAACGAGCTCTTCGAGCAGGCCCGTCGCCTCGTCGAGCCTGCCGTTCAGCCGGTACAGGCACGCCAGGTTGTTCCGAGCGCGGCCATCGCCGGGCCATCGGCTGGCGGTGACCGCCTCCAGCAGCGGGATCGCCTCGGCGAACCGTCCATCTGCCGCGAGGACCTGCGCCCGTGCCAGCAGCACCGGTTGCTGGTCGAGCACGGACGACGGAGCGCGCGAGAAAACCGCCGCCGCTGCCGCGAAGTCCCCGCGCTCCACGTGCGCATTCGCGAGGTTCGCGACCATCGTGGGCGAATGAGGCGCGTCGCGCACGAGGACCGAAAACAGGGTCACGTCGTCGCGCCAGTCCGGCACGCGCGCCACGATCATCGCGCTCCACCAGCCGCCCACCCCCGCCAGTGCCAGGCCCGCCACGAGCGCCCGGTACCGGTTGGACAGCCGCATGGTCACTGCCGCGGCAGCCTGTGCGAGCAAACCCACGAAAGGGATCGACGCGAAGTAGAGGAAGCGCTCGGCCATCACGAGGCCCATGTCAGGGGGCCCCTTGATCGGCAGCACGTGGAGAAGGGGCGCCAGAGCCAGCACCGACATCGTCCCGAGGGCGAAGGTCGGTCGTGATCGCCTCCACAGCATCACGAGGCCCCAGCTCGCGGCCACCAGAACCCCTGCGCCGATGACAAAGCGGAGGCTCAGCGCGGATGTGACGGGAGGGTTTTGAACGAACCCCTGCAAGCCGAACGGCACCACGAGCCATTGCAAGTAGCGGGCGAACGTGGCCGGGGCGGTCAAGAGCACTGCACCCACGGAGACACTTGCGGCCTCAGGCAGATCCACCTGCACAAGCAGGAGTCGCACGGCGAGATAGGCCAGCGTGGCCCCGACGAACGGCACCAGCAGCACGGCGCTGCGCCGCCACCCTCGCCGCTCGACGACGAGATGAAGGACGGCGAGCCACGGAATCATCACGACCGCCATTTCCTTGGCAAGCAGGCCGAGAAGGTAGAACCCCACGGCCGCCGCGTGCAGCCAGCGGCCCCTCACCCCATCCCGCGGCGTGCCCGCCTCCAGCGTACGGGCGCCCCGGAGGTGCAGGAGCATCGCCAGGCACACGAGCAGCGCGGCGAGCGTGTCCGTCCGCCCCGAGATGAACGCCACGCTTTCGGCGTGCTTGGGGTGGAGCGCGAACAGCACTCCGGCCGAGGTCGCCACCCAGAGGTTGACCGCGATGGCGCGGAGCAGGACCACCACGAGCACAGCACAGATGGCATGCAAGAAGAGGTTCGTCAGGTGGAAGCCGCGGGGAGACAGGCCCCAGATCGCCCGGTCGAGAGCAAATGACAGGGTGACAAGCGGCCGCCAGTAGCCGGCCGAGGCGGGATCGCGGCTGGCCGCGAAAAAGTCCTGGCCGAGGCGCTGCCAGACTCCTTTGGCAGAAGCGAGCGCCTCATCTCGTACGATGAGACTGAGGTCGTCCCAGGCGAAACCGTTGCCGAGCGCACCCAGGTACGGTACGACCGCCGCCAGCGCCACCACGACAAGACCCACGGCCGCAGCCCGCGAGCCGGCGTCGAGCTGCCGTGGCGTGCCGGTGCGAGCACCTGGCTCATGCCGCCGCCGTTTCCCCGATCGCGTCACGCCGGAAGGGTAGCCCAGCGCTGTCAGCGACGGAAGCCGCCCGCACGTCAGCCCGGTCGAAGGCCGAACGTCTTCCCCGCCCGCGCCCGAGATGGGAGCCCTCGCGAGCCCCGCTGCGGACGCCTTATCCCCCGCCACCCACGGCGAGCGACTCTATCCCTCCCCCACCGCGTCCTTCAGCTCGGCGATGCGGCGGTTGACCTCGGCCATCGACAGGGTGCGGAAGCGCTCCGGGAGAAACCGCGTGTCGGTGCACTCCTTGACCGCCAGCAGGTCCATGAGCTCGAGCCGCTCGGTGTGGGCTGACGGCCGCATGTCGCGCGCCACCTCCGCCATCACCTCGGGGAAGCTCCTCTTCGGCTGGTCCTCCGGCTGCGTGTCGAACAGCCGCAGCGCCCGCACCAGGATCCCCTCCATCTCGTTGCCGCCCAGCTCCTGCCCCTCCGGCAGCTCCGGCAGCTCCTCCGGCTTGATGTCCACCTTGAGCTTGCGCGCCATGGCCGCCAGCAGCGCCCGCCGCCCCTCCGCGTCCCCCGGCGGGAACAGTGGAATGTGCACGTCCAGCCGCCCTTGCCGCTTGAGGTCCACCTCCAGCAGATCCGGCCGCGACGTGGCGAAGATCCAGATGATCTTGCCGCGGTTGCGCGTGTCCGACATTTCCTTGGCCATCATCGCGTAAATCCGCCCCGACAGCCCCGAGTCGCCGTCCCCGCCGCCGCGCTTGCCCATCGCCTGGTCCGCCTCGTCCACGAAAACGATGACCTGCCCGAGCGCCCGCAAAATGCCGAACACCTTCTCGAGATTGCCCTCGGTGGCACCGACCCACTTCTCGCGGAAGTTCTTGAGTTCCACGCACGGGATGCCGATTTCCCCCGCCAGGCACTCCACGAGGTACGTCTTGCCGGTGCCGATGCGCCCCGTGAGCAGGTACCCCATCGGGATCGCCATGGTGCGGCCCTTGCGCAGCAGCACCGCGTCCTGCCGCAGCCACGCCTTGGCCTCCACATGCCCCGCCACGTCGTCGAGCGTACGGTCGGTCTCCAGGAACTCCAGCCGCCCGAACGCCTCCTTCTCGATGATTTCCTTCTTGAGCTTCGTGAGATACTTCCCGGTGATCTTCTGGCCCGAGCTGACGGCCCGCTGCACGAGGTTGCGCACGTTCACGCGCGACAGCCCCACGAGCCGGTCGGCGAGCGTGTCCCGCGCCACCTCGCTCACGGCTTCGAAGTCCCCCACCCCGGCCGTGAGGTCGGCCACGAACTCGCGCAGCTCCGCCGCCCTCGGAAGCGGCACCTGGATCTTGGCGCTGTAGGGGTTTTCCACCAGCACCCGGTTGAGATCGGCGAGGTTTTCCGAGACCAGCACGGTCGCCACGTGGGCGCCGGTGATCGCCGGGTCGGCCGCCCAGTCCACGAGCTGGATGAGCGTCTGCGACAGGTCGGCGATGTACGACGGCTCCCCTTGCGGCGCGATGAACTGGGCGTATTCGACCAGCACCGCCACCTTGAGCGGGTCGGCCACGAGCTTGCCCTCCACCTGCCGAGTGCGGGCGAGCGCCCCGCGCAGGAAGCGGTCGACGAGCTCGAGCGCCCGCCTCGGGTCGCGGGGCAGCAGGTTGCCGAGGTCGAGCGTCTCCAGCTTGTCCGGCCCCACGTCCGGCAGGGCCGCCCACGCCGTCCCCTGGAACGTGTCGAACGCCTTGAGGAAGCGGTGGAAGTGGTCGCCCCCCTTGCGCACCCGCAGCCCCTTGCCGCGGTCGAAGAGGATCACCACGTCGAACGGCGCGAACATCACCTCGCCGAGGAACCGCCGCAGCGGCAGGTACGTGCGCCCGCCCTTCCCGTCGTCCGCCGGCACCAGGTCGAAGACGTTCCCGAACAGCACGAACTGGCTCGTCGTGCCCGACCGGAAGATCTCCCGCATCTCCGCCGCCCACCCCGGAAGCTCGTATCCCATGGCTGCCTCCGCGCGGAAGTGTACAGGCACACGGCCTGCGTCACCGCGGTGCCCCCAGGCGAGCCCGGGTACGCCATCCTGAAGAAGCTGCAGAGTCGGCACGGGCGAAGGCAGGGCACTCCAACCGGCGAATCGGTGGCCTGAGCACGCCTGCGCGGCTCAGCGCCTGGCGAGTCCGGCGGTGCGAGTCGGGCGGGGAGCCGAACGGACCCAGATCTCGGGGGCCGCTGCCGCAACTATTCGCCGCGCAGCGCGGCCCGCAGCTCGCGCGCGAGCGCGCCGATCTCGAAGGGATTCTGTAGGAAGCGGACCCCACAGACCTCAACCTCGCGCCGCAGCGCCTCGTCGTCGGTGTAGCCGGACATCAGCACGACCCTCAGGCCCGGCCAACGGTCGCGCAGGCCCGCGGCGAGCTGGGCGCCCCGGATCCCCGGGAGCATGAGGTCTGTCAGCAGCAGGGCGAACGGCGGGTCGGCCGGAAGCAGCCCTGCCTCTTCGCCGCTGGCGACCGACACCACCTCGTAGCCGAGGGCCGTGAGGCTCTCGTGCAGACCGGTCCGGGTCGTGCGCTCGTCCTCCACCACGAGCACCCGCTCGCCGTGCCCTCGGTCGGCCGGCTGGTCCGCCACCGCCACGTCGTTGACGGCAGGAAACTCCTCCGACCCCGCACGCGGGAGGATCACCGTGAATGTCGTCCCTTGCCCCTCCACGCTCTCCACCGCGATGCCGCCCCCATGACGCGTCACGATGCCGTGAACCACCGACAGCCCCAGCCTCGTGCCCCTGCCTTCGCCCTTGGTGGTGAAGAACGGCTCGAAGATGTGGTCGCGGATGTCGTCGGGAATGCCTGTCCCCGTGTCCTGTACAGCCAGCGAGAGGTGCCCACGGTCGACCCAGGCGGTGCGGATGGTGAGCGCCCCTCCCTCCTGCATCGCGTCGGCCGCGTTGATGACCAGATTGCCAAGTACCTGCTCGAGCTGACCCGGTCTCCGTCGACCGGGAGTGGATCTGCCGCCAGCTCCTCACGAATCACGACTTCCTCGCGCACGAGCCGACGCAGCATCCGCAACGCCGCCTGCACAACCCCGTTGAGCTCAAGGCGCTCGGGCTTGAGCGCCTCACGACGAGAGAACAGGAGGAGCTGGCGGGTCAGGGATGCGCCCCTGCGGATTTCCTGCTCGAGCTCCGAGACCGCCTCGTCGATCCGCGCCGGCACCTGTGGCCGCATGCGCATCAACTGCGCCTGGCTCATCATCGCCTGGAGGATGTTGTTGAAGTCATGGGCGACGCCCCCGGCCAGCCGTCCCAATGCCTCCAGCCGCTGTGCTTGCTGGAGCTGCCACTCCAGGTCCTTCTGCCTGGTGAGGTCCTCGACGAAGCCCTCGATGTACTCGATCGCACCGCTGCGATCCCGCACCGCGCGGGCGCTTTCCCGGAGGTGAACGACGCTCCCGTCGGGGCGGAGGAACGTGCTCTGGAATCCGTCCACATGGCCGTCCAGGGCGAGCGCTTGCTTGAAGCGCGTGCGAGGGTACCTGGTGCCGGCGGCCCATTCCTCCATGCCGGTCGCGACGAGGGCCGCGACCGAAGGGAAGCCGAGCATGCGGGCGAGCGCCGGATTCGCCAGCAAGACGCGCCCGCCCGGCGTCGTGCGATACACACCCAGAAGCGAGTTCTCGACGAAGGTCCGGAAGTGCTGCTCGAGGTCGTCGACGGTCGGTTCCGTGCACTCGGTCGGTGGCGATCCCATCGTCGCGCTCCTTTCGCCTGCTGAAGCCTCTCGTCTGGGCGCCGCCTCGCCTCTGCCCCGGGGATCGCGCCAGGCAACTCGCGCCTGGAAGGCGAGACCGCTCCCCCCTTCGGCCATCACAGCACCCCTCCGCCATCGCTGTCATCACCCATTTGGGCTACGCCAGGGGTTCGGACTGCGTGCGGCGGGTCAGCGCATTCCCCTCCCCCACCCAGGAGCTGGTCACGTGCCCGGCCACGTCGCCGAGTGTGCGGTCGGTCAGGAGGTGCTGCAGCCGCCCGAACACCTGCTTCTCGATGATCTCCTTCTTGAGCTTTGCGAGGCACTCGCTGGTGATAGCCGGGTCCGCCGCCCAGTCCTCGAGGTGGATGAGCGTCCGCGACAGGTCCGCGATGTACGACGGTTAGCCCTGCGGCGCGATGAACCGCGCGTACTCGACGATCACGCCACCTTGAGCGGGTCGGTTACGAGCTTGCCCTCGACCTGCCGCCTGCGCGCGAGCGCCCCGCGCGGGAAGCGGTCGCACAGCGCGGGTGCGCGCTTGGGGTCCCGGAGCGGCAGGTTGCCGAGATCGAGCGTCTCGACCTTGTCCGGCCCCACGTCCGGCAGCCCCGCCCACACCGTCCGCTGGAACGTATCGAACACCTTGAGGACGCGGTGGAAGTGGTCGTCCCCTTTGCGCACCCGCAGCCCTTTGCCACGGTCGAAGCGGATCACCACGTCGAACGGCGCGAGTATCACGTCGCCCAGGGACCGCCGCAGGGGCAGGTACGTGCGTCCCCTCCTGCGCAGAGAAGCTCAACCCGGCTCCGCAGCGTTCGGGCTCCTGATTGGTGATCATCTCGGACCGGTTTGTACGCTGCCCAGGACCCTAGCTGCCAGAGGCCCCAGAAACGCCGTCATACAACACACCACCGACCTCGCCGAGAAGGTCGGCGGAAAGCCCGAGTTCTTGGAAATACTCTTGGTGCGACTGACCTATCGCCTCAAGGGAGACTGGATCGCCCTTGCCTACGCCTGGACACGAAAGGTCCACCAGCACCGCGCCGTTTCGAGGATCGACGTGAAAGGGATAGTAGCGGCATCTTGCGGGCTTCGCCTGCTCCACGGAACAGAGCCCCCTGGTGGACAGGAAGATGCAGACGACTCCATCACCCCCGAAGAACTGAACACCATCCGCAGTACCACGACAAGGCCTAGTCCCCAGAGAGGTGACCTCTCTGGGAGTCAAGAACACCGGAAGCCCCGCCCGGCAGCATCGGGCGCATTTCTGGCATTCGAACCGCAGCCCATCGTTGGCGATCGCGAGGCGAAAGAACCCGACCCGATCGGCAGCCACCCTAAGGTCGGCTAGGCACTGCAGCAGAGTCTGCATGAACAAACGCTTTCCGCCAGACCAGCGCCACCGACTGTAAGTAGTTGGGCACTCCCTCCACACAGGCGCGATTCCGAGCGTACGGGCTCGTACGAAAGCAGGAAGTGAGAGTTCATGTCACCGTAGAGATCGCCAACCTCGCACACGACCCGGCAGCCCATCCGGCAGTAGTTGCGCAGAGCCCTGCTGTCAGAACAGGAAACAAACCCCACGGCCCGCTTCCCGATCGAGTCAAGCCGATGTTTCATCAACCGATACAGCCACTTGGCGCGGTTCCCCAGCGCCGCCCAGCTGTAGACGAGGAGATCCTCTGATTGGACCCAGCCCATCGCCTCACAGCTCACAACCCCCCGGATCGGCGACCGCGCAGGCAGGACCCCGACGTCTGCGGCTCGCAGTGAGCCGACACCGATGACCCAGAACGCTCCATGAATCGAACCACTCTCTTCCACCAGACTGATCGTGCCGCCGTTCTCAAGGAACCACGCTGCCCCCTCCTCGACCTCTGGCGGGATACTTCGGGGAACGCAGAACGCGTGCTCGACAAGTGCGAGCACGTGGGCATCATTGACGTTGGCAGTTCGATACACGCTCCCTCCAGAGCTCCGGGAAGCACTCGCCCAGAATGCCCAGCAGAATGCGCACAGCGAAGTAGAAAGCCATGTATGCCGAGAAATCCAGGTCTGGCTGCGGCCGCCACCTGTCCAGCAGCCAGAACACCAGGACGACCAGAGCCACCAGGAGGTTGAGAAGCGTGAAGAACCCCTGCCACTCGCCCTTCTTCGGGTTGGGTATGCCCCACAGAACTACGAAAACCAAATACACCGCGAACCAGAAGACAGCGCACTCCAGGAATAGCGCTGGTCGCTCTTTCCCCTTGAGGATAAACAACATGCAGAGACCCAGTGCCGTGAGCACGGCAACCTGAGAAACGAAGCTCAGAAGGAGTGCTGCGGGCCGCCTCCCCTTGTCCTCGAGGATAAGAAAGCGGTCCATCCAGAGCCAGTCGAACCAGAGGAAAAGGTAAAATCCTATTGAGAGCGGCACCCGTGACAGGCCCAGCTGACCAAAGCTGAGTTCACCGTTGGTCTCACTCCTGATTCGAACCGACTTCTCGGACGACCGAGCATGGGAAGAGGTCTGCCGGGCCGTTCAGGAACCACAGACCCCGGATGAGTTCCAAGCCAGTGTGGAGTGCATCAGCGACGAGGCGTGCGCCGGGCTCGCGCCAGAAGCGGTCGCCGCGTTGCTCCCGCCGGGTTCCAGGCGACCGTTCGTCTTCCTGGCCGACGCCCGGGCGTGTCAAACGCCCGGCCATCCGGTGCTCGTGGTAGACCTCCTCGACGAACCAGGCCGGACCTTCCGCGTCGTTGCCGCGCACGCATGGGCCATCGAGAACAACCTGCGCCTGGCCAACATGGACTTCGCCGAGTTCGCCTCGGCCGCGGGCAAGGACGGCGTGTTCCGCGGCCTCCACCGGTGAGCGCGACACACTGGAAGCGCCGCAAGAGCGATTCGGGCGGCGAGCTCCGGTAGCACCCTATCGCCGAGCCGGCGGAGGTCGTCACACGCTTCAGGACCATCACCTCCTGCCGTGGCACGCGAGAGCGACCGGGGGCGCGCACGTTCCGGAGCCACCGCCGCACCATCCTGTCGCTCCTGCTCCTCGCACCGCGCGCGGTCACGACGACGACGGCGGCTTCCGTCGCTCGACAGCAGGCGCCGACCACGGCCCACCTTCCCACGACATCCGCACTCGTGGCACCACCCATTTGGGTATTGACCAGCCGGCACACCGTGCCCTAGCGTCGTCCGTAGATGGGCAACTCGGACGGCGGCGGCGGGCGGCGGGGCACATCACGCGCGACGGGCGCGGGGCGGCGCCGGCGACCCACCGGGGGCCATGCGGAGGTGCGGTCATGACGAAGGACGAGACGGCGGGCTCGGGGCGTGTGGGCAGTCGGTCGGCGCGGGGCGCGGCGGAGCGGGCGCCGGCGTGGCAGAAGTGGGCGTCGGGGATCGCGCTCAACGTGCCGTCGAACGCGAACACGGTCGTGTACGTGCACGGCATCGGCAACAAGCCGCCGGCCTCCGTGCTCAAGTGCCAGTGGGACCGGGCGCTGTTCGGCGTCGACCTCGGCGAGAAGAGCCGGATGGCGTACTGGGTCAACCGCGCCCGCTATCCCCGCCGTTGGCCGAGACGTGCGGCGGCGCCGACCTGGGCGAGGGCGGGCCGGAGCAGGCGGAGAAGCTCGGCGTCGGCGAACAGGCGCTCCGCACGCATGAGCGTGACCTCGGCGACCGCGCGGACCCCGTTATCAAGGCCGCTGCCCTGCTGCGCCGCGTTGCCAGAGCTGTGTGGACGCGCGCGGCCAGCCACTCCGATGGTGGCGGCGTGTCGGCGCGGAGCGCGGAGGCCAAAGTTCTTCCTCCCCCCCGCTGGATGCGCGAGTCGATCACTCGCCGGCTCACCCGTCTTCCTGCAGTCGCCCCAATTGTGGTCGCTTCCGTGGCCCTGGCTGGGCCGAGCCAACGTCTGGCGGACACCGTGGTGCCGCGTGGTACGTTGATCGAAAACAACGCCGTCGCGGTGGGGTTGCTGCTGGCCGATGGCCGCAAGCTCTGCTGGTGGGGCCACGGGGGTGAGCCCGAACGGTGTGTGGCGGTGCCTGGCGCCCGAGAGGGTGACTATCCCACGGCTCTCGTGGGCAAGGGCTCCACCTTCCTGGCGTGCATGGGGTCGAGGCAAGGGCCCCCTCAGCGCTGCTCTGTGATCGAGCTTCCGCGCGGCGACTGCCTTGGGACCTTCGGGGTTGATTCGTGGCCGACCTGGATCTACCCGGGTACGCGGGGCTTCATCGTACAGACGCCTGGCGACGGTGAGAGTGGACCGACGCTCGAGGAGGTGGACGTCCGGGGACGCCCTCTCGGTATGGTGCCTCTCCCGTCGGGGTGGAGACAGGCCGCCGCCTCTGCAGGCCCGCAGCAACACCTGTGGCTCGCTCGGGTATTCGGGGCGTCTGGGAAGCTGTGGGCCGTTCCAGTGGGTCACTACAGTCTCTGGCCCCTGGGGGCTGAGCCTGCTGGTCCCGTCGAGGTCCCGCCGAAGCTCTTCGCCAGCCAGTGTCAAGTTGAGCTATCGGCGAGGGCCACCTGGGTCGACCAGTTCCGCAGCCCCGCAGTCGGCCAGAGGAGCGGGACGTTCGCGGTCGCGGCCGTACGGCGGGTGACGGTCCTGGACCAAGTGGCATATGTGCTCGTCGTCGTCGACCTGGCGGCCGAGGACCGCGGATGTCGCGTCGATGTCTGGCAATTCGGTCCGCCGGGATTGCTTCGCTCGGAGCCGATTTCGGGGGCATGTCCGACACAGATCGCGGCTGGCCGCGATGGAATCTGGGCCCTGGTAGGGGGCCGGGTTGTCTGGATGGGACTCCCTGGAGATCGCGGGAGATGACCGCAGGTTCCGCCGTTCGCTCTACTGGCGTCATACCGCCGGCCACCTTCGAGCGTTGCTCGGGCCAGGGAGCCACCGTTCGTGCGCCGAAGGGGTAGGTCCACAATCGCGCAACCGGCAAACAGACCAAAGGAGTAGGATTACGACGAGTGCCCCTGCATCTTCACGACGATTGCAGTGCGAAAAGGAGGCTTCAGTGAGCAAGAGGGTAATTTCGGTTGTGCTCGTCGCTGGGATCGCAGCCGCGTCGCTCATCGGGTTCTCGGTCCCGAGTGAGGGTTGCCATCCGGCCTGCTGTGGGTGTGATTACTGTGACAGCCCGGACTACCAGATCGAGGGAGGCTACTGCTTCATTCGGACATGGAACTGCATCGGTGGCGGCGGGGGCACTGAGGGATCCGTGTTTGACGGTCCATAGGAGTTGCTGGATGGTGGGCCCGAGAGGTCCCACCGCCGGAGACGCTGTCGAGCGGGTTCGGAACGTGGAGGTACTGAGATGGAAGAACCGGTTCTTCGCGGTCTGCTTGTCCTGGCTTTGCTGAACCCGGTCACCCTCGGTGCCGCACCAGATGGGGCTGCCGAGACCGAACTCGAGTCCGTTCAGGTGGTGAACCTCCTGGCCGTCGGCGCCGACGCCCAGGGCAGGGTTGCCGCGTGGGACTGGGACACCGGTCGTATCAGTGTTTGGAAAGGCGACGGTGCGCTGCTCACCGAGTGTGCGGCCAGCGATCCGCGCCTGGGAGTCTCGCCATCTCGGGTCGCGGTACGGGGCGATCGGGCCTTCCTGCGCTTCTACGACCCCCCCGCTGCGAGCTCCAGGGGTGACGAGCGCGGGGCCGTGCTCGACCTCGGACGGTGCAAGGTGCTCAAAGACTTCGGCATACCCGGCGCGCTGATGGCCGTTGCTCCGTCTTCGGACGGCTGGCTGCTGGTGGTCAACGAGAAGCTCCCTGCCGAAGATGGTTTTGCGTTCATCGAGATGGACGACGACGGAAGAGTGGTAAGGAGGTTCGACCTGCTGCGCCACCTCCGCAAGCGGGTCGAGCAGCTTGAGCTGGCAGATCTCTATGGTGCCTTCAACGGCCGGCTCTTCGCCAGCGCCAAGGAGGTGTGGTTCCTCCCCCACTCGATGTACGAGCTGTGGCGACCCCCGCAGCGCGGCTTGCCGCTCAGAGAGGTCGTCCCGCCGGAGTGCCTGGCTGTGAAGGGACGGCGAGTGACGGGTGAGGAGAACCGGAGGTTCTACGAGGAGGTCCTGCTCAAGGGGGTACCTGCCGAGGTTCGGGCACAGTCGATGGCAAGCACTCGACGCGACTCGTTCTTCTCGGCGGCGACCAGCGTGGCGACGTTCCGGCGCACGACAGCGGTTGCGCTTCGCGATCCCAGGCTGCCCAACGGCGATCGCATCGACCTCTGGGACATGACGACCGAAGCCGTGGTGGCCATCGGCCAGCTCCCGGAGGGTGCTCACCTCGTCGCGCTCGAAGAGCAGCACGCGTGGCTGTTGACGACTGACCGACGGTTCCTTCGCTGGCCGCTTCCGGAGCATGCCGAGCCCCTCGACGACCCCTGTGCGGTGTATCGCTCGCTGGTCGAAGCGTCGCAGGCCACTGGCAAAGCGGCGGCGACGCCTGCACCCCAGCCCTTGCCATCACCTATTGCAGGAAGCAAGGGCACGGAGGAGCCCCGCAACGAGAATCCCGGCGGGAAGCTCCGATAGGAGCCTGTCGCCGAGCCGGCGGAGGTCGTCGCGCGTCCCGGGAGCACAACCTCCCGCCGTGGCACGTGAGAGCGGCCGAGGGCGCGGCGCAGCCCGTCGTCATGCGGACGCAGGCGAGGACGACGGCGACCTCGGCAGTCGCGACGGCCGAGCGGACGTTGTCGAGCTGAGTTGACCTAGTCGAACCTTGCGAGGCGCCGCGCCCGCCGCCAGCGCCCGTACCCGTCGGCGCGCACGTTCCGGCGCCACCGTCACACCAGCATGCCGCACCTGCTTCTCGCGCGACGCGCGGCAAGGACGACAACGGGGGGAGTCCGTTGCTCGACACCGTGGTACCGACCACGCCCCACCTTCACTCGACATCTTCGCCCGCTTTACCACCCATTTGGGTGATGACAAGCCGACACACCGTGCCCTAGCGTCGTCCGTAGATGGGTGACTCGGACGGCGGCGGCGGGCGGCGGGGCACATCACGCGCCACGGGCGCGGGGCGGCGCCGGCGGCCGACCGGGGGCCATGCGGAGGTGCGGTCATGACGAAGGACGAGACGGCGGGCTCGGGGCGTGTGGGCAGTCGGTCGGCGCGGGGCGCGGCGGAGCGGGCGCCGGCGTGGCAGAAGTGGGCGTCGGGGATCGCGCTCAACGTGCCGTCGAACGCGAACACGGTCGTGTACGTGCACGGCATCGGCAACAAGCCGCCGGCCTCCGTGCTCAAGTGCCAGTGGGACCGGGCGCTGTTCGGCGTCGACCTCGGCGAGGGCGGGCCGGAGCCCGCAGAAAAGCTCGGCGTCGGCGCGCAGGCGTTCGGCTCACCGGAGCTTGACCTGGGCGACCTCTCGGGCATCGACGACCTCCGGGCGGTCTCCCTCCTGCGCCACGTCGCGGCCGCGATGTGGGAGCGCGCGGCCAGCCACGCCGACACCGGCGGGGTGACCGCGCAGGGCACCGACGCCAGGGTCCTGCCGCTCCCCCGCTGGATGCGCGAGTCGATCACCCGCCGGCTCACCCGGAAGCTGCTCCCCGACGTGTACGACTTCCTCTTCGACGACGAGCGCCGGAAGGAGATGAAGGAGCGCCTCCGCGAGCGGCTGCTCGCCGGCGGCGGCCCGTTCGTCGTCATCGCCCACAGCCAGGGCAGCATGATCGCGTACGACGTGCTGCGCGAGCTGCGCGACTCCGACCGGGTGCAGGTGTGCCTGCTCGTGACCATGGGCTCGCCGCTCGGGCTCGACGAGGTGTAGGACCGGCTCAAGGCGCTCAGGGACGGTACCTCCCTCGAGTTCCCCTCGTGCGTGACCCGCTGGGTCAAGGTCGCCGAGCACCTCGACCCCGTGGCGGCGGACCGCGCCCTCTCCAACGACGCGAAGAGCTGGGCCAAGATCATCGACGTCCACGGCCTGCTGCTCAACCCCGACGCGCCCCGCCACCCGCACTCGGCCTCCGGGTACCTGCGCACCGCCGAGGTCCAGCGCTGGGTGCGCGCCGCGGTCGGCAACGACTTCACCCAGGCCGTCGCCCGGTTCTTCATCGCGCGCGATGTCGTCGCCGACCTCGAGGACGCCCTCCCCGACGAGCGCCGCGAGGTGCTCATCGAGCTCCGCGCCGAGGGCTCCGCCTCCGACCTCGACCTCAGGCGAAAGGAGGTCGAGCAACGCCTGACCGCGCTGGTCGGACCGTCGGCCAAGAACGCCGCGATCGAGCCGCTCCGGCACTTCGTCGCCGCCAACCTCACCCGGCGTGAGGTCGAGGTCCTCCGCGGCTTCAAGGACGCAGGCGCCATGACCACCGTCTGGCGCGATGCCGCCAAGAGCGCCCTGATCGACGTCTCCACCCACACCGTGCAGGCCCGCCCGGCCAACGAGTCGTACGGCGCCCGCGGGGCGGGCATCACCTGGGCCGTGCTCGACACCGGCGTGTGGGCCGGCCACCCCCACTTCAAGCGGTACGGCAACGTCGCGGCCCAGTGGGACTGCACCCGCCAGGGCGCCCCGAAGAAGTGGGACTCGCGGGTGGATAGCCGGCGGCTCGACGGCAACGGCCACGGCACGCACGTGGCGGGGATCATCGCCGGCTGGTGGCGGTCCGCGCCCGCCGACGGCGCCGACCCGGTCACCTACGCCGGCATGGCGCCGGAGGCCAAGCTGCACGTCTACAAGGTGCTCGGCGACGACGGGCGCGGCCGCGACTCGTGGATCATCAAGGCCCTCGACCACATCTGGACCGTCAACGAGAAGGCGAGCGAGCTGCTCATCCATGGCGCGAACCTCAGCCTGGGCGGGGCGTTCGACCCCCGCGTGTACGGCTGCGGCCACTCGCCGCTGTGCCGCGAGCTGCTGCGCCTGTGGCGCCAGGGCGTCGCCGTCGTCATCGCCGCCGGCAACGAGGGGATCATGCTGCTGCAGGGCGAGACCGAGCTGCGGGAGGTCAGCCTCGACGTCTCGATCGGCGACCCCGCCAACCTCGACGAGGCGATCGCCGTCGGCTCCGTGCACAAGTCCAACCCGCACACGTGCGGCGTGTCGTACTTCTCCTCCCGCGGGCCGACCGCGGACGGGCGCCCCAAGCCCGACCTCGTCGCCCCGGGCGAGCGCGTCATGTCGGCCTCGTTCCGCGCTGCGGTGCACGAGGAGCTACCTGCCGAGCTGTACGTCCAGATGAGCGGCACCAGCATGGCGGCGCCCCACGTCTCCGGCCTGCTCGCCGCGTTCCTCTCGCTCCGCCGCGAGCTCATCGGCCGCCCCGACGACGTCAAGAAGATCCTCCTCGGCAACTGCACCCAGCTCGGCCGCGACCCGCTCTTCCAGGGCGCCGGGATTCCGAACCTCGTGAAGATGCTGCTGTCGACGTGAGGCCGAGCATGAGAGAAGCGGTGCGCAACAGGCCCAGACGCCCGTCCCCAGTGATGGCTGGGACGGGGCACCCACCCACGTGGCAGCCATCACCCGCCGCTGGGACCGCCGACAGGGCTGAGGCCCACCGCTACACCCCGACCACCGCAGCACGCAGCCACACACCGAAAGGAGGACAGCCCGCATGGTAACCACCCGACCAACCCCCGCTGCCCGGCGCACCCGCAGGGTGAAGCGCCGCACCCTCACGCTCCTCACAACGCAGCAGCGCGCCCTCGAGTCCGCCGCCCGCGCGTGGGAGATCGGCCCCGCCAAGCTCGCCGGCGTCCTGCTCACCTACAGCCTCGACCTGCTCGCCGACGGCGACCCGGGCATCCAGCGCGCAGTCAGGACGTCGAGGGATGGGTAGGCGGAGCCTCTCCGGGCAGAGCAATGGAGCAGCCCGCCGATCCGGTGGCTGCCCCGGCAAAGCCGATCCAGGCGGCAGCCCTGATGTACCCGGCTTGGTGGGGTTCCCATCCCCAGCCAGTCAGAGCCCGGAGAACCCAGAGATTCCCGCCAACGAGCCTCACCGGCCCAGGCACTCCCGCGTGCCGGTGACGGTGATCTTCGGCCGCGAGATCTGCCAGGTCCTGCGGTCCTATGCCGAACCAGCGGGAGTCGCCGCCGAAGACCTAGTGGAAAGACTAGTTGAGCTCGGGGTGTCGGGGATCCGGAAAGGCCATATCGACCTGGGCGCGCCTCTCACTTCGGGGCGCGCCCGCCGCGTGACTGACAGGACTCCCCTCGGGGCCGCATCCGCCAGCCGCAGGCACGAACGGCATTCCCACGCTGAGGAAGGGAAGGAACTCATGAAGCGGGACCTTGAACTCGTCCGAAAGATAATTCTGGCCGCTGAGGCGTCGCCATCGGGCTTCATCCGTGCGCTGCAGGTCGAGGGATACTCGGACGCGGCGGTCGCGTATCACTGCTACCTCAGGCCTGAAGGGAGCGCTCATGCCGTCCGTGCCCATCGACCCACTGTCCGGACCCAAGCTGGCGCTGGCGGGGCGCGTTGTGTGCATGGACCCGGCCTACACCGTGCGCGACCGCGCCACCGTCTACATCGAGAACGGCGCCATCGCGGACGTGGTCCCGGCGGGAGCGGGGGCCGCCGCGCCGCCGGCGTTCGCCGGGGTGCCCGTCGTCGACACCGGCGGCACGCTCTTCCCCGGGCTCATCGAGCTGCACAACCACCTCGCGTACAACATCCTCCGCCTGTGGGCGGTGCCGCAGCCGTTCACCAACCGCGGGCAGTGGACGCGCGTGCCGGACTACCCGCGGCTGGTCTCCGGCCCGATGCGGGTGATCGGCCAGACGCCGGAGCTGCTCCCCGCCGTGGCGCGCTACACCGAGTGCAAGTGCCTGCTCGGCGGCGTCACCACGACGCAAGGCCTGTACCTCGCGAGCAACCAGAGCGCCCCGCGCTACTACAAGGGGATCGTCCGGAACGTCGAGCAGACCGGCGACCCGGCACTGCCCGAGGCCGGCTCCCGGGTCGGCGACGTGGCCGCCAGCTCGCTCGCCGATTTCCGGCGCGCCCTCGGCACCCGCACGTGTTACCTCCTGCACTTGGCGGAAGGGCTTGACCAGTCGGCGCGCAACCACTTCCTCGCGCTGCACGACACGGCCACGGGCGAGTGGGCGATCACGCCGTCGCTGGCCGGGATCCACAGCGCCGCGCTCAAGCCCATCGACTTCGGCGTCATGGCGCAGCACGGTGCGGCGATGGTCTGGTCGCCGCTGTCGAATCTGCTGCTGTACGGCGGCACGGCCAATGTCACGGCAGCGAAGGCGGCGGGCGTGCGCATCGGCCTCGGCTCGGACTGGTCGCCGTCCGGCAGCAAGAACCTGCTCGGTGAGCTCAAGGCTGCCTTCGTGGTGAGCCGCGAGCTGGGCGGTGTCTTCTCCGACCGCGAGCTGGTGGCGATGGCGACGTGCGGCGGGGCGGCGATCCTCGGCTGGCAACAGGCGCTTGGCTCGCTCGCTCAGGGTCGGCGTGCCGACCCCCTCGTCGTCAAGGGGACGACCGGCGACCCCTACCGGGCGCTCATCCGGGCCAAGGAAACGGCGATCACGCTGGTGATGATCAACGGGGTGCCCCGCTACGGTGTGCCGGCGCTGATGACTGCGCTCGGCGTGCCGGACACGGCCGAGAAGGTGGCCGTGGGCGGCAGCCCGCGCCGGCTGTACCTCGAGCAGACCACACAGGACCCGGCCGTGAGGCCGGTGACGCTCACGCAGGGCCGCACGGCGCTGGGCCAAGCACTGCGCACCCTCCCGGCGCGCGCCCGAGCGCAGGCCGCGACTCCCAGCGTCGCGGTGACCAGCGTCGGCATCGGGCCGCGCGACCGCGGCCCCGAGGTGTGGACGCTCGCCCTCGACGAGCTGCTCCCCTCCCCCACCGAGATGCGCCCGCGCATCGCCATGCCCGGCCTGCGCGACGCCGCGGGCCCCATGACCATCACCGCAGCCGCGGTCGCCCCGGAGGATCTGCCCACGCTCACCCTCGACCCGCTGACCGTCGTCGACCACCGCGGCTTCCTCGCGGCGATCACGGCACAACGCAACCTCCCGCAGTACGTCAAGGACGGGCTGGAGAAGATGTATGGGTGACCAGGCAAGGCCCACGGCTCACTACGGGAAGCAACTGAAGGAGGCAACAACATGGCACTCAAGGTCTTCATCATCGGATCCATCCCGGCTGGCGTGACGGCCGATGTGATCGGCGAGTTCAAAGCCACCTGCGAGGGCATCGGCGAGACGCTGGCCGGCGCCGGTCACACGCTCATGGTCAACAAGTCGAAGGAGGACGCTGCCGACCCGCACATCGTCCGCGGGGCCGCCAGGGCGGCGAAGCGGACTATCGTCGTGCACGAGAACCCCGACTACGAGGCCTTCCGCGACGCAGAGGGCCAGAGCCTCGTCCCCGAGTCAAGCTGGCAGCGGGAGACCGTCGCCGGTCCGCGCGAGGCGGTGTTCCTTCGCACCATCAGCCAGGCGGACGTCGTCCTCGTGATCGGCGGCAAGTACATGACCGCCCTCATCGGCTACCTCGCCGCCATGCTCGAGAAGCCGGTGGTGCCGATCGGGCGGTTCGCCGGCGCCGGGGCCGAGTTGCTGGAGAACTTCGATCGCCAACTCCGCGATTGCCTGAGCGAGAAGGCCCTTGGGGCGCTTCGTGCTGCCTGGTCGCCCGCAACCGCTGAAGCACTCCTCCAGGCCCTGGGGGAGATCACGGCACGCAACCCGTTCCGCACCAAGGCCCGGCTGTGGCCGGTCGCAGGCCTGTTCGGCGCCATCCTCACCACGTTTGTTCTCTGGGTCGGCCCGTTCCTGAAGCCGGAGCTGCTGGACTGGATCAGGCTCGATGTCGCGACCCAGGGCTCCGTCACCGTGACTGGAAGGCTGAGCGTTAGGAGCGTGATAGGGAG
>DAOOJE010000027.1:0-54631 GCA_035384965.1 Thermoanaerobaculaceae bacterium
GGGGGTCATTTCTATCGAGCTCCCAAGGGGACATTTCTAAAGAGTGTTGACATCCGCCGCTGTCAGCCTTCCCGGCTTCATGCTCCATCTCTATCATGTCCAGACCGGCTTGTCCAGCCCCCTCCCTATCACGCTCCTAACGCTCAGCCTTCCAGTCACGGTGACGGAGCCCTGGGCGTTCGGGCGGTTCCCGGCGCGCGCCGGTCTCGGCAGGAGAATCTCAGCCGGCTCCTGCCACGAGGGCGGATCGTGCCGCGCCGACGGGCGGACTCGGGGATCGGCCCCTGCGGCGTACGGTGCACGTACGCCTCGGGCGCTCACCGCTGTGTGCGCCCGCCATCATCGGCATTTCTGCTTTCTCCTGACGGACCCATCTGAGGTCTCCCGGCTCAGCGCAGCCGGATCTCGGCCTCGCCGACGCCGATGGAGACCTTGATGACCGACCCTCCGGGGCCGCGCCCGCGCAGGCTCTGGCCGACGAACCCCTCACCGCTCTCGCGCCCTTCGGGCGTGCGCAGCGTGGCGCTGCCCACCCCGGTGCTAGCGCGGATGTCGCCGAAGGCGCGGTGCTCGCTCTCGATGCGTACGTCGCCGACGCCGAGATTCACGTCGATGTCGCCGCGGGTGTCGGCCACGCTCACGTCGCCCACCCCGAGGTCGATGCTCACCGCCAGGCGCGCCGGCAGGCGGATCGTCCACTCCTCGCCGAAGCCGTGGTCGCTCTCGCGCGGGGTGACGCGCAGCGTGAGGGTGTCGCCCTTGACCGTCGCGACCAGCTCGGCGCGCTCGATGGCCCGGCGGCTGCGGGAGCCCCAGAAGCCGCTCTTGGGGGAAAGCTCCACCCGCGCCTCGAGGGTGTCGCCGGGGGCATCGCCGGTGACCTGGACCTCCCCGACGCCGGCGGCGACCACCACCTTGGCGATGCCATCGAGCGAACGAGAAAGGTCGAGGACGCGCTCCCCCGCTGCTGCGGGGACCGCCAGGACGAGCAGCACAGCCGGAATCGCGAGGGCTCGCACAACCACCTCCGTCAGCGGTTCAAACGCAGGAAGGGCCGGCCGGGTTCACGGCAGCGCCGGCAGGGGTTGCAGGCACGCCGGAGCCCTCTGCGCCAGCTTGACGTGGTAGACGAGCGCCTGCCCGTCTTTGAAGCCGCGCTCGAAGGCGCGGGGGTCGTCGATACCGCGCGGTGGCGGCGGCGCGCTGCGCTCGGCGAAGGAAGCGTATGGCAGCGACGAGCAGGCCGGAGGCGTCCAGCTCCGCATGGCCTGCGAGCCGGCCGACAACCCCCGCAAGTAATCGGGGTTGTCTTCGAGCCGGGCGGCAATCCGGTTCGCCTCCTCGAGCGCGGCGGCCTGCACCTCGGCGATGCGGGCGTTGGCCTGCTCGACCTTCCACACCTCGTAGCGGGCCAGGGTTCGCTCGTAGTCGGGCGGGTACGGCTCGCGCTCGCGCCCGTTCCAGGCGCGGGCGTGGCGGGCCGCCTCGCGGGTGTCGAAGCTCGACAGGACATCCTCGATGAGGCCGTGAATGACCCCCGCATCACCGCGCCGCACCGCCTCGCGCGGGACCGCGATGCGCAGTTCCGCCTTGCAGCGCCGCTCGTCGAACAGCGTGAAAGGGCCTTCCCGGCGGGGCACCAGCACCGGCTCGTCGACGGCCGCGTACAGCTCGACGCGCTCCGCCTTGAGGCTGACCTTCTCGATGCGGGCCAGCTCACCGGGCTCGAAGCGCCGGCTGCCGCGGCTCGACACGCGCACGCCGGCAATGTCGTTGTTGGTGAAGAAGCCGGTGCAGTCGGACCACATCTCGACCCGGGTCAGCACCCAGGCACCCTTGTAGGTGCGCTCGAGCGCATCCTCCAGGTTCTGGGCACCGGCGACGGCGGCCGACATGAGCATCACCGCGGCAACGAGCTTGCGCATCGAACCCTCCCCTATTTCCGACCCGGCCAAGTGTACTCAGTTCCACCGCCGGGGGTCCTCCTCGGCGGGCCCGGGCTCGGGCGCGGACTCCTCCTCGGCCCAGCGGGCCCGGATCTCGGCGTCGCGCCGCCGGCGGCGCCAGATCGCCACCAGCGCGAGGCCGGTGATGAGCGTCCACAGCGCCGCAGTGCTCGAGAGGACCGGCACCCAGGTGCGCCAGATCACCTCGTCGCCGAAAAAGTCCGCCTCGAAGCGGACGAGCGGTCGCCCGGCGGTGCGCAGGAAGGCGGTCTCGAAGCTTTCGCCGCGCCGCACCCGGGCGAGCAGGACCGCCACCGCGTCCGGCCCCGCCAGCCGCAGGAGGTAGCGCACGAGGGCGGCAGAAAGAGCGTAGGAGCGGGCGACGCGAGGCGGGTCGAGGGCGAACCCGCGCTCGACCTCCTCGAGCGTCTTCGGGCCCGGGCCGAGGACAGCAGCAGCAAAGCGGGCGCCGTCCTCGAGCCCCCACTCGCGGGCCCCCACCGTGGCCACCCCCTCCTCGAACCAGCGCGGCAACCGCGCCCCCCCCGAGGCGCGAAAGACGAGCAAGTGCGCGATCTCGTGGGCGAGCAGGGTGGGGAGGTTGCGGTCGGGATAGGTTGGGGTGCGAGCCGGGAAGACCACGATCGTGTCGAGCGGGGGCACGGCGTAGGCCGCAACCCAGGACGGCACGCGCCCCGCCGGTTCCGAGCCCTCCTCGGCCAGCACGATGCGGACCCGGACCGGTGTCGGCGGGCCCCCGAGCAGCTCCAGCATGGCGGCGAGATCCGGGACGGCGGCGCGAGTCCGCGCCGCGGCCGGCTGCAGGCGCTCCGGAGCCTCGATCTCGATTGCGAGTTCGGCGTCGGCAGCCGACGCGAGGCTCACCGCGAGCGCGGCTGCAGCGAGCCTGCCGGCACCTCGGCGGGGCATCACGGGTCCAGGGAGGGCAGCCGCTCGGGTGGCCCGAACAGGAGGCCGGGGTCGATGCGAGCCCCGTGCCAGCGCAGGCCGAAGTGCAGGTGCGGCCCGGTGGCGCGGCCGGTCGAGCCGACGTGCCCGAGGACCTCGCCGCGGCGCACTTCCTGCCCCTCGCGCACTGGCAGGTCGGCGAGGTGGAAACACATCGAGATAAGGCCGCCGCCGTGGTCGACGAACACCGAGTTGCCGGCGAAAAAGTGCTCCTCGGCGAGCACCACCACGCCGTCGGCGGGCGCCGTGACCGGCGTCCCGGCCGGCGCCTTGAAGTCGAGGCCGTTGTGGGGGCTGCGCGGCTGGCCGTTGAAGACCCGGCGGTGGCCGAAGCGCTCGCCCCTGAACGACGGCGGCAGTGGCGGCGCGAGCGGAAGGGTGAAACGCACCTCCGACTCGCGTGGCCACAGCAGGGCGATGCGGGCGTTTTCGCGCTCCACCCGCGCCAGGTCCTCCGGCGACAGGTTGACCATGCGCTCGGGCACCCGAAGGCGTTGCTCCGGGTACGGGTAGCGGCCGACCCGGCGCTGGACGCGCTCGATGCGGCCGTTTCTCGTCCGCTCGAAGGTCAAGGTCCCGGTGGCCAGGAGGTCGACCGGGAAGAAGCACACCTCACCCAGCGGTGCCCACGTGCGCCCCTCGAACCGGCAGACGGTCACTCCCGGTGCGCCCCAGCGCACGACGGAACCTGGCGCAACCTCGGCAGGAGCTGCCAGGAGGGAGGCGGCGAGCAGCGCCGCGGCGGCGGTCAGGCGCTGCACCCTCACGGCAGGCCGCCGGGAGAAGGTGCCGGGGCGTCGGTGCGCCGGAAGCAAAGCCACATCACGCTTGCGCACACGGCAAGCGAGGCGAGGATCCACAGGCTTCCCCAGACCACCGTCGGGACATGTGTCAGCTCGGCCAGCATCCGCGCGTCCGAGCGCAGGTGGGAGCGAGCAATGGTGTCCGACCAGATGTCCGGGATGACGTACAGGCAGCTCGTGACCCCGAAGACCTTGAGCACGAGGTCGCTCGCGGCGTCGGGCAGCAGCCAGCCGAGGGCGACGAAGGCGACGCCGGCCGCGAGGTGGAAGCCGAACCCGAACCCCACAACTGGCCGCACCCACAGCAACGTGGCGCCGACGATGACGGCACCCAGGCCCACGGCCACGGCCCGGTCCCGCCTCGTCGAGGTGGCCGCCAGCAGCACGCCCGAGCCCCACAGCAGGCTTCCCAGGTAGCCGGCGCTCAGCACGATGAAGCGGTTGCCGCTGGCCGTCCAGCAGACGCCGCCTTGCCCGGCGACGACCTCGATCCGGAGAATGCTACCGCCGGTCAGCATCGCCGCCAGACCGTGCGACAGCTCGTGGAAGAACACGACGAGGATCTTGAGCGGCCAGACGATCGGCGTGCTCCACAGCAGCAGGACCGGCACCACGATGGCAGCGAGCGTCGCCGCCTTGCCCCGGTCGAAACGCGAGGCGCCGGGGGGCGAGAGCGGGGCGGGCCACGGGGTGCTCATTGCCGCAAGCGTACCACCCCGGGGCCCGCGGCCCCGTGCCTCCCGCACCCCAACGGTCGCCGTCGCGGCCCGGCAGGGTTGCCGGCAGGCCGGCGCCGGCCGATGATGGAGCCGGGAGGTGGCATGTACCCACGCCGCATGTCGGGCCCGACGTGGCCGCTGGCCGGGGGACGGTTACGCCCGCCGGCCGATCTGGTGGCTTTGCTGGCCGTGCTCTTCGCGACCTTCGTCCTGCAGTTCTTCGCGGCCACCGCAGCGCTCCCGGCGGCACTCCGCCTGACTCCGGGGGTGTGGACGGGCTGGCAGCTCTGGCGCCTCGTGAGCTACCCGTTCGTGGGGTTCGGGGTCCCCGATCTCTGGTTCGTGCTCGAGCTGGTGATTCTTTTCTTCTTCGCCCGCGACGTGCGGGCGCGGCTGGGCCGGCGCCGCTTCTGGACGATGTGCGTCGGGGTCGGGGCGGCGGGCGGCGTCGCGGCGAGCCTGGCGGCCGCGGCCTGGCCGGCGCTCGCGCACGGCCTGGGAATGCCGTTCCAGCTCATGCAGGGCCAGCGCCTCCTCATGGCGGTGATGCTCGCGGCGTTTGCGGCGCTGGCTCCGGACACGGTGGTGTACCTGTTCTTCGTGCTGCCGGTGCGGGCGCTGTACTTCCCTCTCGTTGGCCTCGGGCTGGCGTTCGTGGGGTTTCTGGCCACCCGCGATCTGCCGGGGCTGGTCGGCGTCGCCACCGCCACTGGCGCCGCCTGGATGTGGGTGCGTCCGGGCACCTTCCGCCGCTGGCGCCTCACGATCGAGCGGCGCGTCGCCCGCGCCAGGCTGCGCCGCCTCGAGCGCCGGCGTGGCTGGCGGGTGCTCGACGGCGGGGCGCGTGGCCCCACGGTGCACTGACCGGCTCGCCTCCTCAGGCCCCGGCATCGGAGGGATCTCGCGCGCCGGCCCGATGCGCAATTCCGACGGAGGCATCCGTGTTTGCTGTCGGGATTTCTTTTATTACCATGCGGTTCAACATAATGTGTGAAATGTCTCTCAAGCATGCCTTGACATTTGGTCTCACGATCTCTTAAATTGAAGCGGTCGCAGGGGAGGATCGATGGACACACCCAACGCCTGGAACTTCGAAAACGGCCAGCTTCCCTACCGTGACCAGCTCTACAAGACCGCGCTGCGGCTCGCGCGCAAGCCGGAGGACGCCGAGGACCTGGTGCAGGAAACGTACTTCAAGGCCTACCGGCACTACTCCTCGTTCCAGCCCGGCACCAACCTCAAGGCATGGCTGTTCAAGATCCTCAAGAACACCTTCATCAACGAGTACAGGCGGCGCAAGCAGCTCCCCGGCCAGGTGGACTTCGCCGAGTTCGAGGAAACGTTCGAGTCGGCGCTCATCCAGGTGGAAGGGGCGCTCGCCCGCACGCCCGAGGACGAGATTCTCGACGCCTCGTGGGACGCCGAGGTGCGCCAGGCGCTGGTCGCCCTTCCCCACAACTACAAGGTCGTCGTGCTGCTGGTCGACATCGAGGGCTACTCGTACAAGGAGGTGGCCGACATCCTGGCGATCCCGGTCGGCACCGTCATGTCGAGGCTGTACCGCGGGCGCCGCCTGCTCGAGCGCTCGCTGCTGTCGTACGGGATCCGCTACAACTACCTGCGCCACCGGCCGCACCGCGTGCGCTCGGAAAACCTCGGCATCGACCGGTACTTCGGAGGCGACGGCGAGCGCCTCGCCACGGCCGCCCAGGCCAACTGACCCGCCCCGCGTTCGCTCGTCGCTCCACGCCCCGGTTCGCCGGGGCGTTTTGCTAGCATCTGACCATGCTCGACGAGCGCCCGCCGCAGCCGCACCCCGAGCCGTGCCGGCGCTGCCCCGGCAGCCGGCCGAGGCTGCACCAGCTCGGGTTTGCCGCACTGGCGGTCGGGCTGGTGGTGGGGGCGGCGTGGCGAGATGTGCCGGTCCCCGCCCCCGAGCTGCTCGTACCGATGCCGGCGCGCCGGGCGGAACCCGCGACCGTCGCCCGGCGGGCGACCCTGTCCACGCGGGAGACGCTCGGGGGGATGATGGGCCGTCTGGGGATCCCCGCCCGCGACGCCACGGCGTGGCTGGCCGAAGCGCAGGAGCACCTCGACGTGCGGGCGCTGCCCGTGGGCCTGGAAGCCGAGGCAGTGCTGGACATGGAGGGGAACCTGCTCCGCCTCAGGCTCACCCCGGACTGGCGCGCCGACGTGGTGCTCGAGCGCGAGGGAGAGGCGGTGCGGGGCCGCCGCGAGCCGAGGCCGCTCGAGAAGGAGCTGGTCGTGGTGCGGGGCACCATCGCGTCGTCGCTCTTCGCGGCCGTGGCCGAGGCTGGAGAGAGCGACGATCTGGCGCTGGCGCTCGCCGAGCTCTTCCAGTGGGACATCGACTTCCACCGCGAGGTGCAGCTGGGCGACTCGTTCGCGGTGCTGTGCGAGAAGGTGCGTGCAAGGGGCAGGACAGTGGCGTATGGCCCGGTGATCGCTGCCGTCTACGAGGGCCGGAACCGGACCTTCACCGCCTACCGCTACCTCCCGGCGGGAGGCGTTGCCGGGACCTACGACGGCCAGGGCCGGGCGCTGCGCAAACCGTTCCTGCGGGCGCCGCTGCGGCTGTCGCGCATCACCTCGCGCTTTTCGGCCAGCCGCATGCACCCCGTCCTCGGCCGGACGCTCCCCCACTGGGGGGTCGACTACGCCGCGCCGGTGGGCACGCCCGTGATGGTCACGGGCAGCGGAACGGTGAGCTTCGCAGGCCCGAGCGGTGGAAGGGGGAACACGGTCGAGGTCCGGCACCCCGGCGGCTACGTGACCGCCTACCTGCACCTCTCGCGCTTCGCGGCCGGCATCCGGCCGGGGGCCCGCGTCGAGCAGGGACAGGTCATCGGCTACGTCGGCTCGACGGGGCTGGCGACCGGGCCGCACGTCGACTACCGCGTCACGCTCAACGGTCGGCCTGTCAACCCCGCGAGCCTCGGCCGCGACCCTTCTCCGCCGCTTCCGAGCGCCGAGATGCTGCGTTTTCTGGCGTGGGTGGAGCTGGTGCGGCCGCTTCTGGATGTGCCGGGTCCGGTGCCGCCGGCCGCGGTTGCGGCGCTCGAGCGCACGGCTCCGGTACCGCTCGGCACGTGAGGTGGCCGCACATGCCCGCCGGCGAGCAAGGAGCGAGGACGCAGTGAGCACCCCTCCGCGGCGCGCGCCAGGGCCTCCGGCCGGGGATGAGTGGTGGCGTGTAGCGGCGCTAGCCGCCGCAGCGGCGGCCGCCGGCCCGTGGCCGGGGCTCGGCCCGCTCAGCATGGCCTGGCGCCTGCCGCTGGTCGGCCTCTCCCTCTGGCTGGGGCGCGGCACGCGGGCGTGGCAGCGGTGGGCAGTGGCGGGGCTGGCGGTGGCGGCGCTGGCGACCGACGCCGGGGTTCCGGCGCGGCGCTCACCCGAGCAAATCGCGGCCGCCGCGGAAGCGCGGGTGGTCGAAATCGCCGATGCCCTCGGTGCTTTGGGCGGGAGCGACGAGATCCTGGCGGTACTCACGGGGGTGGGGGGCGAGGCCACGCCCGAGGCGGCGTTTGCAGTGGCGCAACGGTGCGGATCGCGGTTGCCGGCCCGCCCCGACGCGCTGGTGGTCATCAACGAGAGGTCGCTGCCGGTGGGGTGGGCCGGGCCGCGGCCGCGCCTGCCTCTCCGCCTCCGGCCGCTCGGCGACCGGGCGGTGGTGGCGGAAGGCGGGGTCGGCGAGACCTGGATCTGGTGGCGGGAGCCGGTGCTCGAGAGCGGCCGGGCCGTCGGCGCGTTGCTGGCTGGCGTGCGCTTGCCGGAGGGTGGAACTCGCCGGCTGCTCGGCGTGAGCGCCGGCCGGCTCGCCGAGGTGGCGGCCGATCCGCAGGGAGAGGGGGTGTTGACCGCCGCCGGCACGCCGCTGCTACGCCTGTCGGTCCGGCCTCGCCCACCCGCGCTCGGCAGCCAGCCGGCGCTCGCTCTCGCCCTGGCGCTGCTGGTCCTGGCCTGGGGCCTGCCGCCCGGATGGCGGGCGCCGGCGGGGTTGCTCGCGCTCCTCACTGCCGTGGCGGCCGGCTGGGCGGGGCGCGGGTGGTGGCTGGTTGCCGCGGTCGCGGCGGCGGCGCTCGCAGCCGGCAGCCCGTGGGGCCGGCGCGCACCGGCCCTGCTCCCCGCCGCTGTCCTGGGGGCGCTCGCCGGCGCCACGCCGTGGGCGCTCCGCCAGCTCCAGGGCGGCGCCGGAGCCGGGTCGCCGCTGTGGCCCGGCGCCGTCTCGTGGGCGCTCGTGCTGGCCTGGGTCCTGGCCATCCGGGCGGCGGACAGGCCCGGCGCTGGACACCACGCGGTGGTGCGCGCCGCTGCCTGGCTGCCGCTCATCGTCGGGGTCCTCCGTGGCGAGCCGTGGCTGGTGGCCGCGGGGGTGGCGCTGGTCGTCTGGCCGGGCGGAGCCGGCCGCCGCTTGCTGCCCGCGGCGGCGGTGGCGGCCGGCGTCCTGGTGACGGCCGAGCAGGTCAACGGGCGCGCCGAGCTCGTGGCGGCGACCGACGCCACCCTCGCCACCACCGAGGTGGCCGCCGCCGCGGCGCGCGACACGCTGGCGCGGCTCGGCGAGGAGACGCTCGCGGGTCTGGCCCGGCCGGAGGCGGGAGAGCGCATGGTGGCGCTGGGCCGCGTCGCGGTCGGTGCGGGGCTGGCGCGAGCGCTGCCCGGAGCGGCAATGGAACTCGTGGATCCCAGCGGAGTCGTGGCGGGGGTCTGGGGTGACGCCTCCTGGCGGGGCGACAGCCAGCCGAACGAGCTGGCACGCCGCTGTCTTCCCGGCGGCTGGCTCCTGCAGGTGACGGCCCCGCCGCCGCCCCACGACCTGCTCTCTGCCCTGACCGAGACGAGGTCCGGGCAGCCGGTGGCGGTCTTCGACCGCTCCGGGGCCCCGCTCGGCCGCGGCGCCACGTTCCAGCCGCTCTCGCCGACGCGGGTCGGGGCCGCGCTGGCAGCCGGGCGGAGCTGGGGGCGTGTGGGGGTCGGCGAACAGGTGCTGCCGGCCTACTTGCGGGCGGTCGGCGACCGCGTCGTCGCGGTGCCGTGGGTGCGCCTGCCGCTCGCGGGGCAGGCCCTCGAGCTGGCCGCTCTGGCGCTCTGGGGCGCCTTGCCGCTCGGCCTGTGGGCCGGGCGTCGCCGCTGGCGGCGGTGGTGGCTGCAGCGGCACACGTTCCTCGGCCGGCTGCGGGTGTTGCTGGCGGCCACAACGGTGACGCCGGTGCTGCTGCTCGCCCAGGTACTGCCGGCGCAGTGGGCGCAGCAGCGCGAGCGGGCCCAGCTCGAGCTGGGGCGCGCCGTGAGCCGCTCGCTCTCGGCCGCCGCGCAGGACGACGGGCTCGCCTGGCTGGTGCGGGAAACGGGCGGCACCGTCGCGGTCTACCGCTCGGGGGCGCTCACCTCGTGCACGAGGCCAGACCACGTGGCTCTGGGCCGCGTGCCCCGGCTCGCGCCGGAGGAAGCGTTCGTCCGGGCGGTGCGCGGCTGGCGCGAGCCGGTGGTGGCAAGCGGGGAGACGACGTCGGTGCACGCTCCGTTGCAGGTCGGGGGAGAGCCGGTGGTGGTGGCGGCGCTCGGGCTGGGGGTCGGCGGGCTGGCGGTCCGCCCCACCCCGGCCGAGTGGTTTGCCGTCACCGGGGTGCTGGCGCTCGCGCTGGCGCTCCTGGTCGCCGACCGGCTGGGACGACGGCTGGCACGCCCGCTGCGGCGCCTCGTGGGTGCGGCGCGCCGCCTCGAGCACGGGCTCCCCGTGCCGGCGCTGCCCGCCGGCCGGGACGAGGATCTCGGCGCGCTGGGGAGGGCGTTCACCACCATGGCGAGCGGCGTGCAGCGGCGGGAGGAGGAGCTGCGCCGCGAGCGCGACCTGCGCGAGCGCGTGCTGGCCGCCCTGTCAGCCGCCGTGCTGGTGGTCGACCGGCGTGGCGCCGTCCAGCTCGCCAACCCGGCGGCGCGGCGGCTGGTCGGCGAGGGCCTGGACGCACGTGGGCTCGCTCACCTGCTGCCGGCCCCGCTCGAGGAACTGGCGGATCGGGTCGCAGGCGGCAAGACTCTGGAGGAGGTGGTGCAGCCACGGGGCCAGCCGGAGGCCCGCTGGAGGGCCACGGTCGTGCCGCTCGGCGAGGCGCCATCCAGGCTGCTCATCGTGCTCGAGGACCTCTCCGAGCTGGCCCGGGCCGAGCGGCTCGCCTCGCTGGCCGAGCTGGCCCGCATCGCCGCCCACGAGGTCAAGAACCCGCTCACCCCCATCCGGCTGTGGGCGGAGGAGCTGCAGGCCGCGCTCGCCGGGGGCCCCGAGCAGGTTGCGGCCATCGCAGCAGTGGCGGCGAGCCAGATCCTGGAGCGCGTGGAGCACCTGCGCGAGGTCGCCCGCTCGTTCGGCAACCTGGCCGCCCTCGAGCAATGGGACGCCGCGCCTTTCGACCTGCTCGAGGTGGCCCGACGCGTGGAGCAAGAGTACCGCGTGCTTTCAGGCCGCGGGATCAAGCTGGAGGTGCGCGGGCAAGGAGCCCCGGTGGTGGCCGACCCGCGGTGGGTGGAGCGAGCGCTCCGGCACCTCATCGAGAACAGCGTGCGGGTGCTGGGCGAGCGGGGTGGGGCGGTCGAGGTGGAGGTCGGCCCGGGAGACGGCGGTGTCGTGCTGGCGGTGCGCGACACCGGCGGGGGGGTGCCGGAGGAGCTGCTGGGCCGGCTGTTCGAGCCGCACTTCTCGACGACCTCGGAGGGCAGCGGGCTGGGGCTGGCGGTGGTGGCGCGGGTGCTCGCCCGGGCCGGGGGCCGGGTTGAGGCACGCAACCGCGAACGCGGGCTCGAGGTGCGGCTGTGGTTTCCCGGGGTCTGATAGCATGCCGGCGATGAGTTGCGTTCGGGGGATGGTCTCGGCGACCGCGGCGCTGCTCCTGGCGGCGGCAGCCGCGACCGGCGGAGAGCGCCAGGTCACGCACCGCGTCTGGCTGCTCGCCGGCGTCCCCGACGCCGACACGGTCACGGCGCTGCGCGGCGCCAACGTCCGCGGGTTCTGCCTGCCGTCGGGCAAGGTGACGCTCGGCGACGGCGTGTCGCACTTCGAGGCCGACGTTCCGTCCGATCTCGGGGCGCTGTCCGGCGCCACCATCCACGTCGTGGTGTGGGTCGAGGGGGAGCTGCGGCGCAGCGGCGACGCGGCCCGCTTCGCGGTCCAGCTCGCGGCCATCGAGGGCAAAGTGGGCACGAGCGGCTCGCTCATTCTTGCCTCCCGCCGCTGGGGCGAGGGGCTCGCCACCTTTGCCACACAGGTGGCCGGCAAGGTACGGCGGCAGGTGGAACTCGCCCTCCCGCTGGGGGAGCTCGTGGCCCACTTCCCGAAGCGAGGGTTGAAGGGCGTGCAGCCGGTGGCGCTGTGCTTCGGCAACCCCGAGGCGCTCGCCTTGCCGTCCTCGACCACCCGGGACGACCGGGAAGGGCTCGACGCTCTCGATGCGCGAGGCATCTCGTACCGGGCCGGCATCGTGGTGCTGCCGCGAGTCACGCCACCTCCGGGGCCGGCGGGAGCGGCGCTCGGGCTGCTCACCCGCCCCGGTGTGTCGGCGTACCAGCCCGGCTCCGGCGGCGACGTGTTCGTGCTCCAGCGCAGCCTGGACTGGGGCGGAACGCTGGTCAGCCCCGGCCAGCGCATCGAGGTGACCGCCTACGACACCGCCCGCTATCACCGGGACCTCGGCTGGGTGCTGAGGCCGGCCCGGGCCGGCCTCGAGGGGTGGGACACCGTGGGGCTGCCGGCCCCGGAGCCGACGATCGGCCTTTCCCGCGAGGCGCTGATCGACTACTTGCGGGGAGGTGGCCCGGCCCCCGCGCCGGTCGTGGAAACCACCTGGTCGGGCAACACGCTCGGCCTGGCGCTGGCCAACCCCACCCCGCACGCGAGCGCCGTCTCCTCCACCGGCAACTGGGTCGAGCTGCAGGTGGTCCCGGGGCAGGTGGCCGACGTGCGGATGGGCGACTTCAACGGCCTCGAGTTCGGCCGGCTGGAGGGCGGCACGCTGCGTTCCACCGTTCTGCGCGAGGCTTCGGTGCTGCGGTTCTACCTGACCTTCGTGGCGCCCCGGGGGAAGACGGGCGGTGCCGCCGTCACCTTCGTCGCGCGGCCGAGCCAGCCGAGAGCGCGCTGGGGGGTTCGCCTGGGGGACGGCCGCGACGTGGCCGGCGAGGCGATCGTCGAGCTCAGGCCGCTGTGAGGCGCGCCAGCAGGTCGACGACGGCGGCCGGGCCCACGAGCTGGCTGCCGTCGTAAGCCAGCAGCAGGCTCCAGTACTCCCCACCGCCCGCCAACTCGCCACACCGCACCAGGTCGCTGTCCACGACCGCCGAGAGCATGCCGAGCTTTCCCGGCCGCACGAGCTGCACGCGAGGCTGCCGCCGGAGTGCCGCCTCGAGCTCGGCGCCCCGGCGCCCCGGGTCGAACGTCAACGCCAGCACCGCCAGGTGGCCGTGAAAGCACGACGTGGCCAGGGCGGTCACGGTGGGGACCGCCGCCAGGCCGAGCTGCCTAAGCTGGGCACCCAGGTGCTCGTGGCGAGCCGGCGAGACCGGGCCGCTGTCGAACGCCACGATGCCAGGCAGGAGCCGGGCCCGTGCCGGGCGCTGGCCGGAGAGGCGGGCCACACCCTGCCCTGCCAGCTCCTCGACGGCCTCTTCGCCGGCGTCCGCCGCCGGGGTGAGCAGCGTCAGGTGGGCTGCCGCCAGACCCAGCGAGGTGAAGGCTTCGAGCACGATCGACGGCCCCGAGAGGGCTGGGTCGAGCGCCTGCAGGCGGCGGGCACCCGGCAGCGGCTCGCGCCGGGCACCGAATACCGCGGTCCGACCCGCCGGCAGCACCGGCGGCAGGGAGCAGTCGATCACGCGCAGCTCCGGCTGGCCCTCGAGCCAGGCGGCGAGGCGCGCCGCGACGGCGGGGGCCGGCGGCGCCGTGAGAATGACCGCCGTGCTGCCGGCCAGCTCGTCGAGATCGTCGAGCGGCCGCACGAGCCTGGCCTGCCCGGCCACCTCGGCGAGGAGGTGCTCGTCCGCCCCGGTCGTGTGGAAGTACGCCTGGCCCTGCTCGGGAAAAGCCTCCGCCAGCGCCTCGCACAGCGCCCGACCGCGCCGCGTCACGGGATCAAGGACGGTCAGCATCCGGCACCACCTCGGGGTTGTCGGCTTCGGTCTCGCTGGCCTCGGCCTCGAGCCGGAGACGGATGGGACGGCCGGCCGCCCGCCGCCACACGGTTTCGACCGGCCCGGCCAGCAAGTAGAGCCCGGCCAGCGCCGCCAGCGCCACCTCCTGGAGCAGGACCAGCAGCGCCACTCCGAGCGCCACCGCGAAGAAGGCGCTCGCCGGCCAGCGCTGGCGCAGGTTGACCGTCTTGAACGAGCGGTAGGGAAGCGTGGAAACCATGAGCAGGGAGACCGTGAGCACGTACCCCCACACGGCGAACACCCAAGGCCGGTCCAGCACCGGTTCGGGGTTGACGAGGCACAGCACGATGAGAGCCCCGGCGCCGGCCGGAATCGGCAAGCCCATGAAGAACCGGCGGTCGATCGCGTGCACGTTGAGGTTGAAGCGAGCCAGGCGCACGGTCCCGGCAACCAGAAAGAGAAACGCGACGAACCACCCCCAGCGTCCCAGCGAGCGCAGCGACCACTGGTACACGAGCAGCGCCGGCGCCATGCCGAACGACACGACGTCGGCGAGCGAGTCGTACTCCTTGCCGAACTCGGAGGTGGCGTTGGTGAGGCGGGCGATGCGCCCGTCCAGGCCGTCGCACACCGCGGCGAACACGATGAGCCAGCCGGCGAGCCAGAACCGGTCGTGCAGCGCCGCGAGCACGGCTGCGAAGCCGCACCCCATGTTGGCGACGGTGAACAACGTCGGGAGGAGGTAAATCCCCTTGCGCAGGGAGCTTCGCGCCGGTAAGCGGGCCGGCCGCAGGCGGCGCGGGCGCCGCCACCTCATGCCGGCAGCCCCGCCTCGGCTGGGAACGACGCCACCACGGTCACCCCGGCGCGCGTGCGCTCCCCCTCCGCCACGTGCAGTTCGACGCCGGCCGGGAGAAACAGGTCGACCCGCGACGAAAACTTGATGATCCCGACCCTCTGGCCGCGCTCGACCCGCTGGCCGGCGACCAGATCGCACACGACGCGGCGCGCCAGCGTGCCGGCGACCTGCTTGAACGCCACCGGTCCCTGCGCGCTGTCGAGGAGCACGAAGCTGTGCTCGTTGGCGTCGGACGACTTGTCCTGGAACGCCGGGAAGTGCCGCCCGCGCGAGTAGCGGGCCTCGCGGACGGTGCCGGCGACCGGCGCCCGGTTCACGTGCACGTTGGCGGGCGACATGAAGATCGAGACCTGGACCGGCAGCCCGAGCTCGACCACCGAGGAGGGCGAGGCCCCGACCAGGCAGACCCTGCCGTCGGCCGGAGCGAGGATCGCCGCCGGCGGCGCGCCGCTCGCACGGGCCGGGTCGCGGAAGAACGCCACGCAAAAGGCTGCGACGAGCCACAGCACGGCTGCCACGGGCCAGTACCCGAACGCCGCTGCCAACACGCCCGCCGCCAGGGGCACGAGGATGAACGGGTACCCCTCGGGAGCGAGCGGCAACATCAGGCCTGCGGCGCGTGCTTGCGCAACCGCGCCTCCATCTGGTCCTTGAATCGCAGCTTTTCCTTCTTGAGGCGCTTTTCCTCCTGCTCCTCCTCGGTCGTCAGCCAGCCCTTGGCGCGCAGCTCGGCGATCCGTCTTTCCCGCTCCTGGTGCTCCTCCAGCAGGCGAGCGTACTCCGGGTCCTGGCGGGCAAGCTCCTGACGCAAGTCCCGAGTCGAGCTCATGGACACCTCCGGTGCAAGCGCTGGAAACCTCATCTGGCTCATGCTAACACATACAATGGGGCATGGAGGCTCCGCGCTTCCAGTGCGATGCGATGCTCGGCGCCCTGGCGCGCTGGTTGCGCCTCGCCGGGTTCGACACCGCCTTTTCGGCGGCGGTGGACGACGCCGAACTGGCGGCCACGGCACGGCGGGACGAGCGCTGGCTACTGACGCGCGACCGGAGCCTGGCGGCACGGGCCGGGCCGCGGGTGCTGTGTATCCAGGCCACCGAGGTGCCGGAGCAGCTCCGCGAGGTCTGCGCGCGGCTGCGGCTGAGGCTCGACCCGGCTCGCTTCTTCACCCGCTGTTCCCGCTGCAACGGCGCCCTCGAGGCCACCGACAGGAGACAGGTCGCCGCCCTCGTCCCGCCGTACGTGGCCGCCCACGCCGACTCGTTTTCGCGCTGCCGCGACTGTGGGCAGGTGTACTGGCCGGGCACGCACCACGAGCGCATCCTCGAACGGCTGCGGGAGGTGGGCTAGACCCCGGCGAGGACGGCGGCCAGGCACGAGCCACCGCCTGCCATCGCGGTGACAAGAGCGGTGCGCGGCCGGGTCGTGAAGGGGGCGAAGCCGGCAGCGGCGAGGTGGGGGGCCGGCGCCCACGCCGGCCTCGCACGTCCGGCCAGCACGAGTCCCGCCACGGCAACGCGCAGCAAGCTGGCAAAACCGGCGTCGCCCAGCCGCTCATTGATCGACAGGGCCGCCGGGCGGTGGCGTCCGAGCACGCTCTCGAGCACGGCCAGCTCCAGCCTTCCGAGGCGCGGGATGCCGTTGGCGAGCGAGAGCACGAGGTCGACGTCGGATGGGGCACACCCGGCGGCCTCGAGGGCGCGCTGGCAGGCACCGGCCAGCGCATCCGGGCGGTCGGGGTACAGCCACGGCTGGCTGGCGCTGCCGGCCGACGCCCACCCGGCGAGCCGGGCGAGCGGCGTACCGGTCGGCTCCGGGGCCAGAGTCAGCACGACCGCGCCTTCCCCCAGTCGCATGCCGGCGCGCCCGGGCCGGTCGGCGAGCGCGCCCAGCCGGGCATACCCCTCGGCGTTGAGCCAGTCGCCCTCGTCGACGCCGCAGGCGAGAGCCGCCACGGCCCGCCGGTGCGCCAGCAGACGTGCCGCCTCGACGAGCGCCCGCAGCCCGCTCGCCTGCTTCTCGGCAAACGTCAGGTTGGGGCCGCCCAGCCGCTCGAGGATGCCGAGCTGACTGGCCGGAGCGTTGGCGACGGTGGAAGGGAACTGCGCCGGCGGCGCCTCCTCGGGGGAGGCAAGGAACACGGCTCGCAGCACGTCGACGAGCGCCGAGGTCCCGGCGTTCCACGTGCCGGCCGCGACTCCGACCCGCTGGCGATCCCACGGCAGCTCCTCCCCCACGGCCGCGAGCGCCTCGCGGGCGGCGACGGCGAGGAGCCTCGCAGGGCGGTCGAGCCGCCGCACGACCAGCGGCGGCAGCACGTTGCGGGGGGAAAAATCGCGGCACACGGCCACCGGCAGCGACGGGCCGTCCGGGCGCTCGAGACCCACAGGCGCGTCCCACGCCGGGTTCTCGAGCGCCGCGACGAGGCTGGCCGTCCCGGTGCCGGCGGCGCTCACCACGCCGGCCGAGCAGATGTAGAACGGTCGAGAGGTCATCGGCAGCTCCCCAGCACCAGCACCCCGGAGTTGCCACCGAAGGCGAACGAGGACGACACCGCGCAGGCGATGGTGTGTGGGCGGCCGACGCCCGGTACGGGGTCGACGGGGCACGCCGGGTCGGGTTCGGCGAACCCGACGGTCGGCGGCACCACCTGCCGGGCGATGGCCAGGCTCGTGATCGCGGCCTCGATCCCGCCGGCGCCGCACAGGCAGTGGCCGAGGGCGCCCTTGACCGAGGAGACCGGGACGCGGGCGAGGCGCTCGCCGAGCACGCGCCGGTACGCCGCACACTCGGCGGCGTCGTTCTGCTCGGTGGCGGTGCCGTGGGCGTTGATGTAGTCGATGGCGTCCGGCCCGACCCCGGCGTCCTCGAGCGCGGCAAGGAGGGTGCGCGCCCAGGCCTCGCCGGACGGCTCCGGCTGCGTCATGTGGAACGCGTCGTTGGTGGCGCCGTAGCCGAGGACGCGGGCGTACGGACGGGCGCCGCGGGCCCGCGCGTGCTCCCCGGCCTCGAGGACGAGGACGGCCGCACCCTCGCCCACGGTCAGCCCCTGGCGGTTGCGGTCGAATGGCCGGCAAGGGGCGAGGTCCACGGCGCGCAGCGAATTGAACCCGGCGTAGGTGAGGCGGCAGATGGCGTCGGCGCCGCCGGCGAGGGCCACGTCCACGAGGCCGTCGGCGATCAGCTCGGCTGCCATGCCGACCGACAGCGTCGAGGACGAGCACGCCGTGGTGATGGTGAGGCGCGGGCCCTCGAGACCGAAGCGGGCGGCGAGGCGGTCGGTCGGGGTGTCCTGCAGCAGCTCCACGAACTCGGATAGACCGCGGGTCCGCGGCCCCTTGCTCAGGCGGCGACCGATGAAACCCTCGGTCTCGAACAGCCCGGCGGCGCCACCGCCCATCACCAGCGCCCAGTGGCGGGGTGGGCCGTCGAGGGGCAGGCCGGCGTCGGCCATCGCCTCGGTGGCCGCCACCAGGGCGAAACGGGTCGCGCGGCTCGAGTGGCGCGGCAGATCGAGGGCGGGGAGCGCCGCGTCGTCGACCTGGGCCGCAATCCGGGTGCGGAACCCCGAGGGGTCGAAGAGCGTGAGCGGCCGAATGCCGCTTTCGCCAGTCACCAGGCGGCGCCAGGTCGTGTCGCGATCCGGGCCGAGCGCGGTCACTAGCCCGATTCCGGTGATCCAGACGTCCTTCACAGCGGGGGAGTATAGCGAACCGCCCGCACCTGCACGGCGCCGCACTCGAGGCTGCGGCTTCCGCCCGTGGCCCGATCGGCGGCGCCCGAGGCGGGCGAGATCCCCAGCGGCGTGCACCGCGCGCCCCTTGACACCGGGCGGCTCCGGCGGCGAGACTCCTGGCAGCACCACCGTCGACACCGGAAGGAGAGCCCACATGCTCAAGGAGTTCAGAGAGTTCGCGATGCGCGGCAACGTCATGGACATGGCCGTCGGCATCATCATCGGCGGCGCCTTCGGCAAGATCGTGGCGTCGCTCGTCAACGACGTCTTGATGCCGCCCCTCGGACTGATCGTCGGCGGCATGGACTTCACCAAGCTCGCCTTCACCCTGAAGGCCGCCGAGGGCGACGCGCCGGCAGTGCTGCTCAGGTACGGCATGTTCATCCAGCAAGTCGTGGACTTCCTCATCATTGCATTTGCCATCTTCCTGATGATCAAGGGGATGAACAAGCTGCGCCGGAAGCAGGAGGCGGCCCCTGCGGCGCCGGCGCCGCCGCCTCGCCAGGAAGTGCTGCTCGAGGAAATCCGCGACTTGCTGAAGAAGTAGGGTCCCCCACCGACCCGGTCGAAGGCCGAAAATCGAAGGTTGAGGGTTCCCCTTCCCTCTCTCTGGCCGGGCCGTGCCTGAGCGAACAGGCCGCGGCCAGGAGTACCTGGCAGTGAGCTCGTGTCGTCCTTTTCCAGGCCCAACCGGCTCACCGGGCAAGCGGGGTTTCCCGCTCGCGCACAACCTGGCGGCACCGGGATGCGTACACGCCGCTGGTTACCGACCGGTAGGCACCCCTTGACACGGTCGATATGCAAGGGCATATACCTACCGGTACGTAGGCGCCGGCGTCCACGCCGGCGGCCGTTCTCTCGGGGGTGAGATGGCCGTGCAGGACACGAAGGCGGTTCCCGACGAGTCGGTGCGCATGCGGCTGCTGGAGGCCGCCATCCGCATCTTCAACCAGAAGGGGTACGCCGCGACCGCGGTGCGCGAGATCGTGGAGGCGGCCGGGGTCACGAAGCCGGCGCTGTACTACTACTTCCGGAGCAAGGAAGGGATCTACCTGGCGATCCTCGAGGAGGCGCACGCCCGCTTCACGGCGTTTCTCGAGGCGTGCCGGCACGCCACCGGTTCGGCCCGGCAGCGCATCGTCGAGCTGCTTTCGACCTTGCACGAGCTGATGCAGGAGAACATCGGCGTGGTGCGCCTCATCCACGCCGTGTTTTACGGCCCTCCTCAGGGTGCACCGGAGTTCGACTTCGAGCGTTTTCACGCTGAGCTGTGGAACGCGATCCGCGACTTGGTGCGCGAAGGAATGGCGAGCGGCGAGGTCCGCGGCGAGGACGTGGACGTCGCAACGCTGGCCCTGCACGGGGCCGCCAACATGTGCATGGAAGTCGAGCTGGCGCACCCGCAGGTCCAGCTCGGCGCCGAGACTGTCAGAAAGGTCATCGATACGGTGTTCGAAGGGCTCGCACCGCGGCCCGCGACAGCGGTGGTGCAGGGGAGATGACGATGAGCTCGAAAGCTGTTGTGCTGATCGGAGTGATGCTGGCGGCAGCGGGTTCGTGGGGGTGCTCGGCCAGGACCGAGGGCAACGCGGGTGCGCGCCCGGCAGTGGCGGTAGAGGTGGCGACGGTTGCGGCCGCCGACGTCGAGCAAGCGATCGAGGTCGTCGGCTCCCTCGCGCCCAAGTTCGCGGTCGACGTCAAGTCGGAGGTCACCGCCACGGTGGCCGAGGTACTGGTCACGGAGTGGGTTGCGGTCCGCAAGGGGCAGGTGCTGGCCCGGCTCGACAGCCGCGAGGCGGAAGCGACCCTCGCCACCGCCAGGGCCCATCTCGCCCAGGCGCTGGCCGGAGAACAGGCAGCGGTGCGCGAGCTCGAGCGGGTCGAAAAGCTGAAGGCTTACGGCCTGGCCACCGCTCAGAACCTCGACGACGCCCGCACGGCGCGCGAGGCGGCGGCGGCCGCCACGGAGGCCGCGCGCGCCGGGGTGCGAGCGGCCGAAACCCACCTCTCGAAGACTGCGATCGTGTCGCCGATGGACGGCGTCGTGGCGTACCGCGGCGTGAGCGCCGGCGACCGGGTGGAGAGCATGGGCGGCGGGCCGATCTTCAGGCTCGTGGACAACCGCGTGCTCGACCTCACGGTGACGGTGCCCTCGACCCGTTCGGCCGAGGTGAGGGTCGGCCAGCTGCTCCGCTTCGCGGTCGACGCCTTCCCGGGCCGGACGTTCGAGGGGCAGGTGCGCTTCCTCAACCCTGCCGTCGACCCGGCGAGCCGTACCGTCTCGGTCACCGCCGAGGTGCGCAACGAGGACGGGGAGCTGCGCGGCGGCCAGTTCGTCAAGGGCCGGATCGTGCTCGGCACCCGGCGCGGGGTGCTCACCGTCCCGCGCCTGGCTCTGGTGACGCAAGACGTCGCGAAGGGCACCGGCGAGCTGTTCGTGACCGACGGGCAGGGGGTCGAGCGCCGCACGGTCCAGCTCGGCGCCGGTCTCGACGAAGCCATCGAGGTCGTGTCGGGCGTTGCCGCGGGCGAGCGGGTGGTCACCCGCGGCAGCTTCAACGTGCGACCCGGCGACCCGATCCGCATCGTGACACCCGAAGGGGCGTGAAGCATGTTCCTCTCCAACCTCTCGATCAAGCGGCCGGTGCTCGCCACCGTCATGATGCTGGCGCTGGTGACGCTCGGCGTCTTTTCGTACCGACGCCTGGCCATCGACATGATGCCGGACGTGGAAATCCCGGTTCTCTCGATCATCACGGTGTTCCCGGGTGCCTCGCCCGAGACGGTCGAGCGCGAGGTCACCAAGCGCATCGAGGAGGCGGTCAACCCCATCCCCGGCGTCAAGCACGTCATGTCGACCTCGCGCGAGGGGCTCTCCTCGGTCGTGGCGGAGTTCAACCTCGAGGTCAAGATCAACGAGGTCGCCTCCGAGGCCCGAGCCAAGATCAACGGCATCATCAACGAGCTGCCCGCCGGCACCCAGGAGCCGGTGATCCAGAAGCTGGACTTCGCGGCGATGCCGATCGTCTCGCTGGCGGTGCGTTCCGAGACGCTCTCGGCCCGCGACCTGACGACGCTCGTGGACCGCAAGGTCAAGCGGCGGCTCGAGAGCATTCCGGGTGTCGGCAAGGCCAAGCTGGTCGGCGACGCCACGCGCGAGATCTCGGTGGAGGTCGACCCGGCCCGGCTGCAGGCGCTCGGCATGGGCGTCGACGAGGTGATCTTCGGCCTCCAGACCGAAAACGTGAACACGCCGCTCGGGCGGCTCGCCCGCGGCGTCACCGAGACACCGCTGCGGGTGGCGGGCAAGCCGCGGAATGCCAGCGAGTACGCCGGCATGGTGGTCGCCCGGCGGGGCGCCCATCCGGTAACGCTCGGCGAGGTGGCGACGGTGGTCGACGGCATCGCGGAGCAGCGCTCGCTCGCCCTCGTCAACGGCGTGCCGGCCGTGGCTGTGGACATCCTCAAGCAGTCGAAGGCCAACACGGTGCAGGTCGTGGACAACGTCATGGCGGCGGTCGAGAAGCTGCGGGCGGAGATGCCGGCCGGCACCGAGATCCAGGTCGTGCGCGACAGCTCGACGATGATCCGGGAGTCGGTGGCGGACGTGCGCACGACGCTCATCATCGGCGGCATCCTCACCGTGGCCATCGTCTTCCTGTTCCTCAACTCGTGGCGCTCCACGGTGATCACCGGGCTGACGCTGCCGATTTCCGTGATTTCCTCGTTCATCGCCATGTACTTCCTGGGGATGACGATCAACGTGCTGACGCTGATGGCTCTGTCGCTGGCCATCGGGTTTCTCATCGACGACGCGATCGTGGTGCGGGAAAACATCGTGCGCCACCTCGAGCGCGGCCAGGACCACTTCACGGCCGCCCGGGACGGCACGGCCGAGATCGGCCTCGCCGTGATCGCGACCTCGCTGTCGATCATTGCCGTGTTCGTGCCGGTGGCGTTCATGAAGGGGATCATCGGGCGGTTCTTCTACCAGTTCGGCCTCACGGTGGCGTTTGCCGTGCTGGTGTCGCTGTTCGTGGCGTTCACGCTCGACCCCATGCTGTCCTCGCGCTGGTACGACCCGGACATCGAGCGCACGGGCAAGCGGCACCTCGTCAACCGCCTCCTCGACCGCTTCAACGCCTGGTTCGACCGCACCGCCGACCGCTACAAGGCGCTCATCGGCTGGGCGCTCGACCACCGCAAGACCGTGCTCGGCGTGGCCGCGCTCGCGTTCGCAGGCGGCCTGTTCATCATGAGCCAGCTCCAGTCCGAGTTCTTCCCGGCGTACGACCGCGGCGAGTTCGTGGTGCGCTTCAAGAGCGCGCCTTCCGCCTCGATCGCCGAGACCGCCTCGCGCTTGCAGGAGGTCGTCAAGGTCCTCCAGGGGTTCCCCGAAATCGCCCACACCTACGCCACGATCGGCGCCGGGGACTCCGACACGGTGCGCGACGCGATGGTCTACGTCAGGCTCACCGACAAGTCGGAGCGGAAGCGCACCCAGGAGCAGCTGCTGCCGGAGGTGAGGGCCCGGCTCGAGCGGATCCCGGGGCTGATCCTCTCCGTGCAGGACGACCCCGATGCCTGGGACAAACCGTTTCAGATGAACATCCGCGGCGACGACATCGAGCTCCTCAAGCAGTACGCCGCGGCCGTCAAGCGCGAGCTGTACACGATTCCGGGCCTCAAGGACATCGAGGCCACGCTCGAGCTCGAGCTGCCGGAGTACAGGATCCTCGTCGACCGCCAGCGGGCGGCCGCCTCCGGCCTCGGCACCGCCGCCGTCACCTCGGCCGTCGGGGCGCTCGTGGGCGGGCACGTCGCCTCGACGTACGAGGACGAGACCGGCGAGGCCATCGACGTGCGGGTGCGGCTGCCGCTCGACCTGCGGCAGGACATTGCGCAGGTCGGCGACCTGCGCCTGTCGGTTCCTTCCGAGCGGGGCGCCTCCCTGGTGCCGCTCACCGACCTCGTGCGCTTCGAGCGCGCCAGCACGCCGTCCGAGATCAACCGCCGCGACCTCTCCCGACAGGTCGTGGTGAGCGCCAACCTCGAGGGCGTGCCGCTCGGCACCGCCGGCCAGCAGGCCATGGCGGCGGTGAGCAAGATCCAGCTCGCCCCCGGCTACTCGATCGCGCTCGCCGGCGACACCGAGATCATGGTCGAGTCGTTCTCCTACCTCGGCGAGGCGCTTCTGCTCGCGATCATCTTCGTCTACCTCATCCTGGCGGCGCAGTTCGAGTCGTTCATCGATCCGCTGGCGATCATGCTGTCGCTGCCGCTGTCGATCGTCGGCATGGCCGGGATGCTGGTGCTCACCGGCGACACGCTCAACATCATGTCGCAGATCGGGCTCATTTTGCTCATGGGCCTCGTGACCAAGAACGCGATCCTGCTCGTGGACTTCACCAAGGTGCTGCGCGGCCGCGGTCTCGACCGCCGCGAGGCGGTCATCACCGCCGGCCGCACGCGGCTGCGCCCGATCGTGATGACGACCGCGGCGATGATCTTCGGCATGCTGCCGCTGGCGCTCGCCATCGGCCAGGGGGCCGAGATGCGGGCCCCGATGGCCCGCGCCGTGGTCGGCGGTCTCATCACCTCGACGCTGTTGACCCTCATCATCGTACCGGTGGTCTACACCCTGCTCGACGACCTCGCACAGTGGCTGCGCCGCCGCATGGCCGGCGCCCGCTTCGAGGCACACGAGGCGGCGAAGACGGCCGCCGCCGTGCTGCTCGGCGCGTTGCTCGCCGGGACGCTCGCGGCGCCGGCTCTGGCGCAGCCGGCGCCGGTTCGGGTCATGACGCTCGAGGAGGCGCTCACGGCGGCGCTCGAGAAAAACAAGGACGTGCAGAAGGCCGTGGAGTACCAGAACTGGCTGCGAGCCAAGTACGTGGAGGCCCGCTCGGCGGCGTTCCCCCACCTCACCCTCACCGGCGGTGTGCTGCGCCAGCACGACGACACCCAGCAGGACTTCCTCAAGGACGTGCCCGAGGAGTTCAAGGGGATCTTCTCGTTCAGGCAGGACGTGAAGACGTGGCAGGTCGGAATGAGCCAGGCGCTGTACACGTGGGGGCAGGTCGGGGCCGCGATCCGCGGCGCCAGGGTCGGCCTCGCGACGGGCGAGGACGGGCTGCGGCGCTATCGCCAGGCGGTGCGCCGCGACGTCACGGCCGCCTACATCGACGTGCTGCTGGCCAAGGAAATGGAAGCCATCGCACGGCGCGACGTCGAACTCAAGCAGCGGCATCTCGACGAGGCGAGGCGCCGGCACGAGGCCGGCGTCGCCACCGACTACGACGTGCTGGCCGCCGAGGTCGCGCTCGCCAACGCCCGTCCGGCCGCCATTTCCGCCGCCAACCGCGTGCACACGGCGCGCCAGAACCTCGGCTTCCTGCTCGGCGAAGAGGCGGTCGAGATCGACGCCACGGGTGCGATCGAGGTGCCGCAGGGAGAGGTGCCCCCGTACGAGGCGGTGCTCGCCTCCGCGCTTGCGCATCGACCCGAGCTGATCGAGCTCGGGCACCGGCGGGACGCGCAGAAGGAGCTCGTGAAGATTTACGGCGCCGGCGATCGCCCGCGCCTGGATCTGCAGGCAAGCTACGGCGGGCGCGACCTCGACACCGGCAGGGCGACGACCGGCGGCACGACGTGGAGCGCCGGGGTCTACCTCACGTTCAGGGTGTTTGACGGGCTCGCGACCCGCGGGCAGGTGGCGGCGGCCCGCTCGGAGCTGGCGACCTACGAGCTGGAACATCAGAAGCTGCGGCAGGCCATCGCCGTCGAGACCCGTCTGGCGATCGATGCGGTGGCGGAGGCGGCCGAGATCGTGGCGGCGCTCTCGGGCACCGTGGCGGAGGCGGAGAGGCTGCTGTTCATGGCCGAAAAGGGGTACGAGCTCGGGGTCAAGACCCACCTCGACGTCGAGGACGCCCAGCTCAACCTCATGGCAGCGCGGGGCAACCTCGCCCGGGCCCGGCGCGACCTCGCGGTGGCCCGCGTCCACCTCGACTGGGTGGCCGGCACTCTCGGCGAGAACGCGCGCTGAGCTTTGACAGCCGCGGGCCGCCCGTGCTACCAGGAGCGGCGGGCGGACGAGCCCGCGGGACGGGGGCGCATGCGCATTTGGGGGTCGTTGCCACGAGTCGTGCGGCTGGCGCTGCCGCTGGCGGCGCTGCAGGTCGCGTTGATGTCGGCGTTCCGCCTCGCGTTTTTCCTCGTCTTTCGCGACCCCGCCGAGGCTCTGCCGGCAAGCGAGCTGGCGCGCGCGTTTTTCGTCGGCGCCAAATTCGACCTGCGGCTCGCCATCCTCATTGCCGTGCCGCTGCTCGCGCTCGGCGGGCTGCCGTGGTTCGACCCCTGGCGCCGCCGGGGGGCCGCGCTCGCCTGGCAGGCGCACTTCGCGTTCTGGACCACGGTGCTGGTGCTCGCCCACTTCATCGACCTCGGGCATTACGGCTATCTCGAGACGCGCTTGAACGCCGCGGCACTGCAGTACATCGAGGATCCCGCCGTTTCGGGCCGCATGATGTGGGAGAGCTACCCGGTCGGCTGGGGCCTGCTCGGGCTGGCGCTGGTCGCGGTGGGGATGTGGTTCGCCGTGGGTGTGCTGCTGCGCCGGCCGGCGTTCTCTGCACCGGTGCCGGCCCGCGGGTGGCGCCGCGCCGCGGTGGCGACGCTGTGCGGGCTCGCCGCGGCCGGCGGGGTGTACGGCAAGCTCTCGTACTACCCGCTCCGCTGGTCGGACGCGTACTTCTCCACCAGCGCCTTCGTCTCCAGCCTCGCCCTCAACCCCGTGCTGCTGTTCGCCGACACCCTCAAGAACCGCCGGCAGTCGTTCGATTTCGAGGCGGTGCGCGCCCACTACGAACTGGTGGCCGACTACCTGGGCGTCACCGAGCGCGACGCGGAGCGGCTGGCCTTCGCGCGCCACGTCCGACCCGCCGGGCTGGTTGGCGGCCGGCGCGTGAACGTGGTCGTGATCCTCATCGAGTCGCTGGCCACGTACAAGGTCGGGTGCTTCGGCAACCCCATGCTCGCCACGCCGGCGTTCGACGCCCTGGCGCGCGACGGCATCCTGTTCAGGCGTTTCTACGTGCCCTCGCACGGCACCGCGCGGTCGGTGTTCACCTTGCTCACCGGCATCCCGGACGTGGAAATCAACGAGACTTCCTCGCGCAACCCGCTGGCGGTCAGGCAGCACACCATCGTCAACGCCTTCGAGGGGTACGAGAAGCTGTACTTTTTGGGCGGGTCGGCGACGTGGGGCAACGTGCGGGGGCTGCTGTCCGGCAACATTGCCGGGCTCAGGTTGTTCGAGGAAGGCGACTACGACGCCCCGCGCGTCGACGTGTGGGGGATTTCCGACCTCAGCCTCTTCGAGGCCGCCAACGCCCGGCTGCGCGCTCTCGGCGAGCGGCCGTTCTTCGCCATCATCCACACTTCCGGCCACCACCGGCCGTACACCATCCCCTCCGACAACCGCGGCTTCTCGAAGGTGCAGGCGGACGAGACGGCGCTGCGCCGGGCCGGCTTCGTGTCGCTCGCGGAACTCAACGCCTTCCGCTTCCTCGACCACAGCCTGGGGTGGTACTTCGAGCAGGCTCGCAAGGAGCCGTACTTCGCCAACACCGTGTTCGTGCTGCTCGGCGACCACGGGCTGCCCGGCTCCGCCGCGCACCTGCCGTACGGCACCGCCGAGCTGGCGCTCGTGCGCTTCCAGGTACCGCTGCTCATCTACGCTCCGGGGCTGCTCGGCCCCCGGCGCGAGATCTCCACGGTGGCGAGCGAGGTGGACGTGCTGCCGACGGTCGCGAGCCTGGTGGGGGTGCCGTACCTCAACACCACCCTGGGGCGAGACCTGCTCGACCCGCACTTCGACGACCGGCGCTGTGCGTTCACGATGACCGACCAGTTCCGGGTGCCCGAGATCGGCCTGCTGGGCGACCGCTTCTACCTGCGGATGCCGCGCGACGGGGGGGTGGCCACGCTGCACGACCTGGCCTCCGCCGATCCCGTCGCCGACGTGGCCGGCGCGTACCCCGGGGAACGCGAGCGGATGCAGGCGCTGTGCCGTGGGCTGTACGAGACGGCGCGCTACATGCTTCGGCACAACCTCCCGCCGGCGCCGGTCCCCGGGGGATGAGCCGGGGCGCGGCAGGGGTTACGGGAAGGGCGGGGGCGTGGCGCTGCTCCCGCACAACCGAGCGCTGGTTCAGTGCGTACAAGGAAGTCGCGGGTCCGGCCGCGGGGAGAGGTGGCATGCGTCAGCGAACAGGTTTGGCCGTCATCGGGATGGGGATGGTGATGCTCGGTTGCGGCAGTGGCAGCGGCAAGCAGCAGCCCGCGCCCCCGCCGCCGGCCGTGCGCACCGAAAAGGTCCAGCCGCAACCTGTCGAGATTGCCATCACGGTCGTGGGAACGCTCGAGCCGGCCGCCCGGGTGGTGGTGGCGGCGCAGGAAGAGGGCATCGTCACGGCCGTGCTGGTGCGCGAGGGCGACCGGGTGCGGGCCGGGGACCTCGTGGTCCAGCTCGACGACCGGCGGATCCGCGCCGAGCTCGCCGAGACCGAGGCCCGCCTGCTCGACGCCCGGGCCCAGGCACGGCGCGCCGAGGCGCTGGAGCGCGACGGCCTGCTCTCGGCCTCCGAGGCCGACACCGCCCGCGCCTCGCTCGCCATGGCGGAAGCGCGGGCCGACGTGCTGCGCACCCGTCTCGGCTTCACCCGCATCACGGCGCCGGTGGACGGCGTGGTCACCGCGCGGCGCGTCGAGGTCGGCAACCTGGCGGCGGCGCGCAACGCCTTGCTGGAGCTTGCCGCAGGGCCAGGGCTGGTGCTGCGAGTGCCGGTCTCGGAGCTGGACGTGGTGCACCTCAGACCCGGCGACACCGCCTCCGTGCGCGTCGACGCCTTGCCGGACCTCGTGCTGTCCGCCAGCATCACCCGGGTGTTTCCGGCCGCCGAGGGCTCGACCCGGCAAGTCACCGTGGAACTCGGCCTGCCGCAGCCGCCGCCCGAGGTCAAACCGGGGTTTCTGGCGCGCGCCCGCCTCGTGCTCGAGCGCCGGCCGGAGGCGGTGCTGGTTCCGGAGCCCGTGCTCCAGCGCGGTTCTGAGGCCGCCGACTTCGTGTGGGTGCTCGAGGGCGACGTGGCCCGCGTCAGGCCGGTCGAGCCGGCCGAGAGGCTGGAAGGCAAGGTGGTGATCCGCAAGGGTCTCGCCGCCGGCGACGAGCTGGTGGTGGAAGGCCTGGCCCGGCTCCGCGACGGTGGGCCGGTGCGGCGGGTCGGAGAGGGGGGACGGCCATGAGCGCCCCCTCGGAGCGGCGCGGAATCGTCCACTGGGCGATCATCCACCCCGTGGGCGCCTCGGTCATCTCGTTCGCAGTCGTCATCATCGGGGTGTCGATGGTCAACCGCCTGGCGGTGGACCTCTTGCCGCGCATCATCTACCCGCAGGTGGCGGCGCGCGTCTCCAACCCCGGCGTCGACCCCGAGGTCATGGAGCAGACCATCACCAAGGTGCTGGAGCGGCGCCTCGCCACGACCGAAAACGCGATCCTCATCACCTCCAGCTCGTCCGAAGGCGCCTCCGACGTCGACGTGCATTTCGCGTACGGCACCGACGTCGACCTGGCGCTGCGCGACGCCTCCACCAAGCTCGACCAGGCGCGCGGGGCGCTGCCGGAGGAGGCCGACCCGCCGACCATCCGCAAGTCTGACCCCTCCCAGATCCCGGTGCTGCAGTTTGCCGTGTCCTCGCAGACGCGCGACGAGGGGTGGCTCAAGCGCTGGTGCGAGGACCAGCTTTCCCGCCAGCTCCTGACCGTGAAGGGCGTGGCCTCGGTGGACGTCGCCGGCGGCCTCGACCGCGAGATCCAGGTCTGGATCGATCCCGACCGGCTGCGCTCGTACCGCCTCACGGTCTCGGACGTGCTGACGCAAATCCGCGAGGAAAACCAGGACGTGGCGGCCGGCCGTCTCAAGTCGGCGAGCCGCGACGTGGTCTCGAAGACCATGGGCAAGTTCCGCGGCGTCGGGGACATCCGTGCGGTCCGGCTGCGCCTGCCGGGCGGCGGCGACATCGCGCTCTCGGACATCGCCGAGGTGCGCGACACGCACCGCGACGACCGGGTGTATGCCCGCCTCGACGGGCACCCGGCGGTCCAGGTGGCGATCACCAAGCAGCCCGACGCCAACACCGTGCAGGTCGTGGACGCCTGCAACCAGGTGCTCGAGCGGCTGCACCGCGACGGGTTCTTCCCGCCCGACGTGAACACCCAGATCACGCAGGACCAGGCGTTCTTCGTGCGCGCCTCGGTGAGCGGCGTCGGCCAGGCGGCGCTCATCGGCGGCGGGCTCGCCATGCTCGTGGTATTCCTCTTCCTGCGCTCGCTGCGACGCACCCTCATCGTCGGTACCGCTATCCCGATCTCGATTCTGGGGTGCGTGGCGCTCATGGGGGCGTCAGACCTCACCCTCAACATCATGTCGCTGGGCGGCCTGGCGCTCGGCATCGGCATGCTGGTCGACAACGCCATCGTCATGCTCGAGAACATCGACCGCCACCAGCGCGAGCACCCGGACCCGGTGGAGGCCGCGCACGTGGGCGCCGCCGAGGTCGCCTCGGCGGTGACGGCCTCGACCCTCACCAACCTGGCGTCGGTGGTGCCGTTCCTGCTCATCACCGGCCTCGCCGCGCTGCTGTTCCGCGAGCTGCTGCTCACGATCTCGTTCGCCATCGTCGTCTCGCTCGTGGTGGCGCTGTCGCTGGTGCCGATGCTGGCCGCCCAGCTCTTCAAGCTGCGCGCCTCCTCGGGACTGGCCGAGGCCCGCTGGCTGGGGTTCGTGCCGCGCGCCGTGCGCTGGATCGAGGGCGTGTACAGCCGGCAGCTCCCGTGGGTGCTGCGGCACCGCACCCTCGTGCTGGCCGGGTCGCTCGCCGCCTTCGCGCTGGCGCTGTTCGGTGCCACGCGGCTCGGCAACGAGTTCCTTCCCCAGGTCGACGACGGCCGGTTCCGGATCTGGATCGTGATGCCCAACGGCACGCCGGCCGAGGTCACGAACCGGGCCACACTGGCGGCCGAAGCCGTGGTGAGGGACATGCCCGCCGTCAGGCACGTCTTCGCCTCGGCCGGCGGCGGGATCTGGGGGCGCGGCGCGTTCGCGCGGGCGCGCCTCGCCGGTATGGAGGTGGAGCTGGAGCCGCGGCGCTCGCGCGGCATCACCGCCTCGGAGTGGGTGCAGCGCGCCCAGGCCCGGCTCGCGGCGTTGCCCGAGCTGGCCGACGCCCGTGTGCGCGTGCAGCCGCCCCGCATTCGCGGGCTGCGCACCTCGACCGGCACCGAGGACCTCGAGGTCAAGGTCTTCGGCGACGACCTCGAGGTCCTGCAGCGGCTGGGCAACGAGATCGAGGCCCGGCTCGAGCAGTTGCGGGGTCTTTCCAACGTCGAAACGAGCCTGCAGGAGACCGCGCCCGAGCTCCGGGTGGTGCTCGACCGCCGGCGCGCCGCGGACCTCGGGCTCGACGTCGGGGAGGTCGGCCGCACGGTGCGCACGGCGATCGGCGGCTCGGTGGTGACGCGGCTCACCGAGGGCGACCGGGAGTTCGACGTGCGGGTCCGGTTCGAGCCCTCCAAGGTCAGGGATGCCACGGACATGGCCTCGCTGCCGCTGTTCCCCAGGACCGGCGCGCCGGTGCGCCTGCGCGATGTCGCGGACGTGCGCGAGGCCTCGGCGCCGCAGACCATTCAGCGCGAGAACCAGAACCGGCTGGTGACGGTCAGCGCCTCGGTGCTGCCACAGGTCTGGTCGGTCGGCGAGGCGACGGAAGGCGCCCGCGCCACGCTGGCCGACCTCGTGCTGCCCGAGGGGTACACGCTGCGTTTCGGCGGTCAGGAAGAGGCGATCCAGGAAAACCGCAAGGTGCTGATCACGGTCGTTCTCCTCGCCGTGTTCCTGGTGTTCGCGGTGATGGCCGTGCAGTACGAGTCGCTCGTCAACCCGCTTGTGATCATGACGGCGATCCCCCTGGCGGTGATCGGCGTCGTCCTCGCGCTGCTTGTGACCGGCTTGCCGATGTCGGCGCCGGTCATGCTGGGCGTGATCCTGCTGGCCGGAATCGTGGTCAACAACGGCATCCTGCTCGTCGAGTACATCGAACTCCGTCGCGAGGGCGGGAGGGTGCCGCGACTGGACGCCATTCTCGCCGCGGCCCCGCTGCGCGTGCGGCCGATCATGATGACCGTGCTCACGACCACGGTGGGCATGCTGCCGCTGGCGTTGAACCCGGCCGAAGGCGCTGAACTCATGACGCCCATGGCGGTCTCGGTGATCGGCGGCCTCGTGCTGTCGACCGGCCTGACGCTGTTCGTGGTGCCGAGCCTGTACCTCTCGCTGGCCGAGGCCGCCGACCGCCTGCGCGGAAAGCTCCTGCAGACGCCCTGACGCCGGGACTGGCCAGGCTACCATGCCATCGTGGTGACGGCCCCGCCGCAGCCGCGATGGCGCACGTGCCTGTCTCGGGTTCCCGCCTGGGCATGGGTCGGGCTCGCGGCCCTCGCCGTGCGGCTGCTCGCTGTTTGGGATCTCGTGCTGCAGCCCGAAGGCGCCGTGCCGCTGCTCGACGAGCGCGTCTATGTGCGGACCGCCACCGTCCTGGCCGGAGAGGGTCGCCTCGACCCCGGGCTGTTCTACCAGCCTTTTCTCTACCCGTTCCTGCTCGGCGGGCTCTTCGCGCTGGCAGGTCCGTCCCTGGTCGTGCCCCGCCTCCTGCAGTCGCTGCTCGGCGCCGCCACGGCAGCGCTTGCTTGCCGCCTCGGCACGCGGGCGCTGGGGCCGCGAGAGGGTGTGATTGCCGGCCTCGCGGTGGCGTTGTATGGGCCACTGGTGATGGGCGAGACGCAGCTTCTGGCCACGGGGCTGGACGCGTTCTTCTCGGTAGTGCTGGCACTGCTCGCGCTCGGGCTCGCGGCGCGCCCGAGCCCCCGGCGCTGGCTCGGGGCGGGGGTGGTCGCAGCGCTCGCCGTGCAGACTCGCCCGACGCACCTCCCGGTGGCCGTGGCGCTCGCCACCTGGGCGGCATGGCGGCTGGCCCGGGCGAGCCGCGTGAGAGCGAAAAAAGTCCTCGCGAGCGTCGCGTGTGGCGTTCTGGGGTTCTCCGCCGCGAGCCTGCCGGTGGTGCTGGCGTGTCGCCAGGTCACCGGCGAGGCGCATCTCTTGCCGTCCTCCGGGGGACTCAACCTGTTCATCGGCAACCACGGGCGCGGGGAGCTGGTGGCCGTCCGCCCGGGGTTCGCGTGGGAGCGGCTCGTCGACGAGCCGTTCCGCTTCGGTGCGCGAACCCAGTGGGACGCCGACCGCCACTTCCGGGCTCGCCTGGCTGCGGAGGCCCTGAAGCGGCCCGGGGCGCTCCTCGCCGGGCTCGTGCAAAAGCTCCGGCAGCTCGCCTGCACCCGGGAGCTGCCGCGCAACGACTCGCTCATGGAGCTGTCGCGCGACTCCGCGGTGGGCCGGGTGCTGGTCGGGACGGTCGGACCGGTGGGGCTGCCGTTTGCCCTGCTGCTGGGGCTCGGCGCCATCGGTGCGGCCGGGCGCTGGCGAGAGCTGCCCGGTGCGCTGCCCGTGCAGGTCGCCGTGGCCGGCCTCGCGGTGGCGGCAGTGTTCGTGAGCGGGCGGTACCGCCTGACGCTTGTGCCCCTCCTCGCCGTGATGGCGGCAGGCGGCGGCGTCTGGCTGGCCGAGCGGGCGCGGGCGCGGCGGCGGTGGACGCTGGCTGCCGCGGTGGCCGGGGCCGCCTTGCTGGTCGCAATTGCCTCTCCGGCGGCGCCGTTCCCGCAGGAGCGCGGGAGCTGGCGCGCCGAGCTCCTGGTGCAGCGCGGCGTCTGGCTGGCCGAGCAGGGCCGTGCGGGCGCCGCGGCCGCCCGTTTCGAGGCGGCGCTCGCGGTCGATCCCGCCCACCCCGACGCCAGGCGCCTTCTCGCCGATGCCCTCGCTGCACTCGGGCGGTTCGCGGACGCGTTCGAGACGCTCGAGAAGGCGGTGCACCGCCAGCCGGAAGACCACCTCGCGTGGGCCCGGCTCGCCCAGGCGCGGGCCGCGGCGGGCCGCACGGCCGAGGCAGCCGAGGCCGGCCGGCGGGCTCTGGCCGCAAACCCGGCTTCGTGCGAGGCACTGTGCCTCGTGGGCCGGATGCTCCTCGAGACAGGGCAGCTCGCCGAGGCGCGCGAGGTGCTCGAGCGCGGCCTCGACCTCTACCCGCAGGTGCCCTACCTGCAGGCCTCGCTGGCCCTGGGGCTGGAGCGGGCGAGGGGTGCGGCCGGCGACGAGGCGCGCGCGCTCGGGCTCGCCCAGCGGGCCGTCGAGCTGACGGGCGGGCGCGACGCCTTCGCCCTCGAGGTGCTGGCCGAGGTGCAGCTCGGCGCTGGCCGGAACGACGAGGCGCTCGCGACCCTCGACCGGGTGCTGCGCCTGCCGGCCGGCGCCGTGAGCCCGGCACGCCGCAGCGAACTGGTGCGGCAGCGACGGGCCCTGCTTTCGGGTTTGCCGTAGTCAGCCGGCTTCCGCCGCGCGAGCAATGGCGCGGGCGAGGCCCGAGAAGATGAGCCCGTGAACCGGGTACAGCACGTTCCAGTAGAGCGCGCCGGCCAGCCCGCGCGGGGCGAAGATCGCCGTCTGTACGAGCCGCGTGCCGGTTCCCTCCGGGTGCGCCTCCCACTGCAGCCAGGCCGCGCCCGGGACGCGCATCTCCGCCCGCAGACGCAGCAGGCGGCCGGGTTCGAGCGCCTCCACCCGCCAGAAGTCGACCGCTTCCCCAACAAGGAGCTCGGAGGGGTGGCGGCGCCCGCGCCGGAGCCCCGGTCCGCCGGTCAACCGGTCGACGAGCCCCCTCAGCCACCACGCCGCGTTCCACACCAGCCACCCGCGCCTGCCGCCCAGACCTGCAAACACCCGAAAGACGGCCTCGGGCGGGGCCGCGACGCGGCGGGTGCGCACCTCGCGGATGAGCCCCTCGCGATCCGAGAGTTCCACCGTGGACGTGGTTCCCAGCGCGCCGCTCCAGCGCGTCTCGACGGCGTCGCGATCCACGACCTCGAGCGCCAGCTCCACGGCCCGGCGATAGGGGATCGAGTCGATCTCCGGAAAGAGCTCCCGCGCCCGCGCCGTGTCGGCCACGAGCGGGTGGCTCACGCCCTCGATGAGCGGCACCGCGAGCCGGTTGGGGATAGGCGTCACCAGCCCGACCCAGCGCGCGGCGAGGTTGGGTGCCAGCACCGGGGTCGCGAAGATGTGGCGGCGGAGCCCTCGGACGGCGGCGTACTCGAGCATCATTTGCCGGAACGTGAGCGGCGGGGCGCCGACGTCGACCACCCCGCACGGCCCCCGCTCGAGCGCCGCGCCGAGGTAGGCGAGGGCGTCGTCCACTGCGATCGGCGAGACCGGGTTCGAGATCCAGCGCGGCGTCACCATGATCGGGAGGCGCTCGGTGAGGTAGCGCACCATCTCGAACGACGCGGAGCCGGAGCCGATCACCGGGCCGGCCCGCATCTCCGTGGCGGGAAGCCCGCCGCGCAGGATTTCGCCCACCTCGGCCCGGCTCGCGAGGTGGCGTGAGGCCGGGCCGCTCGGCTGCAGCCCGCCCAGGTACACAACGTGGGGCAGGCTCCCGGCTGCCGCCACGAACGCCTGGGCGGCGCGCCGGTCTCGCTCGGCGAAGTCGTGGGCAGCGGTCATCGAGTGGACGAGGAACGCCGCGGCGTCGATGCCCGCCAGCGCGGGTGCCAGGCCCTCGCCGGTCACCAGGTCGCCGGCCGTGACCTCGACCCGGTCGGCCCAGCACCGCCCGGCAACGCGCCGCGGGTCGCGCACCAGCACGCGGACCGCGTGACCGCGCTCGAGCAGCCGCGGCACGAGCCGCCCGCCGATGTACCCCGTCGCTCCGGTGACCAGGATTCGCACGCCGCCTCCCCGTGGGGCAACGCAGCGCCGCCGGCTGCCCTTCCGCTACGGTTCCTCTGCCAGCTCGAGCAGGTGCTCGCGGTAGCGGCGGCCGAGCTCGCGGGCGACGGGGCCTGGCTGGCCGTCGCCGATCGGGCGGTGGTCCACCTCGACGACCGGCATGATCTCCCGACTCGAGGAGGTGATGAACGCCTCGCTGCACGTTTCGAGCTCCGCAACCGTAATGGCTTCCTCCCGCACCGGCAGCAGCGAGCCGGCGAGCGCCAGCACGATGCTGCGCGTCACCCCTGCCAGCACCTCCTCGCCGGCTGTCCGGAGCTCGCCGTCGAGCACGGCGAAGAAGTTGGACGACGAGCCTTCCAGGATCCTCCCGCGCTCGTCGACGAGCAGCAGCTCGTGCACGCCCGGCTCGCTGCCGCTGCGAGCCGCGCTCGCGGGGGCGATGAAGCTGGTCGACTTGGCGCGCGGCGTCTTTCGCGCGAGCGCCGAGGTCGCGCAGCGGGCGCCCTCGGTGTAAAGCCTTTCCGGGTACGGAACGAAACGCTCGGCACCGACCCAGGCCTCGTCGCACGACAGCGGGACGGTGATGCGCAGCCGGGCTTCGGGAAAGCCGGCGGCAGCCACGGCGGCCCGCAGACCGGCCCGCAGCCAGGCGAGGTCGAGGCCACAGGTGGCCCCGAGCAGGCGGCGCGACTCGTCGAGACGCCGGAGGTGGCTCGCAAGCCCGACGACGCGGCTGCCCCCGTACGTCCGCAGCGTCGTGTACACGCCGTCCGGCAGCTCCAGCGACTGCGCGTCGAGCGACGGCCAGCACCCCGCGACCGGCACGAGGCCGTCACGGGTCCACCTCCACAGACGCAAGGAGCGGTCGCCGTCCACGGCCTACATGGTACGCCGCACCTGCGCGAGACGTGGAGGAGGGCAGGCCGTCGGCATGGAGATGAGCCCGGGGACATGCCAGTCGCGTCCACGGTCTCTCGAGTGGAGGCGCGGGAGACGTGTTCGACCCTCGACTCACGACCGGCCGGGCGGGGGGTACACTCCCGCAATGGCCGACGCCGCGCCGACCCGCGCCTGGACCCGCGAGCAGCGCACCGTGCTGGCGGTGGCGTGCGTGTCGTCGTTCATCACGCCGTTCATGGGGTCGGCTCTCAACCTCGCGATGCCGGCGATCGGGCGCGATTTCGGGCTTCCCGCCGTGGCGCTCAACTGGGTGGTGGGGGCGTACCTGGTCGCCGCGGCGGCGTTCCTGCTCCCGGCGGGGCGGCTTGGCGACGTACTCGGGCGCAAGCGCGTGTTCCTCTGGGGTATGGGCGGCCACGCGGCCGTCGCCATGCTGGCCGGGCTCGCCAGCAGCGGGTGGGCGCTCATCGCCTGGCGCGCGGCCCAGGGGGCGGTCGCGGCGCTCATTTTCGCCACCGCGCCGGCAATTCTCACGGCGGCGTTCCCGCCCACCCAGCGCGGCCGGGTGCTGGGACTGTCAACGGCCTCCGTGTACCTCGGGCTCTCGGCCGGACCCGTGCTCGGGGGGCTGCTGACGCACCACCTCGGGTGGCGCTCGATCTTCGTCCTGGTCGCGGCGCTCTCGGTGGGTCTCGTGGCGGCGGTGCTGGCCGCCGTCCCGGACGAGTGGCGCGGCGACCCGGTGGGGCTCGACCTCGGGGGCGCCGGGCTCTACATCCTGGCCGTGAGCGCGCTCATCGGCGGGCTCTCGGCGCTGCGCGAGGGCGCCTGGGGACCGTGGATCGTGGCGGCCGGTGCCGTGCTGCTCGTAGCGTTCGTGTGGCGCGAGCGGGTGGCGAGGCACCCGACGCTCAAGCTGCGGCTGTTCGCCAACCCCGCGTTCGCGTTCTCGAACCTGGCGGCGCTCATCCACTACAGCGCCACGTTCGCGGTTTCCTTCCTGCTTTCCCTCTACTTGCAGAGCGTGCGGGGGCTCGACGCGCGGGCGGCGGGGCTCGCGCTGCTCGCGCAGCCGATTCTCATGGCGGCGCTGTCGCCGACGGCCGGGCGGCTGTCGGACCGCATCGAGCCGCGCGTCGTGGCTTCAGCCGGGATGGCGCTGTCGGTGGCGGCGCTGGTGACGTTCGCCCTCCTCGGCCCGGCCTCGCCCGCCTGGCTCGTGGGGCTCGGCCTCGTGCAGCTCGGCGTGGGGTTCGGTCTGTTCTCCTCGCCCAACACCAACGCCGTGCTTTCGGCGGTGCCGCGGGCCGACCTCGGCCTCGGGGCCGCTGCGCTCGGCACCGCCCGGATGGTCGGGCAGGCGCTGTCGATGGCGCTCGTGGCGCTGTCCTTCCATGGTTTTCTCGGGCACACGAGCCTCGCCGCCGCCGACGCCGGTGTGCTCGTCACCGCCATGCGAGCGGCGTTCTGGCTCTTCGCCGGGCTGTGTGTGGCCGGCATCGCCGCGTCCCTCGCCCGCTCGCCGATAGACCGCCGCGACACCTGACGTCGCGAGCGGAGGCGGGGGTCCGGCCCGGCGTTGACCCGCGCCGCCCGAGACCCTATGGTGGCGCCGATGTCCAGGACCGATCGAGGCCGTCAAGGAAGCGGCGGCTGGGCGGCGTTCGCCGTTGCCGTGCTGCTGCTTTGCGTCCTGGTGGCGGCAATCGTGTGGCAGGGCAGCCGGCGCAACGGCGGTCTTCTCGTGTACGCGCTCGACGACGCGTACATCCACATGGCCGTGGCGAAAAACCTTGTCGAGCACGGCACCTGGGGCACCGACCCCGGCGCCTTCGCCCCGGCGACCTCGTCGCTCGCCTGGCCGCTGCTGCTCGCCGCCGTGTTCGCGCTCGCCGGTCCCACCGACGCGGCGGCGCTGTGGCTCGCCTTCGGCTCCGCTCTCGCCCTGCTGGCGGCTGCCCGGAGGGAGCTGGCGCGCGCCGGCACGCCACCCCTCCTGCAGCTCGCCTGTCTCGTTGGGCTGGTGCTGGCGACCCCGATGCCGGCGCTCGTGGTCACCGGGATGGAGCACCTCCTGCACGCCACGCTCACGGTCGTGCTCGCCTCCCTCGCGGCGACGCGGCTGGCCTCCGAGTCGGAGCCGGAGCGCGGGCGGCTCGCCGCGTCGGGCTGGGACCTCGGCGGGATCGCGGCGCTGGCGGTGGCGACCCGCTACGAGGCGTTGTTTCTAGCCGGGCTCATCGCCCTGACGCTCGGCTGGCGCCGCCGGTGGCGGGCGGCGCTCGCGGTCGCGGCCGGGAGTGCCCTTCCCGTGGTGGCGTTCGGCCTCGTGTCGACGGCGCACGGCGGGCTCTTCCTCCCCAGCTCGCTGCTGCTCAAGAGCGCCGCCGCTTCGAGCCTGCACGGCCTCTCGTCCTGGTCGCTGCTGGCGGGCTGGTACGCCCGGGTCGCGTACACGCCGGAGCTGCTCGTGCTCCTGCTGCTCGCGCTGCAGCTCGCGTGGGGGGCGGCGCGCCACGGCCGCCGGCGCGACCTGGCGCTCGGCGCGCTGTTCGCCGGCACGGTGGTGATCCACTGTCTGCTCGCCGGCGTGGGGTGGCTGTTCCGGTACGAAGCGTACCTGGTCGGCCTGGGCGTTCTCGCCGTGCTGGAGCCCGCCGCCCGCCGGCTCGGCGAGGAGCTGGCGGCGAGCGGGCCCCCGGCCCGGCGCTGGCTCGCCGCGGCGGCGGCCGTCCTGGCTCTGCTGCCGCTCGCCGTCCGGGCCGGGCAGGCGCTCGCCCGCGCCGTGCCGGCGACCGGCAACGTCTATGGGCAGCACATCCAGATGGCGCGCTTCGTGCGCGCACACCTGGAGGGTCGAACGGTGGCGCTCAACGACATCGGCGCCGTGTCGTACCTCACCTCGGCGCACGTGGTCGACGTCTACGGCCTGGCGGACGTCGAGGTCGCCCTCGCCCGGCTCTCGGGCTCGTTCGACTCCGCCTGGCTGGCGAGCCACGCTGCGGCACGAGACGTGGAGGCCGCGCTGGTGTACGAGGGCGCGCTCGGGGGCAAGACGCCGCCCGGCTGGCACCGGGTCGGGGCGTGGCGGCTCGGACGCAACGTCGTGTGCGGCGACGACACAGTGCTGGTCTTCGCGGTGCGGCCCGGAAGCGAGGCGGCGCTGCGGGCGGCGTTCGCGCAGTTCGCGCGCACACTGCCAGCCGGGGTGCAGGCCCGGCTGGACTGACCCGGGACTACTCGTACCTCAGCGCCTCGATCGGGTCGAGCCTGGCGGCCTTGTACGCCGGGTAGGTGCCGAAGAAGAACCCCACGAGACCGGCCACGACCAGCCCGGCGACGATCGACCACGGCGAGAGCACGGGCGGGAACGGGCTGGCGAGCGCCACCAGGCGCGACAGCCCGACCCCCACCAGCACGCCGGTCGCCCCCCCCACGACCGAAAGGGTGATCGCCTCGGTCTGGAACTGCTGCCGGATGTCGGCCTGCCGCGCGCCGAGGGCGCGTCGAACGCCGATCTCGCGGGTGCGCTGCGTGACGTTCATGAGCATGATGTTCATCACCCCGACGCCGCCGATCAGCAGCGAGATGCCGGCAATGACGATCATGGCGGCGCTCACCCCGCCGGTCACCTGCTTGAAGATGCGGATGTTGCGCTCCGGCGTGCGGACCCCGAAGTTGTTGGGCTGAGAAAAGCGCAGGCCGCGCCGCTCGCGCAGGATTTGCGTGCCTTGCTCGATCGCCAGGTCCACCCACTCGGCCTTTTTCGGCACGGTCGCAATGACGCAGCCGTACTCCCGCTCGCGCTCTGGCCACAGACGATCGAACTGCCCGAGGGGGATCACCATTTGCAGGTCGGCGCCGCCGCCGTCGAGGAAACCGCCCTTCTTCTCGAAGACGCCGATGACGCGGAACGGCCGCCCGTTGATCGCCACCTCCCGCCCGATCGGGTCGGTGTACGGAAAGAGCGTCTCGGCGATGCTCGCGCCGATGACCGTCACGGGCATGGCGTGGCGCTCCTCGCCGGCGGTGAAGAACCGGCCCTGCGCCACGAAGTGGTTGTTGACGTAGGGGTACTGGTGGGTCACGCCGCCCACCGCGGGGTCCTGCACCCGGCGCTCCCGGAACCGCACATCGGCCGGGCGCCCGCCCCAGCGCTCGGGCGACACGAAGGCGATGGCGGGAGCGTGGGCGCGGATCGCCTCGGCATCCGCGAGGGTCAGGTTGGGGCGCAGCCGCTGCTCCTCAGGCAGCGGCCCGCCTTCTCCGAAACGGTCGTCCAGCTTCTGGAACTGCACGAGGGTGGCGCCGAACGACTCGAACGACTCGATGAACTGCCGGTTGAACCCCTGGATCACGGCCACCATCAGGATGACGGTGGCGACGCCGATGATGATCCCGAGGCAGGTGAGGAACGAACGCAGCTTTTGCTCGCGGATGGCGCGGAAGGCGGTGAGGATGTTCTCGCGCCGCGCTGCGACGAGCCTGGACCAACGGGTCATTCCACCCTCCAGAGAGTCCGGGAGTCGAAAGCGGCGCACCCCGGGCACGACCCGGCCGAGGGGTCGGGGAGGGGGGAGGCCTTTCGATCCTCGACCTTCGACCGGACGGCCAGGCGGCGAGGCATCACTCCTCCCTCAACGCGACGATCGGATCCAGGCGCGAGGCGCGGTTCGCCGGCAGCCATCCCGCCATCGCCCCGGCGAGCGCCGCAACGGTCAGCCCCGCGAGGATGAGAGGCGCCGTGACTCGCACCGGAAACGGGCTCCACGCCCCCACTGCCAGCGCCGCACACCACCCCAGCAGCACGCCGGTGAGCCCGCCGGCGGAGGACAGCACCACCGCCTCGAGCAAGAACTGCCGCCGGAGGTCGCGCCCGCGGGCGCCCAGCGCCTTGCGGATGCCGATCTCGCGCGTGCGTTCCACGACCGAGGCGAACATCGTGTTGGCGATCGCCACCCCGCCCACCACGAGCGAGATGGAGGAGATCAGGATGACGAGCGCGAACGCCGAGCCGGTGAGGGTCCTCCACAGCGTCTGTAGGGCTCTGGCGTCGACGACCCCGAACGGGTCGCCGGCGCCCAACGGCGTGTGCCGCCGTGCTCGCAGCACCTGGCGCACCGCGTCCTCGACGCGCTGCCGCGAGGCGGCGTCGGGGGCCTCGACGAAAATGTCGACCGAGCGCCTCTTGCCGAACGCCTTCTGGTACGCCGCCAGCGGCATCATGACGAAGCGGTCCTGGCTCTGGCCGAAGCTCGAGCCCTGCTTCGCCATCGTGCCCACGACGCGGAACGGGACCGCCCCCACCTTGATTGTGCGGCCGATCGGGTCGACGTGGGGGAACAACTCGTCCTTGATGTCCCAGCCGATCACCGCCACGTTGCGCGCCGCGGCGTCCTCGGTCTCGGTGAACAGGCGCCCGTCGTCGAGCTCGATCCCGACCATCCACGGGATCTCGGGCTGGGCGCCGAGCACGATGATGTCCGCCAGCCGGCGGCCCTCGGCGTACACGTGGTGGGTGCCGAACACCCGCCCCCCGACCCGTTTGGCCTCCACGACGCCACGGCGCACCGCCTCGACGTCCTCCACCGTGAAGTCCTTGCGCTTGGCTGCCTCGAGGAACGCCTCACGGCTCGTGATGATGCCGAACTTGGCGAAGATCATGGTGTTGGGCCCGAGCTGGCCGATCAGGTTGGCGGCGTACTCGTTGAGCCCCTGCACCACCGCGACGACGGCGATGATCGTGGTCACCGCGATGATGATGCCGAGCAGGTTGAGCACCGAGCGCAGCTTGTGCCGGCGGATCGACTCCAGGGCCACGCGCAGCACGTCGACGACCACCATGCCGGGACCTCCAGCCTCTCCGCCTTCACTTCCGGCCGCCGTCAAGCTGCTTTTCCGGGCGCACGGCATCGCCCGGCTTGAGGTCGCGCAGGGCACGGAACGGCCCGATCACGACCTCGTCGCCTTCCGCCAGCCCCTCGACCACCTCGACGTCGGTCTCGCCCTTGATCCCCACCGTCGTGGGCCTGAACTCGACCTTGCCGTTCTTGACCAGGTACACCCCTTCGATGTCCTTCAGCCGCGCCGCGGTCGACTGCGGGCGGTCCGTCCTGGTCGCCTCGTCGGTCTCGACGGCGGGCCTGTCCCCGGGCTCCTCGGGAGCGCGCAGCACGAGCGCCCCGATCGGTACGGTGAGCACCTTTTCCCGCCGCGAGGTGGTGATGTCGGCGGTGACCGTGAGGCCAGGCCGCACATGCTCCGGATGGGCCTGCAGCAGCACCTTCACCGCGTAGTCCGTGCCGGTGGCGGCGGCCCCCAGCGACGAGGCGCGGATCGGGCTGGAGCCGATCTCCGAGACCACGGCCGGGAAGGTCTGGTCAGGGTAAGCGTCGATGAGCACCGAGGCCGGCTGCCCGAGGCGCAGCGCCGGCACGTCGGTCTGGTCGACCTCCAGCACCGCCTCGATCGTGGACATGTCGGAAATGGTCATAAGCACCGTGCCAGGGTTGTTCATCGTGCCGGTGACCACCACCTCCCCCTGCTCGATGTTGCGCCGGGTCACGATGCCGTCGATGGGAGAGCGGATCTCGGTCTTGGCCAGGGCGTCGCGGGCCGAGGCGAGATCCGCCCTGGCCTGTTCGACCTGCCGGGCGGCGCGGCGCGCGCTGGCTTCCGCCTGCTCGGCGAGGCTCCGTGCCCGGTCGTACTCGGCCTGGGCGACAATCCCCTCGCCGAACTGCTGCTTCGCGTTCGCCTCGTCCCGGCGGGCCTGCGCCGCCGCCTCGCGCACCCGCCCAAGCTCGGCCTCCAGCGCCTCGAGGCTCTTCTGCGCCCCCTCCACGGCCGCGGCGTACCGGGTCTGGTCGATGACCAGCAGCAGCTGGTCCTTCGTGACCGCCTGCCCCTCCTCCACGTCGAGCCGGGTGACCTGACCCATGATGTTGGCCGACAACTCGACCTTGGTCCGGGCTTGCAACGTCCCGTTGGCGGTGACGAGCGACACGAGGTCCTGCCTCGCCACCTTCGCCGTCCGCACCGGCGTACCCTTCTCCTGGCGGCTCAGCACGCTTGCCGCCCCCACGCCGACCAGCGCCGCAGCGGCCACCATCCCGACCACGAGCTTGCTCTTCCGAGTCATCCTTGCCTCCGACCGCCGCCTGTGCCGCGACCGTGTCGCCCTTCCTACGCGGCTGACGCTCTGGAGGTTCACATGCAGAGTCAGCCGCCGGTCGCCACGCACCTCGCATAACCCCTGCCCTGGGCGTGTTCAGGGAAGCATCGCCAGCGTCCGGCCTCGCGGTCGGTGTGGGAAAACGGCGAGCTTTCTCCCGGCCTTTCTACGCCGGCGTGGCGCCGGGCGCGGAAACGCCGAGGGCGTCGCCCAGCGCGCGCTCGAGCGTCGCCAGCCCGAACGGCTTCTGGAGGAACCGCACCGAGCCGTCGAGGACCCCCCGCCGTACCGCTTCGTCCTCGGCGTAGCCCGACATGACGAGGACGCGGATTCCTGGCCAGCGCGCGCGAGCCTTGCGGATGAGTTCGCCGCCGTGCATGCCGGGCAGCAGCAGGTCGGTCAGCAACAGGTCGTACGCCTCGCCGGCCGGACGGGCCAGCGCCTCCTCGCCACTGCCCACGGCAGCCACCTGGCAGCCGATCATGTTCAGCATGGCGGTCAGCCCCTCGCGGGCCGACGGCTCGTCCTCGACGAGCAGCACGCGGCCCGCGCAGGGCCGGGTGCCGGGCCCGCGGACCTCTTCGGCGACTGCCGCTTCCTGCACTCCGGAACCGGGCCGGCGCGGCAGGACGACCCGGAACACGCTCCCCTTTCCGACCTCGCTCTGCACTTCCACGTGCCCGCCGTGCTGGGCCGCGATCGACCGCACCACCGACAGCCCGAGCCCAGTCCCGCCGGCTCCCGTCTTGGTGGTGAAGAACGGCTCGAAGATGCGGGAGCGGATCTCGGGCGGGATCCCGGCCCCCGTGTCGGAGACTTCGAGGAACACCTGGTTCGCCCCGAGGCTACCGGTGCGGATCTCGATCCGCCCCGCCTCCGCAATCGCCGCCGAGGCGTTGAGCGTGAGGTTGACCAGCACCTGCTCGAGCTGGCCGCGATCGGCCTCGACCGGCAGCGGCTCCTCGGGGTTGGAGACCACCAGCTCGATGTTTTCCCGCAGGAGCCGGCGCAGCAGCGCCGCCGCCCCGGCCGCGACCTGTCCGAGGTCCAGCCGCTGCAAATTGGCGACTTCCTGCCGCACGAACAGCAGGAGCTGGCGGGTGAGGGCGGCCCCCCGCTGGACGTCCGCCGCCATTTCCTCCACGAGCCGCGAGCGGGTCGCCTCGTCGGCTCCTCGCTGGCGGAGCGCCTCGATCCCGCCCAGCAGCGCCTGCAGGAGGTTGTTGAAGTCGTGGGCGATGCCGCCGGCGAGCTGGCCCACCGCACGCATCTTCTGAGACTCGCGCAGGTGGTCCTCGGCGTGCACCCGCTCGCTCACGTCGCGGCTGATACCCATGAACGCGAACGGGGCGCCGTCGCCGGCCCGCAGCACCGACGCGCTCACCTCGGCCTCGAACGAGGTCCCGTCGCGCCGCAGCAGGGTCACCCGCACCCCCTGCACCATGCCCTCGCGCAGCAGGCGGCCGAACGCTTGCCGCACCCGCCCGCGGCTGCTCGGCGCCACCAGGTCCTGGCCCACCCGCATGTCCGCGACCAGCTCCTCGGTGGAGTCGAAGCCGTGCATGCGGGCGGCCTGGGCGTTGGCGGCCAGGAGGCGGCCGCTGCGGTCGGCCATGAAGATGCCGTCGGGCGAGGTCTCGACCAGCCGCCGGTAGCGCTCCTCGGAGCGCCGCAGCGCCTCCTCGGCCGCCTCGTGGTACGCGAACTCCTGCCGCAGCGCGAGGTTCGCCTGCTCGAGCTCGGCCGTGCGCTCGGCCACCTTGCGCTCGAGCTCCGCCTCGGCCTGCTTGCGGGCCGTGATGTCGCGGGCCACCGTGGCGACGTAGGCGACCCGGCCGCCGTCGCCGAGTTCGGGGGCTAGCATCCAGTCGATCCAAATGCCGCCGGGCAACTGGAACTCGATGCGGTGGCTACGGCCGGTCCGGAACACCGTCTCTATGGCATCTTCCCAGACCGCCACGAGAGGCTCCGGAAAGCCGAGCTCGCGGTGGGTCTTGCCGAGGAAGTCGGTAGCCGGGATGCCGGTCTGCGGCTCGACGGCCGCGTTCACGTACAGGTGCCGGTGCTGGCGGTCGAAGCGCATGATCACGTCGGGGGAGCTCTCGGCGAGGGCGCGAAAACGCTCGTCACCCTCGAGCACCGCCGCCCGGGCGCGTTCGCGCTCGGCGATGCTCGCTGAAAGCAGCATCGCCATCAGGCTCATGACGACCAGGAACGCCTGCAAGTCGACGACCGTTGACGCACCTCGCACCGCCCCAAACGGCCCGTGCCCCCACGAGGTGGCCGCCACGCTCCACAGCGCCAGTGCGAAGCTTGCGGCGGTGGTGCCCCGCTGTCCCAGCCTCAGCGCCGCCAGCACGAGCGGCGGCGCCAGGAGGTAAATGTTGGCGCTGTCCAGCACGAACACGAACAACCCGCACACCGCCAGGAGTGCGGCCGTCAGGCCGGCTCCCACCCACTCCCGCCGCCGCCACGGGACGGAGGGCCGCGTCCCCCAACAAAGAATCAACGGGGTCGCGAGCAGCACTCCCAGGGCGTCGCCCAGCCACCACACCCGCCAGAGGTCGAGCCCGCCGGCCCACCCCAGACCGTTCCGCCACGAGAAGAACGCGGCGCCCAGAGTCGGGCCGAGGAGCGTGCCGATGCCGGCGCCGAGGCCGACCAGCTTCAGCACGTCCGGCACCCGCGCAAGCCGGCGGTCGAACCCCCGGGAACGAGTCAGCAACCACCAGCCGAGCACGGCCTGCGCGGCCACCACCACGGCCATCCCCAGTGCGCCTGAGAGCCCGCTGCCGCGCATCCCGACCACCACCAGGACCGCGACGCCGACCGCCACGGCCGCCCACGGCCCGGCCAGCAGCATCCCGCCCAGCGCGACCCCGGTCGGAAGCCACACGGGAACGAAGTTTTCGGGCACGCCTTGCAGGGGGCACCGAGCCTGGGCCGCGAGCACATAGGCTCCGCCCACTGCGACGCCTGCCGCCACGGTCCGCCACGCTTTCACGTCGCCCCGACTCACCCCGATGGCCCTCGCTTCTGCAGCAAGAAGCTTACACCATCTCCAAGCTCGTTCGCGCCGCCGCGCCAGCGCGTGAGCCTCGTGAGGCGATGCGGGTTCTCCGGCCGAGAGGCGAGCGGTCGACAGGGTCTCTTCGACCGGCCGCCCCGGCGCCGGGTCCCGCCCTCGCGGCGACCGGTGGAAGGGCGTGGCAGACCCTCTTCACGCCGCGCGCCCGCCGGCGCTCACTGGCCCGCGGAAGCGAGGACCTCGGCGAGGGGACGCGGCGGGCCGACCCAGTTGCCCTGGGCGTAGTCGACGCCGATCGTGAGCACCGCCTCGAGCGCCGCCTGACTCGACACCGCCTCGGCCACCGTGGCGATGCCCAGCACCTTGCCGATCTGGTTGATCGACTCCACCAGCGCCCGGTCGAGCGGCGAGGAGGCCATGTTCTCGACGAACTCGCCGGAAATCTTGAGAAAGTCCACCGGCAGGTCCTTGAGGTAGCCGTACGACGCCAGCCCGGAGCCGAAGTCGTCGAGCGCGAAGCGGCAGCCGATCGCCGAGAGCTCGCCGATGAACCACCGCGCCTGCTCGAGGTTGTCGACGGCGGCCGTCTCGGTGATCTCGAAGCACAGCAGCCGCGGCGGGATGCGGGCGGCGGCGAGCTGCTGCTGCAAGAACTCCAGGAGCGTCCGGTCGTGGAGCGAGCCGCCCGAGAGGTTGATCGAGCAGAGTTGCACCCGGTCCAGGACCTCGCGCGGCTGTACCCGCAGCGCCTCGAGGGTGTGCCGCACCACCCAGCGGTCGATCGAGGCCATGAGCCCGTAGCGCTCGGTGGCACGAATCACCCGTCCGGCCGAGCGCAACAGGCCGTCGTCGCCGGTCATGCGCAGCAGCACCTCGAAGTGGAGCTGCCCGCCCTCGTCGCGGGAGAGGGGCAGGATCGGCTGCGCGAACAGCGTCACGCCGCCCTCCTGGAGGTTCTTGCGGATGCGCGCCACCCACTCCTCGTCCTCGCGGCGGACCGTGATCTCCTCGTCCTCCAGGGTGGAAATGTGGATCTGGTTGCGCCCGCCCTTCTTGGCCATGGCGCAGGCGTGGTCGGCGGCGCGCAGCACGTCGTTGACCGGCCACTCCCCCCTGTCCACCGGCACCAGGCCGATCGAGGCGCCGATCGAGAACGTCTTGTCCCCCCAGGTGAACTGGAAATGCTGCAACCGGTCGTAGATCGACTCGACGACCCGCCGCGCCTCGTCGATCGGGGCGTTCCCGAGCACCAGCCCGAACACATCTCCCCTCAGCCGCGCCAGCACGTCGGCCTCCCGCGCCTCCTCGCGCAGCAGCGAGGCCACCCACTGCAGCAGGGTGTCGCCCGCGGTGTGGCCGCAGGTGTTGGTGACGAGGTTGAACTGGTCGAGGTCGATCTGGCAGATGGCGAAAGGCTGGCCCTTGACCCGCAGTGCCTCGAGCGCGCCGTCGACCGAGACCGCGAACGCCTCGCGGTTGAGCAGGCCCGTGAGCCCGTCGTGGGTGGCTTGGCGGGTGAGCTGCAGGTCGGCGAGCTTGCGCCGCGTGATGTCCTGGAAGGCGATGATGAGCGCGAGGATCTTCCCGTGCTCGTCGCGCATCGGGACGATGGTCTGGGCGATCGGGTGGCGGTGCCCGGTGCGCGAGACCAGCACCGCCTCTTCCAGTGCGTCCGAGGACGACGAGGAAAGGTCGCGTTCCCCCACTTGCTGGGCCACCTGGAAGACCCGCTCGATCTTGTGGCCGCAGGCCTCGCCGCTGCTCCACCCCGTCAGCCTCTCGGCGAGCGGGCTGAGGTACTCCACGTGACCGCGGGGGTCGGTGCGGATCAGCCCGACCCCCAGCCGAACCAGCAGCGTGTCGAGGAGCTGGTGATCGTAGGGCCCGCCGCCTGGCGGTCCGCCCGACTCGATGTCCCCGCCCTTGCCCACGTGCACCCCGGTCCGATTGTACATGTCGCCGGCCGGGTAGAATCGGCCCATGCACGCCAGCGACGAGGCCGTGGCGTTCCTGCTCACCCTGGGAAGGGCGTTGCACCGCTACGGCACGCCCGCCCACCGGCTCGAGGCGGCACTCTCGACGCTGGCCGAGCGGCTCGGCATCCAGGCCCAGTTCTTCGCGCTGCCGACCTCCCTTCACGCCTCGTTCGGCGAGCCCCCCGACACCCAGGCGCACCTCATGCGCGTCGACCCCGGGGAGGTCAACCTCGAAAAGCTGGCCCGCCTGGACGCCATCGCCGAGCAGGCGGCGCGGGGCCGGCTGCCGATCGACCGCGCACTCGAGGCGGTGCAGCGCACCGTCGAGCAGCCGCCGCGCTGGGGCGACGCCCTCACCACGCTGTGCTGGGGCGTGGCCGCCGGCACGGCGGCCATCTTCTTCGGCGGCGGCTGGCGCGAGATGGTGGTGGCGTTCGCGATCGGCACCGTCACCGGCCTGCTGAGCCTGGTGGGAGCCAGGCGCGAGGCGCTGGCGCGCGTGCTCGAGCCGCTCGCGGCGACGCTCTCGACGCTCGTCTCGGTGCTGGCGGCGTGGGCCATGCCGCCGGTTTCCGTCTACATCGCCACCCTGGCCGGAATCATCGTGCTCGTGCCCGGCCTCACTCTCACGGTGGCGATCAACGAGCTTGCCATGCGCCACCTCGTGGCCGGCTCGACCCGGCTGGCCGGGGCGGCGATGCTGTTCCTCGAGATCGGAGTCGGAGTCATGCTCGGCAGCCAGCTCGCCCGGTGGCTGCCGGCGGTGCGGTCGGCCGAGCTCGCGCCGCTGCCGCACTGGGCGCAGGCGTTCGCGGTGCTGGTCTCGGCGCTGGCGTTCGCCATCCTGTTTCGCGCTCACCCGCGCGACCTGGGCTGGATCCTCGGCGCCTGCTCGCTGGCGTTCTGGGGCGCGCGCGGTGGCGCGGCGCTGCTCGACGACCAGCTCGGCGTGGCCGTCGGGGCGTTCGCCGTGGCGGTCGCGTCGAACCTCTTCGCCCGCACCCTCAACCGCCCGGCGGCCATCACCCAGGTTCCGGGGATCCTCATGCTGGTACCGGGCTCGCTCGGCTTCCGCTCGCTGTCCTCGCTCATCCGTGCCGACGTCGTGTCCGGCGTCGAGACCGCCTTCACCGCCGTCATGATCGCCGCCTCGCTGGTCGCCGGCCTGCTCGTCGCCAGCGCCATCGTGCCGCCGCGCAAGGCGCTGTGACGACAGCTGCCGTCCGCTACCTCTTGGCGCGGAGGTACTGGTCGGGCCAGCGCACGTCGACGCCCAGCTCGCGGGCAGCGCGCAGCGGCCAGTAAGGATCGCGCAGCAGCTCGCGGGCCAGCAGCACGGCGTCGGCAAGCCCCGTGGCGACGATTTGCTCGGCCTGCGCCGGCTGGGTGATGAACCCCACGGTCCCGGTCGGGATCCCGACCTCGCGCCGCACCGCGGTGGCGAAGGGGGTCATGAACCCGGGGCCGGTGCGCATCGGCGCCTTCGGCACCGCGCCACCGGCCGAGCAGTCCACGAGGTCCACCCCGAGCGCCTTCAGCTCGCGCGCGAACACCAGGGTCTGGGGGAGGTCCCAACCGCCCTCGACCCAGTCGGTCGAGGAAATGCGGACGAAGAGCAGGCGCTCCTCCCCGATGGCCGCGCGCACGGCCTGCGCCACCGCCAGCGGCAGCCGCATCCGACCCTCGAGGCTGCCGCCCCAGCGGTCCTGGCGGCGGTTCGAGATCGGCGACAGGAACTGGTGCAGGAGGTAGCCGTGCGCCATGTGCAGCTCAACCGCCACGAACCCGGCCGCTACCGCCCGCCGCGCCGCCGCCGCGAACAGCTCGGGCAGAGCCTCCACCTCGGCCTCGGAGAGCTCGCGCGGCAGCGGGTCGGTAGGGGAAAACGGCAACGCCGAGGGCGCCACGATTTGCCACCCGCCTTCCTCGGCTGGGAGCGGCTCGCCCCCCTGCCACGGCACCCGGCACGACGCCTTTCGCCCGGCGTGCCCGAGCTGGATCGCCGGCACTGCGCCGCGCTCCGCTATAAACGAAGCGATCCGCCGCCACGGTTCGATCTGTGCGTCATCCCAGAGCCCGCAGTCCCCCGGCGTGATGCGGCCTTCCGGCGCCACCGCCGTGGCCTCCGCAATGACGAGGCCGGCGCCGCCCACGGCGCGGCTGCCGAGATGCACGAGATGCCACTCGTTCGGCACCCCGTCCTGCGCCGAGTACTGGCACATCGGCGACACGAAGATGCGGTTGGGCACCGTCACACCCCGGAGCACGAGCGGCGAGAACAGCTCACTGCGCATGGCCACCCCCGAAGGACATCCTACCAACCGTCACCCACGGCGGGCGCGGACGACGGAGCGGGGCGAGGGTAGAATCACCCGTTCTGGAGGACGCATGCTCGACGCGGTTCGTCACTCGCTCGCGGAAGTCATTGCCGCCACGCTCGGAGCGCTGGGTGTGGAGGAGCCGAAGGTGGGGCTCGAGACGCCGCCGCGTCGCGAGCTCGGCGACATCGCCTGGGCCGGCGCGCTGCCGCTGGCCAAGGCGCTGCGGCGCCCGCCGCGGGCGATTGCCGAAGAGGTGGCGGGGCGCGTGGCGGCGGCCGTGCAGGCGGCGCCCGAGGGCAGCCCTCTGCGCTTGCTGGCGCCCGAGGTGCGGGTCGAGGACCCGGGGTTTTGCAACTTCGGCCTGCGCCGCGGGGTGTTTCTCGCCCAACTGCTGGCCGCCCCACACGGCGCCGCGGCCCCTCCGGCGCCCGGCAAGGTCGTGGTCGAGCACACCAACATCAACCCCAACAAGGCCGCACACATCGGCCACTTGCGCAACGCCGTCCTGGGCGACGTGCTGGTGCGCTGCTTGCGGCGGCTCGGGCACCCCACCGAGGTGCAGAACTACATCGACGACACCGGAGTGCAGGTCGCCGATGTCGCGGTTGGCTTCCTGTTCTTGCCGGAGGAGGAGCTGGCCGCGGCGGCCGCCCGGGTGTGGCACGAGGTCGAGGAGGGGCACGGCCCGCTGCGCGCCCGCGTGCTGGCCGCCTTTGCCGACCGGGAGCGCGCCGGGACGCTCGTTTCCGAACAGCTCGGCGAACCCGACTTCGACGACCTGTGCTGGGACCTCTATCCGCGCGTCACCCGCCGCTACGAGGCCGAGGAGGCGTTTGCAGCCCGCCGCGCCGAGGTCCTGCACGCCATCGAGGGCGGCTTCCCCCCCGGTCTCTCCCTGGCCGCCGCCGTCGCCTTTCTCTGCGGCCCGGACGCCCTCGCCTCTGCTTCCCCGACCCCTGACCGGCCGGCCGGGGGCGCCATCGCCCGGCTCGCCGCCGCCGTCGCCGAGGCCAACTTGCGCTGTCACCTCATCACGATGGGCCGCCTCGGCGTGGCGTACGACGTGCTGCCGCACGAGTCCGACATCCTGGGCCGCGGCTTCTGGAAGCGGGCGTTCGAGCTGCTGCAGGCCTCCGGCGCCATCCGCCTCGAGCACGAGGGCAAGAACGCCGGCTGCTGGGTGATGTCGCTCGCCGAGTCCCCCGAGTTCGCCGGCATGGAGGACGCCGACAAGATCCTCGTGCGCTCGAACGGCACCGTCACCTACACCGGGAAGGACATCGCGTACCAGCTCTGGAAGCTCGGCCTGCTGCGCGATCCGGACGGCACGCTGCACGACTTCGGCTACCGCCTCTTCGCTCGCTTCACCCAGGACGGCCCGGCCGCGGAGGTTCGCTACGGGTGCGAGGGGCGGACGCTCGAGCGCACCTCCTCGGACCCCGCCGAGCGCCCGGCCGGCGCCTCGTTTGGAGGCGGGGCCCGGGTCTACAACGTCATCGACGTGCGGCAGTCGTACCCGCAAAAGGTGGTCAAGGAAGCGATCCGCGTGCTCGGCCACCCCGAGGCGGCGGAGGCGTCGATCCACTTCGCATACGAAATGGTGGCGCTGACCCCGAAGGCGGCGCGGCGGCTCGAGACCACGCGCGGGCTCGACTTCGGCCTCTCCGAGGACGACATGCGCAAGCCGTTCATCGAGATGTCCGGGCGGCGGGGGATCGGCGTCGAGGCCGACGCGCTGCTCGCGACGCTCGTGGAGGAGGCCGGCAAGGCGGTCGCCGCCCGTGCGGGCGAGGGCGTGGAGCCGGCCCGGCTCGCCGAGCGCGCCCGCGCCATTGCCGTCGGGGCGCTCCGCTACCAGATGGCACGGCAGAGCCGCAACCGGGTGCTGGCGTTCGACTTCGACGACGCGCTCGAGTTCGAGGGCGACACCGGCCCGTACCTCCAGTACTCCGCCGTGCGCGCCCGCAAGATCTTCGAAAAGCTGGCCGAGCGCGGGCTGGCTGGCAGCGTCGAGGGCGACGCCGAGGCGGTGCGCGAGGCCGAGCTCCCGGACGGCCTGTGGGACCTGGTGCTGGGCTGCGCCCGCACCCGCGAAATGGTGGCCAAGGCCGTGGTCTCGCTCGAGTTCTCGCTCGTCGCCTCGCACGCCCACGACCTCGCGCAGCTCTTCCACAAGCTCTACCACGACAACCCGGTGCTGCACGCGCCTGACGAGCCGACGCGCGCCGTCCGGCGGGCCGTCTTCCGCCTCTTCGCGGCGGAGATCGCCGATATCCTGGAGTCCCTGCTCGGCATCCCCGTGCCGGCCGAAATGTGACGGCGGAGCGCGGCCGCCGCGAGAGGCCGCCGGCGCCAGCGGGAGTTCGGGCGCCGGGCGGCGCGACAGCGCGCCGCAGCGGCGAGGCTACGCGCCGCGCCGGCGGCAGAGCAGGCTCGTCAGGGCACCGGCCAGCAGCGCAGCGCCAAACGCCGGGATGAGCTCGTAGACCCCGGTGGGAGCCTTGAGCCAGACCCGCCACACCACCGTCACGGCCGAGCCCGTGACCAGGGACGCCAGCGCACCCCAGCGCTCGTACCTCGGCCAGAACAGCCCCAGGATCACGACCGAGCCGATCGAGGCCCCGAGACCGCCCCAGGCGAAGAGCACCAGCCAGAACACGAGATCCTGTGCCGTGGCGGCCAGCACCACGGCGACCGCGCCGGCGGCCACCAGCACGGCACGGTTGAGGCGCAGCATCTCGCGCTCGCCGCCCGCCTCGCCGCCCCGCAGCACCATCTCGTAGAGATCGCGGCCGATGGTGGAGCCGACCACCAGCAACTGCGAGTCGGCCGTGGACAGGATGGCGGCGAACACCCCGCCGACCAGCAGTCCGAACATCGCCGGACCGAACAGCTCGCCGGTGAGCACGAGGTACACCATCTCGGGATCGCGGCCGGGGAGCGCGTCGAGGCTCGGAATCAGCGCGCGCCCCACCAGCCCCACGTGCAACGCGCCCCAGGCCAGGACCACGTTGGTGATCGTGCCGATGACGGCCGAGTCGCGCAGCCGGTCGGGGTCGTCGATCGACATGTAACGCACCAGGATGTGCGGCTGCCCGGGGGATCCCAGGCCGATCCCGACGAACCCCACGAGCGCCCCGAACCCCAGAGCCAGGGGGTCCAGCAAGGCGGGGTCGAGAGCCTGCAACTGCACGAGCAGCTCGCGTTCCCCCCCCAGCCGGGCGATCGCGAACACCGGCAGCGCCACAAGCCCGATCAGCATGATCACGGCGCGCACGACGTCGTTGAACGCCACCGCAACGAACCCGCCCAGCAGCATGTAGGCGAGGATCAGGACGGCCGACACGGCGACGCCGGTCCACACCGACCAGCCCAGCGCCGCACTCAGCGCCTTGCCCCCCGCGTTGAGCTGGGCGGCGACATACGCGGTCAGGAACACCGCGATGATGGCGGCGCCTGTGATGCGGAGCACGTGGCGGCGATCGGCGAACCGCGCCTCCATCCAGTCGAGAATCGTGATCACGGCGCTGCCGGCGCTCTGCTCGCGGAGGCGCCGCCCGATGAGGATGAACTGGAAGAGCTCCACGAGCACGTAGCCGACCACCGCCCACACCGCCCCCACGCCGCGCGTGTAGGCCATGCCCGAAAGCCCCAGCACCAGCCACGAGGAGCGCCCCGACGAAACGGCCGACAACGCCACCACGAAGCGGCCCATGGAGCGCCCGCCGACATAGAAGTCGGACTGGCTGCGGGTGCGCCGCACCGTCCACAGCCCGACCGCGATCGGGAGCAGCAACGTGGCTGCGAAGACGGCCAGCGCCAGGGGGTTGGCGAGACCGGCGTAGGCGTTCATCGCCGTCCCTCCGGGCGACGGCGCCCGTAGTTGGCGACGGCGAGCGCGAGGGCGATGATCGCCACCGGCAGGACCACCAGGACGAGCAGGGCCGGCATCATGATGCCGCTCATGATAGCGCCTGCCCGCCCCGAGAGCGCGCCCGAGGCACCGCTGCACGGCGTCTCCGGCGGGGCCGCAGGGCTCCGTCACCGTGACTGGAAGGCTGAGCGTTAGGAGCGTGATAGGGA
>DAOOJE010000028.1:0-52914 GCA_035384965.1 Thermoanaerobaculaceae bacterium
CAGGGGACATTCCTATCGAGTCCACCAGGGGACACTATCAAGGAGTCGCGACAGCGCGGGCGGAACGACGACCGTGTCGCGGTCTGCGAGTCACCGCGGCGACTTGGCGCCGGCCACCACCTCGAACCCGCTGCCACAGCCGGGACCGGCCGCGGAGTTCTCCGGTCCACCGGCTCGCCCCGAGGCCCGGCGACCCGTCTCGCCGCCCCGGCGCCGGGGCGGTCCGCTAAGATGATCGGCCGTGGGAGCGACGGCGTGACGACGGCCAGCTCGGAGGCGAGAACGCGGGAACGCGTCGCTCTGGCGTGCGTCGCGGCGCTCGCGGCGCTCCAGCTCGCCTGGCTGTTGCCGTCCGTGCCGCTGCTGGAACCGGACGAGGGGCGGTACCTCGACATCCCTCGGCACATGGTGGAGAGCGGCGACTGGGTGACACCGCGCCTGAACGGCGTGCTGTACTTCGAGAAGCCCCCACTCCACTACTGGCTCACCGCCGCCGCAATCGAGGCGATCGGACTGACCGAGACCGCGGTGAGGATCTGGAACGTGCTGTTCGCGCTGCTCGGGGTCGTCATCGCCTGGGGGCTCGCACGGTCGTGGGGAGGGCGCGAGGCGGGGCTGGGGGCGGTCCTCGTCCTGGGCACGGCGCCGCTGTGGATCGGGCTTGGCCGGCTCGGGTCGCTCGACATGGCGGTGTCGCTTTTCATCACGGCGACGCTCGGGGGCGCGTGGCTCGCGAGCCGCGCCGCAGACCGTCGGCGGGAGCGGTGGCTCTGGTGGGGGGCGTTCGCCTCGGCGGCCGCCGCCGTCATGACGAAGGGGCTGATCGGTGTGGTGCTCCCGGCCGCGGTCACCGGGGCGTGGGTGGTCGCGACCCGCCAGTGGCGCCTGCTGCGGCGGGTGCCGTGGGTCTCTGGCTCGGCGCTCTTCTTGGCCCTCGCCGCGCCGTGGCACCTGCTGGCGTCGCTTCGCAACCCCGACTTCGCATGGTTTTACTTCGTGCACGAGCACGTGCTGCGCTACGTGACGCCGATCGCCGAGCGGCAGGAGCCGTGGTGGTTCTTCATTGCGGTCGTGGCTGCCGGCATGCTCCCGTGGACGGGGCTGCTCCCTGCCGCGCTGCGCGTCGCGCCCGGGGCCCGCCGCTGGAGGCAGCTCGCGGACCACAGCGACGGGCTGTTCTTCGCGCTCTGGTTCGCGGTCGTGTTCCTGTTCTTTTCCGCCTCCCAGTCCAAGCTGATCCCTTACATGGGACCGGCGCTGCCGCCGCTCGCGGTCCTTGCCGGTCGGAACCTGGCTTCCCGATGGTCCGACGTCGACACGTCCCGCTCGGCGCGGCTGGTCTGGGGTGCCGGTCTCGCGCTGCTGGCCGGACTCGGCGCCATCCTCGTCGTCGCGGGGCTGGGGAGGATCGACCGGCTGGGCCTGGGAGGGCGCTGCACGCTCTGGCTCGTGGTCGCCGGCGCGGCGGCGGCGGGGCTGGCGATCGCCGGCTCGCTGGCGGGCTGGCGCGCGCGGTGGCGCCATGCAGCCTGGTTCGCGGCGGCGGCGGCGGTGGTGGTCAACCTCGCCGTCGGGGGGCTCGCGGTGCGGCTCGGCGAAGAGCGCAGCTCGAAGGGCGTCGCCGAGGCGCTGCATCCGCGCCTTCGTGCCGACGAACCGGTCTTTGCCTATCGCGATTTCCAGGAAAGCCTGGCTCCTTACCTCGGCCGACAGGTAGGGGTCGTCGGCGCTGTGGGCGAACTGGCGTTCGGCGCCGCGCGCCTCTCCCCGGCCGTGCGTGTCGAGCGCTTCCCGACCGTCGAGGAGTTCCGGCCGAGGTGGGACTCGGCGCAGCGGGTGTGGCTGTCGGTCGGGCGCAATTGGCGGCGAAAGATGGCGGCTGACGGGCTCGGGCACGTCGAGGTGGTGTGGGAGGGGCGGGAGCGGGCGCTGGTGACGAACCTGCCGCTCGAGGCGCCCGAGGGATCGGGGCGCGCCGCAGCCGCCGGTGCGGGTCCGCCTGGAGCGGAGCGGCGATGAGGGAGGAACGCGACGTCGCACAGGCGCTGGCGGCGTACCCGTTGCGCGTGCGCGGGCTGGAGCGGGTTTCCAGCGGGCACATCAACCTCACGTTCAGGGTGGAGGCGGACGAGGGGCCGTTCATCCTGCAACGGCTTCACCCGGTGTTCGGCCCGGAGGTGCACGTCGACATCGAGGCGGTCACCGCGCACCTGGCGGCACGGGGCCTCACGACCCCGCGGCTCGTGCGCACGAGGGACGGCGAGCTGTGGACGCCCGGCCCCGACGGCCGGCCGTGGCGGGTGCTGACCTGCATCCCGGGGCGGGTGGTCCTCGCTGCCGAGTCGCCGGCGCGGTGCGCGGCCGCCGGGGCGTGCCTCGGGCGGGTCCACCGCGCCCTGTGGGATTTCGAGCACCCCTTCGCCCACCGCCGGGTCGGGGTCCATGACACACTCCGGCACCTCGCCCGACTGCGGGCCGCTCTCGCCGAGCACCGCGACCACCGACTCTTTCACGAAATCGAACCCCTCGCGGCCGCGATCCTGGCGGCGGCCGAAAAGCTCGCGCTTCCCGCGGAGCTCCCCCTCCGAGTCGTCCACGGCGACCCCAAGATCTCGAACTTCGTTTTCGCGGACGACGGCTCGGCCCGGGCCATGATCGACCTCGATACCTTTTCCCGCATGGCGCTGCCGCTGGAAATCGGCGACGCCCTGCGCTCGTGGTGCAGCCCGCGGGGGGAGGAGTCCACGGAACCCGTCGATATCGACCACTTTCGCGCCGCCATCGAGGGCTACGCAACCGCCGTCGGCGACCTCCCGACGACTCTGGAGCGCGAGGCCACCCCGCTGGCGACGGCGCTCATCGCCGTCGAGCTGGCGGCGCGCTTCTGCACCGACGCTCTCGAGGAACGCTACTTCGCCTGGGATAGCTCCCGCTTCCCGTCGGCTACCGAGCACAACCTCGTGCGCGCCCGTGCCCAGCTCGTGTTCGGGCACTCCGTGCTTTCGCGCCTGCCCGCCCTGCAGGAGATCGTCCGCGCAGCGTGGTAGGCCCCCTACCCGTCCGGTCGAAAGTCTTCCCCCCCACAGCAAGGCCGCCCACAACTCCTCGACCATTCGCCCGGGCGGGCGGTGGCGCCGCTACTCGTGCATCGGGGAGTAGTCGGCGACCATCGCTTCCATGGCCTGCCAGATGTGGGACACGTCGTTGGAGAGCACGATGAGGTCGCGCTTGAGGCCGCGAATGTCCTTGACGTGGGCGCGCAGCACGGCCTCCTGGGTGAAGCCGAGCTTCTCGAAGGTGCGGCGGGCGGCCACCTGGTTTTCGACCACCTGCACGACCATCTTTTCGATGCCCATGTTGGTCGCGAGCCTCACCAGGGTGCGGGAAAGTGCGGTGCCGAGCCCCTTGCGGCGCAGGGCGTGGGCCACGGCGACACGGATCTCCCCCACGTGCCGCGTCCAGCCGTAGCGGGTGCGGTACAGAGTGGTCTCGCCGACCACAGCGCCATCGAGCTCGGCGACGAGCGAGACGACTTCCTCAAAGTCCACCTTCTTGAGGAAGCGCTCGACCCACTCCGGGCTCGACACGTCGTCGCGCAGGAACTGCCGTTCCTCCTCGGGGAAGGCGCGGTAGAACTCCAGCAGCTCGGCGCCGTCGATGGCGCGCAGCGGGCGGATCACGACGTGGGTGCCGTCGCGCAGCGTGACGTGCTGGGGAAACCCTTCGAGGTGCATGCTCTCCTCCTCAGTGCGCCGTCGTGGCGGCCTGCTCGCGCCCGTACTCGTAGCCCTTCCGCAGGGCGCGCATGTTGAGGTCCTCGGTGCCCCTGGGGACCGAGCTCAGCACCGCCTTTTCGACCGCTTCGGCGGACACGAGCCCGGTCACGCCGGCGAAGAACCCCGCCATGACAATGTTGAGGACGAGCCGGCGGCCGAGTTCCTCGGCGAAGCGCGTGGCCGGGATGCCGAGCGATCGCGCCCCGGGCGGCATCCGGTCGTCGAGGGTGACGAGTTCCTGCTCGTACAGCACGAGCCCGCCGGGCTTGAGCTGGCCGATGAACTGGTTATAGGCGTCCTGCGACATGAGCACGAGGATGTCGGGGTTCTTGACGTAGGGGTAGCCGATCACCTCGTCGGACACCGAGACCTGGGCCGAGCACGCCGAGCCGCGCGCCTCGGGCCCGAACGCCTGGATGAGGGTGGCGTACTTGTTGTCGTAGATCGACGCCGCCTTGCCGATGATGTGGCCGCAGAGAATCACGCCCTGCCCGCCGAGGCCGCCCACGCGAATTTCGGTCTTCGCCATCTCAGACTCCGTACGGCGTGTACTTGTCGCCGAGCACCCTGCCGAGGTGCTCGTTCATCGACTCCAGCCACGTCGGCCTTTCGCGGTCCACGAACTTGCCGACGATGATGTCGCCCTGGTACGAGAGGCCGACCTCCTTGGTGTCCGCGCCGTTGCGGATGATCGACCGTTCCTTGTAGTACTTGACCTGGTCGACGCCGTCACCCAGGCGGTTGCGGCGCGAGTACAGCGTCGGACAGGGGGACATCGCCTCGATGAACACGAACCCCTTCTTCTCGAGCCCTTCCTTCATCGCCTTGGCGAGCTGCCGCACGTGATAGATCGTCCAGCGCGCCACGTACACCGCGCCGCAGGCGTCGGCCAGAAACGGCAGGTTGAACGGGTTCTCGAAGTTGCCGTACGGCATCGTGGTCTGGGTCGGGCCGATCGGCGTCGTCGGGGCCACCTGGCCGCCCGTCATGCCATAGGTGAAGTTGTTCACGCACACGATCATGAGGTCCATGTTGCGGCGCGCCGCGTGGACGAAGTGGTTGCCGCCGATCGCCGTGAGGTCGCCATCCCCCGAGTACACCACGACCTTGAGCTTGGGGTTCGCGAGCTTGAGGCCGGTGGCGAACGGGATCGCCCGCCCGTGCGTGGTGTGGAACGAGTCGAGGTTCAGGTAGCCGGCGACGCGGCCGCTGCAGCCGATGCCGGACACGATCGCCACCTCGTCGAGGTTCAGCCCCGATTCGGTGAGCGCCCGCGTGAAGCAGTTGACGGTCGTGCCGATCCCGCATCCCGGGCACCAGATGTGGGGCAGGCGGTCCTGCCGCAGGTACGGCATGACCGGGTTCTCGATTCCGTACCGTTCGATCAGCTCGGCGTTGGTCCACTCGCTGCTCATCGCACCGCCTCCACGATCGCCCTCGTGATCACGGCCGGCTCGTGCACCGTGCCGCCGGGATGCGGCACCGACACCACGCGGGTGCGGCCCGCCACGGCGCGCTCGACCTCCAGCACCATCTGGCCCATGTTGATTTCGGGCACGACGAACGCCTTGACCCGGCCCGCCAGCTCGGCGATGAGCTTCGACGGAAACGGCCAGCAGATGATCAGCCGCAGGTGGCCGACCTTCACCCCCTGAGCGCGCGCTGCCTCGATGGCCGCCGTGGCGACGCGCGAGGTGATTCCGAACGACACCACCACGACGTCGGCGCCCTCGACTCCGTCCATCCGCACGTCCACGAGCGTGTCGGCGCTCGCGTTGACCTTGTCGAGCAGCCGCCGCACGAGCTTGTCCTGCGCCGCCGGGTTCATGGCCGGGTAGCCGCGTTCGTCGTGCGTGAGCCCCGTGACGTGGATGCGGTGGCCATCGCCGGCCTTCGTCATTTCCGGCACGAGGCTGCCGTTGGTGCCGAAGACCTTGTAATCACCCGGTTTGCGGGCGGTGAAGCGGCGCTCCACCACCTCGATTTCCGACGCCGGCGGGATGGCGACCCGCTCGGTCATGTGCCCGACCACCTCGTCCATCATGAAGAACACCGGCACCCGGTACGCCTCGGCCAGGTTGAACGCCTTGATCATGAGGTCGAAGCACTCCTGCGGCGAGTTGGGCGACAGCGCGATCGGCATGTAGTCGCCGTGGGAGCCCCAGCGCACCTGCATCATGTCGGCCTGGGCCGGGAGCGTCGGCAGGCCGGTCGACGGGCCGCCCCGCTGCACGTCCACGAACACGCAAGGGGTCTCGGTGATGGCGGCGTACCCGATGTGCTCCATCATGAGCGACAGACCCGGCCCGGAGGTCACGGTCATGACCTTCTTGCCGGCCCAGGCGGCGCCCAGGATGGCGATCGACGAGGCGATCTCGTCCTCCATCTGGATGAACAGGCCGCCCACCTCCGGGATGCGGGCGGCGAACCGCTCCACGACCTCGGTGGAGGGGGTGATCGGGTAGCCGGCCACGAAGCGGCAACCGGCCGCGAGCGCCCCTTCACAGGCGGCGTGGTCGCCGTCGATGAAGTGGACGCCGGTCAGCACTCCTTTGGGATCCGCGTGCAAGGTAACCTCCGACGTCGAATCACCCGCTAGGGTTGACTGGGAATCAGCGGCTCCGGCGCGGCGGCCTTTTGCCGGGCCTCGAGGTCCTTCAGCCGCACGCCGTAGATGGCGAAGTCCGGGCAGTAGTGCCCGCACATGTCGCAGCCGGTGCAGTCCTCAGGCCGCGCCAGCACCGGGTAGTGGTACCCCTTCTTGTTGTAGCCGTGCGAGAACTCGATGCAGTGCGTCGGGCAGAAGTCGATGCAGAACGAGCACCCCTTGCAGACCTCGATGCGCACGAACACGGTGCCGCCCTTGCCTTTGCGGGCACCCTCCTGGTCGCTCATCCTCGCTCCCCCTTTCCCATGCCGGCCGGATGGTACGCCCCGGCCGACCGCGGCGCAAGGTACGTCAACGTAAAAGTCTCCACGAACAACTCTTCTGTGCCAGCCGCGGGCGCCTGCCCAAAGAGGGCAACCGCCCGCCGCGCGAAGACTACACCGGAAGTGAAGAAAGGTACAATGTGCGCCGGAGGGACCCCCGGCATGCTGACACCCGAGCAGTGGACCGAGAAGCTGGTCGAGGTCATCGCCCGTGCCTCGACGCAACTGCCACCCGACGTGGTGGAGGCGCTGCGGCGCGGCCGCGACGCCGAGGTGGAGGGATCGCTGGCCCGCAAGGCGCTCGACTCGATCCTCCACAACATCGAGCTGGCCGCCGGCAACTGGCAGCCGATCTGCCAGGACACCGGCACCCCTCTGTTCTGGATCCACCACCCGATCGGCATGTCGACGCGCATGCTGACGGCGGCGTGCGAGGAGGCGGTGCGGCGCGCCACGGCCCGGCAGCTGCTGCGCCCCAACGCCGTCGATCCGCTCACCGAGAAGAACACCGGCCACGGCCAGGCGCCTGGCATCCCGACCGTGCACTGCGAGGAGTGGGACAGCTCCGAGGTCGAGGTACGCCTCATCCTCAAGGGCGGCGGGTGCGAGAACTGCGGAATGCAGTACTCGCTGCCCAACCCGGCGCTGAAGGCCGACCGCAACCTCGAGGGCGTGCGCCGGTGCATTCTCGACGCCATCCAGAAAGCGCAGGGCAAGGGATGCTCGCCGGGGATCATCGGCGCCTGCTTCGGCGGCGATCGCGGCTCCGGGTACGTCGAGTCGAAGCGGCAGCTCTTGCGGCCGCTGCCGGACCGCAACCCCATCCCCGAGCTCGACGCCATGGAGCAGGACATCCTCGCCAAGGCCAACCAGCTCGACATCGGCCCCATGGGGTTCGGCGGCAAGACCACGGTGCTGGGCGTCAAGATCGGCCATCTCGGCCGGCTGCCGGCGTCCTACTTCGTGAGCGTGAGCTACATGTGCTGGGCCAACCGCCGGGCCGGCGCGGGCATCGCCGCGGACGGCACCGTCACGTGGGTGGACTGAGGAGGACAACGATGGCGAAGCTGACGCTTCCCTGTGATGTCGAGACGATTCGAGCGCTGAAGGTCGGTGACTTCCTGGAGCTGGAAGGCCGCATCGTGACCGGGCGCGACTCCGCCCACCATTGGCTCCTCGAGCGCTTTCAGGAAGACGTGGCGCCGCTGCTGGCCGGCTCGGTGATCTACCACTGCGGCCCGGTCGTGAAGCGGCACGAGGACGGCCACTACTCGTTCGTGGCCGCCGGGCCCACGACCTCGGCGCGCGAGGAGCCGTACCAGGCCGACGTTATCGGCCGCTACGGCGTGCGCGGCGTGATCGGCAAGGGCGGGATGGGCGCCAGGACGCTCAAGGGGCTGCAGGAGCACGGCGCTGTGTACCTGCACGCCGTCGGCGGGACGGCCCAGGTGCTGGCGCGGGCCGTGGTCGAGGTCGAGCAGGTGTTCATGCTGCAGGAGTTCGGCGTCCCCGAGGCGCTCTGGGTCATCCGCGTCAGCGGCTTCCCGGTCGTGGTGACGATGGACTCCCACGGCAACTCGCTCCACGCCGAGGTCGAGAAAGCCTCGCGCGCGAAGCTCGATCAGCTCCTCGGCCTGGCCGGCTGAGCTCCGAGGCGCCGCTCTCCGCCGCCCCCCCTCCGGACCGGCACCGCCTTTACCGGACCGTGGCCTCGCAGGCCCGCCCCGCCTGCGCCAGGACGGGCGGGCAGGGGCCCGAGGCGCTATCCTCGGCGTGGGAGGGATCATGGAGCCTGAGGTCTTCAAGCAAGTCGTGCTCGAGAACCTGAGGGGGACGGCGCTCGAGGCGCTCGGCGTCGACATCGTCGACTGGCGCCCCGACTGTCTGGCGGTGGCGGTCACCCTCGACGGGCGCCACAAGCAGCCGGAGGGGTTCCTCCACGGCGGGATCTCGGCGCTGCTGGCCGAGACCGCGGCCTCGTTCGCCGCCGCGGCCGCCGTCGACCTGCGGGCCTCGATGATCTTCGGCGTGGACCTCAACATCACGCACCTGCGCCCGCTGCGCGAGGGCCGCCTCGTTGCGACGTCCCGGCCCCTCCGCCGCGGGCGCTCGACCCAGGTTTTCGCCGTCGACCTGACCGACGAGGCCGGCCACCTGGTAGCCGCCGCCCGCTGCACGGTGGCGGTCCGCCCCCGGCCGACACCCCCTGCGGAAGCCGGGTGACCGCGGCCGGGCCGGCGTGGCGGCGCTCGGGCCACGGTTTGCAGGTCCTCCTGCCGCGTGGCAGAATGCGCCGCCGGCTCCGGGGCCTGCCCGCAGCCACCGCTTCATGACTGGTCTTCCGCCCGTCCTTCTCGCCGGTATCGACGGCCACGGCCGCCTCGGGGACGAGGCCGTCATCGAGGCGCTGGTCAGGGGCCTGCGCGAGAAGCTGCCGGACCTCCGGTTGACCGTGGTCGCCGCCGACGAGGAGCGGACCCGGCGCTGGCTCGAAACGCAGACCGTCCCGTGTGCCGAGTGGGCTCCGATCGCGGCGGCGGTCGACGCCTCCCGGGTCGTGGTCGTGGCCTGCGGCCGCGCCCTCACCGACCTCGACGGCTTCGACCCCGAACACGTCCTCGCCGACGGCTCGCGAGGTCTTGCCCACACCGCCGGCGTGGTGCTGCTGGCGAGGGCGTTCGGGCGGCCGTACGTGCTGGCCTCGGTCGCGCTCGCGGCCATCGAGACCCCCGCAGCGCAGGCCGCCGCCGGTGCGCTCGCCTCCCGCGCGGCGCGCGTCGGCGCGGCGGGTCCCGACTCGGCGGCGCGCCTTTCGGCGCTGGGGGCCGACCCGGCACGCGTCGACACGGCGGCCGACCTCGCATTCGCTCTTCGCCCCTGCGCAGCGACACGGGTCGAGGAGATTCTGGCGGCCGCCCGGCTCGCGCCCGGCGCCGAGCCCCTCCTGGCGGTCGTCCCTCCCGAGATCCCGGACACGACTGCCCGCGACGCTGACGTCGCCGCCGCGCTCGCCGACCTCGCTGGCGCCACCGACGCGACGGTCGTGCTGGCCCCGTTCGAGCTCGAAACCCCCACGGCGTGGCTCGAGCGCCTGCGGGAACGGCTGCCCGCCGGCCGGGGGTGCATGCTGCCGCCGGGGCTCCGGCCGCCCGAGATGGCAGGCGTCCTGGGGCGGTGCGAGCTCGTGGTGGCGCTGCAGCGGCACGGTGCGATCCTCGCCGCCGTGGGCGGCACCCCGGCCCTCGCCGTGGCACCGCTCGAGGGCGCTGCGGCCGGCGATCTCGAGGTAGCTGGGCTCGGCCTGCCGCCCGAGGCCCCCTCGGACCTCGCAGGGCGGCTGGCCTGGGCATGGCGGCGGCGAGCCGAGCTGCGCGCCGCCGTCCCGGGTGCCGCCGCCAACCTCGCCTCGCTCGCCGCCCGTTGGCTCGCCTCGCTGGCCGACGATCTCGCCCCCTTCGCGGACGCTCCCGAGCCGTCGCTCCTCGCACCGTTGCTGGGGCCGGCGCTGCGGGGCGCCCTCAAGCGGGCCCGCGCCGCCAGCTTCGAGCGGGCGCGGATCGAGCGCGAGGTGACGGCCCGCCTGGAAGCCCGGCATCTCGAACTGGCGGGAGAGGTCGAGGACCGCGACCGACTCGTGCGCGAGCTGCAGTTCGAGCTCCACACCAAGGTCGGCGAACGGGACCGTCTCATCCGCAGCCTCCAGGACGAGCTGTTCGCCAAGGTCGGCGAGCGCGACCGCCTGATCCAGCAACTACAGGCGCAGCTGACCGAGCAAAGGGGCGACAGGTGAGCCCCCCCCGGCTGGCGTTCGTCTACCGCTACCTGCAGCTCGGCGGGGTGGAGACGGTACTCCGCACTCGCATGGCGGAGCTGACCGCACGCGGGGTCGAATCGCGGGCCGCGTTCCTCGAGGCCCACGGCGGAGAAGGCCTGTTCGCCGCTTTCCCCGAAGCGGCGCGGGTCTGCCCGGACGCCGGCTCGCTCCGCGCCTTCCTCGCACCTTTCGAGCCCGACTGGGTGCTGGTCATCGACACTCCCGAGGCGCTGCCCGCGCTCGCGGAGGCCGGCCTCGGCGGCCGGCTCGTGGCGGAGTTCCACACGCCCTACGCCGACGTGCAGCGGTGGCTCCTCGACGAGGCGGCCGTGGCGGGCTTCACCGGGGTTCTCGTGCCGTCCCCCTCGCAGGCCGAGGTGGTGCGCGCCCACCTGCTCCGCCCCCTGCCGGTGGAAGTGGTGTCGAACCCCCTCCAGCCCACGTTCGTTCCGGATGGCCCGGCTGCTGCTTGTCCCGCCCGCCCGGTCGTGGCCTGGGTGGGGCGCCTCGACGAGCTGAAGAACTGGAAGGGCTTTCTCGACCTCGTGCGGCAGCTGCGCGCTGACCTCGAGGTCGAGGGGTGGATCATCGGCGGCGGCAGCTCTCCCGACGAGACTCAGACCGCCCTGCGCGAGGCGTTGCGCTCGCCCGAGCTGACAGGTTGCATGCGGTGGTGGCCGGCGGTCCCGTACGACGACATGCCGGGGCTGTACCGCGCCGTGGCGAGGTCGGGGGGGTGCGTGGTCTCCACCTCCTGGGCCGAGTCGTTCGGGATGGTGGTCCTCGAGGCGATGGCCTGCGGCTGCCCGGTCGTGGCGCCCGACGTGGTGGGCCTGCGCGACCTCGTGGTGCACGGCGAGTCCGGACTGCTTTACCCGCCGGTGTGGATCGAGCGCGCCGCGCACCACGTCCGACTCGCCATCGGCGACCCCGACACCCGGCGCGCCCTGATCGAAGGAGGGCTTCGACAGGCCGGGCGGTACACCTCGGCCCGGGCCGTCGACGAGCTGCTCGCCGCCCTCGGCCGTCTCGAGCGCACCAGCGCCTGGCGTGCGGCGTCGGCGCGCGAGGCAGCGCGCCCGTTTGTCCCGGTGCCGGCGCCTCCCCACGCCCCCGAACACGAACTCGGCCGCATCCTGGCCCGCCACCCCTCCCCTCGCGAGGTCGTGGTCATGCCGCCGACGGTCTACTGGCACACTCCGGTCTTCCAGCGCCCCAACCAAATGGCGCTGGCGCTGGCGCGGGCGGGGTGCCTGGTTTTCTTCTGCGAGCCACCGGTCGGCACCACGATGGAGCCGGGGTTCCATCCCGTCGCCGAGCGCCTCTACGTGGCGAACGTCCCGCTCGAGACGTTTCGCGCGCTCGACGACCCGCTGGTGCTGGCCCTTGCGTACCACGAGGCCGACATCGCGAAGCTCGGGCTCGTCCGCCTCGTCTACGAGGTCATCGACGAGCTGGAGGTGCTGCCCGGCGACCCCGCCGAGCTGCGGCGCGCCCACGTGCGCCTGGCTGCCACGGCCACGGTCGTCACGGCGACGGCGGCGCGGCTGCTGGACAAGGTCCGCCTCCTGCGCCCGGACGCCGTGCTGTCGCCCAACGCCGTGGATTACGAGCTGATTCGCTCGGCGGCCGCGGCCGCGGACGAGCCGCCGCCCGACCTCGAGCCGATCGCGAAACGAGGCGTGGTCATCGGCTACTACGGCGCCCTCGCCCACTGGGTCGACCATGACCTGGTGCGAGAAGTGGCGCAGGCCCGCCCCGACTGGCAGTTCGTGCTCATCGGGCCGGCTCTCGACGACTCGTTCGAGCGAAGCCGCACCGGCGAACTCCCCAACGTCCACTGGCTGGGGCCGCGGCCGTACCACCGGCTCCCCGCCTACCTGCGCCACTTCGACGTCGCGACAATCCCTTTTGTGCTCTCCGACACCACCCACGCCGTCTCGCCGCTCAAGCTCTTCGAGTACATGGCGGCGGGCAAGCCCGTCGTCACGACCCCCCTCGAGGAGTGCCTGCGCGTGCCCGAGGTGCTGCCCGCCTCCGACGCGGCGGAGTTCTGCCGCCAGGTCGAGCGCGCGCTCGAGCTGCGTGCGGATGCGGGGTTCGTCGAACGTCTCCTCGCCCGAGCCCGTGCCAGCACCTGGGACCGGCGCGCCGCCGAGCTGCTCGACGCCGTGCAGCTCTCCCGCGGCTCGCCGGCGGCCGCGGCGGCCGCGCTCGCCGAGCGCACGCAGCGGGTGAGGAGCATGCTCGGCGCGCTCGGGGCCGCGGAGCGCGCAGCGAGCGAGCAGGCGGCGCGGGCCGATGCACTCGCCGCCGAGCTGGCGACCGCGGCGGAGCGCGCACAGCAGGTCGTGGAACTCCGGAAGCGGCTCGGCGAGCTGCTCGAGACGCGGCACACCGAGCTGCACCGGCTGGCCGAGGAGCGCGACCAGACAATTGCCGGACTGCAGGCCGAAATCGCCCGCCTCGAGCGGGAAGCCGGCGATCTCGGAGCGTCGCTCGCCTTCAGCCGCGCCGAGACCGATCGGCTTCTGCGCGAGCTCACGTCGATCCAGACCTCCAGGCTCTGGCGCACCGCCAGTATCTACTGGAAGGTCATGAAAAGGCTCGGCCTGGCGAAGCAGCCGCGCTCGCCGGCTCCTGCGCCGCCCGTCGCATCTGGTGAAAGCGCCGGCCCGGCACCCGGCGCGGCCCCCGGCGCCGATGGCAGCCTCCGGATCCGGGCGCTGCCGGCCGCGCCGGTCGACCGCGACAACGCCTTCGACGTTCTCTGCTTGCCGATCATCGACTGGGACTTCCGCTTCCAGCGCCCGCAGCAGCTCGCCTCCTGCTTCGCCGAGGCCGGTCACCGCGTCTTCTACGTCTCGCAGCGCTTCCGCGCCAGCGGGCCGCCGTACGAGCTGGTCGAAAAGCGGCGCAACGTGTGGGAGGTCTCGCTCCTCGCCCCGGCGCGCAACGTCTACACCGACTCGATGGACGCCGAGGCGCTGGCCGCCCTGACCGCGAGCCTCGACGCCATGCGCGTCGACCTCGGCCTTGGCGCCACGGCCATGCTCGTCGAGCTGCCGTTTTGGTGGCCGCTGGCCGAGCGCGCGCGGCGAATGCACGCCTGGCCCGTGATCTACGACTGCATGGACTGGCACGCCGGGTTTTCCACCAACCGGCCCGAGATGCTGCAGCAGGAGGACGCGCTGCTGGAGGGCGCCGACCTCGTGGTCGTCTCCTCGGCGTGGCTCGAGCAACACGTCGCCGGCCGCGCCAGATCCCTGGCCGTGATCCGCAACGCATGCGACTACGAGCACTTCGCACAGGTACCGCGGCGCCAGCGGGAGGGGCGGCCGGTGGTCGGCTACTACGGCGCCATCGCCGACTGGTTCGACGCCGACCTCGTGGCCGACCTCGCCGAGCGGCGGCCGGACTGGGACTTCATCCTGGTTGGCTCGACCTTCACTGCCGACACCTCGCGGCTCTCCAGGCTCCCCAACGTGCTGCTCCCCGGCGAGCAGCCGTACGCGTCGCTTCCGCACTGGCTGGACCGCTTCGACGTGGCGATCGTGCCGTTCCGGCGCATCCCTCTCACCGAGGCCACCAACCCCGTCAAGGCGTACGAGATGCTGGCCGCCGGCAAGCCCGTGGTGGCGGTGCCGATTCCCGAGATGGCGCTTCTGGCGCCGCTCGTGCGCCTGGCCTCGACGCCCGAGGAGATGGAAGCGGAAATCTCCCGGGCGCTGGCCGAGGACGATCCGGCGCTCGTCGACCGGCGCCGCGCCTTCGCTCGCGACAGCACCTGGGAGCGCCGTTACTCCGAGCTCGCGCCACGTGTCGCCGCGGTGTTCCCCCTTGCCTCGATCGTCGTCGTCACGTATCAGAACCTGGCGCTCACCCAGAAGTGCCTCGAGAGCGTCTTCGCCCGCACCGAGTGGCCGCGTTTCGAGGTCATCGTCGTGGACAACGGCTCCACTGACGGCACCCCCGACTACCTGCGTGACATGGCGGCGCGCCATCCCGAACTGCGGCTCGTCCTCAACCCCGACAACAGGGGGTTCGCCGCCGCCAACAACCAGGGGCTCGCCCTCGCCCGCGGCGAGGTCCTGGTGCTGCTCAACAACGACACCGTGGTGCCGCGCGGGTGGCTGTCCGGGCTCATCCGCCACCTTCACCGCGACAGCCGGATCGGGGCGATCGGCCCGGCCACCAACTGGACCGGCAACGAGGCGCAGGTCCCGGTCGGCTACACGAGCACGGAGGAAATGCCGGCCTGGGCCGCCGGCTGGGTGCGCGAGCACGCCGACGAGCTGTACCGCATCCCGGTGCTTGCGATGTTTTGCCTCGCTTTCACCCGCTCCACGTTCGAGCGCGTCGGTCCGCTCGACGAGCGTTTCGTCGTCGGCATGTTCGAGGACGACGACTACGCCCGACGTGTGCGCGAGGCCGGCCTCGAAGTGGTGTGCGCCGACGATGTCTTCGTTCACCACGAAGGCCGCGCCGCGTTCGCCCGGCTCGAGGACGAGCGCTACAGGGCGCTGTTCGCGGCCAACAAGCAGCGGTTCGAGGAAAAGTGGGGCCGCCCCTGGGTCCCTCACCGCTACCGGAACCAGCGGGAGGACTGGGCCGCGCAGCGGTTCACCGTCCCACCGCCCGGCTCCTGACCCCGCCCGCCGGGTACACCTGGCCGCATCGCCCGGGCCTGAATCGTTCGCGCCGGCGTCACCGAAGCCCGGTGTGGAAAGTGGCGTCCTTGGCACTGCGACGACGACGTCGGTGCGCTTCTGACAGCTCCGGGTGCGCGAGCTGCGTGAGGACCATCGGCACCTCGCGGTGCCATTCGAGAGGCGACGCCGCCGTTCCAGTCGGCCGAGGACCTCCCGTGGGGGCTCCACACCCCGCGTCAGGGGTCCTCCTTCCCTGCCCGCGCCGCCGCTCGGGCACCTTGACACGTCTTCCACCCTCTCACTACGCTGCCGGACCATGAGCCGCGTTGGCCAACTGCGGGGCAGGCCGTGAGCGCGCCGGTTCGCATCCTCCTGGCGGGGTACTTCGGGGCCGGCAACCTGGGCGACGAGGCGATCCTCGGCGCGACGCTGGTCGGGCTCGGGACCGCTCTTGGCGAGGCGTTCCACCCCACCGTCGCGGCGTACGACCGCGGCGCGCTGCGCGCCTATCACGGCCCGGTGGAGACCGTCGACATCTGGGACGTGCGGGCGCTCGCAGCCGCTGTCGCAAACTCGGACCTCGTGATCTGGGGCGGCGGCGGACTTGTTCAGGACCGCTGGTACGTGCCGATCGAGGACCTCCTCCTCGATGCCCGCGGCGGCGTGCCGGCTCACCTGAGAGTGCCGTTTCTTGCGGCGCTGAAGGGTGTCCCGTGCATGATGTACGCCCAGGGTGTGGGGCCGCTCTCCCACCCGGAAAGCCGGCGAGCCACGGCGCTGGTGTGCAACCGTCTCGCCGCCATCACCGTGCGAGACCCCGCCTCGGCCCGCTTGCTCCGCGATTGCGGGGTCGACGAGCCGCCGATCGTGGTGACCGCCGACCCAGCGCTGGCGACGGTGCCGGCCGGGGTTTCCGCGGCGCTCTCGGCTCTTGGTGCAGCGGGCCTCGACCTCGTGCGGCGGCCGCGTCTGATCGTGGCCCCGCGCATCGCCCTGTACGGCGACCGGGCCTGGGTCGAGCCACTTGTGGCCGCCCTGCGCGCCACTGTGCTGGATCGCGGCGGCGCTGTCGCCTTCGTCGCCTTCGACCACCGGCCCGAGGGCGACGAGGCGCTGTGCCGGGAGCTGGCGCTCCGCTGCGGAGGTGCGCCGGCCGCCGCTGCTGTGACCGCCTGGCTGAGCGCCTCCGAGTGCGCCGCCGTGCTCGCCGATGCCGACGCGGTCGTGGCCACCCGGCTGCACGCTCTGGTGCTCGCCGCAGCCGCCGGGACGCCGGCCGTCGCCCTCGACTACGACCCCAAGATCCCGGCGTTGGCGGCACAGCTTGACGGCGCCGTCCCCGTCCTGCCCCTTGACTCCCTCGCTGCCGGGGAGCTGGCCCGCGCGATCAACGAAACGCTGACTGCTGCCGCCGACCGCAGGTCCCGACTGCGGGCTGCTGCCGCCGCGCTGCGCGCCCGGGAGGCTCTCAACCTCCGGATCGCGCTCGCTCTCGTCGGCCGGGGCGAACTCCCCGCCGAGGCCGTCGGGGCCAGCGAGCCTGGCGCGGGTTCCCGCGCCGACCGGATCCGGGCGCTCGAGGTCGAGCGCGACGAGCTGCAGCGTCGCCTCGACGCGCTCCGCGGCTCGCGGGTGGTGCGGCTCGCCGAAGCGTACTGGCGCTGGACCGCCGGGGAAAGCGGGCGCTTCGGTCCCGGCCGCCTTCTGGGCGCTGCCCACAGGCTCGTGCTGCGCAGGCGCATGGCCCCGGAGCCTGGCGCCACCTGCCCCCCCGCCACGGACAGCCTGCCACCCACCACCCCTCCGCCCGCCGCCCCTCCACCGGCCGCACCCTCCGTCGTAGCCGAGGTTGGCCCGCCGGACCCGTGGTCGGAGCTGGCAGGCTTCGAGGCGGCGCTGGGCACATCGGCGGCCGGGGTCGCCGTCGTGCTTTCCACCACCAGGCTGGTGGAGAGCGAGGGCCAGCGCTCGATGCAGCTCGCCCTGGCGCTGGCGCGGCGGGGTTTCGCCGTGGTCTTTGCGTACTGGCGCTGGTCCCCCGACGAGTGGTGTATTCAGGATCGGCTTGACCAGGGCATCTTCCAGGTGCCGCTGGACGTCTTCACTGCCGCCCCGGCCGGGGTGCTGGGGCGCTTTTCGGGGTGCCCGCGGCGAATCGTGCTCGTGGAGTTTCCCCACCCGAGCTTCGTTGAGATCGTGGCACTGGCGCGGGCGCAAGGGTGGGCGACCGTCTACGACGTGGTGGACGACTGGGCCGAGTTTCACCGCGTCGGCCAGGCCACCTGGTACGAGGAAGGAGCCGAGCGCGAGCTGCTCGCGCGGGCCACGCTGGTCTGCGCCGTCACCCCGGGACTCGAGCGGCGGCTCGGCGCTCTCGGCGCGCCGCGACCCCTCCTGGTGCCCAACGGTGTGCGGCCCGAGATCGCCGAGGTGAAGTCGCCGATCGCTCTCGAGAGGGGCGAGGTGACGATCGGCTACTTCGGCTACCTGTCCGGGGCCTGGTTCGACTGGCCGCTCCTGCTCGCTGCGGCACGCAGCCGGCCGAGCTGGCGCTTCTACGTCGTCGGCTACGGTGGCGAACCGGAAGGGGAGCCGGTGCCTGGCAACCTGGTGCAGCTCGGCAAGCAGCCCCAGACCTCGCTGGCGGCGTTTGCCGCCAACTGGGATGTGGCCATCGTGCCGTTCAAGGCCGAGACGCTCGCCGCCGGCGCCGACCCGATCAAGACCTACGAGTACCTGGCCATGGGGTTGCCGGTGGTGGTCACTGGCGTGGTCCCTCCGGCCGGCGCCGAGGCGTTCGTGGAGCGCGTCGAGGGGCTTGAGGCCTTCCTCGAGGCGCTCGAGCGCGCAGCCCGTCGTCCCACGGCCGAGGCCGAGCAACGGCGGGCCTGGGCTGCCGGCCACACCTGGGAGGCGCGCCTTGCCGCGCTGCTCGACGCCCTCCCCCCACCTGGCACCTGAGGAGGGGCCGTTGGCGCACCCCATCGCAACGCCCTCGGACCCCGGCGCGCCGGCGTTTTTTGCAGCGTGGGGATCGCCCCCGACGGGCCGTCACGAGGCGCTGGCGGAAAGGAGGCAGCTCGTTGATCCGGAAACTCTTGCAGCAGCGAGCGTGGACCGCTGCCGGCCTGGCTCCTCGCCGACTCGTGCCGCTCTGGCTTGCAACCTGTGCCGTCGCCGTCGCCGCCTACCAGTCGCTGATTTTCGCGGTCCTCGACGGCGTACCGCTGTGGAGGTCCGGTCTTTCCCTTCCCTATTTCCTCCTCAACGTCGCAGTGGTCATGGCCCTCACCGCCCTCGCCCACGCCCTCGTCGGCCGCTGGCTGCTCGCCCAGGTGCTAGCCCATGGCATCATTGCGGTATTCATCTTCTTTCACATCGGCAAGATGCTCGCCATCAACCGGCCCCTCTACCTTACCGACCTCGCTTCTACATGGCAGGTCGTGTCGCTCCTGCCGGCGCTGGCACGCTCCGTGAGCGGCTTGTTCGCGGCCCTTGGGTTCGCTGTCCTGGCGCTCGGCGCCCTCGCCTGGCTCGCCATTAGGCACCCCGTTCGACGCGCCCGCGCTGGGGAGCGCGTGCTGGCCGGCACCCTGGCGGCACTCGTGCTCGCACCCGCAGTGGCCTGGACCCGGCTCGTGCCTCGCGGCTCGCGCGTCGACACGGCTCTCCGTGACCAGCTCTGGGGCGGACGTGACTTCTTCGTCCAGAAGGGTTTCGTGCTCGCCTGTCTGCTCCAGCTCGCGCTCGCGACGCCCTCGCCCCAGGTCTACGACGAGGCGTCCGTCGATGCCGCGCTCCGCCGCTCCGGCCTCACCTCCTCTCCCAGGCCGGAGCTGCCCGACCCGCTGCCAGATATCGTGCTGTATCTGGCCGAAGCGGTGTGGGATCCGACCGTGCTGCCGGTGAGCTTCGACCGTGACCCCATGCCCAGCCTGCGCCGCCTGCTGGCCGGGCCGGTGGGTGGCGACGTGCGCGTGCCGGTGTTCGGGGGCCTCACGCCGCAAACCGAGTTCGAGGTTCTCACCGGCCTGTCCACCGACTTCTTCCCGATGGGGACCGTGGTGTTCCAGCGCTACCTGCGCCAGCCGTTGCCCTCGATTGCCGCCTACCTCGCGAGCCTGGGCTACACGACGACCGCCGTGCACACCAACCACGGGTGGTTCTGGGACCGCGCCCGGGCGCTTCCTCTGCTCGGCTTCGAGCGCTTCGTCACCCTCCAGGACTTCGACCGTTGTCCGATGGCCGGCGCTTTCGTGTCCGATCTCGCGCTCGTCGACAAAGTGGTGAGCGAGTGCGAGGCGTCGGCCCCGTGCTTCGTTTTCGCAATCAGCATGGCGAGCCACGGGCCGTACGACCGTGCGCTCCCGCTCGACGCGCCGGTGCGCGTCACGGGCGGCCTGGCCGGAGCGTCGAGGGTCGCGCTGGAAGGGTACGCCACGGCCCTCGCCCATGCCGACCTGGCGGTCGGCCGGCTCGTCGACCGGTTTGCCTCGTGGCCCCGGCCCGTCGTGGTCGCGGTCTTCGGCGACCACCTGCCGCTGCTGGGTCCCGATTTTGCGGTCTACCGCGAGACCGGCTTCAGGCACTCTCCCCCCTCGGCCGAGGAGCACGAGCACATGCACACGACTCCGGCGTTCATCTGGTCCAACCGACCCCTCCCTCCAGAGCGGCTGCACGGCCGCGCCAGCGCCTTCGGCGCCCGCGTGCTGCGAGCGGCCGGCCTGCCGCTGCCCCTGCCCCTGGCGTTCGCGGAGCACCTCGAAGCCGTCGCACCGACGCCGGCTGCGGTACCGCAGAGTGTGCGAGACGACTGGTGGCTCCTGCACCACGACCTCGTCTTCGGGTCGCAGTTCACAGCCGCTCTCGACCCCCTCCTCACTTCCTGGCGCCAGCGCGCCCTGCTCGCGGCCACAGGCGAGACCGTCGCAGACACCGCAGCGCGAGTGGAGATCGAGGACTTCGCGCCGCGCTCGCTGCAGGTCGGCGAGGAGCACCTGCCGCAGCCGGACGGTTCCTCCGCCATGTGGGTGAAGTCACGGAACGCCTCGTCCCGGGCCCGGATCGTCCTCGACGGCGAGCCGCTCACCACCTTCGCCCGGCCGGACGGGATCCTCACCGCCACGATCCCGACCCGCGTGCTCCGGTCGCCAGGCCGGTACTCGCTCCATATCGCCGACCCCCTCACCCGTTCGCGCAGCGCTGCCGTCGAGATGGAAATCGTCGACCCCACGTCCGCCAACTCTCGTGCCGGCAAGGCACGGCTCATGGCCTGGGGTCCCGAGAGCGTGGAGGAAGGGGTCGACTTCAACCTGCAACCCGACGGCAGCTCGGCGTTCTGGTTCCGCCTCGAGAACCCCCCGGGTTCGGTGGCGGTCCGCCTCGACGGCGTAGAGATTCCCACCGCGACAGGCGAGGGCGGCATGGTTTCCGCCACCACGGCACCGCTGGCGCGAGGCTGGCACCGGCTCACTCTGGTCGAGGCGGCCACGGGCCGGCCCGTGGCCGAGGTCCGCGTAGACGTCCGCCCGCGTCCCGCCACCAGGTGACAGCCACAGCCCGGAGTTGCCGCCTTCGGGCCATCGCCTCGACTGGGCCGCGCGCCGTCGTGTGTCTCACGCCTGCCCGGGGCGCGCTCGCCTTTCGGCATCTCGTGGTAGCGTAGGCCCGCGCTCGGGGGGCGCGGAGAGTTGCAGGTTTCCCGGTTCGTGGACTCGTTGATGGCGCGGCTGCGCGGCAGCCGCGAGCAAGGCCCGGTCGGCGGCGAGGAGCGGGTCGTGCGGGTGGGGTGTCCGGCCCACAACTGCGGCGGGCGCTGCCTGCTGCTCGCCCACGTGCGGGATGGGCGAGTGGTGCGGCTGGACGCTGACGACCGGCCGGACGCCCTTGCGGCGCCGCAGCTCCGCGCCTGCGTACGGGGCCGCGCCTACCTGCGGCGGCAGTACCACCCCGACCGGCTCTTCCACCCGCTCCGGCGGGTCGGCAAGCGCGGCGAGGGGCAGTTCGAGCGCATCTCGTGGGACGAGGCGTGGGACCTGCTCGCCGCGGGCGTCACCCGGGTCCGCGAGCGGCACGGTCCCGGCGCGCTGTTCGTCCCCTACGGCACCGGCGCCTACAACCAGGTCAACGGCCCGGCCACGGCGCGCCGCGTGCTGCACCTTTCGGGCGGCTGCCTCGGCCACTGGAACAGCTACTCGTGGGCGGCCATCAACGTCGCCACCCCGACGGTCTGGGGCACGCTCGTGACCGGCAACCAGCGCCAGGACTGGCTCAACTCGAAGCTCATCCTGATGTGGGGCTGGAACCCGGCCGAGATGCGCGACGGCACCAACACTGACTTCTTCGTCAAGCTCGCCCGCGAGCGCGGCACCCGCACGATCTGCATCGACCCGCGGCACACCCTCACCGCCCAAGCGCTGGCCGACGAGTGGGTGCCGATCCGCCCCGGTACCGACGCGGCGCTCATGACCGCCATGGCCCACGTCATCGTCGCCGAGGGTCTGTACGACGCCGAACTCGTGCGCACCCACTGCGTGGGGTTCGACGCCTCGCAGATGCCGCCCGGGTGCGAGGACGAGGAGAGCTACGTCGACTACCTCTTCGGGCGGCGCGACGGGGTGCCCAAGACGCCGGAGTGGGCCGAGCCGATCACCACCGTACCGCGCGATGTCATCGCCCGCCTCGCCCGCGAGTACGCCACCAGCAAGCCGGCCGTGCTGTACCAGGGGTACGGGATGCAGCGGCGCGCCTACGGCGAGCAGGTCGTGCGAGCCGGGTGCGTGCTGGCGGCGATCACCGGCAACTTCGGCATTCCGGGCGGGTGGGCCTCGGGGCTCGGGCTGCAGGCCCCCGATGGCGGCGCCCACTGGACCGTGTTTCCGCTCGGCGACAACCCCGTGAAGGCCTCGATCCCCGTGTTCCTGTGGTCGGAAGCGGTGCTGCGCGGCCCGGAGCTGACCGCCAGCGACGGTGTCAAGGGCGCCGAGCGGCTCGACGCTCCGATCCGCGGCATCTGGGCCGTGGCCTCCAACTGCCTCGTCAACCAGCACGCCAACGTCAACCGCTCGGCCGCGATCCTGGCCGACGAGGGGCTCGTCGAGCTGCTGGTCGTGCAGGACAACTTCCTGACCCCGACGGCGCGCTTCGCCGACCTCGTGCTGCCGGCGTGCACGCAGTGGGAGACCTGGGGGGTGCAGGACGGCTGGAAGTACGGCGACGAGGTCATCCTGCTGCCCAAGCTCGTGGACCCTCCGGGGGAGTGCCTGTCCGACTACGCGATCGCCCGGGGGCTCGCTCGCCGGCTGGGGGTCGAGGCGGCGTACAGCGAAGACCGCGACGAGCGCGGCTGGGTCGAATGGTGCCTCGACGTCTGGCGGCGCACGCGCTTTCCGGACCTTCCGACCCTCGACGAGCTGGTCGCGGCCAACGTCGGCGTGTGGGGGCGGCGGGTCGAGCGCCCGGCGGTGGCGTTCGAGGACTTCCGCCGCGACCCCCTGGCGCACCCGCTCGACACGCCCTCGGGCAAGATCGAGATCTTTTCGAAGGCGCTCTTCGACCTGGGGCGCCCCGACGAGATCCCGGCCGTGCCCAAGTACATCGAGGAGTGGGAAAGCCCGTTCACCGAGACCTCGCGCCGCCACCCCCTGCAGCTCATCGGCCACCACACCCTGCAGCGCGTGCACTCCTCCCACGCCAACAACGACTGGCTCGCCGAAGCCTTCCCCCAGCGGTTGTTCATCAACCCGCTCGACGCCGCCGCGCGCGGCCTCGAGGACGGCCAGCTCGCCCGCGTGTTCAACGAGCGTGGCGAGGTGCTGGCCCGCTGCCGGCTCACCGAGCGGATCATGCCGGGGGTCGTGGACCTGCCTCAAGGCGCGTGGTGGCTGCCCGACGAGCGCGGCCGCGACCGGGGCGGCTCGATCAACGTCCTCACCTCCGAGCGCTGGACCCCGCTCGCCAAGGGCTCCGCACAGCACACCGCCATGGTCCAGGTCGAGAAGGTCCTCGAATGACGCGCCTCGGCTTCGGCGTCGACACCTCCGCCTGCACCGGGTGCAAGGCCTGCCAGGCCGCCTGCAAGGACCGCAACGGCCTGCCGGTAGGCGTGCTCTGGCGCCGCGTTTACGAGATCTCGGGCGGGAGCTGGCGGCGCGAGGGCGAGGCGTGGCGGCACGACGTCTGGGCGTACTCGCTGTCGGTGTCTTGCAACCACTGCGAGGAGCCGATCTGCCTCGAGGTCTGCCCCTCGAACGCCTACACCAAGCGGGACAACGGCATCGTGGCCCACGACCCGGCGCGCTGCCTGGGGTGCGGCAACTGCGCCTGGGCCTGCCCGTACGGGGCGCCCCAGCTCGACCCTGCCCGCGGGGTGATGACCAAGTGCAACCTTTGCGAGGAGGAGCTGGCGGCGGGGCGCGCGCCGGCGTGCGTCGCCGCCTGCCCGCTGCGCGTGCTCGAGGTGGGCGACCGCGAGGAGCTGGCGGCGCGCTTCGGACCGCCCGACATGGTTCCCCTTCCCGACCCCGGCCTCACCACCCCATCGCTGCGGCTGCGGGCGCACCCTCACGCCGGGCGGGCACGGGCCGAGGGCGGCCGTGTGCGCAACCGCGAGGAGGTCGGCGAGTGAAGAGCGACTGGTCCCTGGTCGGGTTCACCGTGCTGTCGCAAGCGGCGGTCGGGGCGAGCTGGGGACTGGCGGCGAGCTGGGCGCTGGTGGCGCGCCGGGCCGGCCACGAGGTTGCCGCTGCCGCCACTGCATGGGGCGCCGCCGTGCCAATCCTGGCCGCCGCCGCGATCGCCGTCTCGCTGCTACACCTCGAACGCCCGCTGCGCGCCTGGCGCGCCGTCGCCAACCTGCGCCGTTCCTGGCTTTCCCGCGAGGTGCTGGCCGCCAGTGCCTTTTGTGTTGCCGCGGCGACGCCCGTGGTCGCCCCCACGGCGTGGCGAGGGTGGCTCCTGCTGGCCGCTAGTCTCCTCGGCGCGCCGCTCCTGCTCGCCATGGCCCGCACCTATCAAATGCGCACCGTGCCGGCCTGGGACTCGTGGGCCACCGGTGCGTTCTTTGCGCAGTCGGCGCTGGCCACCGGCGGCGCCGTGACGGCGCTCGGAGTGGGGCTGTGCTCGCCGCACGACCGGCCCGGCGCCGCGCTCGTCGGAGCGGCCGCCCTCGGCGCCGTGGCGCTCGCCGCCGGACCGCTCCTGCTCGCGCGCTGGCAGCGGGCGCTGGCCTGCGGTCCGGGCGCGGCCCGCGCCGCCGCCGAGCGCCTCGCCCACGCAGGCACGAGCGCCTCGGCCAGGTGGGTGGCGTCGCTGGCCGGCGCCGCCCTGCTGTTGCTGGCGCTGGCGTTGGAGTCACCGGCTCGCGGCGCCGCCCTCGCCACCGCCGCCGCGCTCGCCTTCGGCGCCGAACTCGCCGGCCGGGCATTGTTTTACCGCGCCCGCGTCCGCACCGGCCTGTAGCTCCCCGCCCGCAGCAACGAGCGCCGGCCTCACCCCCCTGCGCCACCCTGGAGGGCTGCCTGGCGATGGTGAGGAGCACCGCCCCCGAGCCATGCGCCGAGGCGCTGGCGTACGGTTCGCAGCGGTGGCCGGACAGCGTGGAAGCGCACCGTGGGCTCGCATTTTGTCTGAGTCTGCTCGGGCGACACGCCGAGGCGCTCTCCGCCGCCAGGCGGTGCCTCGCCCCGAGCCCAGCCCACACACCCTGCCTCGGCTCGATGGGAACCACCCTCTGGCATCTCGGCCGTCGCGCCGAGGGGCGGGAGTATCTGGAGAGGGTCGTCGCGGCCCAGATTGCGGAGGGATGATTCCCGCACGCCCTCAAGACGCTCGCCGAGATGGACATCGAGGAGGGCGACAGGGCAGCGGCGCGCCGACGCCTCGACCTGGCGTGGGGCTCGTGACGCAGGACGTCACGAAGGCGTCCCTCCACCGGGTCGAGGCCAAGCTGGCATTGCTCGGGGGCGATGGAGCGGCCGCCCCGGAGCACCTGCAAGCCGCGGAAGCGCTGCGGGGAGGGGCCGAGTACCGCGTGGTGCAGGCCGTGGTGTTCGCGTGGCAGGATTCGACGGCCCAGGCCGCCCAGGTTCTTCGTGCCCTGCGCGGCAGCCCGCTCCTGGCTCGCTGGCAGTCGGTCGCCGACTGGCTCGGCTCGGTGTTGCATCGTACGGCGGCAACCCCGGCCCTGCGCGAGTGGGTCGCCGCCGATCCCGAGGACGAGCACAGGTGGCTGATCCTCGCGCTCCACCTGCACCTTTCCGGCGATGACACGGCCGCCGCCGCCGCGCTTGCCGATGGCCGGCACAAGGCCAGTCCCTATCTCCTGGAGCCACCCTGGAGCCTCGCCCAGAGCAGCGATCCCCAAACCTCCCGGGAAAACCCACGATGAGCCTCACGGTACTCGCTGCGGCTGCAGGCGGCAAGCGGGGCCGGCCCGGCTCCCCGGCCAGGCTACGGGCCAGAACGGCGGCCGGGCGAGGCTACACTGCGCGGGATGGACGCTGCCCTCGCGACCGCGCTCGTGGGCTGGCACCGCGCCGAGCGGCGGGCGATGCCGTGGCGCACGCCGTTTCCGCGCCAGCCTTACCGGGTGCTGGTGGCCGAGGTGATGGCCCAGCAGACGCAAATCGACCGCGCGCTGCCGGTCTGGGAGCGCTTCATGGAGCGCTTCCCCTCGCTTCCGGCGCTCGCGGCGGCGTCCGAGACCGAGGTGCTCGAGCAGTGGTCAGGGCTCGGCTACTACCAACGCGCCCGGAGGCTGCACGCCGCGGCAAGGGCCATTCAGCGCCGCGGCGACTGGCCGCGGACCGCGGACGACCTCGCGGCACTGCCAGGGATCGGCCACTACACCGCGGCAGCGGTGGCGGCGTTTTGTTTCGGGGGCACCGAACCGCCGGTGGACGGCAACGTCGCTCGCGTGGCGGCACGGTTCGGCCGGTTGGCGCTGCCGCTCGGCTCGGCGGGGCTGCTTGCCGCCGGCCGGAAGCTCGCCGCGGCGTTGCACGCGGCTTCACCCACGCCCGAGGTGTTCGAGGCGCTCATGGAGCTGGGCGCCACGCTGTGCGCTCCGGCCGTGCCGCGCTGCCTGCTCTGCCCGCTGCGCCCCGGGTGCGAGGCGGCCCGCCGCGGCGACCAGGACCGCTATCCCCTGCCCCGACCCCAGCGCGCCGTCGAGCCCCACCGATGGGTGGCGCTCTGGCTCGCGCGAGAGGACGGGCGCGTGCTGGTGCGCGAGGTGCGCGGCCCGCTGCTCGACGGGCTCTGGCTGCCGCCGCTGCGCCCGCTCGGCCCGGACGAAGCCCCGCCCGCCGCCGCGGCGGAGCTCGCCGCCGCGCTGAACCTCCGAGGCACGCTGCGCGCCGCGCCCACGTGCTCCCACTCGATCACGCACCGGGCCATCACCGTGCATCCCTTCGTGGGCGCCTGGCGGCCAGGGGTTTCGGAACCCGTCCCCGACCAGCGCTGGACCGATCCGCTCCACCCCGACCTGCCCACCTCGTCGCTGCTGGCCAAGCTGGCCCGGGCCTGCCGGGCCGCGCCACCGGAGGTCTGAATGCCGGCTCCCGTCACACCGAAGCTCACCGCCGACGCCCTCATCCTCGACCCGACCCGCGGCGTCGTGCTCATCCGCCGCGGCCGCGAGCCGTTCCGCGGGATGTGGGCGCTGCCGGGCGGGTTCGTGGAGGTCGGCGAGCCCGTGGAGGTGGCGTGCCGCCGCGAGGCACGAGAGGAGACCGGTCTCGAGGTCGAGCCGGTGCAGCTCCTGGGCGTCTACTCGGACCCGGCCCGCGACCCGCGCGGGCACACCGTGTCGGCGGTGTTCATCTGCCGGGTCGTGGGCGGCGAGCTGTGCGGCGCCGATGACGCCGCCGAGGCGCGGTGGTTTTCCGACCTGCGCGGTGTCGAGCTGGCGTTCGACCACGCGCGGGTGCTCTCCGACGCGGGCTTGAGGCCGTGATCGGCAAAGACGGTCGGCTCCCGCCTCTCGACCGGGCTTTCGGCTACCGGGCGCGCCAGGCCAGCGAGGCGGTGACCCAGCGGCCGGGCATCGGGATGCCGTCCAGCTCCTCGTAGCGGGTGCCGAGCACGTTGCTGGCCCCGACGTGCAGCGACAGGCCGCGAGCGAGGTCCCGCGAGAGACGGGCGTCGAGGAGCGAGTACGAGGAGCCGGTGCGCGGGCGGCGCCAGCGCCAACTCACGTCGGCAAAAACCGCCCCCGGGAGTGCGACGCGAGTGCTGGCGCCGGCCTCGGCCCGCGGGTGGGCAAGGGCGTAGCGCGAGCGCGAGGCGTCCACGTCCAGCCGGGACTCGAGCCAGCTCGCCCACACCCGCGTGGCGCCGAGCGCCCGCCACGTCGGCAGCGCCAGGCTGGCCTCGCCGCCGCTGGTGACGACGCGGGCGTGGTTGGCGGCGCGAAAGACGCCGTCGTCGCCGCGCAGGTAGTCGATAAGGTCGCGGGCGTCGCGCCGGAACACCGAGAACTCGACGAGCGTGCGGCGCACCGGCACGCGCAGCACCGCCTCGTCGCTCCACGCGCGCTCCGGCTGCAGCTCGGGGTTGCCGACCGTGGCCGGCGAGACGTAGTGCAGGTCGGTGAACGACGGCTGCCTGAACGAACGCCCGCGGTGTACGGACAACGCCACCCCGCACCCCAGGTCCAGCTCGGCCCCGAGGCCCGGGCTCGGTTCCCACCCCCAGTCCGAGGTCCGGTCGCCGCGGACCTGGGCGCTCACCAGGACGCGTCCCAGTCGACGGGAGCCCTCGGCGAAGACGGCCACGCGCTCGCGTCGGCGGTCGCCGAGGCGCGTCGACACGAGCCCCTGCAACTCGCCCTCCACCCCCACCACCCAGCGCACGCCGCCCGACTCTCCGTCGAGCGTCGCCTGGAACAAGCCCGAACGCGAGCGGTGGCGGTTGCGGTACCACTCCGGCCGTGCCCGGTCGAGCACGAACAGATCGCGGTGCTGGCGCGCCCCGGCTCGCACCGCAAGACCGGTGCTTCCGAGGCGGCGCGAGGCGGCGAACGTCCACAGTGCGGTGTCGGTCTGCTCCCACTCGTCGGGGTAGCGCGAGGAGTAGTACCCCCAGGCGCCGAACGCCTTGTCCTCGGCACCGAGGGTGGTCCGCAGCGTCCAGCCGGCGGCGGTGCCGCTCCAGCCGAGCGTGGCGCGGGTGGCGTCGAGTTCGGTGCCCCGGCGGTAGCCGTCGTGCGTGACCCGGCTGGCCGCCGCCCACGCTCCCCTCCCGAGCGGCAGCGCCGCCCCGCCTTCCCACAGACCGTGCTGCCCGCCGCCGAGCCTCGCTTTCGGCGTCCGGGGCGCGCCGGTGACGATCGCGATCGTGCCGCCGAACGCGTCCGGCCCGTGCACCGCCGAGCCCGGGCCGAGCGTGACCTCCACTCGTTCCACGGCCGCGAGGTCCACTGCGAGGTCGAGGTGGAAGTGCCCAGTTTGGGGGTCGTTGACCCGCACCCCATCGACCAGCACCGCCACCTGCTCGAACGTCGCCCCGCGCAGCATGACGTCGGCCTGGGCGCCGAACGGACCGCGCCTCGCGAGGCTCGCGCCCGCCAGCAGCGCGATCAGCTCCTGGACGCTCGCCACCGGCAGCCGCTCGATCTCCTCCCGCTCCAGCACGACCGTCCGCCGCGCCGCTGCCGCCTCCGCCGGCAACCGGCTCGCGGTCACCGTCACCGTCTCCCGAACCTGCGGCGGCTGTGCGGCGCTTGCCAGCAGCACCGTACCGAAAACGACCTGCAGCATCCCCCCTCCCCGGCCGTGGAAAGTACCACACCCGGTGCCCCCGCCCACCCGGTCGAAGGTCGAAGGTCTTTCCCCACCCCCCGCGCGGAAGGGCCGACCCAGCCGCTCGGCCCCACCCGCGCCGGGAGAGCCGGGCGGAGGAAGACCTCAGACTTGGCGGGCAGAAGGGCACTTGACGGAGGGAACCGCGGGCGGGTACATAGGACCCGATGGAACGTCACCCGACGATGGAGTGCATCGTCACCTGTCGCGCTCGAGGGCGAACCTGAGGCGTCGGTAAGGGGCCCGGGCGGCTCCTCTCGACCTCGGTGCTTCGCCACGCACCCTCCTCCTGAGCGCACCCCGGACCTCGGGAGGCAGGGAAACCTGCTTCCGGGGACGGGAGGAACACGTGAGCACGAACAGCGACTATCACTCGATGTGGGCGAACCTCGGCCTGGACCTCGCCAAGCACGACGCCTTGCTGGGGGCGCTCGGCCAGCTCTATCAGCAGACGTTCCTGGCCCAGCGAGACCGCCCGGCAGGCATGGCCTATTTCGACTTCGTCATGAGCGAGGTGCACGGCCTCCGGATCAAGGAGCTCGTCGACGCCAGGGCGGCCGGCCGCAAGGTGGTCGGCTCGTTTTGCGTCTACGTCCCGGAGGAACTGATCCTCGCCCTGGACGGCGTCTCGGTCGGGCTGTGCGCCGGGGCGGAGTTCGGCTTCGACGCCGCCGAGCAGTATTTGCCGCGCACCACCTGCGCCCTCATCAAGTCGTTCTTCGGCTTCGCGCTCGAGAAGGTCTGCCCCTACCTCGCCGCCTGCGACCTCGTGGTGGGAGAGGCCACCTGCGACGGCAAGAAGAAGGCGTACGAAACCTTTGCGGGCCTGGTCGGCCGCTTTCACGCGATGGACATGCCGCAGCACCACTCGCCCGAGGGCAGGGCGCTGTTGAAGGCGGAGTTTCTCAAGCTCGCCGGCGAACTGGAGGAAGTCACCGGCCGCCGTCTCGAGCCCGCCCGGCTCCGCGCCGCCATTGCGACCGTCAACGCCAGGCGCGCCGCCCTGGCGCGACTCGCCCGTCTGCGCGCCGCCGACCCGGCGCCGATTTCCGGCCTCGACGCGCTGCTCGTCAACCAGGTGGCGTTCTACGACGACCCGGTGCGCTTCACCAAGGCGGTCACCGACATGTGCGACGAGCTGGAGCGGCGGGTCGCCAGCGGTGAGGGGGTGGCGCCGAAGGGCGCGCCGCGCATCCTGCTGTCCGGCTGCCCGATGGCGGTGCCCAACTGGAAGGTCCCGGCCCTCGTCGAACAGGCCGGCGCCGTGATCGTGGGCGAGGAGTCGTGCGTCGGGGAGCGCGGCGCCCGCAACCTCGTCGACGCCACGGGCGAGACCGTCGAGGAGCTCATCGACCGGCTTGTCGACCGCTATTTCCAGATCGATTGCGCGATCTACACACCGAACCCCGAGCGGCTCGACCATGTGCGGGTCATGCGGCACGACCTGCGTGCCGACGGCATCATCCACTACGCCTTGCAGTTCTGCACGCCGTACCAGATGGAGGCGATCGGGGTCGAGCGACAGCTCGAGGCCGAGGCCGTGCCCGTGCTGCGTATCGAGACCGATTACGGCGCCGAGGACGCCGGCCAGCTCCGCACCCGCATCGAGGCGTTCATCGAGCGCCTGCGGGGCTGAGCATGCTCGCCACTGGCCTCGACATCGGCTCGCGCACCGTCAAGCTGGTAGCCATCGAAGGCGGCCGCGTGGTGCTGGAGGAGGTGGCGGAGACCACTCACGACCCCCTCGGGGTGTGCCATCGGCTGCTCGACGGCGCACGCCCGGACCGGCTCGTCGTCACGGGCTACGGGCGCCACCTCGTGCAGCGGCACGTGGAAGCCGAGGCGGTGACGGAGATCCGAGCCGCCGCGGCCGGGGCGCGCCACCTCCGGCCCGCGGCCCGCACGGTCATCGACATCGGCGGCCAGGACACCAAGGCGATCGCCCTCGACGACCAGGGGCGGGTGCGCAAGTTCGAGATGAACGACAAGTGTGCGGCCGGCACGGGGCGGTTCCTCGAGGTCATGGCCACCGCCCTCGCCTACACCCTCGACGAGTTCGCGGCCGCCGCCTGCTCTGCCCCGGCGGCGGCCCGCGTCAACTCGATGTGCACCGTGTTCGCCGAGTCGGAGGTGGTCTCGCTCGTGGCCCGGCGCACCCCGCGCGACCAGCTCGCCCTCGGCATCCACGCCGCCATCGCCGAGCGCACCGCAGCCATGGCGCGGCGCCTGCTCGGAGACGGCGAGGTCTTCTTCTGCGGCGGAGTGGCGCGCAACGGCTGCGTCCGGGCCCGGCTCGCGGAGGAGCTCGGACGCCCGGTGCACACCCCCGACAACCCTCAGACCGTCGCCGCGCTCGGCTGCGCGCTGCTGGCCGGCGACGCAACACCGTGAGGAGCCATCCATGACCTTTCTCTATCTCGACTCGGACCGCATCGGCGCCGGCGACGACGAGCTGGGCCGCAAGCTGTTGCGCATCTTTCTCGAGAAGCTCGTGACCTCCGAGGTGCAGGTCGACTTTGTCGCCTGCCTCAACGCCGGCGTCTTCCTGACGACGGAGGAAGGGCCGGCCCTCGAGAGCCTGCGGGCGCTCGCCTCGCGCGGCGCCACCGTCATGACCTGCGGCACCTGCCTCGACCACTACGGGCGGCGCGAGCGCCTCCTGATCGGGGTGGTCGGCGGGATGCAGCAGACCGTCGAGCTGTTCGCTTCCGCCGACCGCATCATCGCCCCCTGCTGAGAAGCCAGGCGAGCCGGAGCGACGCAACCCGGCGCGGCGGGCACGCGTAGACGCCCCGACACCCGGAGCGGCGGGAGGGGCGCAGGCGGAGCCGCCGCGCCGGGTGGCGGTGACCGTCGGGCAGCCGCCGGTCATGCCTTCACGGCAAGGAGGAGCGGGTGCCGGACGAAACGGTGTTGAGGGTCGAGCGCGTCACCAAGACGTTCGGGCCGGTGCGGGCGGTCGACGACCTCTCGTTCGCAGTGGCCGCGGGCACGATCACGGGCCTGCTGGGCCGCAACGGAGCGGGCAAGACCACGACGTTGCGCATGATCAACGGGATCTTCCTGCCCGACACTGGCCGCATCGAGCTGTTGGGCGCCGCCGACGTCGCCGCGGTGCGCGACCGTGTTGGCTACCTGCCCGAGGAGCGCGGACTGTACCGCAAGATGAAGGTCATCGAGCACCTGCTGTTCCTGGCCGAGATCAAGGGCCAGCCGCTGCCCCGCGCGCGACAGCGCGCCGAGAGGTGGCTCGAGCGTTTCGAGCTGGCCGACAAGCGGACCGCCAGAGTCGAGGAGCTGTCCAAGGGCAACCAGCAAAAGGTGCAGATCATCGGCGCCTTGTTGCACGACCCGGAGCTCGTCATCCTCGACGAACCGCTGTCGGGGCTCGACCCGGTCAACGTCGTGCTGGTGCGCGGGATCCTCCAGGAACTGCGCGCTTCCGGCAAGACCGTGCTGCTCTCCACCCACATGATGGGCGAGGCCGAGAAGACGGTCGACGACATCGTCCTCATTCACCGCGGCACGGCGGTGCTGGCGGGGGGGCTCGACGAGGTGCGCGCCGCCCACGGCACCGACACGGTGCACCTCGCGTTCGAGGGCGACGGGGCCTTCCTTACAACCCTGCCGGGTGTGGCGCGGGCACGGCTCGACACCAACGCCGCGGAGCTCGAGCTGCGCCCCGGCGCCTGCACGCAGGAACTGCTCGCCGCAGCCATGGAGCGGCTGCGCATCCTGCGGTTCGAGGTCGCGGCGCCCTCGCTCGAGCAGATCTTCATCGACAAGGTCGGCGGGGGCACCCCCTCCGAGCCTGCCGCGGGCGCGGCGGAGGTGCGCCGATGAGCAAGGTGATCGCGGTCCTCAAGCGCGAGTACCTCGAGGTGGTGCGCAAGAAGTCTTTCATCATCATGACCATCCTCGGTCCGTTCCTGATGGCGGCGCTGATGTTCCTGCCGATGCTGCTGGTCACCCGCGGGCTCGAGGAAAAGCACGTCGTGGTGGTGGATGGCACCGGCAGGCTCGCGGCGGTGTTTTCCGGCGGCGACGAGACCGAGGGGAGGGCCGAAGAACGGCTCGACCTGCCCGGCGCGGCGCGGCAGGCCAGGCGCACGCCCGGTTCGCTGGCGCTCAGGACCGAGTACGTCGCCTCCACGGGCGACCCGCGTGCGGCCGCCCAGCCTTACCTCGACCGCATGCTCGGCAAGCACGGCGAGGTCAAGCTCGACGGCGTGCTGGTGGTGGCCGCCGACGCCTTCTCCAACCCCGACGCCGAGCTGACGTACTACAGCCGCGCCGCCACCGACTTCGTCACCCAGGAGCGGCTGGCCGGCATGGTCAATCGCGCCGTCTCGCGCGGGCGCCTCGCCGCCAAGGGGATCGACGCCGCGGAGGCCGACCAGCTCCTGCGTCGCCTCAAGCTCGAGCCCGTCAAGCTCACCCGCACCGGCGAGGAGAAGAAGGGGGGCGAGCTCGGCTTCCTGGTTGCGTTCGTGTTCGTGGCGCTGCTGATGATCCCCAACATCATCTACGGCCAGGAGGTCATGCGCGGCATCGTGGCCGAGAAGTCCGAGCGCGTGATGGAGATCCTCATCTCCTCGATGCCTTCCATGTCGCTGCTGTCGGGCAAGATCCTCGGCCTCGCCGCGGTCGGGCTGACGCAGATCGGGATCTGGATGGCGATGGGTGCGCTGCTCGCGGGGTACGCCGGCGCCGGCCTGGCCATGAGCGGGTTCGATCCATCGCAGTTCCTCAGCGTCGGCATCATTCCGGCGTTCTTCGTCTTCTACGTTCTCGGCTACCTCATCTACGTCTGCGTCTACGCCGTCGCCGGGGCCATCTCCAATTCCGAGAAGGAAGCCCAGCAGTTCATGGGCCCGCTCATCATGGTGATGATGATCCCGTGGTTCCTCGCCATGCCGATCATCTCGAACCCCGAATCGACGCTCGCCATCGTGTTCTCGCTCATCCCGGTCTTCACCCCGATCACGATGTTCATGCGTATCGTCGTCTCGGAGCCGCCGTTCTGGCAGGTGCTGCTCTCGGTCGCGCTCTCGCTCGGCACCATCGTGGTCATGCTGTGGGCCACGGCCAAGATCTTCCGGGTCGGGATCCTCTCGTACGGCAAGCGCCCCACGGCCGCGGAGCTGTGGAGGTGGCTGAGGGTGGCGTAGCCCGCAACGCAAACAAGCGCCGCCGAGGCGAGGCCCTCATCGTGCGCCAGGCCGGTCCCCAACCGCTCCCGGCCGGTCGACGGGCCGCTGGCCCGTGCCGTCGTCCCGCCCCGCCCGGCCTCCGGTCACGGCTCCGACCGGACCTCCAGACGCCAGGTCCCGGACAGGCCTTTGACGCCGGTCGTGCTTGCGTCCACGACCCACGTCTTGCCGTTGCTCGAAACCTTCCTCCAGGCGTCGTCGGGGATCGTCCCCAGGACGAAGTTCCCGGGGCCGTACTGGATCTGCCGGCTCTTCGGCGGCGACCCGCAGGTCTCGGTCACCGACACCGGATGTGCCCATGGCTCGAAGAGAAGGGACACGAACGACCGATGTGCCGGACCGGCAACGACCCACGGGTGCGTAAACAGCGCGGAGCCCGGGTACACCGACACCAGCCCGGCCGAGGACCCCTGGTACGAGCAGCTCCCGGTCGACCCCGAGAGGTTCCACTGGTAGGCACCGGAGGTCGCGACGTACGACCGGAACACCGGCGTCCCGCCGTCGTCGGAGTACCCGTCACCCAGCCCTTCGAGGCGGATGTTGCTCACCGTCATGGTCTCGACCGGCCCCGTACTCCACCGGTAGGTGAGCGTGGCGCTGCCCTCCCATGGGCCGCACCCGAAGTTGGAGACCCACACGAGCGGCGAGTAGTCGCCTCGAGGCACGAGGTCGTTCGCCTTGTCGACGCTCGAGTTGGAGAGGATCACAACCAGCGACTCGAGCTTCTCGCTGTCTTTCATGCGGCAGAAGCTGCGGTGGCGCTCGCCGGTCCAGTCCTCCTCCTTCCACGTGCCCCCGACCTTGAGGAGCGCCCGCACGTGCGCGCCCTTGGGTGTGGTGCCGGGCGGCTTGGGCGAGAAGACGTCGCCGAACTCTTCAACCGTCTCGAGCTTGACCGCGAACTCGAGGGCGTTGAAGAACCCGACCACGGCCGCGCTGTCGTCCGGGAAGTCGAAGACGAAGTAACGCGTGGACAGACGCGGGAGCTTGATGTCCTCGCCCTTGGCCGTCTCGAAGAACCCGTCGCCGCCCGAGAGGCTCATCGGGAAGGTGTCCTGGATCGCCGCCTGTAGCGGGAGTTTGTCCCTCTCCTTGAACTTGTCGAACGGCTGCGCAGCGTTCCAGGCGTACACCCCGAACGCCGGCCACACCTCGTCGAGGGGAGCGCCGGCCTTTTTCAACCCCGCATCGAGGGCCTTGTGGGCGTCGCCGCTCTGTGTGGCTTCCCAGATGTGCCGGATCACCGACGGGTCGGTGCCCCGGATGCGCGTCAGGTACTGGAAGAACAGGTAGGCGCCGTAGGCGTGCAGCTTCTGCTGCTCGCTGCCGAAGGCGTCCATCGGCACGTGCGGCTCGTCCAGGTAGTTGTCGGCGTACGAGTGCTCGCGGTCGGTGCCCGGGTAGACGAAGTCCTCGAACCACACGGCGATCGGCTCGCGCAGCCAGTCGTAGGCGTCGATGCAGGCCGCCATGTCGTATCCGAGCTGCGCAGCGTGCATGAGCTCGTGGGCGAGCAGCGAGTTGAGCTTCGGGCCAGGCGGTGTCTGGCGCCCGAGCAGGATGTAGGCACCGGTTTTCTTGCAGGCGTTCCAGTCGGCGGGACGGGTGCGCGCCGGCACCGGCAGCCCGTCCACGAGCGCGATGTCGAGGTGAGGGCTGCCGCCCAGCAGCCCGTCGGACAGCGGCCAGCGCTGGAGAACGCTGGCGAGCTTCGGCCAGATCTTCTGCTCGGCCTCGTTGACGAGGCCTTGCGCGGTGGTTGCGTCAGTGGCCGCCTTGTCCTTGAGGTACCAGACCCGGACGTTCGGTCCCTCCTTGAACTCCCAGTCGGCCAGGATCGGGCACCCGGCCTCCCATGGCCGGCACGGCGGGGCGGCTCCCCAGGCACTCCCGCTCGCGGTGCGCCGCAGGTCCCACCAGCTCCCCGCCACGAACGGCGGCACCAGGAACGGGCCGATGGCCTCGCGCGTCGCCGCCGCGAGGGCGCCCCAGCGCGCTGTCGCGGCCGGCAGCGAGTCCGTCTCGTCGAGAAAGCGGTCGTCGCCGCGGTACGCGGCCGGCAGGCGCGGGTCGCGGTGGTCGGCGTACACCGCATACAGCAGGGCCTGCTCGTCAGACAGCGTTCGGGCGGCGCGAGCGTTCTCGATGAGGTCGTAGCTCGTCGGCGGAGTGAACGCGGCCTCGCCGCGCACCGTCAGCGGGTCGCCGGTGAACGGGTCGATGGTCGAGATCGTCCCCGCCCAGCTCCCGTCGGCGGAAACCCACACGGCCTCGGTCCCGATCGGAGCCCCGAGAGCGGCGCCGAGGTTGTCGACCTGGACGTAAGAGCGGGCCGGGACGCTGCGCGTTCCGGTCCGGTCGCCGGAGCGCATGGTCAGGGTGATGTCGCGGCCCTCGAGGTTGAGCACCGCGAGGTTGGAGCGGAAACCGGTCCTGGGGTCGGCCGGGCTTTCGAACGGGAACAGCACCGGCGTGTCGGCCCCGAACCCCTCCCCTTCCCCGACTGCCGCGAGGTCCTGCCCGAACGTCCCGGCCGCCCCCTGGTTGAACGTCCGCACCCAGGCGAGCGCCGGGCCGGTCACCTTGAGCGTTCCGGCGCCGGAGGCCACGCCCAGATAGGCGTAGAGGTCCGCAACCCGCAGCGCCTCGCCGGCGGCCAGCGTCGCCGAGCGCGTCGCCGCTTCCTGGCTCGACCCGCGCGGGATGAGCGCCAGCCGGAGCGAGACCGGGGACGTGGTCGGGTTCGCAAACGTCGCTTCGCTGCGCCAGGCGGTCTGGTTGGCGCCGGCGAGCTTGGCCACGCCAGCGAACAGGCGCTCGCCCTGAGGCACTGGAGCGAGCCCCCGCACCGTCGTCGGGTCGCCGGTAACCGGGTCGACCGTCGAGACGACCGCGTACCAGCGGCCGTCCGCCGTCACGGTGGCGGCGAAAAAACCTTTCGGCGTGCCCAGAAACGCCCCGAGGTTGTTGATCTGTGTGTTGGCTCCGGCCGGCACGGTGATCGTCTTTTCCTTGCCTTGGGCGCCGATCGTGAAGACGACGGGGTTCGTGTCGAGGTTGACCAGCAGGAGGTTCGAGCGGAAGTCGGAGGCCGTGCTCTGCGGCGAGGCGAAGGCGAACGCCTGCACCGTCTTCGCGGCCTGCCCGCGCTGCGGGTCGAGCGGCGGCAGGTCCTGCCCGAACGTACCCTGCGGCCCCTGGTTGTACGATCGGAACCACGCCGCCACCTCGCCCGTGACCCGCAACACCCCGGCGCCGTCGGCCGCACCCAGCAGGTCGTAGACGCTGGGGATCCTCCGGGTCTCGCCGGGCTCCAGCCGCAGCGTCGTGGAGGCCGCAACCGCCGCGCTCCCGCGCGGAATCAGCTCCAGTGTGACCGTCGCTGCCGCCACGCCCGGGTTGTGGAGCACCCCGTCGGAGCGCCACACCGTGTTGTTGGCGCCGGGCGAGCGGGCCACACCGGGGAACAGACTCACCCGACCCTCGACCGCCGCCGCCGTGCACACGAGCCCAACCAACGCGAAAGAGAGCAACCGCCTCATCGTCCCCCCCAGGTCCCGGGTCGTGGGGGTCGTCGCCGGGAGCTTTCTGTCGACAACGAGTTTCAGGCCGTCCTTCTTCCCCCGCACTCCCCCCGACTGGACCGCGGCCCGCCGCCCTCCGCCCTACAGCCAGCCACGGCGGCGAATCCACCAGTACAGCGCCCCGGCCGTCGCCAGACACAGCCCCCAGAACCCCACCGGGTAGATCCACGGAAAGAACTCGGCAGCTCGGCTCGTCTCCGGCATCGCGTCGCCGAAGTTCATGCCCCACACGCCGGCCAGGAACGTGAGCGGAATGAAGATCGTGCCGATGATCGTCAGGACCTTCATGATCTCGTTGAGCCGTGTGCTGACGGCGGTCATGTACGTCTCGGTCAGCGCCGTCGCCACCTCGCGGTAGGTCTCGATGATGTCGATGATCTGCACGCTGTGGTCGTACACATCCCGGATGTACGTGCGGGTGGTGTCCGACATGCACTCGTGGGGCTCGCGGTGCATCGTGTTGAGCACCTCGCGCATCGGCCACAGGGCGCGGCGCAGCAGCAGCAGATCGCGCTTGAGGCCGTGCACCTCGGTGATTGCCGCGTTCGAGGGCTGTTCGAGGATGCGATCCTCGAGTTCCTCGAGCCGGTCGCCGTAGTGCTCGAGGATCGGGAAGCACTGGTCGACGATCGCGTCCACGAGCGAGTAGGCGAGAAAGCTGGCGTCGTTCTGGCGCAGCCGCGAGCCCTTGACCTGCAGCCGTGCGCGCACCGGGTCCCACACGTCGCCGCCCGGCCGCTCCTGGAACGTCAGGAGCGTCTTGTGCCCGAGGAAGATCGACACCTGCTCGCTCTCCAGCCGGTCCTCGACGAGCTGGAGCATTCGCACGATGATGAACAGCCTGGCCTGGTGCTCCGAGGCCTCGTCGTACGCTTCGATCTTGGGGCGCTGCGAGAGGTGCAGGACGTCCTCGACCGCCAGGGGGTGCAGGTCGTACTTGATGGCGAGGGCTCGCACCGTGTGGAGGTCGCCGAGGCCGTCCACGTTGATCCAGCGCACCGCCGACCACGGCGGCCGGTGGACCGCCACGAAAGCGTCGATGTCCGTGATGTCCTGCACCTGGACCTGGTCGGCGCAGTAGTCGATGCAGGTGACCTTGACCTCGCCGGGCCTGCCTGGTCTCGTGTGCATCTCCCGGACGTCGACGCCGGCCACGGCACCCGGCTCGCCCTTTTCGAACCGGGTGGGCAGTTCGAGACCCGTGACGGTCGCCGCCTGCGTGTGGGAGATGCGCCGGCGCAGCCGCCAGCGGCGAAGCCACGAGCGGCGCTTGAGCGGAAGCTTGCGCGTGATCGACGGCTCGGACATGTCGCAAGTCTACTCCCGGACCGCGCGGGGATGACTTGACGCGGGTGGCGAACGGCGCGAGGATGCGCGGGCGAAAGGAGCCACCCACCATGTCCCCCCTGTTCGGCGGTCGGAAGTCGATGTTCGACACCATGCAGCAGTTCTTCAAGGACGACGGCTGGCGCTTCGAGCACCTCGAGGGCAAGACGATCCTCAGGATGGGCTTCAAGGGCGAGAACGGCTCCTGGCGCTGCTTCGCGCAGGTCCGCGAGGAGCAGCGGCAGTTCCTCTTCTACTCCATCCTCGACGTCAACTGCCCCGAGGGCGCCCGCCCCAAGATGGCCGAGTTCCTGACTCGCGCCAACTACGGGCTGATCACCGGCAACTTCGAGATGGACTACTCCGACGGCGAGGTGCGCTTCAAGACCTCCCTCGACGTCAAGGACAACGAGGACACGTTCGTCCCCGGGATGATCAGGCGGCTTGTGTACCTCAACGTCCTCATGACCGACAAGTACCTGCCGGGGATCATGGGTGTCATGTACGGCGTCCTCTCGCCGACCGAGGCGATCGCCAAGGTCGAGAGCTGACAACCCTCCCCTGGAAAGCGGGCCCGCACGAGCCTACCCCCACCCTGCGGGGCTGCGGCCCCGCGGTCCCCGCCCGCTCATCCGGCTGTCTTCACCCTCCCGGCGCAGCCGGACCGCCGCGGCCCCCGCGAGTGCCGCCGAGTTCGGATCCGTGCCATGCTTGGCGGCGGGGGATGAACCATGAGCGAAGACCACCTCCCCGACCCGACCGGTGACGAGCCCCCGCTGCCTGGCGAACAGGCGGCGGAGGCCGCCGTGGCCCCGGCCGATCCCGCGCCGCCCCCGCCGCCGGCACGGCGGTCGTGGGTCCGGCGCATCGCGCTCTTTCCGCTGACGCGGATCGTCGCCGGCATGGGCGTCTGTGGGCTGGCGGGGGGCAGCGTGTTCGCCCTCTCGACGCCGCTGGCCCGCCTCCTCGGGACCACGCGCGACGCCGCCACCGTGCTCGCGGCCCTGCCGGCCACGGCGGTGTTGCTACTCGCCTACGCCTTCGTGTTCTGGCTGCTCGAGCGGCGCCCGATCACGGAGCTGTCACCCCGGAGCATGCTGCGGGAGGGCGCGGGAGGGTTCTTGCTCGGTGGGGTCCTGGTCGGCCTCGCGTACACAGTGCTCGCCGCCGCCGGCGCTTACCGGGTGCTCGGCACGACCGACGGCCGCGGCCTGCTGGGCGGGCTGGTGCTCATCACCTTCTTCGCCACTTTCGAGGAAGTGGTGTTCCGGGGGGTGCTCTACCGGGTGGTCGAGGGCAGCCTCGGGACGCTCCTCGCGCTCGCGATCTCGGCCGCACTGTTCGGGTGGGTGCACGCCGACAACCCCGGCGCCGGCCACCTCGGCGCCGTCTCGGCCGGCCTCGCCGGGATGCTGCTCGGGCTCTGCTACACGCTCACCCGCGGGCTCTGGCTGCCGATCGGCCTGCACATCGGGTGGAACTACGCGCAGGTCGTGTCCGGCACCCCCGTCTCGGGCAACACGCAACTGACCGAGGCCGCGTGGCTCCGCGGCGAGCTGGTCGGCTCCGAACTGTTCACCGGCGGCACCTACGGCATCGAGAACTCGCTCGTCTGCATCGCCCTGATCGTCGTGCTCACCGCCGCCGGCCTGGCCCTGGGCGCGCGCCACCGGCTGCTCGTGGCGCCGTTCTGGTCACGGAGGAAGCTGTCAGTGCAGGTCGCCGAACACGGCACGGACCCGCCGACGCCCCCCATCGCCGGGTAGCGCCGATCGCTCGGTCGAGACGAGCGTCCCGCCGAACACGTACGGCCGCAGAGGCGGCTCCTCTCCGTCCGGGAGGGCGAAGTGGAGCACCGCGGGGCGGCCCTCCAGCGCGCTCGTCACGAGGTACATGACGAGCGCATGCTCGGCCGAGTGGTAGCCGTTCTTCCAGTGGTTGGCCTTGGCGCCGCGCCGGGCCGGTTCGTCGGGGTGCGCGAAGCCGAACACCTCGCCGTGCTCGTGATCCACCAGCCGGCGGTCCCAGCACGCAGACGTGCGCGCCAGCCAGCCGGTGGCGCGCCGGTCGACGAGCGCCAGCGTGCCAGCCATCTGGTCGAGTTCGGCGAACGCCCACCACGTGAGCCCGCGGTCGAGCGAGCCGTCGGGATTGACACTGGACGCCCAGCACCCGGCGTCCGCCCGAAAGGCTCGAGCCAGCACCGCCGGGGCGCGCTCGCGCGCCCAGCGCACGAGCGCCTCGTCGCCGAGCAGTGCACCGGTGCGCTCGATCATCCACAACGCCTTGATGGTGTGGCCGAAGTCGGTGTGCCGCGTGCCGTGGAAGCCGACCTCGTGCAGCGTGCCGCGGAACATGCCGTGCTCCGGGCTCCAGAAGCGGTGGATCATGACACGGCAGAGCCGGCCGAGGTCGGCCTTCCAGTCCGAGGCGTGGGGCTCGGGGAGGATCGGCGCCAGCAGCAGCATGTACGCGTTGACCTGGTCGAGTGTGGCGACCAGCTCACGCCGCTCTTCCTCGTCACCGGCCTCGTCGCGGGCCACCCAGCGGAGCATCCCGAACGCCGGGTCGTCGTATGCCGCGAAGATGTGGTCCTTCAGGCGCACCACGTCGGCGAGCACCGCCTCGTCACGGGTCAGGTAGTAGAGAAACGCCGGGCCGAGGGCTGCATACGCGAGGTCCTGCGAGGTGCGCTCGAGCACCGGCGGCCCGGCCGGCCTGCCGGCTTCGAACCAGCTCACGGCGCTCCCCGTGGCGGGGTCCAGGGCATGGGCGCGGATCCAGTCCGAGCCCTCCCTGGCGTGCCGCAGCATCGACTCGTCGCCGGTGAGGTGGTACGCCACGCCGTAGAAGTACGTCTGGCGCGAGCGCATTCGCGTGTACTCCCGCCCCAGCTCCGAGCGGATCCACCCCGGCCCCTCCGCGAGGTCGGGGCACGGCGACTCCGGGTCCCAGGCCCGCCCGTCCGCGCAACGGAACGTCGGGAACGCCCCCGGCTCGCGCCCCAGCGCCTCCGGCCGAGTCCAGAACGGCGCCAGGTCGCGCGTCAGGTGGGCGATCCAGCTTTCCGCCGGCGGCAGCGCCGCGGGTGCGGGAAGCTCGGGGCTCGCCGAGGCCGGGGGGCGCGCCGGAACGGCGGCCGCCCTCTCGACTGGCAGCTGCGCGCACGAGACCGCGAGCACGGCCGCCACCCACACCAGCGCGCGAGCAAGTGAGGGTCCTGGCACCGCTGCCATCGTACCAGGCCCCGGAGCCGGTCACGCTCGCTGGCGAGCTTCGGCAGCGTGCCAGTCGGTGCGGCCCGTGAGCTGCATGACCAAGAACAGCGTCGCGATGGCGCCGGCGGTCACCGTCAACCCCGTGTAGCCCTCGAAGAAGAACGCCAAGGAAAAGCCCACCAGGTACACGAGCTGCGCGAGCGCCACCTCGACGAACGCGAACCGCGGCCCGGCCACCAGCCGCATGTAGCTCACCACGAGGAACACCGACACGGCGGCGCAGATCGCGAACGCCGGCCCCACCGCGAGGTGGTCCACGAGGTAGGCGAGCAGCAAGTGGAAGGCGAAGAACGCCGACGCAAGGAAGAAGTAGTTGACCGGGTGGATCCTGATCCCCTTCAGCGTGGCGATGACGAACACGAGAAAGAAGAAGAACCCCAGCGACACCGGCGCGAAGAACGAGATGCGCGCCGCCATCGGGCCGGGGTTCAGCTTCTTCGGCGTCTCGATGCCGATCCCGTTACCGGTGATGAGGTCCTTGTACTGCCAGACCAGCTCCCATCCCCCGCCCTGCCGCTGCTTGCGGGTCGGCGACATGGTGTTGTCGGGGAAGTCGAAGCCGTCGAAGTCGGTGCGGGCGGCGAGCCGGAAGTCGCGCACCTCGCCGATGCCCTGGCCGAACGAGTAGACGAAACGGTCGAGCCCCTGGGTCACGTACCCGACCTTCAGAACGTGGGTCCGGCCCGGCTGCGAGGGCAGGGTGGCCTTGACGCCCGCGGTACCCTCCCGCACGAACGGCACGCGCACGCCGTCGATTTCGAACGTGAACTCGTCGTACATGCCGTTGGCGGCGGGAAACCGGAACGTGAGCTCGATGCGGTCGGCGTCGCTCGGCGGCATCTCGAACCGGTACTCCCCCGCCAGCCGCACCCGGAACGTGGAGTACCACAACAGCCCCTTCCGGCGCTGGTCCAGGTGCAGGTCGACCTCGACGTCCGAGGCGACGAGCGGCGCCGGCCGCGCGGTCTCGCGCTCCCGCGTCACCTGCTTGCTTTCCTTGCCGTCCGCCGAGGTCTCCGTGGCGGTGACGAGCCGTCTGCCGAGCGCCTGCGCGGCCGGAGCCGGCTGGTCGAGCGGCGTGCCCCAGAGCTGCCCCACCTTGCGCCGCAGCGCCTGGTCGGACTGGTTGGTCCTCAACGAGACGCTCGCCCCGAGCAGCATCCAAGCCAGCGTGGCGAGCACGAACACGGCAACGATTCCGGCAACGGTCCTGACCATTCCACCCTCCGGTGAGGCCGTTCACCCGGCCTCTCACCCGGAAGCCTCTCGCCCGCTCGTGCAGCGAGTGAGGACCACGCGTGGCCAGACGATGCAGAAACGATGGAGAGCCCCTGCAGCGACCCACCGGACCGCGGGCCCGCCCGATCGAGCGTCGAGAGATGAGAGTCGAAGATCTTCCTCTTCACCCCCACGCAGCAAGGCCAGCCGCGCCTCCGCCTCCACCCGCCCGGGGGCGGGCCGGTCTCCCCGGTGGCCTTTCCGTCCGTACCTGGGTACCCTTGCCGCCGCGACGGAGGACGCATGAGCGACGACTGCTACCCGGCGTATCTGAGCTTCCTCGGGCTACCGGAGGACGCCAACCCCCAGGAGCGGGCCCGCGTGGCCGTCTTGCCGATTCCCTACGACCACACGACGTCGTATCAGGCCGGGGCCCGGCGCGGCCCGCTGGCGATCCTCGAGGCCTCCGCCTACGTCGAGACCTACGACGAGGAGCTGGACCGGGACGTGGTCGGCGAGCTCGGCATCGTCACCTTGCCGCCGATCGCCCCGGAGGCGGCGGGCCCCCAGGCGATGCAGGCCCGCATCGCACGGGTCGCCGCCGAGGTGTGGAGGCAGAACCGGTTCGTCGTGGCACTGGGCGGCGAGCACTCCGTGAGCCCGCCGCTCGTCGAGGCGGCCCGGAGCCGCCACCCGGGCCTCGGGGTGCTGCAGCTCGACGCCCACGCCGACCTCCGCAGCGCATACGAGGGCACGCTTGCCAACCACGCCTGCGCCATGTACCCGCTCGTGCAGGCCGGGGTGCCGCTCGCCCAGGTCGGCATCCGCTCCCTCACCGCCGAGGAGCGGCAGCTCCAGCGCGAGCGCAACGTGTGCTGCGTGTTCGCCGCGGAAGCCGTGGGCCGCCCGGTCGACGAGTGGATCGATCGCGTCCTCGACGCCTTGCCCGAACAGGTGTACGTCACCATCGATCTCGACGCCCTCGACCCCTCGATCATGCCGGCCACCGGCACCCCGGAGCCCGGCGGCCTCGACTGGTACCGGGCTCTGGCCGTGTTGCGCGCCGTGGCGCTGCGCAAGCGCATCGTCGCCTGCGACGTCGTCGAGCTCGCCCCCCAGCCCGGCAACGTCGCCCCCGACTTCCTCGCCGCCCGACTCGCCTACAAGCTGATCGGGTACCGGTTCTTCCTCGGCCCGGGTGCCGGGTCCGACTGACAGCGGAGGGGCGGGCGGCCCCGTGTGCTACCCTTCCGCCGCTGCGCCGGGTGCCGTATCCGGGCGGAGGGGAGACATACATGAGCAAGACCATCGAACACGAATGGGAAATCGAACTGCCGGCCGCCACGCCGGAGCAGCTCCTGGCCGCCCTCGCGGCGCGCGACCGTCTGTTCGGGCAGAGTGTCACCCTCGAGCCCGAGGAGGACGCCGAGAACACCGTCGAGGTGTGGTTCGGCGCCGCCGAGGCGCTCGACGACGACACCTTCCACCTCGCGGTCTACGCCGAGCTCTCGGGCGCCCAGCAGTACCTCGACGCGGCGCGCGACGCGCTCGAGGACATCGTCGGCGAGCAGATCGAAATGGCCGCCACCGAGGCTGCCGAGGCTGCCTTGCTCGAGACCCGCAAGGCCTCCGAGATCGAGTTCAGGCCGGTCTCCGACGACGAGCAGCGCCCCCAGCTCATCATCCCCGAGTGGCTGGGACCTCAAGGCAAGGGCGTCGAGATGCCGTGGGGGTTCCGGGCGTTCGGCCCGGACGGCCGCGCCTGGCCCGACGACGACATGCTGTCGGCCCACGATCGCCTCGTCATCCTGCCCGTCGGCGACGAGTTGCGGCTCTACACCTTGCCGCCGATCGAGGAGGAGGACGCCGACGAGGAGTGACCCCCCGGCCCGCCGCCACCTGGAAGGCGCAACCCGACGTGACTATCCTGCCCGCAACGCGGAGGGGTGGCCGAGTGGCTTAAGGCAGCGGTCTTGAAAACCGCCGTTCCGCAAGGAACCAGGAGTTCGAATCTCCTCCCCTCCGCCACCCTCGTGCCAGCCGCCGCACCCCCGGTATCCCGGTCCCGCAGCCCCGCACGGGCGAGCCGAGGCCGTCGCCCTCCCGGCGCCCCGCGCAGGCCCGGCGCCGCGCAGGGTCATGACGGCCGGTGCCCGCCGGCCGCGACGTGATCGAAGTCCTCGCGGCGCAGGACGAGGTCGTACGGCTTGCGGCAGACGAACCGGCCGGTGGTGAGGTTCATGACCGCCACCGATCGGCGGCCCACCAGCACCTTCGCCACCGGCCCGTGGTCGTACTGGATGACCAGCACCTGCGCCGCCGGCCGCCACACTTTCCGCATGAGCCCCGACACCCGCAGCGCGTGGTACGGGCGCCGCGCCAGCCTGCCGAGCACGCGGCGGAGCAGCCCCCGCAGCCGCTGCATCCTGGCTTTCCACAGCCCCCTCGCGCCGCCGGCCACGGCGATCACCCGCCGACCCCGCCGCGCGTGCGTGACCACCCCGACGAGGTCCTCCGCCGTCACCGGGTCGGGGTCCACGAAGCTGTTGCAGTCTCCCCGCGTGATCAACCCTTCCGGCACCAGCCGCACCACCCGGTGCACGACATCGCGACACTCCGCGCCCGCCTGCCGGCCCGCGAACACCACCACATCGCCGCACCGCACCGCCGCCACACCGACCGCCGCGATCACGAGCCCGTCCCCCGGCTGGAACGTCCCCCGCATGCTCCGCCCGCGGTACAGACGCTCTCCCGCCCCCGGATCCACCGCTTGCAGATCGAAGCCCGAGTCATGCGGCATAGCGGTCACGAGCGATCATACAGCGTCCCGCCGAATCAGGGTTGCAGGCCTGCACCGGTCATGTGGCCGGACGACCGCCGGAGCTGCGGCACCCAGGTGTCGGCAACCACCTCTCGGATCCATCGACGACGCTCTGCCCGTGCCAGGCGACATCCTCGTGCCGAAACCAAGCCGGTTTCACCTTGAGGCGTCGCACCGTCAACGTCTGGATCGAACGGGAACTGCCCTCCGAGCTGCACACCGTCGCCCGGGCCTTCCCCGGTGAAGGTGCCGATCGGCCCGAGGCAGGCCGGCACGATCTCTCTCCTCGAGCCAGGTGTGCCTGCTCGAGCCGCATCAGCGCTCACTCGCAAACGACTCTCCGGACACCCGAGCTCTGCCTCGCGGACAGCTCCCTGGCTGCCTTCCTCATCGGTTTCGACTCGGCCGACGCCACGTGGAAGAAGCGCCCCCATGCCGGCTTGGTATGGGAGAACCCTCCCGGGCGAGTGGGTGCGCTGGAGGCGGTGGCACGCGCCGGCGGCCGACCTCGGGTACTGGAGAGCTCAAACCGGCCCCGAAGTCGACCTCGTCGTCGACCACGACCGCCGCTACACATCGGTCGAGTGCACGCCCACCCAGCGCCCTGTGCCAGGCGACACTCGCGGCATCGAGCGCTTTCGCGCCATCCACCCGGGCGACCTCGCAGGCTGCCCTTTCCCTGGATCGTCTCGGGTAGGATATCGGTCATGCTCGGCCCCCGACGCGAGTCAGGTCGTCCGCCGGCCAGGCTCGACCAGATGATCTCCTGGTACGCCTCGCCCGGCGTCATCCCGGGCATGCTGGCCAACGCGGCCAGGCAAGAAGCCAAAGATCGCCTGTTCCTCCGGCGGATCCGCCGCTTCCTTCGACCCGGCACCGTCCTCGAGCTGGGCGCAGGTGTGGGCCAGCTCTCCTCCCTCCTCGCTTCGATCGGTTTCGACGTCACCGCTTCCGACATCCACCCCCACCTCGTGGCGTTCATGCGCTCGCGCGGCCTCGAGGCGGAGGTCGTCGACGCGCGCTGGATCGAGCGGACTTTGCGAGGACCCTTCGACAACGTCCTGACCTGTGGCCTCCACACCTTGCTGACCAAGGACCTCGAGGGCGCCGAGGACACCTACAGATCGGTCTTTGACGTCCTGCGCCCCGGGGGCCGCTTCGTCATCGTCCTGGGCAACGGTCGGCCCGTCCCCCACTGGTGCACGCTCGACGACCACCTTCCACTCATTGCGAAGATCGGCTTCCAGATCGTGACCCGATTCCGCGAGCAGGTCCTCCCCAGCGTCTGGTACGGACGCCTTCCGTGGCTCCTCCTCTGGGCTGCCGAAGCAACACTCGGCCGATTGCTTGGTGTGAGGAACAACGTGGTCCTCGAACGCCCTCCGGAAGAGGCTGGCCAACGCCGGCTCGGAACGGGTCGGGGATGATGCTGTCACCACCGCGAGACGATCCCGTGAATTCAGTGGAGTCACGAGCGCAGGCTGGGTTCCCATAACCCAACCGAACTGACTGAATCACGTCTTCGAGCCCGCTGCGTCGAGGCTGGATGCGATTGCCAGAGCCTCGGCCCACAGGCGCAGCCTCGTGACCGCCGAAACCCGCCTGCTCGCGTACGCCGCTGCCGGCCGCCTCACGGCGATGCACACCGACGGTGCTGGCGCTGGATCCGGGGAGCCTCCGGGTTCGAAGAACAGAGCCAAGAAGACACTGAAGCCGCAGGCCCACTGTCCGCGCGGATTGGCGGGTCAACCGGTCAATCGTAACCACTTGCCGCGCCCTGTCGTGACGGAACCGGTCTCGTGGTCCAGGTCTCGTTGCGGGAGGAGACGACCATGGCCCCGCGAATCGAGGCACTTTGGCGCGCCATCGCCGCAGGGCGGTCGAGCAAGGTCGACCGGCGGTTCCGCCCAAACCAGACCTTGCGCTCTCGGCTTGTGGCCACCCTCGAGGACGAACGCGCCCAAGGGCGAGACCTCGGGCAGATCGCCGTCGCCCTCGGCCTGCAGATCAGCGTCCTGCGTCGCTGGCGCCGACGGCGAGCGAGAGCACGGCCGCTACGAGCTTCCGACACGTGACCCGGCGCGCGCCTGGCTGGCCCGGCACCTCCGGCCTCGTCCTCGTGTCCTCCGGCGGCGTGCAGCGGGAGCTGGAGATGCTCATGAAGCCGCTGGACCGCCGGGAGCAGGCGCTGTTCGGCCGCACCTCCGAGAAGCGTCGGGTGGTCACGCCGGAGTCGGCGCCTGCCACACCGCCGGCGAGTCTCCCGCGGCACTGGCATGGCCCGACGCGGCAGCCGCGATTGCCCGACATCGAGACCTGGGTCGAGCTCCCCAAGGTCGAGCGAGGCTGCCCGCCCTGTGGCGGCCAGCTGTGACGACTCGCGGTGGCGGTTGCTGGCTGACCCGCAGATTCCGATCGACAACGACGTCACGGAACAAGAACTGCGTTCTCCGGTGGTTGGACGCAAGAACCACGACGGCTCGCACTCGGTGCGCGGCACCGAAGTGGCGGCGCTGTTCTACACTCTCACCGAGCCGGCGACGCGGGGTCGACCCGCCGGCTTACCTGCGGCAGGCGACGCGGGCCCTGCTGTGGGCGCCCGGGACACCGACGCTGCCCAGCGATCCGCTGGTCTGGGCCAACGCGGCGCCACCTGGCCTCCAGGCTTTTTGGCAGCACACGAATCGCGAACAACACCCTCACCCTCACGACGGGGCGCAGCGAGTGGTCATGCTTGTTGCGACCACCCGTCCCTCATCCGTGCCTCCCCCCGCAACACGTCCATAACCACCAATTCCCTCTCCCGGAGCTTGGCCATCGATCTCCCTCCGCCTCTCAGGCGTCTTCTCGAGGCGTATCGACCAGCCCCTGCAGTGCGGGAATCTCGATGTCCCCTTCATCACCGTGTGGCCTGGTTTTCTCCTGCTCCAGACACCCGTGAACCAGTTCCCAATTCGAGAATCCCTTCGTTACCTTGAACTCAAAAACCGGCACACCATGGATCGCACCGACCAGCACCTCGAACGCCTCCCTCCGCACCGGACTGGGACAAGCCACCCAACTCGCGTGGAGACCATCGGTAAGGGATGACATCGCTCGCTTGAGAGTGATAGGCCTGATCTCGACGCGATCCGCTTTCCGCAGGAGAAACACTGCCCCAAGTCTAGCAGAAGAGGGACCGCTTGTGATGGTTCCGAAAGGTGTCGAGTACACCTCTCCCCACTGCCCGTCGGCGCGAAGCACAACGTGGTCATCGCTCAGTACTTGTGCGCTCGCCAGGCCGCGAACGAGTGTCGTCTTGCCCCCACCATCGGGTGCCACGAACAACGCCGCACGCTCGCCAAGCACGACAGCAGCAGCATGCAGAAGAACACCGCCAAAGAGTGGAAAGAACCTCCCGACAAGGTTACGGAAGCCGGCCTGGAAGCGAGCCCCGGTGATTCCGTCTCGTCTCGATTCAGGATAGAAGACCTGCGCCCACCGCTCCTCGAAGTTGCAGATCACGGCACGGTCCCAGGCAAACTCAATATCGCACGAATCAGGACACGGCGTACACCGCCTCAGGGCGTCAAGGATCTCCGGGTGCCGCGCCACAGGATGGCGCAGCCAACGCTCTCTCCAGCCACCCACCCTTGCCAGTTGAGCCAACTCCACGCCCGACAGGGCCACACCTTCACAACCTTCCCCCGGGACCTCCCTCAGAAGCACTCTCAGCGATGGAGCAGCCAAAGGACAACCGGCGCGCGCCGGCGACCTGAAGCCACAGTTGAGCAGGAAGGGCACCTGACAATCCGCGTCGACTTCGACGACAACACCACCAATCAACAGCCTAGCAAACACTCTGAAAGCCCTACCTGTCGGGTCGGACGCGCTGCTGCCTGCAGGATGCCACTTCGTATCTCTGGGGGGCCGGGTGGAAACTGTTTTCGCAGAGCTTCTCAACGAGTGTCACCACTGCAGAGAAGAGACTCATGAGCCACTTCCACCACCGTGAGGATCGAGAACAAGACTATCCGGCCGGGAACCTGGTCCGAAGCACTCCACAAAACGGCCAGCCACGACTTCTCGAACTGTCGGGAACGCAAGACTCGCCAGGTGGGACCTCGCACCAGACAGCACGCAGTGATCGCGACCTCCGCTAGAACTGCTGACCCTGGCCCGAAATACAAATGGTGGCAGCATTCCCGCCAGCGTCGCAGGCCGCAACGGTATGGAACATACCCTGCGAACAATTGGACGTATCCGGAAGACTGCCTCCGCCACAGGCACCAACGAATTTCGTTCCAGTCACGCAGTTGTAGTACGGCCGCTCACCGAAGGTGCATTGCCCCAGCAGCGAGTCTCCCTTACCGCCATCGCCATCCTCAGAAACAGGGGGAGCACCCGGGAACACCGGCGGGCCATCCCACTGTCCAGACGCCAACATCGAGCGGTAGCCTCCCAGATCGCGGGCTTGTGGTTTGGTGTATCGTGGCTTCATTGCTGCCTCCTCACCCGTCTGGGCCCGGGCCGCCGGGCTCGAGCTCCGCTCCCAGATTCCTGACACTCACAATACTATCGGAACCCGATTCGTGCAACCTGTCAACCCCTGTCCGATCTTCGGGTCGCAGCCGACTGTGCGGGAACACACCGGCGGCTTCCGCCCGCTCACAAAACCAGTAGGCTGCCCTGAGCGACCGACTCTCATGGTAGTTCTGCGCCACGCAACTGCCCAGACAGCTCTCGCGCATGAGGCAGCGGGCGCAGATCCCTTCGAGCCGGCCGGGGACCGTCTTGCGCAGGTCAACGAGCATTGGATGACTCGCCCAGACCTCCGCCAGGCTGTCCACGCCGAGCTGGCCGTAGCACAGTTCGGGGATCATCTCGCCGATGCCGCACATCGCGAGCTGGCCGGCGGGAAGCACACCCAGAATCGTGTGGATGCCGCACACGCCCAGACTGTCGTTGGCCAGCCGTTTGAGCGAGAAGAACGCCATCGGCCAGGAGTAGTGCAGGCCGATCGAGCAGCGCGCCTGGAGGTCGCGCTCGACCCAGCGGCCCAGCTCGACGAGCCGCTCGATCGGCAGCGCCTGCCCGGCGTCGCTGAGCTGCTCGCCGCGTCCGCACGGCTGCACGAGGTTGAACTTGACCGACCCGGCCCCGAGGCTTTCCGCCATGCGCACGAGCGGCTCGATGTCGTTCACGTTGCCGGCGTGCAGGCTCATGATGACCTGCGGGCGGTACCCCGCCGCGACCAGCGCCTTGACGCCGTCCACCGCGCGCTCGAAGCTGCCGGTCACGCCGCGGAACGGGTCGTGGATCTCGGCGCGGGAGCCGTCGATGCTCACGGAGATGAAGTTGAGGGTGCTGCGCTCGCGGAGCGCCTGTGCCAGCTCCGGCGTCACGAGCGTGCCGTTGGTCTCGATTGTGAGGCCGATCTTCCGGTTCTTGAGCAGGTCGACGAGCCGCAGAATCTCGGGGTGCAGGAACGGCTCGCCGCCCGTGAGCTTGACGCTCTGCAGGCCGAGCGGGATCGCCTCATCGAGGACACGCTCGAACAGCTCGACCGGCAGGTGCCCGCCGGTGCCGCCGTCGGGGTGAAACGTGGGCGTGAGCCAGCAGTGCCGGCAGGCGAGGTTGCAGCCGCCCGTAAGGTAGACGTAAAGCGTGCGCAGCGGCGGCACGCCCGGCGGCAATGTTGTGCGGTCACTCGCCATCGGGCACCACCTCGTCGACCACCCGCGAGGCGAGCAACGACTCGTAGAGCTCGATCACGTCGCTCTCCACGTCGCCGTCTGCCCCTTCGAAGTGCGAGCGCACGAGGCCGGCGATCGCGCCCACCGAACGCGTGCCGTCGGTCTGCTCCACGATGAACAGCGCCACGGGGTCGAGCTCCACGAACTGCCGGTCGGACAGCCGCAGCACCAGGCCGCCATCGTCGAACCCCTCCACCGCCACGTCGTCGCGAACGCGAAACGTGCGGCGTGCACGGGACGGTTCGTCTGACACGGACACAGGAGCATGGGAACCATCCGGCCCCGTCTGCCTGCAGCCGTCCATCAGCGCGCCTCGCTCACAGGCTCGACGAGCGTCCCGACGAAGCCCGTGGCGACCATCTCCTCGATGAACTGGCGGACGTGCTGCTCGACCTCGTCGTCGGGCGCGCCCTCGAAGCCGTCCTTGACAGCGGCGACGATCGCGTCGAGATTGCGTGTCCCGTCGCAGAGGTGCCACACGAAGACCCCGGTCGAGTTGAGCACGCGGATGCGGTTGGTGTCGGGATTGAACAGCAAGGCGCCGTCTGCGTCCTCCTCCCGCAGCACCACTTCCGGGTTGATCAGCAAGCGGCTGCCCGAATCGACGGCACTGGTCACGCAGGCCCCCCTTCTCACCATGTGCTAGGTCGCATCGTACCCCGTACATGTTACCGCATGTTTTCCGTTCCTGCGCCGCAGACCCGCTGCCACCCCAGGGCTCCGTCACCGTGACTGGAAGGCTGAGCGTTAGGAGCGTGATAGGG
>DAOOJE010000029.1:0-52627 GCA_035384965.1 Thermoanaerobaculaceae bacterium
TGGATAATCACCAGTCAGCGCTCACCAGCCATCTATGCGCAACAGGCTCCTAGACGAGCCAACGGCCGAACGTCGCATCGGTGCTCAGCGCACACTGCAGCTTCGAGTGCGTGGTCCCCGTGGCGGCCTTCAGGGCGGCGAGCCGCTCCCGCAGCTCGGTGAGCGTCGCCTCACGGTGCGCCCGGTCCCGCTCCGCCTCGTGGGGGTTGCGCACCAGCAGGTACCGCCGCCGTGCCTCCCCGTCGCCGACCACCACCTCCTTGAACTCGACTCCGGTGGCGATCTGCTTGGAGCGGCCGGCACGCCCCAGCACGCGCTCCATGTCGAAGAACAGCAGATCGACCTCGAGGCTGAGCACGTCGGCCACCGCTGTGTAGACCCGGTGCTGCAGCTCCGCCTCGGCCCTAAGCAGGACGTCCATCGCCCGGTCGAGCGGCTGGACCGCGACGGACTCGAGCCCCGGGACCGCCACCTCCTCGGCGACCCACTCTGCGATCGCGAGCTTCGACGACGGCTCCAGGGCCCGCTTGGCCACCAGGGCGAACAGCAGGCGCTCCACCGGCGTCCCGTAGCGATGCGCGGCGAGCAGCGAGCGCCCGGCCTTCGCGATGCCGAGCTGACGCCACAGCCCGTCCAGGGCCCAGCCCCCGCCAGGCGCTGCATGCCTGGAAGCTCTCGATTACCCACCCCGCCTCGGGCGAACTCATGACCTTCGAAGCCCCCGTCCCCGCCGACATCCAGGCGCTGCTCGCGGCCCTGCGCGGCGTCCCGACCCCAGAAGGGGCTTGACAGCCGAGAGAGAGAGGGAATCCCCCGACAATCCGGGTCCATGAATCGACCCTTCGGGAGGATGGAATAATGGAATGTGGTCGTGTGGTGGGTGCTGTTCTCGTCGTCCTCGCTGTCGCGGCAGCCGTCCTGCAGGCGGGGCCGCCCGGCCAGTGGCATTGCAGAAGCTCGGATGGATGCATCATTTGCGGCAAGCTCTATCAGTTCGAAGGGTACGTCTGCTACGAAACACACGTCACGTGCCCCACCTGGAGTGATTACGCCTGGGTCTGCTATAAGTAGGCTGATGGCAGCCCCCGCCGTGGACGCGTGTCTTCTGCCGTGTTGAAGGAGGGAGTGCGATGTCGGTACAGCGAAGGTCAGGTCTCCTGTCGCTTGTGGGCATCTGCCTGCTTTGGGCCGAGGTGCTTCAGTTCACCGAGCTTGCCGTCGCTGGCGGCCGATCGGACCGCATTGCGCTTCCACGCACCTACTCGTTCGCCGCGGGGCTTGCCGGCGACTTCGCGGTCGTGGACCGCGAGACCGGTCTGCTCTCGCTCTTCGACCGCAAAAGCGCCAAGGTCGCGACCTGCCAGCTCCCGGAAGCCATGACTGCGTTGATTGCGTCCGGGGCCGCCGCGGCTCTTCGCGGCGAGAGTCTCCTCGTCGCCGGCTTTGCACCCTCACCAGGTTCGGAAGGTGGGACGCAAGTGGGCGTCTACAACCTTCGTGAGTGCAAAGAGGCGGTGCGCTTCTCCGCCCCCGGCCCCGTGCTGGCTGCCTCGCCCCATGCGGACGGCTACGTCCTCACCCTCCTGGACAACCAGAGAGCCACAGCGGATGGGCAGCCGGGCGCAGGGCCACCGCTGGTCTTCCAGCTCGTCGACACGCGAGGTAAGAAGGTCTCCGACCTCCGCGTACCGGTCGACCTCGAGGAGCGCCTCAAGGGCCTCGGCGCCGAAGGTATCGCGCGGGCCAGCGCGGTGCTGGTGCAAGCGAGAAAGGTCTGGTTCCTGCCCCACGCGGCGTACGAGCTGTGGCCGGTCGGGCGGGAGGGAGCGGCGCCGCGACCGATCGTACCGCCCGCGTGCCTCGCGGCAGAGGGTCGGGAGCTGTCAGTCGAGGAGTCGACCCGCAAGCTGCAGCAGCTCTTCGACCCGGCAAAGCTGGCGGGCAACCCGGAGCTGCAAGCCATCGCGTCCAGGCTCACCGGGCCGGACGCATCCCGCCGCCGCGTGTACCAGCGCGCGGCCGCGGCGGCTGCGGCCTACCGGAACCTCGTGGGCGTGGCTGTCCGCGACCCTTTGCGCGAGGACGACGGGTGCCGACTCGATATCTGGGACACCACGACCGACCAGCTCGTCGGACTCGTTCAGATCTCGGGTGAGTGCCCCGCCTACATGGCACTCAGCGACGAGGCTGCGGTGGTGGCACGAAAGGGCGCCCTCGAGCTGGTGCCGCTCCCTCAAGCACTGGTCCCGGCCGAGGACCCGTGCGCACTCGAGGTGCAAAGCCTGCTCGATCTCAAGCGGTCGAGGACCCCGCCACCGGAGTCGAGCACCCCGCAGTAGGCGTCAAGCGCTGCAAGGCCAGGGCCAGCACCCCAGGCGGACAGAACCGGTCACGTCCCCGAATGCCTCCCTGCTCCATGTGGCCCTGAGGGCCGCGCCGGCACATGTGATGGGGGCTCGGTGACCCCAAAACGTGGTCCCGCGCCCACTGCCGACGGTCACGTCCTGTCCAGTGGTGTGTGAAGGCCAGAGCGCCGGTTGAAGTTGGACGGTAGCGGCCTGGGGCATTTCCCTGGGGAGTGTCGGTAGAACCGCAGTTGTGTGGCGGGCCTCGGTGAGGCTGTCGACGCTTGTGGAGCGGCGAGCGACGGCCCACTCGTCGTGCTGCTCGGCGAGAACGGAGCCGATCAGTCGGACGAGGGCGGCGCGGTTGGGAAAGGTACCGACGACGTCGGTGCGCCGGCGGGTTTGCCTGTTCAACCGTTCTTGCGGGTTGTTGAACCAGGTCTGGTTCCAGTGGGTCTTGGGGAACGCCGTGAAGGCAAGCAGGTCATGGGCTGCATCCTCGAGCGTAGCGGCGGCTGGGGCGAAGCGCGGTTCGAGCTGCGTCACGACATGACGGTATTGGGTCCAGGCAGAGTCCGCGTCAGGCTGGGCGAAGATCGAGCGCACCAGGGTGGCGACGCAGCTGGCCGCGGCCGTGGGGACGCGGGTGAGGAGGTTGACCATGAAGTGCGTCCGGCAGCCCTGCCAGCAAGCGCCAGGGAAGGTTGTCCTCAGCCCCACACCGCGTGTCCGCCTCGGCGCTCATCAGGGCCTGGGCAAAAGCGGCCAGCCTCTCGCGCGGGAGATCCTCACCCCCGTCCGACAACCTCTTGTGCAGCCACTTGCTCGGCGTCATCCTCGGTACGGCCAGAGTGCCGTCCTGGGGTCGCAGGACCCGGCCTTTGACAGCTCAAGGAGGGCGCCATGGCCACTTCCATGTCATCGCCTCTCGGAGCCGGGGTCGCATGTGGAAGCTGCCGCGGCTACGGAAATCGCTACGCGATTCCCACGGCTCCCACAGGCCCGACGACGACGAGGGGCGACTCGTACACCACGTCAGGGGACTCTACTCCAGACGACATCGCGCAGATTCAACAACGTGCGCTCTCGACCCCTGCCCACCACCCCTCACAACTGTCGAACGCGGCTGGAAGCCATTGAGAAAATCGAAGACCAGCGCCGCGAACACGATGAAGACAGGCAACACGAATATCCTGCCGATCATGGCTCACCGTCGGGTTGGGGGCCAAAGCACGACGCCACCGCGCTCGGAGGGCCGTCCCGGAGCGGCACGGAGTCCAGGGAGCGCCTGCGGCTCAGAACGTCCGCGTGAAGGTGTAGATGAACGGCCTCGGCTTGCAGTTCCGGACGGGCGGAGAGAACCGGAGCGCCCGCAGTTCGGCCTCGGCGCGCCAGCGGAGCGCGTCGTCGCCGGTGGTGTTCTCGACCAGCTTGACGGCCGTGACCTCCCCCCTGGCGTTGACCGTCGCCTCGAGCACGACGCGGGGACCGTCGGGGCGCAGCACCACGTCGGGCTCGTCGAGGATCTCGGCGGTGTTCTTGTCCGGCGGGCAGGGCTCCTCCCGCCGCACGTACTTGCCGTGCACCCACCCCGTCCGCTCGGGGGTGAGCCGGACCTCGAGCCAGTCCCCCTCCTCGCCGAGCACGAGCAACCGCTCGCCGCGCGCCGCCTTGCCCACCACCTTGAACGAGGTCCCGGCCCCCTCGCGGACGTTGAGGGTCGTGCCGCTCACACGCACGTAGACCGGGGGCGGGGGCGCCGGTTCGGGAAGCCTCACGACCTCGACCGGCGCCGGCGGCGGCTCCGGCGGCGGGGCCGGCGGCTGCACCGTCGCGCACGCCTGCCCCAGCACCACCCCTGCGAGAACCGCCGCGAGCGTCCACGACCGCGCGTCGCGCAACGACATGGCTCATGTCCTCCCGAGCCACTGTACCGCGAGCCGGTGCTGGCAGCTGCGCCGCTTCCCGTGACGATCGCGTCGAATCGAAGGTCCCGCGGCACACGCCCCTCTGACCGCAGGCTCCGTTGAGCAATTTTCGGAAGAAGCACGAGCCTCGCCGAAGCCTCGTCGTCTTCACACAGGCTTCATTGCTTCCTCGCGACACGCGGGTAGGATGAGCGCGCTTTTCTGGGGAGGGGTCCCACCATGCCGAACCGTCACCACGACTCGAAAACAGCGTACCTCTGCGCAATCGCGGTCCTGACGCTGGCCGTGTGCGCGGCCGCGCAACCCACCGACGAGGCCGCCGACGCCAACGACTCGTTCATCGTCTACATCGGTACCAACGCGTACCGCTTCTCGCCGGCGTTGCCCGGCGAGCTGGGGAACGTCAAGCTGCACGCCATCCTCTCGCATCCGGAGGTGGCGGCGGCCCGCGACCTGGGTCGGACTTTCTGGAGACTCGAGATTCGGGACACCGAAGGCACACTGGTCCGCACCGCGCGCGGCCGGGCCGATCTGGACGACCTTGGCAACGCCTTGGCGCAGTTCACCTGGGACGGCCGTACCCAGGCCGGCGAGCCGGTACCGGAGGGGCTGTACCACTACACGTTCCGGGCCCGCTACCTGCCGTATCGCGTCCTTGCCCGCCTCGAGGTCGACGACTACGAGGAGGTCGAGCTCGAGCGCCCCGCCGACGAGGCGTACGCCTCGACCGGAGACGTCGTGGTCGACTACGCTCTCGACGTCGAGAGTTCGCTCGTGCTGCGCGCGAGCCGTGCCGCTGGAGCGTGCTCGGTCCAGCAAAACACCCCAATCGAGGCGGGGTTCGGCTACAACTTTTACTACGGTGGGACGCACAGCCACTCCAACTACTCGGATGGCGGCCAGAACCCCGCGAGCTGCTCTTCCGGCGCCACTTACGGAAGCGGCGCCTACAGCCCGACCGAAGCCTACCAGTACGCCCGCGACCAGGCCGGGCTCGACTTCTGGGCCGTGACCGAACACAACCACCTCATGGACGATGCGCTCAGGAACCAGACCGGTTCGCTCACCGAGGCTGCGATCCGGCAGCGCTACCAGGACGGGCTGGCCAAGGCGGCGGCCGCGACGGTGAACGGCTCGTTCGTGGCGCTGTTCGGTATCGAGTTCGGAGTGCTCACGAACCCCGACCAGGGCCACGTCATCGTCATGGAAAGCCCGAAGTTCATCAACTGGGAGACGTGCTCGACGTGCGGGGCCACACCCGAGTGCACCCCAGGTACCAACTGTTATTTCGACGTCTACGCCCCCAAGCGCTACGGCTACCTGCAGCTCTACCAGCGGTCGGCGGAAAACCCCTCGCCGGTGGGGGCACTCGGCATCCTCTGCCACCCCGGAGCCTCGGAGTTCGACAACTACGCCTTCAACGCCTACGCCGACGAGGCGATGCAGGGGATCGCCGTGCGCTCGGGCAGCGCCTTCTCGACCTCCCTTACCTGCGCTGACGCCAACGCCGGCACGGCCGACTACTTTGCACGTTGGACCAAGGCGCTGTCGGTCGGCTTCCACGTCGCGCCCACCGGCGAATCGGACGCCCACTGCGCCAACTACGGCGTGGCCGTGCCGACCCGCACCGTGTACCTCATTCCCAACAGCTCGACGCCGGTGCTGACCAAGACGAAGCTCATGCAGGCCCACAAGGCGAGGCACTTCTTCGCCACCGAGGACCCCAACCTGCAGCTGGTCTTCGCCACCAGCGACGGGGCTCACATCATGGGCGACATCTTCTCGGCAAGCACGGCGACGCTGCGCGTCGGCGTCTACGACCCGGACGGCGAGAGCGTGTCGGCGATCGAGATCTGGCGCGGTCAGCCGGGTGGCCCCGCCCCCACGGCGGCGTACGCCTCCAACAGCAACCAGTCGACGTTCTCGATCACCGAGAACCTTCCGTCGGGGACGTACTACTACTTTGTTCACGTGCGGCAGGCGGACGGACACGACGCCTATTCGGCGCCGATGTGGATCACCTTCACCGGCGCGACGACTTACTCGATCACCGGCAACACGGGCACCGGCGGCGCCACGGTGACGGCGGGCGGTGTTTCCGCCACTGCCGACGCGTCGGGCAACTACACGGTCTCCGGACTGACGGCCGGCACCTACACGGTGACGCCGGCCAAGTCGGGGTGCACCTTCACGCCCGCCTCGCGCTCGGTCACCCTCGGCCCCAACGCCACCGGCGTGAGCTTCACCGCGACCTGCGGCACCGGCGACACGCAGCTCACGAGCGGCGTCCCCCTCACCGGCCAGACTGTCGCCTACCATCAGTGGAAGTACTACTACATCACCGTCCCTTCTGGCGCCACGAGCCTCAAGCTCATGACGACCGGGGCGTCGGCCGACGCCGACATTTACACCCAGATTGGAAGCAAGCCGACCCTGACGAGCTACGTGTGCCGGCCGTATTCCGCCTCCGGCAACGAGACGTGCACCGCCACCAACCCCGCCGCCGGGACCTGGTGGCTCGGCGTTTACGGCTACGCGGCGGCGACGTTCTCGGTCACCGGCACGGTGACGATGGGTACGACCCCCAGCGAACGGCTCGCCAACGGCTCGTTCGAGTCGATCACCTCGAGTACCAACACCGCCCCCGACGGGTCGTGGGTGCGCAGCGCCTACACGGGCACCAGCTACTACGTCCTGACCGCCAACGGCTCATACCCGCACGGCGGCACCGATTACGCCACGCTGGGACAGTACAACGCCTCTTCGCAGACGCTCGATTCGGCGCTGGTCACGCTGCCTTCGGCGGCGACCTCGGCGACGCTCTCGTTCTGGGTCTCGATCGTCACCCAGGAGACCTCGTCCACCGCGTACGACACTCTCAAGGTACAGCTCGTCAACTCGTCTGGTTCGGTCCTCGCGACCCTGGCCACGCTCTCCAACGCCAACAGTACGGGAGCGGCGAGTACCTACGTGCAGAAGAGCTACTCGCTGCTCGCGTACAAGGGCCAGCAGGTCAAGGTGCGGTTCGTGGCCACCAACGGCTCGACGAAGGTGACCACCTTCCGCATCGACGACGTTTCCTTGAAGTCAGACGGCTGACACCCACCCGTTCTCGCGGTCGAGCGTCGGGAGCCCTCCGCTTTCTTTGCCGCCCGCCGGGCAGTTCTCCCTCCCCGCCACTCCGACCGGGAGGAGCGGGGACGGCTCTTGCCGCGTTTGGCCGGCATCGCCGACGCGATCGGGGAGGCGGACGGTGGCACGTGCGCTGCCCGGCGTCCGGTTTCAGGGCGAGGCCACGGCGGGGCGCTGGCGATGGCGCTCGCGGCCGTCCCTGCTAGGCTGTGCGCGCTGGAGGGAACCATGCGACTGGGCGTGCTCATCGGCATCGTGCTGCTTTCTCAACCCGGGGTGCTTGCCGCGGCGGGGCGGGCCGCGCCTGGCAGCAAGGACACGCCGACGATTTCGGTCGCGGTGCCGAGGTGGCTGGTGCTCGGGCCGGTCCCGGCGCCGCTGCCGGCGTTCGGCGCCGAGCCGCGCGGAGGGTACGGCCCGGGCGAGCTGTTGAAGGCGGCGCTGCTGCCGCCGCTCGACGGCATGCCGGCGGCCGGCGCTCGGGTGCCGTGGCTCGGCGTGGCTGCGCCTTCGTGGCGGGAGGTCGCGACCGACAAGGACGGGGTGATCACGCTCGATCGTCCCGGTGGAAATGTCCCCGGCGTTGCCTGGCTGGCGGCGGCCGTTGAGGTTCCCCGCTGGCAATCCCTCGAGGTCGAACTGGCCGGCTCCTGCCCGCAGCGACTGCTCGTCGACGGCACACAGGTCGCGAGCAGCGCCGGCTCCCCGGCGGACCGGGCCGCCACGGGCACGACCAACCTGACCCCGGGCAGCCACGTGCTGCTGCTGCAGACGGTCGCCGAGCCGGGCCAGGGCGGCACCTGGACAGCCGGGGTGCGCATCAAGAGCGCGAGCCTCCCCGACCTCGCTTTCGGGACCTCGCGCGAGCGTACGCTCGACATCCTCGACGTGCTGAACCGGACCGACGTCACGTCCGTCGCTCTCTCGCCCGACGGGGCACTGGTCGCGGTCACGCTCCGCCGGATCGTCCCCGGCACCGACGACACTGAAAGCTGGGTCGAGGTTCGCGCCGCCGCCGACGGAACGCTGCGCTGGAGCCGGCGCGGCGCCGAGACGAAGGACGCCGCCTGGGCGGCGCCCCGCCTGCTCGGGTTCACCACGGCCGAAAGGAAGGGCAAGGCCGACAAGGAGCGCGACGTCTCGACGTTGTGGCTCGCCGACCTCGAGTCGGGAGAGGTGCGGCCGGTGCTCGAACGGGTGGAGAGCCTCGCCGGGTACCGCTGGGTCGGCCCGACGGCGGTCGTCTACTGGACCACGATCAAGGGCGAGCCGGACAGCCGCGGGATCAAGCTGGTCGAGAGCCTCGTCGACCGCCAGAGGGGTTTCCGCGACAAGTCGTACCTCTGGATCGGGCGCGTGCCGGGCGGCGCCCGGGTCCGCCTCACGGCGGGTGCGCTGTCGAGCAAGGTGGAGGACGTCTCGGCCGACGGCTCGCACCTGCTGTTCTCCCGCCAGGTCGAGGACCTGACCGACCGCCCGTACCTCCGGATCGAGCTGTGGGACATGGACCTCGCGAGCCTCGCGACCCGCAAGCTCGGGGACTTTCGCTGGCTGGCCGGCGCGGCGTACGGCCCCGGAGGGCGGCTGCTCGTGGTGGCCGGCCCCTCGGAGTTCGGCAACGCCGGCGTGGCGCTGCCGGCGGGCGTGATTCCCAACGACGGCGACGGCCAGCTCTACCTCTGGGACCCGGACGCCGGCCGGGTCGAGGCGCTGTCGCGGCAGTTCGACCCGGCGATCGTGCGGGCCGAGTGGAGCGCCGCCGCCGGAGTCGTGGTGGTGCGAGCGGTGGTGAGGGACGAGGTGGGGATCTTCCGCCTCGACCTCGCCTCCGGCCGCTTCGAGCGGCTGGATGCCGGGTCCGCCGTCGTCTCGACCTCGTCGCTGGCCACCCACGCACCGTTTCTGGCGGCCGCCGGCAGCTCGCCGTGGCAGCCCGAGCGGGTGGCGGTCACGGAGCTGGCGACCGGCCGCTCGCAGGTCGTCCTCGATCCGTCCCGCGACTGGTGGCCGTCGGTGCGGACAGGGCGCGTCGAGCCCTGGCGCTGCACCGTCGGCAGCGGCGTCGAGGTCGACGGCCGTGTCTACCTGCCCCCCGGCTTCTCCCCGGCGCGCACGTACCCGGCGATCGTCAACTACTACGCCGGCACCACGCCGATCAACCAGGCGTTCGGTGGGCGCTACCCCAAGGAGTGGTGGGCGTCGCTCGGGTACGTGGTCTACGTGCCGCAGCCCTCGGGGGCGATCGGCTACGGCCAGGTGCACTCGGCGCGCCATGTCAACGAGTGGGGGTCGCTCGTGGTGGACGAGATCATCGACGCCACCAGGCAGTTCCTGGCGGCGCACCACTACGTGGACAGGACGCGGGTCGGCTGCATCGGCGCCTCGTACGGGGGGTTCACGACGATGTCGCTGGTCACCAGGACCGACCTCTTCGCCGCCGCGGTGTCGCACGCCGGGATCTCGTCGATCTCCTCGTACTGGGGCGAGGGGTACTGGGGGTATACCTACAACGCCCGCTCGGCCGCCGGCTCGTTCCCGTGGAACCGCCCGGACCTCTACGTCGGCCGGAGCCCGCTGTTCTCCGCCGACAAGGTGAAGACGCCGATCCTGCTCACTCATGGCCAGGCCGACACCAACGTGCCGGTCGGGGAGAGCGACAGCTTTTTCACCGCCCTCAAGCTGGTGGGCGCACCGGTCGAGTACTTGCAGGTCGAGGGCCAGGACCACGCGATCATGGATCACGCCAAGCGTCTCGTCTGGTCGCGCGCCATCGTCGCCTGGTTCGAGCGCCATCTCAAGGGCGACGGAAGCTGGTGGGAGGACCTCAAGACGGCTCCCGGCAAGAAGAGCGACTAGGCGGCCGGCGTCCCGCCGATCCGTCCTGCCGGCACGCGTGCTATCGTCGTGCCAGAGAAGCTTCCCGCTGCCGGACGAGGTCGCCGCGCTGCCGTGCGCTGAACGTTCCGGCCGCCGGGCGCAGGGGGGACCATGAGCACGCAACCGACGCCACCCGACGAGCGTTTCTTCGCCCGCGCCCGGACTCTGGCCGAGTACGTCGCGCTTTGTCTCGAGCGGCACGCCCAGCATCCTTTTCTCGCCGAGCTGGGCGGGCGGTCCGTCACTTACGCCGAGGCGGCCGAGCACATTGCGTCGCTCGGCCAGGCCCTCAGGCGGGCGGGGATCCGCCCCGGAGACCGGGTGGCGTTGCTGGGGCTCAACTCGATCCACTGGGGGATCGCTTACCTCGCGCTCGTCACTCACGGCGCGGTGGCGGTGCCGATTCTCACCGAGTTCCACCCCACCGCCATCCACAACATCATCAACATGTCGGGCGCGAAAGCGATCTTCGTCGCCGCTGCCCTGGCGGAGAAGCTCGAGGGCGGCACCTTCCCGGACCTCGAGCGAGCATTCCTGCTCGAGGACTTCCGCGAGCTCGACCTGCGGCGCCTGCCCGAGGTGGTCAAACAGCTCCGTCAGCGCGTCGGGGAGTGGCGCGAGCGCGCCGAGCAGTTCCTCGCCGAGCGCAAGCTGCCGTTCGGCAAGGCCGAGCACACCCCGCAGCCAGACGACTTGGCGGCCATCGTCTACACCTCCGGCACGACCGGCTACTCCAAGGGCGTCATGCTCACCCAGCGCAACCTGGTCAGCGACGTGATCGCGGCCGTGCGCTACGTCGACCTCGGCCCGTCCGACCGCTTCCTGTCGCTGCTGCCGATGGCGCACACCTACGAGTGCACGTGCTGCTTTCTGGCCTCCATGCACTCCGGATCATCGGTGACGTTCCTGCGCCAGAAGCCCTCGCCGAAGGTGCTGCAGGAGGCGTTCGCTGCGGTGCGGCCGACGATCGTCTTCGCGGTGCCGCTCATCATCGAGAAGATCTTCCGCAAGAAGGTGCAGCCGCGCATCGAGGGCAAGCTGCTGCTGCGCGGCATGACCAGGGTGCCCTTGCTGCGGCGCGTCGTGTACCGCAAGGCGGTCCACGGCCTGCTGCAGGCGTTCGGCGGACAGGTCAAGTTCATGGGGTTCGGCGGCGCGCCGCTGCCGCCCGACGTCGAGCGGTTCCTGCGCATCGGCGGCTTCCCCTATGCGGTCGGGTACGGCATGACGGAGTGCTCGCCGCTCATCACCGGCTCGCGGGTCGAGCACACGCGGGCCGGAAGTTGCGGCACCCCGGTTCTCGGTATCGAGCTGCGCATCGCGGACCCGGACCCCGCCACCGGCGTCGGCGAGGTCCAGGTGCGCGGGCCGATGGTCACGCGAGGGTACTACCGCAACCCCGAGGCCACGGCGGCGCTGTTCACGGCCGACGGGTTCCTGCGCACCGGCGACCTCGGAGTGCAGGACGCGGACGGCTATCTCTACCTCAAGGGCCGCTCCAAGAACGTGATCCTGGGTCCCTCGGGAGAGAACATCTACCCCGAGGAAATCGAGCACCTGCTCTCCCGCTCGCCGTCGGTCCTCGAGTGCCTCGTCGTCAAGCGGGACACCGGGCTCGTGGCGCTCATCTTCCCCGACTACGACTTCCTGGCCCGCGAGCTGCGCCTGCACGGGCTTTCCGACCCGCAGATCCAGGCCCGCCTCGGCGAGCACTTCAAGGCGCTTTTGGCCGAGGTCAACGCCCAGCTCGCCGCCTACTCGCGACTGTCGGGGTTCCGCCTCGTGGACAGGGAGTTCGACAAGACGCCCACGGAAAAGATCAAGCGGCACCTGTACGAGTGATCGAGGGACCTGGAACGCGTCGACCGGACGGACGGAAGCCGAGGACGAGGGCGGTGGTGAGGGCGACGGCGAGCCACACCCACGGGCTTCCGAGCAGCAGCAGCCGCTTGCCGAGCGATCCGGCAGCCGGCGCGCCCGGCTCGAGCGTCGACAGGTAAATCGCGACCTTGGTGGCCGTGAACCAGCCGGCGTGCATCCCGACGCAGAGCGCGAGCGAGCCGGTCCGCCACAGCACCAGGCACAACGCCGCGCCCATCAGCGAGAGCCCGCCGACCGCCACGAGCGTCGGCGCCGTGAGCAACCGGCCGAGGACCACGCCGAGGTATCGCAACCCCTCGAGCGGTGAGGCCGACGCGGCGACGAAGCTGCGGTCCGGTGCGATGAAGTGCACGAGCCCGTACAGCAGACTGCTTCCGGCGATCGCTGCTGCCACCGGCCAGCGCCGCGCCAACCCGCGGAACACCGTGACGCGGAAGAAGCTCTCCTCCAGCGCCGAGACGAGCAGCGCCCCCGGCACGGAGCTCACCAGCACCCCCAGCGCCACCTGCCAGGTCCGGCCGGCCCACCCCACCGGCGTGTGCGCGACCACGCACGGCAGCACCGCCAGCGCCGGCGCGCCCGCCGCCACGAACCCGGCCGGCACCCGCCGCAGCCAGCCCTGCCACCCCTCGCTCCGCCAGGCGGCGGCGAGCCGCCCGAGCCCCAGCCGGCGCCTCAGCACGATGATCAGCAGCACAGCCAGAAGCACGGCCAGGCGGTCGAACACCCGCGCGAACGGCCAGCGGACTGCCGGAAGCCACTCCTCCACCAGGGCGTGCACCGTCGGCGCCGTGAGCGCCGCGCCCACCACCGCCCCGAGCACGAGCACCGCCACCCACCCCTCCACTGGGGCGCCCGGACCGGGTGAGCGCATGGGGCTGTGCGACGTGGCGGGCGCCAGCGACATCGGGGAGGGAGTGTACCGCCCCCCTTGCCCGGCAACCAGGCCGAAGGCGGCCTGACACGCGGGCCGCCTCGTGCGCGACAACCGCACAAGGAGCCGCCGGGCTCCAACGCTCGGCCCCGGACGAGGCGGCGGGAGGTATGATCGCCCCGGGGGTGTCCCATGCGGTTCATGTTGCTCGCGAGCGCGTGTTTGCTGGCCTCGTCGCTGCTTCTCGGGGCCGACCGGCCGGCCGGACGGGCGTTCGCGACGCGTTCCCCGGTGCTTGCCCGCCACGGCATGGTGGCGGCCGCACACCCTCTCGCCGTGCAAATCGGCGTCGACGTCCTCAAGCAAGGCGGCAGCGCCGTCGATGCGGCGATTGCCGTCAACGCCGCGCTCGGGCTCATGGAGCCGGTCGCATGCGGCGTCGGCGGGGACCTCTTCGCCCTCGTCTGGGACCCCGGCACCCGCCGGCTCTGGGGCCTCAACGGCTCGGGCCGCGCACCGGCGGCGCTCACGCTCGAGAAGGTGCCGAGGCAGCCGGACGGCACGATCCCCCCGTATTCGCCGTTCGCCTGGACCGTGCCCGGCTGCGTCGACGGCTGGGCCGAGCTGCACGCGCGTTTCGGGCGGCTGCCTCTGAAGACGCTGCTCGCCCCCACCATCGCCTACGCCCGCGAGGGGGTGCCGGTGCCGCAGGTCATCGCCGCGAGCTGGGCCCGCGGCGCGGCCCGCTTCGGCAGCATGCCGGGGTTCGCCGAGGTGTTTCTGCCGGGAGGCCGGCCCCCGCGCGAGGGGGAGCTGTTTGCCAACCCCGCGCTTGCCGCCACGCTCGAGGCAATTGCTGCTTCCGGTCGCGACGGCTTTTACAGCGGGCGGGTGGCGGAGGCTCTCGTGGCGTTCTCGCAGCGCGCCGGCGGCTTCTTCACCCTCGACGACCTGGTCGGGCACCGCAGCGAGTGGGTGGAGCCGATTTCCACCACCTACCGCGGCCACACGGTGTGGGAGCTGCCTCCCAACGGGCAGGGGCTGGCCGCACTGCAGATGCTCGACATGCTGGAAGGGCGCGACCTGGCGGCGATGGGCCGCGACAACCCGGATTTCTGGCACCTGCTGGTCGAGGTCAAGAAGCTCGCCTACGAGGACCGGGCCCGCTACTATGCCGACCCGGCGTTCGCGGCGGTGCCCGTCGCCGCCCTGCTCGACAAGGAGTACGCCCGCCGGCGGGCGGCGCGCGTCGACATGCGGCGGGCGGCCCGCCGGCTCGAGCCTGGCAACCCCGCCTTGCGCGACGGCGACACCACGTTTCTCGTCACCGCCGACGCCCGCGGTCAAATGGTGGCTCTCATCCAGTCCAACTACACCGGCTTCGGATCCGGGTACGTGGTGCCCGAGCTCGGGTTCGGGATCCACAACCGAGGGGCGCTGTTCGCGCTCCAGCCCGGCCACCCCAACGCGCTCGCGCCCGGCAAGCGGCCGTTCCACACGATCATCCCGGCGTTCGTGACGAGGGGTGACGCGCCGCTGCTGGCGTTCGGCGTCATGGGCGGCGACATGCAGCCGCAGGGCCACGTGCAAATCCTCGTCAACCTGCTCGATTTCGGGATGAACCTCCAGGAAGCCGGCGACGCGGCGCGCTTTTACCACACCGGCTCTTCCGAGCCGACCGGCACCGTGATGGAGGACGGCGGCGTGCTCCACCTCGAGTCGGGCGTGCCGTTCGAAGTCCGGCAGGAGTTGCTCCGGCGCGGCCACCGACTGGTCGAGGCGAACGGCATCTCGTTCGGCGGCTACCAGGCGATCTGGCGCGACCCCGCCACCGGCGTGTACGCGGGCGCCACCGAGTCGCGCAAGGACGGCTGCGCGATGGGGTATTGACGCTCTCTCCCCCGGGCGAGAGCGGGGAAAACGGTGTACAATCCCTGGCTCAGCCCGACGGGGACGGCCCCGTGGCTGCGCCTGGAGCAGGGCCAGGCGGCAAGGACTGGATATGACTGAAGATACCAACCCCACCACCGAGCAGCAGAGCTTCGCCGAAGCGTTGGCTGCTTCCTTCCAGAACGACGAGCTCGAGATCGGCCAGCTCGTCACCGGCACCATCATGGCCGTGCACGGCGACGTCGTGCTGATTGCCGTGGGCGGCAAGTCGGAGGCGGTCATGGACCGCGCCGAAGTCGGCGAGCTGCGGCCCGGCGACGGGCTCGACGCAATCGTCATCGCGCTCTCCCCCGAGATCCGCGTCTCCCACAAGCTGGTGATCGAGCGGCGGGAACGCGAGGCGCTGCGCGGCGCTGCCGCCAACGGCATCCCGGTCGAGGGCAAGGTCACCGGCCGCAACAAGGGCGGCTACGACGTGTCGATCGCCGGGGTCCGCGCCTTTTGCCCGATGTCGCAGATCGAGCTGGGCTTCCCTCGCAACGTCGACTCGTACCTCGGCAAGGTGTTCCGCTTCCGCATCATGGAGGTCTCCGACGACCTGCAAACCATGGTGGTGTCGCGCGCCGCGGTCCTCAAGGAGGAGCGCGAGCACGCCGCCGACGCCGCCTGGGCCCGCGTCGTACCGGGCGCCGAGATCGAGGGCACGGTCAAGAGCATCCGCGACTTCGGCGTTTTCGTGGACCTCGGCGGGGTGGACGGCATGATCCACATCTCCGAGCTCTCGCACCGGGTCGGCGTGCGCCCTACGCAGGTCGTCAAGATCGGCGACACGGTCCGGGTCAAGGTCCTCGAGGCCGATCGCGAGAAGAACCGCATCGCGCTTTCGATGAAGGCGCTGGAGCCCGATCCGTGGGCCGAGGTGGCCGCCCGCTTCCCCTCCGGCGCGACGTTCGAGGGCACGATCGCCCGCAAGACCGAGTTCGGGCTCTTCGTCGAGCTGATGCCGGGAGTCGACGGCCTCATCCACGTTTCCCAGCTCCCGCCCGGAACCAAGCTCGACGACCCGGCCCTGGCGCCCGGAGCGTCGGTGCGCGGCTGGGTGCGGGAGTGCGACCTCGACCGCCGGCGCCTGTCCCTCACGTTGCGTGAGATGGCCACCTCCGACCCGTGGGCCGACGTCGCCGAGCGCTATCCGGTCGATGGGATGGTCGAAGGGACGGTCGAGCGTACCGCCAACTTCGGCGTCTTCGTCCAGCTCGAGCCCGGCGTCACGGCGCTCATTCCCGCCTCCGAGACCGACGTGCCGCGCGGCGCGGATCTCGGGGCGAGCTTCGCGCCCGGTACGCGGATCTCGGCCACCGTGCTCTCGGTCGACCCCGCTCGCAAGCGCATTTCCCTGTCCGTCAAGAAGGCAAAGGAAGGCAAGGCGGTCAAGGAGTTCCGCAAGTGGGCCGAGGAGCGCAAGGTGGAGCGCAAGCCGGAGGTCACCGCTTTCGGCGCCGCGCTCATGCGCGCCCTCCAGGCACCCAAGAAGTAGTCCTCGCCTTTCCGCGTGTGGACACGGCCCGGCGTCACGCCGGGCCGTGTCGTGTGGTCGTCCGGGGGCCGGTCACTGCTGAGCGGGACCGGCGGGCCGCGCCGCGGCCTCGGCGAGGGGAATGGCAAACGCCCAGTTGTCGTCGGCCCGCAGAGCGACGCTCCCGAGCCGGGCGACGTGCTCCACCAGCAGCTCCACCATCGGGCGAGTGACCTCCTTCAGACGGCGTGCCTGCAACAGGTGGGGGAAATTGCCGCCTCCCACCGCGCGGTAGGAGTTGACCGCCAGCGTGTAGGTGGCAGCCGGGTCGACCGCGGCGCCGCCGACGCGCAGGCCGTACACCCGCTGGCCGACCGGGGCGAGCGGGTTCACGAAGTACGTCGCGCCCTGCAGCGTGTCGAAGCTGTAGTAGGGCACCCGGGGATCGCGCAGCAGCGTGCATCCCTGCGGCCGCGCGCAGTCGAGCCCTTCCCAGCCGCGCACGGCATGCTCCACGATGTCGCGGAGCTGAGCGCCCGTGACCTCGACCATCAGGACCGTGTTGGGGTACGGGTACAGGGCATGCATGGCGCGCACCGGCAGCGGTCCCGCGGGTACCTCCTGGCGGGCGGCGGCGAGCGGCGCGGCAAGCGAGAGCTGGGCGCCCGTGACCTCGAGCTGGACCGCGTGCACGAGGTCCACGGCCGCGTCGTCCCGGGTCGGGACCCCCCCGAGCACCAGCGGCTCGCGCAGCTCGCCCACGACTCTCGCGAGCTCCGCGGCAACCCGCGCCTGCAGCCTCTCGACCGCCGCTGCGACGGCAGGATCGGCCGGTTGGCTCGCCATCGGCACGTTGGCGCCGCGCCAGGAGACGATGCGCCACCTGCCGCTGCGCTTGCCTAACACGAGGTCGATTCGCGTCACCATCTCGGCCCACCGACCGGGCTGGGCCACGATGGTGTCGCCGAGCCGGCGCGGCGGGATGTCCTCGTGGGTGTGGCCGGTGAGCAGAAGGTCGATGCCTGGGACGTGGGCGACGCGCCAGGCGAAGTTTTCGTAGTCGGAACCGTCCGGCTCGCCGGTCGCGAGGTTGCGCTCGAACCCTGAGTGCAGCAGTACGATCACGATGTCGGCCCGGGCGCGCAGGGCAGCGACCTGGACGGCTGCCGCCTCGACCGGATCGCCAAACGCCAGCGAGCCGAGATGGGACGGCGGGTCCCAGTGCGGAATGTTGGGATTGGTGAGGCCGAGCACGGCGATGCGCACATTGCCGCGCTTGAGGAGCAGGTGCGGGTAGACCGGCAGGCGCTCCCGTTGCGCCCCCTCGAGGTTGGCGGCCAGCCACGGAAAGCGCGCCTGTCCGAGCGACCGGCGCAGCACGTCGAGCCCGAAGTTGAACTCGTGGTTACCGAGCACGGCCGCGTCGTAGCCGATCAGGTTCATGGCGGCAATCGTCGGGTCCTGCCCGTCACCCAGCGGCGTGGCCAGCGCGTAGTGCGCCAGCGGCGTGCCCTGGAGGGCGTCGCCGCCGTCGAGCATGAGAAGGTTGTCCACTTCGGCGCGGATCGCGTCGACGTAGCTCTTCACCTGGGCGAGCGAGCCCCGCCCGGGGCGCTGGCGGACGTCGTCGTACGGCAGCACGCGGGCGTGCATGTCGGAGGTGAACAGCACGGTCAGCTCGGCAGCAGGCGCGAGCTGACCGGCAGCCAGCAGGAGTGCGGCAAGCACGACATTTCGCGTTCGCATCGGTCCCCCTCGGGCGGTGGCGCCGCCGCGGTGCGTGGGCATGGAACCGGTCTCTCGGCCGCTTCCCCACCGCCGGCCGAGTATAGCCACGCGGCGCCGCGCGAAAAACGCTTCGGACTTTGGCATACTGGCGCCGTGCACGAGATGTCGGGCACCCTCGACCGCCTCCACGTCGGCGACTTGCTCGAGTGGCTCCGCCTGACCCGCGCCACAGGGCGGCTGCAGCTGTCCGCCGGCCCCACCACACGGTCGTTCGACGTCAAGCGCGGCAAGATCGCGTTTGCATCCTCCTCCCAGGCCAGCGAGCGGCTCGCCTCGTGGCTGCTTCGCCAGCACGCCGCCTCCCATCACGTGCTGCTGCGCGCCCTGGCGATCTCGCAGACCCGGGGGCGGCTGCTGACCTCCGTGCTGCTCGAGGAAAGTCAGATGCCGATCGACGTCCTGATCGAGGCCGGCCGCAGCCTCGCCACCACCCTGGCCAGCCGCATCATGCAGGAGGAGGGAGTCAGGTTCACCTTCAAGCCCGACTGGCCGCTCCCACCCTCGATGCCGGTGGACCTCCAGCTCGACTGCTCGAGCCTCATCATGCAGGCGGCGTATCAGGTCGACACCTTGCCCCCGGCCGACCCAAGCGCGCCGGTGATCGTCGCCAGCCTCGACAGCACGACGCTCGAGGCGCTGTTCTGGACGATCCTGGAAGAGCTCGAAGGGGAGCACATCGAGGCCCCTCGCTTCGCCGAGGCGTACCACGTCTTCCTCAAGGTCGGCGCGCTGCTCGAGCGATGGATTTCCCAGGGGCCGCCGCTGCTGCCCGTCGGGCCCTCGGACATCGCGCTGGCGCGGGCTCGGCTCGATGCCGGCCAGCGGATCGAGGTGGCGGACGCGCCGAGCCTCGTTTGGGATCTCCTGTGCATCGTCAACTGCCTCGACGCTCCGGGGTACCCGCGGGCCGAGGGACCGCGTGAGGCGTGGGCGATCGCCGGCAGCGACGCACCGTTCCTCGTCTCCCTGATTCTCGAAAGCCCCCGCTGGCAGCGCGCCGTCCCCGAAGACGCCGAGGAGACGTTGCGCCGCCTCGTGCGCAGGCGGGCCGCCGCGGCGCGGCCGATCGCCGCCGTGCTCGGTCTCTCGGACGACGTGGCCGACTCTGTGGCGGGGCTGCCCGTCGTCCTGCTCGAGCTGGTCGTGACGGCCCTCACCGCCAGCCCTCTGGCCAGCCCGGCGATGCAGCGCTGCGCTCTCCACCATCTCCTGCCCCGGGTGGGAATTGCAGCCGGAATCGCCGCCGGTCTGCCCGAGACCATCATGGCCGCGATCACGGCATCGCCCTCGAGCCATCCCGCGGTCCAGCTCGGCTACCTCCTCGAGCACACGGCCGGCGCCCTCCCCGGCTTCTCCCATCTGCTCCAGGGGGCCGCCCGCCGCCAGACACCGGCCCTCAAGGCCGCTCTCGCCGAGGCTCGGGCTGCCGTCGCGGCCGTCGCCTAGCCCGATGCTTCCGTTCTCTCCTCGTCCGGCAAGGCAGCGAGAGCGTCCAGCGCCGCCGCTTGCTGGGCGGCGCGCTTTGAGCTGCCTTCACCGCGGCCCAGCACCCGCCCCTGGAGCGCCACCTCGTAGACGTAGACCCTGGCGTGGGCCGGGCCGCGCGTTTCCACTTCGCGGTAGACCGGCAGCGGCCAGCCGTGCCGTTGCGCGTGCTCCTGAAGCACGGTCTTCGGCTCCGAGCGCCCGAGGGCATCCAGGTCGAGCCCGGCCAGAGCCGGCCCGAGCAGCTTTCGCACGAGGCGCTGCAGGACTCGCCAGCCGCCGTCGAGCAGCGCAGCGCCGAGCACGGCTTCGAGGGTGTCGGCCAGGAGCGAAGGGCGCGGCCGTTCGCCTTGCAGCCCGCTGCCCAGGTCGAGCACCGCGGCCACGTCGAGCTGCCGCGCCACCTCGGCCAGCGTCGCCTCGCGGACCAGTACCGAGCGGGCCCGCGTGAGCTGGCCCTCGCTGGCCTCGGGCCAGCGCTCGTACAGCATCGCCGCGACGGCGTGCGAGAGCGCGGCGTCACCCAGGAACTCGAGCCGCTCGTTGGAGCCCACCATTTGCTCGTGCGCCGCCGAGCGGTGACGCAGCGCGAGATCGAGCAGCGAACGGTCCTCGAAGCGGTGGCCGAGCCTTGCCTCGAACGCGTCGAGCGCGTCGTCCCGCCCGCTCATCGCATGGCATCCGGCGGGAGCCACACGAGAGCCAGGCGCCGCACCGCGACGTCGCGCGTTGCCGGCACGAGCGGCAGGCGCTCCACCTCGCCGGCACGCCGCTCGGCCTCGGACTGCAGCGCCGCGAGTTCGCGCTGCAGCTCCTCGAGCACCCGCTCACGCTCGGCCTGCAGCGCGGCAATCGCCTGCTCCGACTCCTCGACCTCGGCCTTCGCGCGCTCGGTCATGCGCTGCTTTTCGCTCGCCTGCCTGGCGGTGGACGCGCCTTTGCGGACCGCGGTCGACACCCCCGACCGCCGCCCGCCGAGCAGCGCTCCCAGCCCCGACAGCAGGGCGTCGCCGACCCCGGTGGCGACGGCGAGCTGCTGCTGGCGCTGCCGCGCCGCGAGGTCCTGGCGATCCCGCGCCAGCTCCATCTGCTCGCGGACCAGCCGGTCGTCGATCTTCCGCAGCTTCTCCTCGTAGCGGTCGCGGAGCTGCTCGGCCCTGGCGCCCACGGCGGCACGGGCGGCCTCCAGACAGCGGGCACGGAACGCCGCCTCGTCCTCGTGCTCTTCCTGCACGAGCTTGAGCTGGCGGTGCCACAGCGTCTCGAGGGGGCGGGCCGCGAGCTCGCGCACGAACTCCCTTGCCGCTTCCTTCAAGAGCACGCCGGCGTTGGGAGGCAGCTCCCCTAGGCTCGCCCCCTCCGGCGGCCGGTCTCCGAGCGGCGGCAGCTCCACCGCAGCCAGCCGCTCCCAGGCGATCCGGCGCCCGGAAAACGGCGCCACCCAGCTCGCCACCACCTCGCGCTGCACGGCCGGTGCGGCCTTGCGGTAGACGGCCCGGCCCTCCACGAGCACCGCCGGCTGCAGGCCGGGAGCGGAGGCATACAGCTCGTCGACACCCGGGAGGTCGACCGCCGCCCGGGCGGCGGGATCGGCCGCAGCGGCCGGCGCGGGCAGCGCGAGGCCGGCGACGAGCGGCTTCACCTCCGCCAGCGTCAGCGGGCCCCGGAGGTACGACATGGCCCAACGCGAGGTGATGACCTGCGGGGTGTCAACCCGCGCCCCGGCGAGCAGGAACTGGCGCGGCTGCAGGCCGGCCACCACCTTCTCCGCCCCCCCTCCGGCGAGGTCCAGTCCCTCGAGGGCGCGCCGGCGGTCGTTCTCGGTGTCGAGGCGACCGAGCAGCTTGAGGCCGGCGTTGCCGAGCGCCTTGTAGTCGAGGTCCACCGGGTTCTGGGTCGCGAGCAGCACGCCGGCCCCGAACGCCCGCCCTTGCTTGAGCAGCGTCAGAAGCGGCGGTTTGGTGGGCGGCATCGCGGAAGGCGGCAGGATCCCCTGCACCTCGTCGAGGTACAGCAGGATCCGCAGGCTTTCGCTCCCCGGCTGCCCGCGCACCCACGACAGCAGCGTCGAGAGCAGCAGGGTGAGGAACGACAGGCGCTCGCGGTCGGCGAGGTGGGCGAGGTAGAGGATCGTCGCGGACGGGGCCTCGGGCGTCCCCGCCAGGGCGTCCATCGCCAGCGGCACGCCGCGCGTCCAGGCGGCGAACGCCGGGCTCGCCAGCACGGCGTTGAACGCCAGCGCGAGCCCCTGGCGCTCCCTGGCCGGGTAAAACGTCTCGGCGTCCAGCACCCCGAACTGGCTCACGGGCGGCGAGGCGATCTGGCGGATGAGCTCGGCCAGGTCGAGCGCCCGGCCCTGCCGCCAGGCGGCGTCGAGCAGCGTCGTGATCAGCACGTTGTCGCGGTTGGAGAGCGGGTCGCCACCGCGGTCCACGAGCGCCAGCAGGCCGGCGGCTGTGCCGTCGAGGCGGCTCCGTGCCCCGTCCGGGTCGATGTCCGGATCGTAGCCGGCGGGCGGCCCGAGCGCCGGCAAGAGGTTGACCGGCGCCACCCCCGAGCCGGGGGTGAGGAGCTGCCAGCACACCGCCTGGCGCAGCTCGGCAAGTTCGGCCGATCCCAGCCCCCACGCCGCCAGCCCCTGCCGCCAGCGCCCCGCGACGCTCTCGGCCGCCGCCTGCCGCTCGCCCGGCGGCGTGCCCACCGGGAGGAAGGGCAGGAAGTCAGCCGGCGCCAGGGCCGGGAAGGTGAGCAGCAGGTTGGTGAGGTCGCCCTTGAGGTCGCAAATGATGAGCGGCACGCGCTGCCGCGCCAGCTCCTCGAGCATCACGACCGCCAGGCCGGTCTTGCCCGAGCCGGTCATGCCGAGAATCACCCCGTGGGTGGTGAGCACGTCCGCCCCCAGCCGCACGGGCTCGCCCGGCCCGGCCAGCACCTTCCCCCCGATCAGCAGCTCACGCTTGCCCATGTCCGCTCCTCTCAGGCGCGCGCCACAGCACCTCTCGGCCGCGCCGCACGGCCATCACCCGATGGTACGGCAGGAACGTGCCGTCACCCGACACGACCCCCCCCGGCAAGATGTCCCGCACGTCCGAAAACGGCAGCTCCTGCGCGGTCTCCCTCCCGTCCTCGCGCACCCGCAGCACGATCGTCACCCCGGCCGGCTCCGCAGCGGGATCCCAGCGCAGCCGGTTGAGCACCTCACGCAGGGTCATGAGGCCCTCGCCTCGGCCGTCCGCCGCTCGCAGCACCCCGCTTCCCGCTGCCGCAACTCGCTCACTGGCGCCGATTCTACGCTGCCTCGGGCACGCCCGGCCGGCCCCACCCACCTTGCGGGGCTGCGGCCCCGTGCGGGCGGGGTCGGGAAGCTCCACACCTTCTGGCGGGTTGTCCGGGCTGACCCCTCACCCCTGGTCTCCGGGCGGGGGACGGCCGAGGCAGGTACCATACGAGCATGAGCGAGCCATCGACGCCCCCCGGGCAGTTCGGACCCAACACCTGGCTGATCGAGGAGATGTACCGCGAGTTCCAGGAGCATCCCGAGCGGGTCGGTGGCGGCTGGCACGAGTTCTTCTCGGACTACCGGCCGCTCCCCGGTCGGGCCGCACCACCCGCAGCGCCCGCGGTGGCTGCTTCCCCTGCAACGTCCGCCGCGTCCCCCGCCGTTCCGCCCGACGCCACGCCGATCGTCGGCCCGGCCCGCCGCCTCGCGGAGAACATGGCGGCCTCGCTTGCCGTCCCGACCGCGACGTCGGTGCGCACCGTGGCGGTGAAGCTCATGGAGGAGAACCGGGCGTTGCTCAACCAGCACCTGGCCGAGGACGCCGGGGGCAAGGTGAGCTTCACTCACCTCGTCGCCTACGCGTTGGTGCGCGCCCTCGCCAACCACCCCGCCATGCGCTCGGTGTACCTCGAGGTGGCGGGTACCCCGCACAGGCGCACACTTTCGCACGTCAACCTGGGCCTGGCGGTGGACGTGCAGCGCAAGGACGGCAGCCGCGGCCTCGTCGTGCCGGCGATCAAGGGCGCCCACGCCATGTCGTTCGCCGCCTTCTTCGCCGCGATCAACGACACGATTCGCCGCGCTCAGCGCAACCAGCTCACCCCAGACGACTTCCAGGACGTGACCCACTCCCTCACCAACCCTGGCATGATGGGCACGACCCACTCGATGGCGCGGCTCATGGCGGGGCAAAGCTTCATCCTGGCCGCCGGCGCCATCGCCTGGCCGGCCGAGTACCAGCACGCCGACGAGCGAACGCTGGCACGGCTCGGTGTCTCGAAGGTCATGACACTGACCTGCACGTACGATCACCGGGTCATCCAGGGGGCGGACAGCGCCGCCTACCTGCGCGAGGTGGCTGAGCTGCTGGCCGGCGAGCACGGCTTTTACGAGGACATCTTCGCCTCGCTGGAGGTCCCGCACGAGCCACTGCGGCTGTCGCGCGACCGCAACCCCTACCTCGGCGAGGGTGGAGCGGAGGCTTTCGCCGACAAGCAGGTCGCGGTCATGCAGCTCATCAACATGTATCGGGTCCGAGGCCACCTCTTGGCGCACACCAACCCGCTCGAGACCTCGGTGCCCACCCACCCCGAGCTCGAGATGGGACGGTACGGTCTTACGGTGTGGGATCTCGACCGCGAGTTCGCCACCGGCGGCCTCGCCGGCGAGCCCCGCCTGCCGCTGCGCGACATCCTCGCCATCCTCCGCCAGGCGTACTGCGGCACCATTGCGATCGAGTACATGCACATCCAGGAGCCGGACCAGAAGGCGTGGATCCAGCAGCGGGTCGAGGGCGTGGCGTGGGGGAAGCTCGTCGGGCGTGAGGACAAGAAGCGCATCCTCGACAACCTCAACGCCGCCGAGGCGTTCGAGCGCTTCCTGCACACCAAGTACGTGGGGCACAAGCGGTTCTCGCTCGAAGGGGGGGAGGCGCTCATCCCGGTGCTGGACCGCCTGATCGGCGAGGCGATCACGCTGGGAGCCACCGAGGTGGTCATGGGCATGGCGCACCGCGGCCGGCTCAACGTCCTCGCCAACATCCTGGGCAAGCCGATGGAAAAGATCTTCGGCGAGTTCGAGGGCAACCTCGACCCCGAAAGCCGGGAAGGCACCGGCGACGTCAAGTACCACCTCGGCGCGGTCGGCAGCTACACCGGCCCCGACGGCCGGCGGGCGAGGGTGACGCTGGCGTGCAACCCCTCCCACCTCGAGGCCGCGAACCCGGTGGTGGAAGGCATGGCGCGCGCTCTCCAGGACCAGCTCGGGGATGTCTCGCGCCTGGCCGTCGTGCCGATCCTCGTGCACGGGGACGCCGCCTTCGCCGGGCAAGGAGTGGTGGCCGAGACGCTCAACATGAGCGCCCTCCAGGGGTACCGGACCGGTGGCACGGTGCACGTGGTGGTCAACAACGGGATCGGCTTCACCACCGCGCCGGCCGACGCGCGTTCCTCGGTGTACGCGACGGACGTGGCCAAGATGGTGCAGGCGCCGGTCTTCCACGTCAACGGCGAGGACCCGGAGGCGTGCTTCGCGGTGGCCACGCTGGCCATGGCGTTCCGCTACGCGTTCCGCAAAGACGTGGTGATCGACATCCAGTGCTACCGCAAGTGGGGTCACAACGAGGGCGACGAGCCGTCGTTCACGCAACCCTTGATGTACGCCCGCATCCGCGACAGGCGCTCGGTACGCAAGCTGTACACCGAGCGGCTGGTCAACCGCGGCCACCTGACGCTCGAGGAAGCCGAGGCGGCGCTCGCCGACTTCCAGCGCCGCCTCGACGCGGCGTTCGAGGCCACCGACCACTCCCACGCCCCGGTCCCGCACGTGCGCACCGAGCCTCCGCCACCGGCGCCGCCGCTGCCGGTGCCGCCCGCGGTGGACACCGCGGAACTGCAAACCCTCATGGACCAGTTGTGCACCCCGCCGCCCGACTTCGAGCCCCACCCCAAGCTGATCAGGCTGCTCGAGCAGCGGCGCAGGATGCTGGCCGGAGACGCGGTGGACTGGGGCGCGGCCGAGGCTCTTGCGTTCGGGACGCTGCTCGCCGGCGGGACCACGGTGCGGCTGTCGGGGCAGGACTCGCGGCGCGGCACGTTCTCCCACCGCCACGCAGTGCTCGTGGATCAGCGCACCGGCCGCGAGTGGGTGCCGCTCGCCGAGCTGGCGGCGCCCCACACAGCGTTCATGGCGGTCGACTCGCTGTTGTCCGAGTACGCGGTACTGGGTTTCGAGTACGGTTACTCGGTGCAGTACCCCAAGGCACTGGTCATGTGGGAGGCGCAGTTCGGCGACTTCGCCAACGGCGCGCAAATCGTCATCGACCAGTTCCTCGTTGCCGCGGCCGAGAAGTGGGGGCAGCGCAGCTCGCTCGTGCTGCTGCTCCCGCACGGCTTCGAGGGGCAAGGGCCGGAGCACTCCTCGGCCCGCCTCGAGCGCTTCCTGCAGCTGTTCGCAGGCGACAACCTGCGGGTCGTGGTGCCGTCCACGGCGGCCCAGTACTACCACCTGCTGCGCGCCCAACCCCGCTGCGAACCGGCGGTGCCGTGCGTGGTCATGACTCCCAAGAGCCTGCTGCGCCTGCCCGCCGCGACGAGCCCGGCGCGAGAGTTCGCGGGCGGCTTCCGCACCGTGCTGCCCGACCCGGCTCCGCCGGCGGCGCCGAGCCGGCTCGTGCTGTGCGCCGGCAAGGTGTTCTACGACCTTCTCGAAGCCCGGGCGAGGCGGAGCGGGGGGCCGTACCTCCTCCGGGTCGAGCAGCTTGCGCCGTTCCCGGCCTCCGAGGTGGCGGCCGCCCTCGCGGGCTTGCCGACGGTCCACGAACTCGTGTGGGTCCAAGAAGAGCCGGCCAACATGGGCGCGGCGTTCTTCGTGCTGCCGCACCTCGAGTCGCTGGCTGGCGGGCGGCCGGTGCGGCTCGTGAGCCGCCCCCCTTCAGGCAGCCCGGCCACTGGCTCCGCTCGCGTCCATCAGGCGGAGCAGGACGCGCTGGTGGCGGCCGCGCTGCGCGAGGGTTAGCCGTTCGCAGTGGACAGTTCACAGTTCACGGTTCGCATTTCACGGATGGGGAGGCACAGAGGGAACCGGAGGAGCTGGGCGGGGGCGGAGAGGCGGAGGCCGTAGCGTGTGGGGGCGCGGGCGATGAACTGCAAACTCAAAACTGACAACCGGTGGCGTGGGGGGTAACAGACAGGCGGGGGACGCGGGCCGTACAATCCGGCGGGGGTGACAGTGGGGCGGCACCTGCGCGCAGTGCTGATCATCGCGGCGTTCGTGGGCTCGTGGGGATGGCTGTGGTGGCGCCAGCACCGGGCGTTCGAGGCCCGGCTCGGACCCACGTTCGCGCGGCCGGTGCCAGGGCTGCGCGAGAGCTTCTTGGGGCTGTACGCCGGCGGCGACCCGGTCGGCGTGCTGTACTCCACCGTGGAGCCGGAAACGCGGGACGGGCGAGTCGGCGTCACCGCCCGGCTCACCGGCCACCTGCGGCTGCGCATGTTCGAGAACCCCACGAGCCTGCGAATCGGTGGCCAGATCTGGTTCACCCCGAGCCCGCCGGTGGCGGAGCTGCGCGGCCACATCGAAGCCGAGCGGCAGCGCCTCGCGGTGCGCGCCCGCGCCGAGGGCGGGATGCTCGAAGGAGAGATCGAGTCGGCCGGGCAGACGACGGCGTTCCGAGTGCCGTTCGATGCCGACCAGCTCGACGCCAGCGCGCTGCCCCTCGCCCTCCCGGCAGCCGCTCTCGAGCCCGGCCGCGAGGTCACGGTGCGGACGCTCGACCCGCTCTCGCTGCGGCCGCAGACGGCCCGGCTGCGCGGCCTCGGCACGGAAGAGGTGGAGGTCCTGGGCGAGCGGCGCAGCGCGCGGGTCGTGGAGCTGGACTCGCAAGGCGCGCTTTACCGGCTGTGGGTCGGCGAGGACGGCGAGCTGCTGCAGGCCAGGACACCGTTCGGGCTGACGCTCCGCGCCCTCACCCGCGAGGAGGCGCGCGAGGCGCTGCGGCACGACGTGCCGATGGACCTCGTGGGGGCGACCATCGTGGTGCCTCGCGGCCAGCCGCCGCACACCGGCGCGAGCCGTCTCGCAGTGCGGGTCGGGGCCGGGCTCTCGCCCGTGCTCCCCCAGGACGAAAACCAGGTGCGGACCGGCGAGGACACCTGGACGATCGCCCCTCTTCCACCGGCGGTGCGCACCCTGCCCGCGACGCTGCCGGACGAGGCGGCGCCGATGCTCGAGCCCGAGCTGCTCGTGCAGTCCGACCACCCCCGCCTCCGCGCCCTCGCCGCCGAGATCACCGCCGGGGCCGCCGACGACTGGGAGCGGGCGGTCCGCCTCAATCGCTGGGTGTACGAGCACCTCGACAAGCGCCCGGTGGCGAGCCTGCCGTCGGCGCTCGCGGTGCTCGACGCGCGGGAGGGCGACTGCAACGAGCACGCGGTGCTGGCGGTGGCGCTGCTGCGCGCCGCCGGGCTGCCGGCCCGCACCGCGATCGGTGTGGTGTGGAGCGAGGAAGCGGGCGGGTTCGGCTACCACGCCTGGCCCGAGGTGTGGCTCGGTCGCTGGGTGTGGACCGACCCAACCTTCGGGCAGGACGTGGCCGACGCGACCCACCTCAAACTGCTCGCCGGCGGCGTGGAGCGCTGGCCCGAGCTGACCGCCTTTCTCGGGCGGCTCGAAATCGAGGTGGAGGAGGTCAGATGATCCGCATCGAGGCCCTCACCAAGCGGTTCGGGGAAAAGCTGGCGGTGGACCGCCTCGACCTCGAGGTCCGGGCGGGCGAGTTCTTTTGCTTTCTCGGCCCCAACGGCGCCGGCAAGACCACCACGATCAAGGTGCTGACGGGGCTGCTGCGGCCCACGAGTGGCCAGGTCACGGTCGGCGGACACGACGTGGTGCGCAAGCCCGAGGCCGCCAAGCGGCTGCTCGGGTACGTGCCCGACATGCCGTTCCTCTACGACCGGCTCACCGGCCGCGAGCTGCTGCAGCTCGTGGCCGGGCTGTACGGCCTGCCCTCGGACGGCCTCGCTGAGCGCCTCGACGCGGTGCTGGCAACGTTCGAGCTCGGCGGCGTTGCCAACCAGCTCGTCGGCGACCTCTCCCACGGGATGCGGCAGAAGCTCTCGTTCGCCGCGACGTTCCTGCACGAGCCGCAAGTCGTGGTGGTGGACGAGCCGTGGGTCGGCCTCGACCCCCGCAGTATCCACCGCGTCAAGCGGTTCCTCAAGGAGCGCACGCGCGCCGGGCTCACCGTCTTCATGTCCACGCACACCCTGTCGATCGCCGAGGAGGTGGCCGACCGCATCGGCATCATTCACCAGGGGAGGCTGCTGGCGCTCGGCAGCGTGGACGAGATCAAGGGCCTGGTCGAGCACCCGGGCAGCCTCGAGGAGGTGTTCCTCGAGCTGACGCAGGAGGACGCGGCGTGAGCCCGCTGCGGGCGATCCTCGTCGCCGAGCTGCGCAAGCTCGGGCACGCCGCGGCCGGGGTGCGGCGCGAGTCGCGGCTCAAGATCGTCGTGGTGGCGACCGGAATGGTGCTGCTGTGGCTCGTGATGTTCGCCCTCGCCTGGGGCAGCCTGCGAGCCATCGACCGGTTCGGGGTGGGCATGGTCGGGGATGCCGCGGTCTCGATCAGCGAGGTCATGATGCCGCGCGTGCTCGGCATCGCGGCGGCAGTGCTGCAGGTCATGCTGGTGCTGTCGTGCGCCTTGCTGGCGTTCCAGAGCTACTTCCGCAGCGCCGAGATGCGGCTGCTGCTGGGCACCCCGGTCCCGCTGCGCGCCCTCTCGCTCGCCAAGCTCGCCGAGGTGGCGTTCTTCGGTGCCTGGGCGGCGGCCTACCTCGGCTCTCCCATGCTGCTCGCCTACGGGCTCGTGCGCCACGCGCCATGGACGCTTTACCCGATTGCGGCGGCCGCCTTCCTGCCGTTCGTGGTGATCCCTGCCGCCCTCGGATGCATGCTGGCCCTGGGGGCGGCGCACCTCGCGCCACGGCTGCGGCGCGGCTGGCTCGTGGCGCTGGCCGGAGTGCTCGTGGTGGGCGCGATCGTGCTCCTCCGCCCGCGCCTCGGGGAAACTCGCTTCCGCGAGACGGTGGATCTCGGCCGGCTCGTCGAGCTGTCCGGGCGCGCCCACAGCCCGTACCTGCCCTCCACCTGGTTTGCCGAGACGCTGGTGGCGGCGGCCCGCTGCGAGGGGGCGGCGGTCGGCTTCAACCTCGTGATGCTGGCGGCCAACGCCGCCTTTGCCGGATGGCTGCTTGGCGGGGTGACGGACGCAACCCTGCTCGGCGCGTGGTCGGCGCTCGCCTCGGCGCCTGGCAGCCGGCGGCGCGCGCGCAAGCACGCCTGGCTGCCGCGCCTGCTCGGCGGCCTGGCGCCGCCGTACCGCTGGCTCGTCGTCAAGGACGTGCTGCAGTTCGCCCGCGACCCGGCCCAGTGGTCGCAGGCCGCCATCCTTTTCGGCGTGCTGGCGCTGTACGTGGCCAACATGCGCACCTCGCCGCGGGCGGTCTCGGCCATCATGTGGCAAGGCTGGATCACCTTGCTCAACACCATGGCCAGCCTGCTCGTCGCCGCCACCCTCACGACACGCTTCGTCTTCCCCCTCATCAGCCTGGAAGGGCGGCGCTTCTGGCTGCTGTCGCTGGCCCCGCTGCCGCGCCGCAGCCTCATCTGGCAGAAGCTGTGGCTGTCAACCGCCGCCACTGCCGCGGTGACCGGCGGGCTGGCGCTGCTGTCGGGGTGGCGCCTGGGCCTCCCGCCGGTCTCGCTCGCGGTCTCGCTGCTCACGGTGCTCGCTGCGAGCCTGGGGCTTTCCGCCCTCGCCGTGGGCCTGGGCGCGACGTACCCCAACTTCCGCGAGGAAAACCCCGGCCGCATCGTCTCGGGGCTCGGCGGCACGCTATGCTTCATGCTGAGCCTGGCGTACGTCTCGCTGGCGGCCGCTGCCCAGACCGTGGCGCTGCGCTGGAGTGAGGTGGCCCGCCGGTGGGGGCTCGACTGGTCGGCCGCCGCCGGCATTGCCGCCTGCGTCGCCGTCGTGCTGCTCCTCACGGCGCTGGCAACGTGGCTGCCGCTGCGCGCCGGCATCCGCAACCTCGAGCGAGTGGAGGTGTAGGCACGCAAGATTGTTTTTCACCACGCCGTTGTTATCGCACGCCGATTGCCGAGGTCCGAAGCTCGAAAAGTGGGGAGGTAGCGGTCGGTCCCGCATGCTAGCCTTCCCGCGACAGAGGGGCACGGCGAGATGCACATCCCTGACGGGTTCCTGAGCCTCCAGACAGCGGCCGCCGCCGCGGCGGTCTCCGCGGTGACGGTGGGGGTGTGCGTGCGCCGGCTGCGCCGGACGCTGCAGCCCCGACAGGTGCCGCTCTTGGGATTGACAGCGACGTTTGTGTTCGTTGCGCAGATGCTCAACTTCCCGGTGGCGGGGGGGACCTCGGGGCATTTGCTCGGCGCGACCCTCGTGGCGGTGCTGCTGGGTCCGGCCGCCGCCGTGCTCGTGATCACCACAGTACTCGTCGTGCAGTGCCTTGTGTTCGCCGACGGGGGGCTGCTCGCGCTTGGTGCCAACGTGCTCAACATGGCGGTAATCGGGGGGCTGGCCGGGGGCGGCCTCCACCTGCTGGTCCGCCGATTTGGCAGCGGCTTGCGCGGCACGGTGACCGCCGCAGCGTTTGCCTCGTGGTGCTCGGTCGTACTTGCCGCCACCGCCTGCGCTATCCAACTGGCCCTTTCCGGCGCTGCACCGGCGCGCCTTGTGCTGCCAGCAATGGCCGGCGTGCACGCCGTCATCGGCCTCGGCGAGGCGGTGATCACGGCGCTGGTTCTCGTGTCGATCGGCACCACTCGCCCCGAGCTGGTCGGCGGCGTCGAGACGCCGACCAGCCGGCGCCCGGCGCTCGCGCCTCGCGGGCTCCTTGTCGTGCTTGCCCTGGTAGCCCTCGCGGTGCCTTTTGGTTCCTCGCTCCCCGATGGCCTCCAGTGGGTGGTCGGGCAGCTCGGGCTCGAGCACCGTGCTGTCGTGACCGCGGGTGCCCCGCTCGCCGACTACCTCGTGCCGGGCCTAGACTCGTCGCTGCTCGCCACGGCGCTTGCCGGTCTCGCCGGGGCTGGGCTCATGCTGGGTGTCTCCTGCCTGCTCGGCCGCCTGCTGGTCCCCGGCAAGCGGGCTCGAGCGGAAGGCTGACGGACTCGCCGTGCGCCACGGCTTCCTCGACCGCCACAGCCGCCTTCAGAGTCCCATCCACGCGTTGCCGGCGTGGTCGAAGGCGCTGGCCACGCTGGCCGTGGTCGTGTCGATGGCTGTGGCCAGCCCGTCGTGGTGGCCCGTGCTCGTCGTGGCGGCCGTCTTGCTCGCGGCCGTGACCTGGCAATCGCGGATCCCGGCCGGCTTTTTGCTGCGGCGCCTGTTGCTGGTCGAGCCGGTGGTGGTAATCGTCGCCACACTCGCACTTTGGCAACCCGGGGGTCGCACGCTGTTCGCGATGCTGGTGGCGCGCAGCACGCTCTCGCTCGCGGCGCTCATCCTCTTTGTCAACACGACGCGGTTCAGCGAGGTGCTTGACCTGCTCCGCCGTTGTCGCGTCCCCTCCCTGCTGCTCACGGTGCTGGCGCTCATGTACCGGTGCGTGTTCGTGCTCGTGGACGAGGCCGAGCGGCTACAACGGGCTCGGGTGAGCCGGTCGTTCTCGCCCTCCGCCGCTCGCTCGTGGCGCTGGGTCGCTTTCCAGGCGGGTCAGCTTTTCGTACGTTCCTCCGAGCGTGCCGAGCGCATCTACGCGGCGATGTGCGCGCGGGGGTGGCGGCCGTGAACGCCGTGGAAGTGCGCGACCTCGCTTTTGCCTACTCCGACGGCACCCCGGCGCTCCGTGGGGTCTCGTTTGCGGTCGCCGAGGGGGAGTGCGTCGGGATCGTCGGCCCCAACGGCGCCGGCAAGTCGACGCTGCTGCTCCACCTCAACGGCGTGCTGCCGGAGGCTCCCGACGGCTCCGGCGCCGTGCACGTCTTCGGGGCACCGATCACGAAGGAGAACCTCTACGAGGTACGCCGCACCGTCGGGCTGCTGTTCCAGGACCCCGACGACCAGCTCCTTTGCCCGACCGTGGGCGAGGACGTGGCGTTCGGCCCCCGCCAGCTCGGCCTCGGCGGGCCGGAGCTCGGGGCGCGAGTGGCGGCAGCGCTCGCGCGCGTCGGCCTCGCGGGGTTCGAGGCGCGCTCGGCCCACCATTTGAGCCGCGGTGAGAAGCGCCGCGTGTGCCTGGCAGGGCTGCTCGCCTGCGAGTCGCGGGTGCTGGTGCTCGACGAGCCCACCAGCGAGCTCGACCCGCGCGGCCGCCGCGAGCTCAAGTCGCTGCTGGCCTCGATACCAGCCACCAAGCTCATCGCCACCCACGACCTCGAGATGGTGGTCGAGCTGTGCTCGCGCGTTGTCGTGCTGGACCGCGGACAGGTCGTGGCGGCCGGGGAGACCGTGGCGCTGCTCGGGGACGAGGCGCTGATGCTCGCGCACGGGCTCGAGCGACCCCACGTGCTGCGCCACCGCCACCCGCACGACTAGGAGTCTGTCGGAGAAAGCGGAGGGCCCGCGTTGCGGGCGCCGTGGGGCCAGATGCAAGGCGGAGCGCCGAAGGCGATGTGCTCCATCGGCGAGGCGCGACAACGCCGCAGATGGCCCCACGCCGCCCGCAACCCGAAGGGCGCAGGGGGGTTGCCGGCCGCATGCGGCGTTGCTCGTCGGCTGCGATGCTCCTGCATCGCCTGCCTCCTCGCGCCTTGCCTGCCCCCGGCAAGCCCCCTGCGCGCGAACCCTCCCATTTCTCCGACAGGCTCCTAGGGTCAGGGCGTGTCGAGTACCAGGTCGGTGATCGTCATCTGGAGGTCAAAGGACCGCTTGATCCAGAGCATCCCGCCCACACCCTTGGTCGTGGTGCGGCGCAGGTAGAGCACGTCGCCCTGCCGCCCGATCTCGAAACGCATGGCGAGCTCCTTCACCCCGGTGGGAGGATCGACGAAGGTGGCCTCGAGCCACAGCGGGTCGCCGCTCGCCTCGTCCCAGGCGAGCGTGCCCCGCGTGATGTTGTCCTCCTTGCGCGCCGAGGGGCGGGGCGCGAAGCTGGCCAAGAGCGCCCCGGATTCTGCCCGCGTCGGGCCGAACTCGAACCACGCGAGGTCCTTGCCGAGCGGCAGTCGCATCGAGGCGGAGATCGAGCCACCCTCGTCATCCTTCTTCTTGGGCTTCTTCTTTTCCGCTGCCTGCTGCCGGGCGAGCTCCTCGCGGCGCTTCGGCGCCACGTCCTTGCCGTTCTCCGTCGCGCTCACCACCACGACCTCCGGCTCCGCCCCACGCTGCTGGCGGATGTCCATGACGTCGAGCGTGTCCTCCCGGTCGCTGCCGTCGGGCTTGGCGACGACCGCCCGAGTGGTGAGCCGGTAGCTCCCCGCAAAGTTGTCCTTGTCGAGGGACTTGAGCGCCGCCTCGAGGCGACGCGTCGTCGCCTCCGGGGGAGCCGCTCCCGCCACCGCCGCCGCCAGCAGCACAAGACCGAACGTCAGGGATCGTCGCATGACTGCTCCTCGCCCGGGTGACTCCCGGCACCTCTCGTACGGGCCTTCATAAGCAAAGTTCGGGCCACGGCCGCGGCGTATCCTGAGCGGGTCGGGGGCGCCGACCCCGACTGGAGGCGGTCATGGAAACACGCAAATTGCTGATCGGAGGTCGCTGGGAAGCAGGCGCTGCTGGGGTCATCGAGGTGCGCTCGCCGTTCGACGGCGCACCGGTGGCCCGCGTGGCCCGGGCCAGCGCCGAGCAGCTCGCCGCTGCCGCTGGCGACGCTGCCGGGGCAGCCGCCGCGATGGCCGCGCTCGCACCGGCAGAGCGGGCCGACATCCTCGAACGGGCCGCGGCACGGCTGCGGGCCCGCCGCGACGACGCGGTGGGGCGGCTCGTGGCCGAGGCGGGCAAGCCGGTCTCGCTGGCGCGCCTCGAGGCCGACCGGGCGGTGGACGTGCTGGCCGACTCGGCGCACGTCGCGCGCTACCCCCTCGTGGAGGCCCGGGACCTCGGCGGGTACGCGAGCGGGGCCGGGCGGCTCGCGCTCGTCAGGCGCGTGCCGGTAGGGCCGGTGCTGGCGATCACGCCTTTCAACTTCCCGCTCATGCTGGTGGCGCACAAGCTGGGGCCGGCGGTGGCGGCCGGCTGCCCGGTGGTGCTCAAGCCGGCCAGCCAGACGCCCTCCCCGGCGCTGCTGCTGGCCGAGGTGCTGCTCGAGGCCGGGCTGCCGCCCGAGGGGCTCTCGGTGCTGCCGGCCGCCGCCGCGGACATGGAGCCGCTGGTGCGCGACCCGCGTTTCCGCCTGCTGACCTTCACCGGGTCGATGGAGGTCGGCTGGGCGCTCAAGCGCGCCGCCTGGGACCGGAGGGTCGCGCTCGAGCTGGGCGGCAACGCCGCCGCCATCGTCGAGCCCGACGCCGGCGACCTCGCGGCGGTGGCGGCGCGCCTCGCGTTCGGCGCCTACGCGTTTGCCGGCCAATCGTGCATTTCGGTGCAGCGCATCCTCGTCCACGAGGCGGTGTGGGAGTCGTTCCGGGACGCCATGACCGCGGCGGCCCGTGGCGTTTCCACCGGCGACCCGCGGGAGGAGCGCACGGTGTGCGGGCCGCTCGTGGACGCGGCCAACGCCGCTCGCGTCGCGAGGTGGATCGAGCAGGCGGTGGAGGCGGGCGGGCGGCTGCTTGCCGGCGGCACGCGCGCCGGCAACGTCGTCGCCCCGACGTTGCTCGAAGGGGCGCCGCCGGACCAGCCGGTGGTGGCGGACGAGGTGTTCGGCCCGGTGGCGGTGCTGCAGCGCTACCGGAGCTTCGAGGAGGCGCTCGCACTTGCCAACGCGTCGCGCTACGGCCTGCAGGCCGGGGTCTTCACCTCCGACCTCGGCAAGGTGCGCCGCGCCTGGGAGGTGCTCGAGGTCGGGGGAGTCATCCAGGGCGACATGCCGACCTGGCGCTCCGACCCGATGCCGTACGGCGGCGTCAAGGCTTCTGGCACCGGCCGGGAGGGCCCGGCCAGCGCCGTCCTCGAGATGACCGAGGAGCGCCTTCTCGTGCTGCGCTGACCGTCGCTTGCCCGCGGCCGAGGCTGTGCGTACCATCGCGCGGTGAGTTCATCGCGGCCCGGTCTTCAGGCGGTCGACCACGATCTGCACCTCTGCTTGCTGGCGGTCCGGCGCGGGCTCGTCGACGTGCGGCTGCTCGCCTCCCTGGCCGCCTCGCACGGCCTCGAGCCGGGACGGGCACTGCGCGAGGCGATGCAGGCTGCAGTCGGGCTGAGGTCCGATCAGCTGGCCGAACTCGAGCGCGAGCGTGCGGCCAGCGCTGACAAGGAGCAGCTCGGGGTGCTGCTCGAGCGGGTCAAGGCGGCGGTCGCGAGCGCGTCCTCGCCGACCGTCACGGAGCCCGCCGCGGCGCGTCCTGGAGGGGCCGCGCCGCCGGTGCGCGCCGACCAGACCTGGACGGTCACGGCCGAGTGCCCGGGGCGCTACCGGTTCCCCGGCGGCGACCCGGAGCTGGCCGAGATCGGCCGCGGCGGGATCGGGCGGGTGCTGGTGGCGCACGACGGCCACCTCGGGCGGGACGTCGCGCTCAAGGAGCTGCTCGTCCCCGACCCCGTCCGCTCCACCGTCACCTCGGCCGACGGCCAGGTCACGCTGTCCGGCGCCCCTCCGATGATGACCCGGTTCCTGCGCGAGGCGCAGGTCACCGGGCAGCTCGAGCACCCCGGCATCGTGCCGGTGTACGAGCTCGGCGCCCGCCCGGACGGCACGCTGTACTACACCATGAAGCTGGTGCGCGGGCGCACGCTGGCCCAGGCGCTGGCGGCCTGCACCCATCTCGAGGACCGCCTGCGACTGCTGCCGCATTTCGTCAACCTCTGCCACGCGGTCGCCTACGCCCACAGCCGCGGCGTCATCCACCGCGACATCAAGCCCGCCAACGTCATGCTCGGCGAGTTCGGGGAGACCGTACTGCTCGACTGGGGGCTCGCCAAGGTTCGCGGCACCCCCGACATTCACGGCGAGCTGCTGGCCCGCAGCGCCGAGCTGCGCCGCGACGCCCTCGAGGGTCTCACGGTGGACGGCGTCGCGGTGGGCACGCCCCAGTACATGAGCCCCGAGCAGGTCATGGGCGACTCGGCCGGCATCGACGCCAGGACCGACGTGTGGGCGCTGGGTGTGGTGCTCTACCAGATCCTCACCGGCACCTTGCCGTTCGGCGGCGCCACCCCGGTCGAGGTCATGCGCAACGTCCTCACCCAGCCACTGGTGTCCCCCCGACAGCGAGACCGGGCGGCGCCGCGCGAACTCGCCTCCATTTGCCTGCGGGCCCTGGAACGCCAGCCTGCGGACCGCTTTCCCACCGCTCGCGAGCTGTGCGAGGAGGTCGAGGCGTACCGTGCCGGCGGTCCGGTCGGCTCGCATCGCTACTCCGTGTGGGAGCGGGCGCAACGCTTCGCGGCCCGCAACCGCGCCGCCCTCGTCGCCGGCGTGTCGGTGCTGGCCGTCGTGCTCGCCGCCCTCGCGCTGGTGACCGCCTCGTGGCGGAGCGAGCGCGCGGCGCGGCAGCGCGAGGCCGAGGCCCGGGTCACGGAGCGCGCGCAGCGCCTGGATGCCAGCCTGCGGCTCGCTCAGGGGCTCGGCGAGCGCGCCGCCCGGCTGACCCGCGAAGGGACTCTGCTGGACGCCAGGATCTTCGCCGCCGCCTCGTGGCTCGCCAACCCGGCAGCGGAAGGCGGCGAGACCGCCCGCGAGCTCCTGGCGCGCCGCCCGGAAGCCGCCGATGCCATCCTGGCGGCGCGTTCACGCTACTTCCAGGCCAGCGTCGCCGCCCTGGCGTCGCTTCGCTTCGCCTCCGAGACCGGGACGCCCCTGCTCTCGGCCGCGGTCTCCCCGGACGGGAGTCGGGTCGCGATCGGCGGAGGCGACGCGGCGGTCCTCGTGCTCGACGCCTCGAACGGCCAGCGGCTCGCCGTGCTGCGGGCGGCCGACGAGCTTCGCGACCTGGCGTTTTCCCCCGACGGGCGGCTACTCGCGGCCGCCACCCGCAACGGCCAGACCGAGAGCTGGGACGTCGCGCGCGGCACCCGGAGCTGGAGCATCCGCAGCGACGGCGAGGAGACCGGCGCCGTGGCGTGGACGCCGGACGGCTCGCTCGTGCTGACGGGCGGAGGCGATGGGGCAGTGAGGACCTGGAGCGGGCTCGACGGGTCGGCCCGAGGCGAGATCGGGCGGCACGCCGGGCCGATCCACGATCTCGCCGTGGCGGCGTCCGGCGCCTCGACGCTGGTGGCGTCGGCCAGCCGCGACCACACCGTGCGGGTGTGGGACGTGGGGCGGCGCCGCCTGCTCAACACGCTCGCGGGGGCAACTTCGGTGGTGCGCGGGGTGTCCTTCGACGCCGGAGGGCGGCTGGTCGCCGCTGTCTCGTACGACAAGACCGCCCGCGTGTGGGAGCTACCCTCGGGCCGCTCGCGGCTGGTCGCCGGGGGGTTCGAGGACGAGATGCTTTCCGTGGCGCTGACGCCCGACGGCCGACGCCTGGCTGCTGCCGGGTGGGATGGGCGGGTGACGGTGTGGGACGTCGGCGCTGCCGTGCCGCTGCTCGCTCTCACGCACCAGTCGCCGGTGTGGAAGGTGGCGATGGGGCCGGACGGCCGTTTCCTCGCCGCCGTCACCGAGAGCGGACACCTGCGAATGTGGGATCTGGCCGCGGGCCGGCCGGCGCTGGCCGTCCCCGAGCGGACTTTCGTTTGGTCGCTCGACCTCTCGCCCGACGGCCGGCGCGTCGCCGCTGCCGGGACCGACGGCGTCGTCCGGGTGTACGACCTCGCGTCGGGGGCGGTCGAGCGCGAGCTTCGCGGCCACCGCGACCTCGTCGGCGCGGCCGCCTTCTCGCCGGAGGGCCGCACCCTCGCCAGCTCGGGGTTCGACGGCACCGTGCGGGTGTGGGACCTCGAGACGGGGAAGGAACGCCACCTGCTCGCGGGTCACCGCGGCTTCGCGCGCACGATCGCCTGGTCGCCGGACGGCACGCGGCTGGCGTCGGGAGGCAATGACGAGACCGTCCGGATCTGGGACGCGGCGAGTGGCCGAGAGCTGCTCCGCCTGTCCTCGCCGGCGCTCGTCCGGGCCGTCGCGTTCGACCCCACCGGCCGCGAGCTGGCCGCGGCCGGTGAAAGCCCCCGCGTCCTCCGCTGGGCGATGCCCTCGGGCGCCTCCCTTCCGCCGCTGCCGGTGGGGGGTGCCGCCCTCTCTGGCCTGGCGTACACGCCCGACGGGCACGCCCTCGCTGCCGGCGACGGCAACGGCTGGATCGTCGCCTTCGATGCGGCGAGCGGCCGCGAGCTGGGGCGCCGCAAGGCGCACGCGGGTTTCGTCTACACCCTGCGCTTCACACCTGACGGGCAGCGGCTGCTCTCGGCCGGCGACGACCGACGGGTGGTCCTCCAGGCTTTCGCTGACCTCGCACCACAGCTCGCTCTCGAGGCCTCACAGAGCGTCATGGCGATCGACATCGCGGTCGACGGCCGCACCCTCGCCATGGCGGACGGCCACCTCCTGCGCCTGCTGCCGCTCGATACCCGCGAGCTGGAGCTGCCCCCCGCCGAACTCGTGGCGCGCGCGGAGCGGGCGGCCGGGCTGAAGCTGGAGGGGTTCGAGCTCAGGCCGCGGTAGGCGAGGCCGGGCCGGCACCGCCAGACCTGCCCTCACCGACACACCTCTGGCTGCGGGCTCGGCCACTGCGCCGGCAGGCTCCCCGGAACCCGGGGGCTCCTCTTCCGGAAAGCAGCGGAACGTCAGTAGCGGTTGCGACCGCCGCCGTAGGAGTCGCGCCCGCCGCCGTAGCCGCCGCGCCCGCCGCCGTCGCCACGCCATCCGCCGCCGCGGGGACCGCCTTCGGGGCGGTCGGTGCGGGGCCGCGCCTCGTTGACGACGATGGCGCGCCCGCCGAACTGCCGCCCGTTGAGCGCTTCCATCGCCGCCTGCGCCTGCTCGGCGGACGGCATCTCGACGAAGCCGAAGCCGCGCGACCGGCCGGAGCCGGGGTCGGCGGGGATGCGCACCGACGAGATCTCGCCGTAGGCCGCGAACAGCTCGCGCAGCTCGTCCTCGGTTGTCTGGTACGAGAGGTTTCCGACGTACAGCTTCATCTTGGTTCCTTTCCCGCTCTCACCGGAACGGCCGGCGCCGCTGCCGTGGCTCGGTACCCTCGGTCTCCCACCACACGGCCATGGGATGGCCTAGCTTAGCAGGAGTCGGGCGCGCCGTGGCGAGACGCCGCCCCGCCCCTGGACGCGGAGGCGCGAAAACCGCGTGCCGGGCCCGGCGGCTCTTTGGCCCCGGTCGGGCCGCTGATATGCTGCGCAGCAGAGACAGCAGCACCACGCGGCGCACCGGCCGCATTCGAGGGAGCGCGAGCATGAACGACACCGCAAACACCGCGACGCCAGCCACCGAGACCAGGGGGTTCATGGATCAGCCGCCAGGCCTGTGGGTGCTGATCTTCACCGAGACGTGGGAGCGCTTCTCGCACTACGGCATGCGCGCCGTGCTCATGCTCTACCTGACGTCGCCGGTCGCGATCGGCGCTCTCGGCCTCGACAAGCCGCGCGCCGCCGCGATCTACGGCGGCTACATGCTGGCGATCTACCTTTTCGCGCTGTCCGGCGGGCAAATCGCCGACCGCTTCCTGGGCGCCAAGCGGACGATCCTGCTAGGCGGCAGCTTCATCGCCCTCGGCCAGCTCCTGCTGCAGATCCAGAGCGTCACCGGGGTGGTGTGGGGGCTGGTCTTCATCTCGGTCGGGACGTGCCTCGCCAAGCCCAACATCTCGGCCAGCGTCGGCCGCCTGTACGCCAAGCACGACCCGCGCCGGGACGGCGCCTTCACCTACGAGTACATGGGCATCAACATCGGCGCCACCGTGGCCCCTCTCATCTGCGGGTTCATGGCGGAAAACCCGAAGTTCATCAGCGCGCTGTCCTCCATCGGCCTCTCCTCGAAGACCGGCTGGGCCTGGGCGTTCGGCATCACCGGCGCAGGGATGTTGCTGAGCCTGATCAACTTCGTACTCCGCGGCCACCTCGTGCGCGATGTCAACCTGCCCGAGGGCCAGGCCGAGCCCGCCCCCCGCGGCCTCGGCTTCGTCAGCGTGGTCGTGCTGGCGCTGCTTGGCCTCGCCTGGATGGTGCTGTGGTCGCCGAGCTGGGTCGTCCAGCTCGCCGCCGGGGCGATCGGCTCGCTCGCCATGATGTTCGGCGTGCAGCTCCTCATCAACCGCGGCCTCGTCACGACCAGGACCAGCGCCCAGGCGTCGTCGTCCCAGACGACCGCCGAGCATGCGCCGCTCGGCCGGGAGGACTGGACCCGGATGGGTGTGGTGGGCATGATGCTCGTCTTCTCGATGACGTTCTGGTTCGTGTTCCAGCAGGCGGGCTCGAGCCTGGTGCTGTTCGCCAAGGAGTACACGAACCTGAACGTGTTCGGCTTCGAGGTCCCGGCCTCATGGACGCAGTCGATCAACGCCGTCCTCATCGTGGCGCTGGGAGGGGTGTTCGCCTGGATTTGGACCAGGCGCGCCGGCAAGTGGCCGTCGAGCCCGATCAAGTTCGCGCTCGCCCTTCTGTTCGCCGCCCTCGGCTTTTTCTTGCTGGTGCCCGCGTCGATGATCGCCCAGGGCACGCCCGGCACGGTTACCAAGGTCAGCCTGGGGTGGCTCGTCGGGGTGTACTTCCTGCACACCATCGGCGAGCTGTGCCTGTCGCCGGTGGGGCTCAGCTACGTCTCGAAGCTGGCCCCCAGGCAGCTCTCGAGCCAGCTCATGGGCGCCTGGTTCTTCGCCACCGGCCTCGGCTCGTACGGCGCCGGGAAGATCGCGGGGCTCATGGAGACCGTGCCGCTCGTGACCATCTTCGGCGTGTGCGCCGTCATCGCGCTGGTGGCGTCGCTCGTGCTCTGGCTGTTCGTGAGCCGGGTCATCAACCGCCTCATGGGGGGGTACAGCTAGGCGCCGACCCGGCCCACCCTGGCGCGAGGCTGCAGCGAGGCCTACCTTGTGATGCGGAGGGGCGATCTGCCCCGGGGAGGTTCTCATGCGATGTGCACGCATGCTCGGGACAGTCGTCGTGGGGACGCTCGTCGCCGTGCTGATTCCTGTCCGGGCCGACGCCCAGGGGCAGGTGCGCGAGGGGCTGCGAACGCTCTCCTACCTCCCGCTCCAGCCCGGGACCTACTGGACGTACGAGCGGCGAGGTCCGGCCGGTACGTCGACGTGGCGGGCCGAGGTCGTGGCGGAGCCGGCGGGGACGCTCGAGCTCGGATACCACCGGCTCGTCGGATACTTCCCTGGTCCGCCGCGGCTCGTGCGGGTGCTGCCGCTCGACGTCGTCACCGAGGCGCGCCCCGAGGGCGGGCGCGATGTGCTGTGGTACATGCTGCGGGCGCCGGCGGGTCTGTCGTGGACGCTCGAACTCGCCGGCGTGGCCGAGCCGCTGTCCGGCGCCGAGTGCATCGACGGTTCGCGGCTACATGTCGCCGCTCGCCCGGAGAAGGTGACGGTTCCGGCCGGCCAGTTCGAGAACGCCGTCAAGGTGGTCTTCGCCTCCCGCTGCGCCGATGCCGGGATCACCGCCGAGTGGTTCGCGCCTGGCGTGGGGCTCGTTCGCCGCACCGAGAGCTCGCTGGCTGGAGAGGTGGTGAGCGAGCTGGTCGAGACCAACGCCGGCGGGGGGTGGCCGCTGCGTATGCCGTACACGACGTCGCTGGCGCTCGACCGCGCTGTGGCGGTCAATGACCTCATGCCGCCGGTCGACCCGCAGCGCCTGCCGGTGCTCAAGGGTGTGCTGTCGGTGCGCAACGACACCGAGACTGCCGTGGAACTCACCTTTGGCGGCTGCGTGCGCGCCGTCATCGAACTCGTGGACGGCGCGGGGAACGTGCTGCTGCAGACGCGGGCCGGCGACGGCCGGGATTGCGACTGCAAGTGCCTGGTGCGGGCGCGCCTTCAGCGCAGCGCGCTGGCGCTGCCGTTCCGGCTCCCGCTCGTGCTCGAGGGCGGCCGGCCGCTGCCGGATGGGGTGTACGCCGTCCGGGCGGCTTTCGAGACCACCGAGCCCAAACCGCTGCAACCCGCTGCGACCTCACGGCTGGAGATCAGGTCGACGCACTGACAGCAGGCGGCGTGTCGTCCTCGGACCCCGGCGCGGGCGGGGTCCACCCGACCATGGTCACGACACGGCTTCGTGCCGGCACCCGGGGACATCTCAATCGCGCCGTGGAGCCGGTGAGGTAGGATGGCGCCATGCCGAGCCATCGATCGTGCCGTGCCGTGCTTGCCGTGCTGGGAGTCGCCTGGGCGGCCGGCGCAGCGGCGCCCGCGCAGGGGCAGACTCCAGCCGAGATGTTCGTCACGATGCCGGACGGGGTGCGCCTCGCGACCGACATCTACCTGCCGGTCGGACACGGCTGGGGACCGTGGCCGGTCATCCTGCAGCGCACCCCGTATGGCAAGCGGAGCGCGCTGTCGGCCAACACCTGCCTGGCGTGGTGGGCGCAGGGGTTCGTGTGCGTGGCGCAGGACGTGCGCGGCACCGGCCGCTCGGAGGGCCACAACACCGTGTTCCGCGACGACCGTGTGGACGGGCAGGCGACCATCGAGTGGATCACCCGCCAGAGCTGGAGCAACGACAGGATCGGCACGTTCGGCGGCTCGGCCCTGGGAATCACCGAGTACGCTCTCGCGCCCGGCGCGCCGGCCGCCTTGAAGTGCCAGCTTCCCGTGGTCGCGACGGCGGACTTCTACCACCACGCAGCGTTTGCCGGCGGTGCGCTGCGCTACGGGCTCGCGCACCCCTGGCTGGCCGGACAGGGCTCGCTCGACTTCTACGAGCAGCTTCGCCAGCACCGGTTGTGGGACGCCTGGTGGGAGGAGACGGACGTCGTCTCGCACGTCGGAACCATCGACGTCCCCGGCCTGCACGTCGGCGGGTGGTACGACATCTTCCTTCAGGGCACGCTCGATGCCTTCCGGCTCATCCAGCACCACGGCGGTCCAAACGCCCGGGGCGCCCAGAAGCTCGTGGTCGGCCCCTGGACGCACACCGGGCTCGGCGGCACCCAGGCGGGGCAGCTCACCTACCCCGCCAACGCGGTGTCGTACGGCGAACTTCTGACGGACTGGCGTGACTGGTTCGTTCACCACCTGCAAGGCGGCAAGCCTGCGGTCGCGAGCTGGCCGCCGGTGCGCATCTACCTCATGGGCGCGGCCGGCGAGCCTGGGGCGCCGGGCAACCAGTGGCTCGCGCTCCAGGACTGGCCGCCGCCGTCGTGGCTCGTGCCGCTGTACTTCGACGCCAGCGGCGGGCTCGACCGCGCCCTGCCGGCCGCCGGCGAGCGCGCCTTCTTTGCCGATCCTGCCAACCCGGTTCCGACGAGGGGGGGCGCCAACCTGTTCGAGACGGTTGACGGGGCCTACCAGGGGATCGGGCCCGAGGACCAGCGCCCGATCGAGGCACGCGACGACGTCCTGGTCTTCTCCACGCCGGCGCTCGCCGCGCCGCTGCCGGTCGTCGGGCCGCTCCGGGCGGTGCTGTGGGTGCGCCCCGACACGCGCGACCTCGACCTCGCGGTGCGCCTGGCCGACGTCTACCCGGACGGCCGCTCGATGCTGGTCGTGGACGGGATCGCCCGGGCCCGCATGCGGTGCGGCGCCGACCGCGAGTGCCTGCTCACCCCCGGACAGGCGGTCGAGGTCGAGGTGGACCTCACCTCGACCGCGCTCGTGGTCAACGTGGGGCACCGGCTGCGCATCTCGGTGAGCGGCTCGAACCGGCCGCGCTTCGAGGTCAACCCCAACACCGGAGGCGACCTGAACTCGCCCGGGCAGGGCACGGTGGCGCACCCGGTGCTGCTCGTCGGTCCGACGTACCCGTCGCGGCTCGAGGTGCCCGTCCTGCGCTCCTCGCTGGCGCCGCGCCGGAGGCTCGGCCCCGGATCGGCCGGAAGGCCGACCGAGCTGGCGCAACCTGCTGAGTAATCAGGCGTAGACTGGGATCGCGAGGCGTGTCTCGACGGCTCGGGGCGCGGCTCGAGGAGGCACGGCCGTGCGATGGAAGGCGCTCATCCTCGGGGGAGTGGCAGTGGCCAGTCTGGCGGGTGGCTGGCTGCTCGTCGCCCAGCGGCAGCCTGAGTGGACCACCAGCTCCCCCGCGGCGCTGGCCGAGTTCGAGCTCGGCCTCGACGCCCAGGGCAAGATTTACTGGGCCGAGGCGCAGGCCCACTTCCGCAAGGCTCTGGAGCTCGACCCCGACTTCGCGATGGCCCGTCTGTTCCAGCTCATCACGGCCAACGACTCGAAGGACCCCGGGCTCGATCGCACCCAGGTCGTGGCCCGGCTCGAGACGGTCGACCCCTCCGGCCTTCGGCCGCGCGAGCGTTTCCTGCTGAGCTACTACCTCGCGCTGTTCCGGCGCGACACCGAGGGCGCCGAGAAGATCCTCGACGCGTTTCTGGCCGACGAGTCCGACGACCCGTTCGTACTCGACATCCTGGGACGCCGGCAAGTGAACCGGCGCGACTGGGCGGCGGCCGAAACGACCTTCAAGCGGCTCGTCGAGGTGGCGCCCAACCGGGTGGAGGCCTACAACCAGCTCGGTTACATCGCCCTGGCTCGCGGCGACTTCGCCGACGCCGAGCGCATGTTCCGCACCTACATGTACCTCGCCCCCGACCAGGCGAACCCCCACGACTCTCTGGCCGAGCTCTTGATCCTCGCCGGCCGCTACGACGAGGCCCGCGAGCAGCTCGAGCAGGCGCTGGTCGACAAGCCGGACTTTTGCGTCGCCTTCCAGCACATGCTCAGCCTGGCGATTCTCAAGGGCAGCATGGACGGCGGGGAGGCGGTGGTCGAGCGCGCCCGGGCCGCCGGGTGCGAGGAGCCGCTGCTCGGGCGGATGCGCTGCCTGCTCCCGCTATGGCGGGCGATGCATGCGCAGGACTGGGAGGCCGTCTGGCAGGCGCTCTCGGGCGAGTGCGGCGATGTCCTGAGCGACGACATCCTGCGGTTTTCGGCAGCGGTCCACACCGGCAGGTCGGCGGAGGCCGAGGCCACTCTCGCGAAGTACGCGCAGGCCTCGGAGAAGGTGCCGCCGTCGTTCAGGAAGTCGCTCATCGCCGCCGGCAGCCTCCACATGCAGGGACAGGCAGAGTTTGCCGCGGGCCGTTTTGCCGCTGCCGCCGAGCGGTTCGGCGCCGCCGACGCGAACCTCACCTACCGCGGCGTAGATGACGCGGGGATCTTCAAGCTCTACAACCGCCAGGCCTGGTACCGGGCGCTGCTCGCTGCCGGTGCGGCCAGCGAGGCCGCCGCCCTGCTGGCGGAAATCCGCGCCGTCAACCCGCCGTTCGCCGACTTCACGGCTGGGCGCCAGGCATCACCACCGCCGGGATGAAGACCGGGTCGCCGGTGATGTTGTCCACCATCGAGGCGTAGGCCAAAAACGCCCCGCCGGTCGTGAGGGTGCGCAGGCGCAGGTAGCCCCCGCTCACGCGCTCCGGCGTGATGAGCTCGAACACCTTGTTGAGCTGGACGAACTCGTAGGTGCGCAGCTCCACCGTCCGTGTCCCGAGCGGGGTTCCGAGGCCGCTGAGGAACTTCACCTCGACGCTGATCGGAGCCGGGCTCGCGTTGACCAGGCCGAGGTTGGTGCGAAACCCCCGCGTCGGGTTCGGATCGTGGAACAGCCCGATGAGCCGGCCTTCCTGACCGAACTGCACGGCCTGGGCGCTGGCGACCCCCGGCACGAACTGTCCGTAGCTGCCGGCACCGACTTGGTTGTAGGTGCGGCTGTGCACCACCAGCGTGCCGGTCACCGGCGTGATCCGCAGCGCGGCCGCGCCCTCGAAGCCGAACGGATCGAGCAGCACGTCGGGCAGGTGGAGCGAGCGCTCGCCCTGGAGCGAGTACTCCATGGTTTGCGGCTGCCGGTTGTCGGTGTCGCGCCTGAGGAGGCTGATCCGGAACGTGGCCTTGGCCGATCCGGGGTTGTGCACCTCGAGGTCGGTGCGCCAGACGGTCTGGTTGTAGCCCGGCTGGTGCGCCGCGGTGCACACCCAGATGTGGGGATCCCCGGCCACCGCGCTGATCGTCACCTGCACCGAGCCCGCCACCTTCACCCCGCTGGCCGTGCCGCTGCCCGTCACCGTGAAGGTGCCGGTGCCGGCGTAGGTATGCTTGGCCTCGTTGCAGCCCCCCAGCATGCCACATCCGATCGAGTAGGAAACCGTCGCCGACCCGCCGTCGCCGAAGTCGAGGGTCACGGCGTCCCCCTCGCGCCGCACAGAGGGGCTGAATTGGAACGTGATCTCCTGACCCGCCTGCGCCGCCGGTGGCGACGGGTTGATGTAAAGCGTCTCGTCCGCCACCGCCCAGCCGCCGAGCAGGAGCAGCGCCAATCCGAGCCTGCAGTCTCGTCGCACGTCAGCCTCCCGCGCCTCCGGCTGTACCGAGCTCGCACTGCCCGCAGTCCGAGGCCTGCGGGCAGTATCGTACTCGAGACGCAGGCGGACGGTGACGCCGCGCACACCAGCCGCAACCGCCGTCCGGCCCGAACCGTACACTCGTCCCAACACGAGGCGCCCCTGGCTCGGGGTATGCTGGGCGCGGAAGAAAGGCCTGCACGGCCGCCGGGCGCGCCGCCCGCGGATCCGATGCGCCGGGAGGATCTCGATGCTCTTCATCGTCGCCGTCGCCGTCGCCGCCGCGGCTTTCGCGGCCGCCCGTTTCGCCGCCCGCCAGTCGGGTCGGGCCGGGGATCTCGCGGCCCGGAGCTCGGCCGGACTCGCCACCGTGGTCGGCGTGGTCGCCACGGTGGCGGCGCTCTCGCAGCTGTTCACCGTGATTCCGGCCGGGCACGTGGGCGTGGTGGACTTCTTCGGGTCGGTCTCGCCCAACACACTCAAGGCCGGCATCAACATGCGCAACCCGCTGGCGCGCATCATCAAGCTCTCGGTCAAGACGCAGGAGGCCAAGGAGGTCATGGACGTGCCCTCCAAAGAGGGGCTGACCGTGCAGCTCGAAGTCTCGGCGCTGTACCATCTCGACCCCGAGAAGGCAGCGGAGATTTACAAGACCGTGGGCCTGAACTTCACCGAGGTGATCCTCGTGCCGCAGTTCCGCTCGGTGGCCCGCGGCGTCACCGCAACCTACGACGCCCGCGCGCTGTACACCTCCGAGCGCGAGCTGCTGGCCCGGACGATCCTCGAAGAGCTGCGCAAGCTCGTCGGCCCCCGCGGCATCAACATCGAGTCGACGCCGCTGCGCAGGGTCGGGCTGCCGGGCGGCCTCACCCAGGCGATCGAGGAGAAGCTGCGGGCCGAGCAGGAAAGTCAGCGCATGCAGTTCGTGCTCGAGAAGGAAAAGCTCGAGGCCGAGCGCAAGCGCATCGAGGCCCGGGGCATCGCCGACTTCCAGGAGATCGTCACCAAGGGGATCTCGGAGCCGCTCCTGCGCTGGAAGGGCATCGAGGCCACTGAAAAGCTCGCCCAGTCTCCCAACGCCAAGGTGGTGGTCATCGGCGCCGGCAAGGACGGGTTGCCGCTCATCCTCGACACCAAGTAGGCGGTCGCCCTCCGGCGGGGAATACACCGCAACGGCGACGCGCCCTGTCGACACCCTGTTCCGCCCAAGGTGGGGTGCCTCTCCGAGCCAGGTCTACCGTGCCCGACGCCCACCGTTCCCGAGGCAGAGGGGCCAGGCGGGCGACCGGATCCAGACTGCGAAGACCGCGAAGCAACAACTACGAACCGGGCGGGGGGACGGGTCCAGTCTTCACGACCGCCACGACCTCCCGGCCGCGGTCGCGGTACTGGAGCTCGTCGAAGCTCATGGTCTTGGCGATGAGGATGCCGCGACCGTGGGTGTCGAACAGCCGCGCCGGGTCGACCCGGAGGTACGGCTCGGGGTCGAATCCCCGCCCCTGGTCGCGGATCGTCACCGTGACGCTCTCGGCGCGGCGCTCGAGCTCGGCCTCGGCGAGGCGCGCGCCGAGCGTCGGATCGGCGAGCCGGCGCTCGATCTCCTCGCGCCAGGTGCCCTGTTCCTCGAGCCGCCCCTTGTCCTCGTAGGACAGCTCGAGATTGCCGTGCTCCACGGCGTTGACCAGCAGCTCGGACAGGCCGATCAGCACGCGGTCGGGGTCCGGGAAGGCGCGGGCCAGGAACGCGCCCAGGTCCATGGCCTCGTTCAGGGTGCGAAACTCGAACCTTCCTGTCCGGAGGAGGTTGAGCACGCCGACCTGCTTGCGCAGCTCCTCGCGCAAGGCCTTGACGCGGGCGAAGTCCGAGGCCGCGGCGCGCACGATCGAGCGCAGCATCTCCTTGCGGAACGGCTTGGTGAGGTAGTAGTACGCTCCGGCCTGGATGCCCTCGAGCACCTCGCGCTGGTCGGAGGCGCTGGTCTGCAGGATCACCGGCAGGGCCTCGAACCGCACGTCGGCACGGATCCGTTGCAGGAGCTGGATCCCGTTCAGGCGCGGCATCATGCGATCGAGCAGCACGACGTCGAACTCGCCCGGGCGGGCCTCCAGTGCCTCCCACCCCGCCTGCCCGTCGTGGGCCGTGGTGGCCTCGACCTGCATGCCGTCCAGGTACTCGAGGATGATCTCGACGGCGATCGGGTCGTCGTCCACCACCAGCACCCGGATCGGGGTTCCGATCATCGCGCTCGGCCTGCCTTCGTGCCCGCCCTCAGTATAAGGGTCCTCCCGCTCACGGCTCGATCCCGTACTGGCGCAGCAGCGGCCCCCACCTGGGGTCGCTTCGCGCCGCCGCGAGGTGGGGGCTGGTTCGCAGCGCCGCGACGTCCCTGTAGCCGGCCCCGAGCGCCCGCTCGAGACCCGCGAACGCCGAGTCCAGGTCCCCGAGCGAGGCGTGGATCGCCGCCCCGAGCATCAGCACCACCGGCGAGCCGGCCGTTCTGGAAACCCTCGCCAGGGCGTCGGCGGCGCGCCCGGCGTCACCCTGGGCGAGGTAAGCCTGGGCCATGCCCACGTAGGCGGTCTCGAAGGTGGGGTCGAGCTGGCGCGACTGTCCGAACGCCTCGATTGCCTCGGCGTACCGACCCTGCAGCAGCAGCGCTCGACCGAGGTGGTAGTGGGCCCCGATGAGCGACGCCTGGAGGGTGATGGCTCGCCGCGCCGCCTCCTCGGCGCCGCGCGCGTCAGGGGGCTGCAGGTACGCGAGCGCCCACGACAGGAGATCCCAGGCGTACGCGTTGGCCTCGTCGAGACGGATCGCCTCGCGGCAGCGGGCCGCAGCCTCGGCGTACTCGAACCGGTTGCCCAGAACCTGGGCCATGGCGAGGTGGGCTTCGGCAAGGTCGGGCCGCAGCTCGAGAGCCCGTCGGGCCAGCTCCTCCGCCCGCCGCAGGCGCACCGGGCTCGGATCCAGGTTGCGGTGGTACTGCGCCTCCACCCTCGACAGCCCGGCAAGCGCCAGCGGGTAGTCGGGGTCGAGGGCGAGCGAGCGCTCGAGGTGGGCTCGGGCGACTTCGAGCTTGGTCGAGTCGTCGAAGTATTCGAGCAGCGCCCGCCCGCGCAGGTAGGCATCGAACGCCTGCGGGCTGGCGGTCAGCCGCTGGCGCACGGCTCGTTCCTCCCCCGGGGAGAGCCGCACCTTGAGCGCCTCGGCGATCTCGAGCGCGGTGTCCTCCTGCAGCCTGAAGACGTCGCCGATGTCGCCTTCGAACGCCTCGCTCCAGAGCTGGAAGCCGTCCCGCGCGCTCACGAGCTGGGCGCCGATGCGCACGCGCTCTCCGGCCTTGCGCACCGAGCCGTCCAGCAGGTAGTCGACCCCCAGCTCCCGGCCCATCTCGCGCGGATCCTTGCGGGCGCCCCGGTAGCGCGCCGTGGCCGCCCGCGCGACCACCTTGAGCCTGCCGATGCGGCCGAGCTTGGCCGCGATCTCCTCCGTGATCCCGTCGGAAAAGTACCGGTTCTCCTGCTCCGCGCTCAGGTTCTCGAACGGCAGCACGGCGATCGCGGTCTGCCGGCTGCCCCACGGGCGCACCACGGCGAGCCCCGCCAGCGCCGCGAGGAGCACGGCGCCGCCTATCATGCCCGCCACTGCTGCTCGGCGCCGGGCCCGCCAGGACCGCACGCCCCGGCGCCTCGCGGCCTGGCGCAGCCGTTCGAGTTCGGCCCGCACCTCGGCCGCCGACTGGAAGCGCCGTTCCGGGTCCTTGTCGAGACAGCGCTGGATGACCGCCCCGAGGGAACGCGGCAGGTCCGGCCGCAGCTCGCCGAGGCTCGGGGGCGTGTCCTTGAGGATCGACGACAGCACCGAGACCGCCGAGTCGCCGACAAATGGCCGGCGCCCTGTCGCCATCTCGAAAAGCAGGATCCCGAGCGAGAAGACGTCCGAGCGCGCATCGGCCGGCTTGCCCTCGGCCTGCTCCGGGGACATGTACGAGACCGTGCCGAGGATGACTCCCTCGCCGGTCGTGGTCACCGTCTGCATCACCGCCAGCGGCGCCACCCCCTCGGGGCCGGTGTGCTTGGCGAGTCCGAAATCGAGGACCTTCACGAGGCCGGACGAGCTCACCATGACGTTGTCCGGCTTGAGGTCGCGGTGCACGATGCCCTGCGCGTGCGCCGCCGCCACCGCATCGGCGAGGGGAATCGCCACCTCGAAGAACCTCTCCAAGTCGAAACCACCGTCGGGGATGATCTCGCCGAGGGTGCGCCCGTCCACCAGCTCCATCGCCAGGAAGTGAACGCCGTCGACCTCCTCGACCGAGTGGATCGTGACGATGTTGGGGTGTGACAGCGCCGCCACCGCCCGTGCCTCGCGCTCGAAGCGCAGCCGCCGCTCGGGGTCGGCCGCCAGCTCTTGCGGCAGCACCTTCAGGACGACGCGCCGGTCCAGGCGGGCGTCCCTGGCGAGGTAGATCTCGCCCATGCCGCCCCGACCCAGGCGAGCCTCCACGGTGTAGTGGCCGAGCGTCCTGCCGATCATGCCGCGGCGCGGGTCCCTCTACCAGGATACAGGCAACGCCCCCTGGCCCGCCCGGTCGAAAACTGCACTCACGCGGAGGTGGGGGGTGCCTCGAAGTCAGGGTGCCCGAGGTCGGCCGCCGGTGGTTCCTTGGCACCGCGCGTGAACGACAGCGCGAGCAGCAGCCCCGCCAGCACGAGGTAGGCGGTCGCGAACTGGTACGGCACCGCGCGCGCCAGCGGCTCGGTCAGGTGCCACGGCAGGTACATGTTGCCGTTGACCGCCGCCGAGTGGATCACCCCGAAGAAGGAGAAGACCCCGCAAATCGCCAGGTACAGCGCCGAAAGCCGCAAGCGGCGGTCGACCATCTCGGCCAGGAACGCGCCCCACAGCATGCCGGTGAGGATGAACCCGTTGCCCAGCGCCACCGTGACGAGCGCCTCCGGCAGTTCCTTCCCCTCGGCGACCATGAGCGAGGCCAGTGTGGCGGCGGGGAGGTAGGTGCCGTACTTGATCGCCAGCAGCCTCGCCACGGTCGGGAAGTACGCAAGCATCACCGCAGGGGCGTGGCGGGGCGGGCAGGCGAGCGTTGCCTGCACCATGATGTCGAGCGCCACGAAGATGAGGATCGGCGCCAGCACCGCCCGCGGGATGAGTTCGACGATGTAGCCGACGTACCCGAGCATTCCACCGAGCCCCACGAACAGCCCGGTCAGCAGCGTGTACCCGGCGCGCGAGCCCATCCCCTTGTAGGCCGGCTGGCCGATATACGGGGTGGACTGGGCGACACCTCCGCAGACGCCGGCGATCAGCGTCGCCACCGCCTCGGTGAGGAGGATGTCGCGAGTGTTGAAGTCGTCGCCGGCCACGCGGGCGC
>DAOOJE010000030.1:0-47980 GCA_035384965.1 Thermoanaerobaculaceae bacterium
GGGGGTCATTTCTATCGAGCTCCCAAGGGGACATTTCTAAAGAGTGTTGACATCCTCACGGAGCGGCTGCGCCAGTGGGGGCACGCCGGGTCAGATGGCGGCGGATGCGCCCGGTGCGACCGTGTACCGTGACGGTGACGCTGGTGTCGAACGACATGCCGCCGCCCGTGGCGACGAAATGCACTGCGGCGGTCTGTCCGGCCGGCAGTGTGCCCTCGAGCGAGATCGTGCAGGTCGCAGGCAGTGTGCCCGAGCTCGGCTGGGTGTGCAGCCATGGCACCTCGGGCGTGGCCGTCCAGCTCAGAAGGTGGGGACCGTCAAGCGTCACCTCCGCGCTCGGGCTGGAAGGGCTCAGTGCGAGCGACGATGGGGATACGTCGAGCCCGGCGGGTGAGGCGATCGCGGCCTGCAGCATGTCGTACGGGCCCGTGGCGCCACCCGGGCGGTGCTCGAGCAGCACGAGAGCGCGGAGCCTGTCCCAGTCCACGCTCCCAACAGACGGCACGTCCACGGTCGCGACGGCCGTCGCCCCGGGGACGAGGGCGGCGGTCAGCGGCGAGGCGGCGGTCGTGCGCACCCATGTCATTGTCAGGCCGATGGGTTTGTCCTCCCAGACCACCACCCAGAACCCGGCCGCATGATCGGGGGTGAGCGGGACGGAAGCCTGATTGGTCGCGCGTACGAAGACCTGGAGCCCGCCGCCCTGGCGGCGGTTCCACACCCGCATCGACGCCTGCGGAGGTCGCGCCAGCTCGGCATCGAGCATCGCCTTGTAGCGGGTGTAGTAGTTCACGGGCCCCTGGTCAACCTCGAGCCCGCTGCCCACCATCACCAGCGGCAGGTAGACGTACGGAGAACCCGAGTAGGCCGCCCACCATCGCTCCACCCGCCCGTGCGGGAAGCTGTCATAGGCGTACTCGAGCAGAACCGCCCGACCGGCCATCTCGGTCTGCAGCGACCTCACCGCGGGCGCTGCTGCCTGACAGTAGGCTCCCCCGCCGCGGACGAAGAACTCGAACACGCCCAGCCGCTCTTCCGCCGAAGCGCCGCCAGAAAGCAACGCCAGGGCGAGCGCGAGCTTCATCGTGTGTGCCATTGCCGTCCTCCCACCCGGTCGAACTCCTCGAAGACGGCGTCGAGGATCCCGCCGATCTCGAGGTCGCCGACCCTCCGGCGATCGTCGATGCAGATGGTCGGAGTCGCCTCGACCCGGTTGACGACCCTTTCCTTCTTGCTCGCCGCCAGCTTCTCCCGTGCTGTCGGGTCGCCGGGGTGGCGGGCGACCGCCTCCCGCAGCCGCCCGCGGGCCGGGCGCACCTCGCCGCGAGCCAGCGCCGCCTCGGCGACGCGGCGCTCGCACGTCGCGTCGCACGGCGGCGGAAGGAGAGCCTCCGTGACCGCGGGCGCCAGCGCCAGGAGGATGGCGATCAGTTGTACGCCTCCATGAGCCCGCGGGGCTCCGCCAGCAGGTGAGCCGCCAGCTCGCGCATGCCGGAGGCATCCCAGAACGACAGCCGCTCGTGCGCCTGCAGGTACTTGAGAGGAATCGGGTGCGTCCCCACGACCACGGGCAGGCCGTACTGGGTCTCGATGAATTCCTTGAAACGTCGGATGTTCGGGCACGGGGGATAGCCGACGACGAGGCCGGTGGCCAGGTGCACGACATCGCATTTGTTGCGGGTGAACTCGGCAGGGACGTACTCGACGTTGCCCCCAGGACAGCCCCCGCAGGTCGAGTAGCCGACGATCTCGAGCGCCTGGTCGGCCGGGTAGCGGGCGAACCCTCCGTGCCGCTCCCGCAAGGCCCGGAAACACTTGCCGCCGCCGCAGTTGCTGTAACGACCGCAAATGATGATCCCGACTCTGGTCATCCGGCCCTCCTTGTGCCCGGTCTATGCCCAATCCAGTGCCTGCGAGAGGTCGGCGAGAATGTCCTCGACGTCCTCGCACCCCACCGACAGGCGCACCAGGCCGTCGGTGATGCCGGCCGCGATGCGGTCAGGCCGGGGCATCGCCGCGTGGGTCATGCTGGCCGGGTGCTGGATGAGCGACTCCACGCCACCGAGCGACACGGCAAGGGTCATGAGCTTCACGTGGTTGAGCATGCGCACGCCGGCCTCGTATCCACCTCGGAGCTCGAACGAAATCAGCGAGCCCGGGCCCTCCATCTGGCGCGCGGCGAGTTCGTGCTGTGGGTGGCTCGTCAGCCCCGGGTAGCGCACCCACTCCACCTTCGGGTGCCGCTCGAGCCACGGCGCGACTTGCCGGGCTCCTTCCTGCGCCGTGCGGACCCGCATCGACAGCGTGCGCAAGCCGCGCAGCGTGAGCCACGCCTGGTGCGGATCCATGCACGCTCCGAGGTAGGCATGGACCGGGCGGATCCGCCGGTACAGCGCCTCGGTCGCCGGTATGACCATGCCTGCCACCACGTCGGAGTGTCCGTTGAGGAACTTGGTCATGCTGTGCATGACGATGTCGGCGCCGAGAGTGATGGGACGTTGCAGGATCGGGCTCGAGAAGGTGTTGTCGACCACCAGCATGGCACCGTGCGCACGGGCCAGCTCCGCAACTGCAGCGATGTCGGTGATCGCCATCGTCGGGTTGGCCGGGGTTTCTACGAAGACGAGGCGGGTCTCGGGGCGGAGGGCGGCCCGCACGGCGTCGAGATCGGCGGTCTCGACGAACGTGGAGGTGACGCCGAATCGGCTGAAATCGCGCTCGACCACGACCCGTGACGGGCCATAGACAGAGCTCGACCCTACCATGTGGGCACCCTGCCCGAGGAGGGCGAAGAGGATCGTGCACAGCGCACTCATGCCGGAGGAGGTGGCGAGGCCGCCGAACCCTCCCTCGAGCGCCGCCACCGCGGCCTCGAGCCGCGCGGTCGTGGGGTTGCCCATGCGCGTGTAGATGAAGCCGTCCTCCTGCCCGGCGAAGCGGGCCGCGCCCTGTTCGCAGCTCGCGAAGGCAAACGTCGAGGTCTGGTAGATGGGGGGCGCCACCGCCCCGGTCGTGCGGTCGATGTCCCCGCCGGCGTGGATGGTGAGGGTGTTGCGGCCGAGATGTGCGATGTCGTGGCTCACGAGCGTTCTTCCTGGCTGCGGCTCAGTGGTCGCAGACGTTCTCGCCAGACACGAGGGTGCCGGCCATCCATGCGGTGACGAGTGCCTCAGGTGTCTCGGAAGGTACCCCGACGATCACCTGGATGCCGTGCTGGGCGAAGAGTTGTTGGGCACGGGAGCCCATGCCCCCGGCCAGGATGATTTTGGCGCCGCGCTCGGCGAGCCACGGCGGCAGCAACCCTGGCTGGTGGTCGGGAGCCGGCACGTCCTGACGGGCCAGAATCTTGCGTTGATCAAGGTCGACGTCGAGAAGGGCGAACGCCGCGCAGTGCCCGAAGTGCTGGGCGAGGCGGCCGTCGGCGAGGGGAATCGCGATACGCATGGCTTGCTCCGTTTCTCTTTTTGGGGTTGGCGATTCTGGCTCGGGCGGGACCGCGCCCGCCAGCGCCAGCACGGGAGTGAAGGCGTGAGAGAAGGCGTCAGCGAGAGGGTCACTGGCCCATGGCGCGCGGAGGAGAGCGCCCGCGTCCCCAGCCGCCGCGATCTCCGGATGCATCGGGATGCGCCCCAGAAACGGTACCCCCATCTCGGAGGCCATGATCTCGCCGGCGCCCGAGCCGAAGACCTCGGCGAGGTGCCCGCAGGCAGGGCACAGCATGCCGCTCATGTTCTCGACCACGCCCAGTACCGGCATGCCGAGTTGCCGGCAGAACGTGATCGACTTGCGCACCGCCGTGATGGCGACGTCCTGGGGCGTGGTCACGATGACGGCGCCGTCGGGACGGCCGAGGAGCTGGCACACGGCCAGCGGCTCGTCGCCGGTGCCCGGGGGAGCGTCGACGACGAGGAGGTCGAGCTCGCCCCACGCCACGTCGCGCAGAAGCTGCTCGATGACCTTGGCCTTCATCGGCCCACGCCAGATGAGCGCCTGATCCTGGTCGCCGAGCAGCAGCCCCACCGACATCACCTTGACGCCGCCGACCTCGACCGGGGCGAGCGCCTCGCCGACGACCAAAGGCCGCTGCCCTTGGATCCCGGCCATGGTGGGGACGCTGGGACCGTGCACGTCGACATCCAGCAGCCCCACGGCCAGGCCGGCGCGGGCGGCGGCGGCAGCCAGGCTCACCGCCACGGTGCTCTTGCCCACACCGCCCTTGCCGGAGAGCACCACGACCTGGTGGCGAATCGCCGCGACCCTGGCGCGTAAGCGCTCCTGTTCGACAGCACGTTCGGCAGCCAGGCGAGCCTGTTCGGCACGGACTCCTTCGCCGCCCCTGAGGGCGTCCAGGCAGGCGGCGTGCAAGGTCTCGGCAGCCAGGGATGCGCAGTGGCGAGATTCCTCCGGGAGCCCGCCGAGCGTGCGCAGCACCTCGCCGGGGCCGATCGCCAGCGCCTCGTCGAGCGGCAGCCCGCGCGCAAGCTCGGTGACGGCGCTGCCGGAGGCCAGAGAGGGCCCGCAGCCGGTGGTGACGAACCGTGCCTCGACGATCCGCTCTCCGCGGCAGCACAGCCAGATCTCCATCGTGTCGCCGCACTGTCCGGTGATCCGCGAGTACCCGTCGGCACGCTGCGGCGCCCCCAGGTTGCGCGGGTTCTGGGCGTGGTCGATCAGGGCAGGGGACGGTACGAACTCAGCTTCCACTCGCTCCTCCAATCGTCTGCAGACTCCCCCACAGGCGGGTGATCTCCTCTGCGGCCGGACCTCCCACCTCGACCACCGGCCGCCCCTGCACCTGCGCCTCGGTCACGGCCAGATCGTAGGGGATGCGGCCGAGCGCCGGCGCTTGCCGCGACCGGGCCAGCTCCTCGATGCCGGCGGTCAGCTCTGGGTGAAGATCCCACTTGTTCACGCACACGCTGGCGGGCACGCCGAAGTGGCGGCACAGCTCGAGCACGCGCTCGAGGTCGTGGAGCCCCGATGGCGTCGGTTCGGTCACGACCAGCACGGCGGTGGCCTCGCTCAGCGAGGCGATGACGGGGCACCCGATCCCCGGCGGCCCATCCACCAGCAACCAGTCCACACCCAGCTCGGCGGCCAGGCGCCGCGCCTCTCGGCGCACCTGGGTGACAAGCTTCCCCGAGCTCTCGCCGCCGGGTTCGAGGCGGGCGTGCACCAACAGGCCGAAACGGGTGTCGGACACGTACAACTCGCCGCAACAGCGGGATGGGAAGTCGATGGCGGCTGCGGGGCAGATCCGGACGCACAAGCCGCAGCCCTCACACAGCAGGGGCTCCACGGTGAACGAGCCGTTGCTGGCCGTGATCGCGCCGGCGCGGCAGACCGGCACACAGGCGCCGCAGGTGGTGCAGGTGGCGTGACGGATCACCGCCTCGTGGCCGGCGAAGAACGGCTGGCGCGTGCGGATCTCGGGTCGCAGCAGCAGGTGCAGGTCGGCGGCGTCCGCGTCGCAGTCCGCCAGCACTGCGTGCCCCGCCAGCACGGCGAGCGAGCCCAGCACGGTCGTCTTGCCAGTGCCGCCCTTGCCGCTGAGGACGACGATCTCCTTCATGGGTTGACTCCCTCGTCGATGGCGAAAAAGACCCGGCGCCCGCAAATCCGCACACACACCGTGCGGCTGGCCAGAAGCGACTGGAGGGTCTTGGTCACCGCCGGAGACGGGGCTCCCAGGGCCATGGCGAGGTCACCGACGGTGCAGGGTCGCCGGCGCACGATCTCCAGCACCTCCGATTCTGACACCGCGGTGTGGGAGCTCGTGTTCGAGACCAGGGGTTCGGCAATGACCTCGGCGCGAGGATGGAAGCACTGGCACAGCGACTCGAGCTCGTTCCGGGGAGCGGGCAGTGCGTACGCAACGGCGGGAGGGCGCACCACGGTGTTGAGCTGAATGCGGTCGGGCCTGATTCTGGTCGCGATCTGCGCGAGCTTTGAAGCCTGGTCCCCCGTGGCCGTCACACCACCCAGCATCATGATTTCGAGCCAGATCTCTCCTTTGAACTGCTGGCGGAACGTCACCATGCCGTTGATCAGGCCTGCAAAAGTGAGATCGGGATGTGGTCTGTTGACATAGGTGAACGTGGCGTCGTCGGCCGCGTCCAGCGAGGGGAGGACGAGATCGGCGCCGGACAGGGCATCACGCACACTCGCATCGGTGAGTAGCGAGCCGTTGGTGAGGACTGCAATCGGTCTGAACACCTTTCCGAGCGCTTCGATCAGCTCGCCGATCGGCTCGTACAGTGTCGGCTCTCCCGATCCCGAGAGCGTGACGAAATCCGGTCGCGGTCCGTGGGCTATCGCTGCCTCGACCTCTGCGACGAGTGTCTGGACACCGGTGCCATCGCGACGCGTCGTTGTCAGCTCCGTGGTTGGACCGAGCTGGCAGTAGATGCAGTCGAAGCTGCAGCACTTGTGGGGGACGAGATCGACGCCGAGCGAGCGACCCAGGCGGCGCGAAGGCACCAGGTACACGTGCCTGTGTCTCACTCCGGTCACCTCTCTCCGCAGGGTGGGCGGTCGCAGCGGGATTCGCGCCCGCAGCACGGCCGCGCCTGCCCGCAGTCCGGGCGGGATGCAGGCGCCGAGCCGCGAATGAGGATCGCAGCGCCGCCTCCAGGCAGACGCTGGAGTGCTCCACCACATGCCGGGCAGGTGGAAAGGGGCTCGGCCGTGATCGGCTGGTGTGTCTCGAAGCGGTTCCCGCAGCGTGGACAGGCGTATTCGTAGGTCGGCATATCAGTCTTTCTGGCGTGGCTGTACTGTGGCCAGTTGGGCGAGACGATCCAGCAGGTCGGCGAAGGCGGGACGGAGCTCGGGGCAGGCGCTCACCACGGAAAGACCGCGGGCGTAGGCCTCGGCGATGCGGCGTTCCTGCGGGATCTCGAGCAGCACCGGGATGCCTTCCCGTTCGCAGAAATCGGCAACGCGGGCGTCGCCGACGCCGGCGCGATTGACGATGACGCCGAACGGCACGCGCAGCCGGCGAACCGCCTCCACCGCGAGCTCGAGGTCGTGCAGGCCGAACGGCGTCGGCTCGGTGACGAGCACCGCCACGTCGGCGCCGCGCACCGCCGCGACCACCGGGCACGAGGTGCCGGGTGGGGCGTCGATGATGACGAGGCCGTTGCCCTCGCCCCGTGCCCGCACGGCCCGCACCAGAGGCGGGGCCAGCGTCTGTCCGACGTCCAGACGGCCGGTGACGAGCGTGATCGAGCCCGCCCTCGTCTCGGTCAGCTCGCCGATCCTGCGGGGGGCCTCGCGCAAGGCGCCGGCCGGGCACAGCTGCACGCACACCCCGCAGCCGTGGCAGAGCGTGGGGAAAGCGTGCGCTCCCGTGGGAAGCACGACGATTCCCCCGAACTGGCAGAGCTCGCCGCACAGGCCACAGGCCGTGCATCTGCCTGAGTCGACGGTGGGCGTGGGCAGGGAGACGTCCTCCCGCGCCACCACCTCGCCACCGAGGAAGAGGTGGCAGTTCGGCTCCTCGACGTCGCAGTCGAGCAACCGCACCGGGCGGCCGGCTGCGAGAGCGAGGGACAGGGCGACCGTGGTCTTGCCCGTGCCGCCCTTGCCCGATGCAACCGCGACGATCACACCCAGTGTCCGGGGACGTCCGCGGCGTCGGCCTGTCGGAGCTGTCCGGCGCCGAGGCTCGCCACAGCGTCGGCCACCGTCCCCTCTGCTCCGGTGAAGACCTTCACGCCTCCGGCCACGAGGGCGGCGAACGACTTGGGGCCGCAGTGGCCGGTGACGATCGCCTCGGCACCGGTGCGGCAGACGAGCGCCGCCGCCTGCACGCCGGCGCCTTGCGCCGCGTCGAGCGCCTGCGTGTTCGGAATCTCCTGGAGCTCCCGGCTCTCGGTGTCGACGAGGACGAAGGTGCGGGCCCGCCCGAACCGGGGGTCGACCGGGGCGTCCCAGGCCGCTCGCTGCGCCGTGATCACGACCTTCATTCCCGGCCTCCCGACCCGCTTTCATCCTGGCTGCTGCCAGCTCGCTCGAGCTGAGTGCGAATCGCTGCCAGCTCGCTTTCGAGTGCCCTGGCGCGGGCCTCGAGCCACTGCACTTCCGTCTGCCGCGTCTCGGGCAGGTAGACGCCGCGCGCCCACGCCGGGACGCCGGTGGCAAAGAAACGGTGGCGCCATCCACGCCCGCCGCGTCCGCCGCCGCCAACCCCCCGCCCGCGCCAGAAGCCGCGGCCCGGTCCGGCCTGCGCGTACCCCGGCGTCGGGTAGCCCGCGCACAACCCCATTCCCCGTCCCGTCATCGGCCCTTCACCCAGCGGTCCAGTACGGTCTCCTCCAGGCATGACATCCTCCTTTCAGCGTTGCGGTCCCGGCCCGCGGCCGGAGCCCTTGCCCTGTCCTCCGCCGCGACTGGGGCGCGGCGGCCTTCTCGGTCCGCCTTCCGGCTGCGGTGGGCGAGGCCCCCGCCCTCCACCGCACGGCCCCTGGCCGCGGCCAGTGCCGGGACCCTCTCCTCTCGGTCCGGTTCCGTCTCCTCGGGGCATGCTTTCCTCCTCTCGTTCCGCCATGCGACCACGGCGGCAGCGGTGGCCCATGCGGCCCGACCGCCAGGGGCGGCACCCTGGCATCGACAGCGAGGGATGGGGCAGGCAGCCAGCCATGTAGGCAGCCACGACTTCCTCGATGGCTCCGGCCAGAAAGGGAACCAGCCGCAGCCCGAACGCCGTGGCCTGCTGCGCCATCGGACGCGAGACGGCGCCGCACAGCAACGTTCCGACCCCCCGGTCCGAAAGCACTGCGAGCTTGGCACCGCCGGTCTCAGGCAGCTCGAGCTCGGCGCGATCGAGGGTCTGGCCGTCTTCGACGGTGAAAAGCAGCGCCCGTGTCGAGACGTCGAGCACCGGCGACACGCGCCCACCCCACACTGTTACGGCGATCCGTTCCCGTCCCATCCCGCACGCTCCCCAAGCAACCTTCGTGCCAGAGCTGAGGTGGAGCACGCAAGATATTGCAGAGAAAGTAATTGGGCTCGCAGGACCAAGAGGCTGCCGGGGAAGAGATGTTGCGATGCTGCGACAGTAGGCGACCACGATGTTGCGGAGGCGCGACGGTCGTTGGTCAGCCCCGGTGTCGCCCGTCCTCGTCTGGCAGCGCCACGCCGAGCTTTCTGACCTTGCGGAAGAGGGTCGCGCGATGCATGCCGAGCGCACGTGCTGCGGCCTGGCGATTGCCGTGGTTGCGGCGCAGTGCCTCGAGGATCGCTTCAGCCTCGGCAGCCCGGAGCCTACCCGCAAGATCGGCGCCGCGCGACACCCGTCGGAAAAGCGGGTCCGGGAGGTGCCGGGGCTCGATGCGTTGGCCCCGGCAGAGAACGAAGGCGTGCTCGATCGCGTTTTCGAGCTCGCGCACGTTGCCCGGCCAGTCGTGCGCCATCAGCAGCGCCATCGCGTCCGGGGAGACTCCGCTCACGTGCCGTCCCTGCCGGCAGTTGAGCGCGCTCACGAAGTGCTCGATCAGGAGTGGGATGTCCTCGCGCCGGCGGCGCAGCGGCGGAAGCTCGAGACGCACCACGTTGATGCGGTAGAAAAGGTCCTCGCGAAACGAGCCGGTACGCACGAGCTCGCGGAGGTCGCGGTTCGTGGCCGCGATGATGCGGGCGTCGGTGGGCAGCGATGCGTTGCTGCCGAGAGGCTCGTACGAGCGCTCCTGGAGCACGCGCAGGAGCTTGACCTGGACCGCGGTGCTCAGCTCGCCGATCTCGTCGAGCAGCAGGGTGCCCGCCTGCGCGGCCGCGAAGCGCCCCTCGCGGTCGCGGTCGGCGCCGGTGAAAGCACCGGCGCGGACGCCGAACAGCTCGGCCTCGAGGAGCGTCTCCGGGATGGCCGAACAGTTGACGGCGACGAACGGCCCTCGCCGCCGAGGGCTGGCGCTGTGGATGGCCCGGGCCAGCAGCTCCTTGCCGGTGCCGGTCTCTCCCTCGATGAGGACCGCGCAGTCGCTCTCCGCGATCGCCGGCAGGATCTCGAAGATCCGGCGCATGCTCGGGCTGTGGCTTACCAGCTCGCCGATCTGGAAGCGCCCTTCGAGCTCGCGGCGCAGCTCCTCGACGACCGTCAAGTCGCGAAACGTCTCGGCCCCGCCCACCACCTGACCGGAGGCGTCGCGCAGGAGCGCCGTCGAGATGGAGATGGGGATGCGGCGCCCGTCACCGTCGACGATGAAGCACGGCTGGTTGACGAGCGGCTTGCCGCTCACCAGCGTGCGCCGCAGCGCGCACGCGCCCTCGCACAGGCTGGCGCGGAAGACCTCGGAGCAGGGCCGGCCGATCGCCTCGCGCCTGGGGATGCCGGTGATCTCCTCCGCGGCCCGGTTGAACGAGGTGATGCGCCACTCGAGGTCGACCGTGAACACCCCGTCCGAGATGCTCTCGAGGATGATCTCGGTCGGCGCTGACCGGGGTTGACGCCTCACCATGTTTGTGGCTCGCTCTCCTCGCCTGGCGCTACCAGCCGAGCAACATCAACGCGCCGCCGAGCAGCAAACCGGCGGCGACGTTGACCGACTTGACCTTCACGAACTCCGCCGGGGACTCGGCAAGCAGGGGCAACAGGCCGTGGCCGTCCTGTACCACGGCCGAGGTCATGAGCACGGAGAGCGGCACCACACCCTGCGCGAAGAGCGTCACGAAGACGAGCTGCGGGCCGGAGTCGGGGATGATCCCCAGCAGCACGGCGGCCCCGAGCGCCAGCGCTTGGTGATCGGCGATCCATGCGGCGACGGGCAGGCCGGCCGCGTCGAGCCAGGCCATGCCGAGCGAGACCCCCAGCACCCAGGCGAACACCCGCGGGGTGTGCCGCCGGGCGACGTGCCCGAACAGGTGCTCTTGCAGGAAGTGCTCGGGCACCGTCACCACGACGGCGAGGGCCAGCGTCGCGAGAACGAGCAGCGTCCAGCGGACCCAGGTCCAACGCTCCGGCCCGATGAGGCCCAGCGACACACCGGCCAGAAAGAGCGCGAGCGCTGCCGCCAGGAGTGCCCGTGGCAGGCTGACGTCGCGCAGGCGGGGTGGGCGAAACAGGCCGGGTCTTGCGGTCAGCTCGTCGGCGTGGAGGGCGATCCCGTCCGGGCAAGCCGCGCCCCGGAAGTACCGGGCTCCGCCCGCGCGGTCGACCAGCAGCGCCACCAGTAACCCGTAGACGAACAGTACGCCGAACACCCCGACCGCCGCCCCGGGCGCCACGGCCAGCATCAGGAACGCCGCATCGCCGGAGCCGGCGATCATCGCCCCGGCCAGCGCCCCGAAGCTGATCATCCCGTGGGTGTAGAGGGTCACGTCGGTGAACGCGCCGAGGCACCCTGGCACGAGGGCGACGAGCGTCACGGCCGCCGTGCGGACGAGGCCGCCGCGCCGCAGCCAGCGTCCCACGAGGCCCGCGGAGCGCACCTGCAGGTACTCGACGAGTAACATCATCACGAAGACGAACCCCGTGATCATCAGCGTCTCGGCGATCGCGCGCTGGAAGCTCATGGCTGCCGCCCAGCCGGGCACGCGGTGTCCGGGCGCCCCTGGCAGAGACACTCCCGTCCGCGACGCCGGCCGTCTCCGTGCACCGGACAGGGAATCGGATGGACCTCGGTTTCCACGACCTCACCTCCGACGATGCGCAGTACCTTGCCAAGCACAAGCGCCTCGGCGACGCGGCGCCGGGCATCCGCCACGAGCCGCCCGAAGGTGGCGCGCGAGACACCCATCCGCTCGGCGGCGGCCGCGTGGTAGAGGCCGAGGAAGTCGGCCAGGCGGAGCGCTTCCAGGGCGTCGAGGTCGAGCGTCACCGACTCGGTCGCGCGGCGGCGGACGCCGGCCGGGCAGAAGACCCGGGGGACCAGGCCGGCGGAGACGTGGCGGGGGATCGCGGCGCGAGGCATGTTGATAGCATATGCTCACCGCCAAGATTGTCAAGACTCACACCTGATCGCGGCGTTCGGCGCGCCTGAACGAGAAGCTGGCCACGTCCTCGAGGTGCTGCGTGTCGCGCCTCCGAAGGTGCCACCCTGCCGCCTCCAGCTCCGACGCCGCGGCATCGAGGGTCACGCCGGTGCGGGGGTGCTCGCCGCCCCCCTCGCGGTGGACCCGGGAAATGAGCTCGAAGCCGGTCTCGGAGAAATCTGCGAGCACGAGCTGGCAGCCGGGCATAGCGACGCGCGTCAGCTCGGTGAGCACCGGCTGGGTGTGCTCGAGGTGGTGCAGCACGTTCATCATCGCGACACGGTCGAAGCTCGCGTCCGGGAAGGGGAGGTTCGAGCCGTCGCAGAGCAGGAAGCGGACGCGGTCGGGGACCTCGAAGGCGCGCACCAGCTCGGCGGCCACGGGGTGCGTCTCCAGGCTCACGTCGCCGGAGAGCACGCCGAACCCCCGACGGGCGAGGGCGACCGCGAGCAGGCCCTGCCCGGTGCCGACATCGAGCGCTGGGCGGTGGGTGGGAGCGAGCCACCCGGCGACGAAACCAGCCGCGGCGAAGCGATCCCAGCCGAGCGAGCGGTAGCGCTCGGTCCGCGCCCAGAAGGCGGACATGAACGAACGCCTGGCGGGAGCCTCGGTCGACGCGTGGGGCTCCGCACTCGAGGCTGGAGTCGGGCAAGAGGGGCTACCCGGCGGACTTGAAGGCGATCGGTCGCTCAACGGTAAACCGCGTCATCCGGCCGGGAGCGGAGCAGAATCCGCTTCCCGAAGTGGTCCGAAAGCAGGGGCTTCTGGAGGCCGCTCCGGTCGTTGGCCGGTGCGTCGAGGTCGGGAACCTTCCGGCCGACCCGTGCGGACATCCGTCGCTCGCTCTGTCGACCCTCGGCCGCCTCGCCGGTGTGCCAGGGACGAAAGCGATCCGAGGACGGCGCCGGTGCCTCGGGCGCAGCCTTGTGGCTTTTCCTCCATGAGCCCTCCGTGCGCTCGGATCCATCATACGCTGGCGGCGGAATCGACCGGGAACGCAGGTGCACGCAGTCGAGCGAGGAGCAGGTGCGTACAATGGTGCCATGTCACGACCGATGATCTACCCAGAGCCGCCGGCCAGGCCGGTGCACCTCGAGCGCAGCATGCTGTTCGTGCCGGCGTCGCGCTACGCCATGATCGAGAAGGCCGCCGCTTCCGCCGCCGACGCGGTGTGCATCGACCTCGAGGACGCCCTTTCGCTCGAGGAGAAGGTCCCGGCCCGCGCCAATGTCGTGCGGGCGCTGCGCGAGATCGACTTCGGGCCGCGGCAGCGGATGTACCGCATCAACGGCCTGGACACCCCGTTCGCGTACCGCGACATCATCGAGGTCGTGGAGGAAGTGGGGGACCGCCTCGACCTGCTGGTGCTGCCCAAGGCGAACCGGGCCGCGGACGTGCAGTTCGTCGACAGGCTGCTGTCGCAGATCGAGGCGGCCAGGGGCTTTCCCAACACGATCATGCTGGAGGTCCACATCGAGACGGCACAGGCGTTCCTCGCCGCGGCCGAGATTGCGGCGGCCACGCCCCGCCTCGATGCGCTCATTTTTGGCCCGGGCGACTACGCGGCCTCGATCCGGGCCCCGCTGGCCTCGATTGGCGAGGAAGATGAGCACGATGCCGTGTACCCGGGGCACCGCTGGCACGCGGTCATGCACACCATCGTCGCGGCCGCACGCGCCAACGGCCTGCGCTGCATGGACGGGCCGTTCGCCGGGCTGGGGGACGCCGCGGGGCTGGAGCGGGCGGCACGCATCGCTCGTGCCATCGGCTTCGACGGCAAGCAGTGCATCCACCCGGCGCAGCTCGAGGCCGTCAATCGCATCTTCACCCCACCAGCGGAGGAGGTGGCGTGGGCAGAGCGAGTCCTGGCGGCCTACGAGGCGGCGCGGGCCGCGGGGCGTGGCGTCGTCGCGGTCGACGGGAAGATGGTCGATGCCGCCAACCTGCGCATGGCTCGCGTCACCGTCGAGCGGCACCGCCTCATCGAGGCCCGGCAGCGACGCTGAAGCCTTCGGGCCAGCGGGTCGGTCAGGCCCGCGGAATGCGCTCCAGCACGGCGCGCAAGAAGGCCCAGAAGCGCTCGACCGAGGCGATGTCCACCTCCTCGTCCGGGGAGTGGGGGAAGCGGATCGTGGGACCCAGCGAGACCGCGTCGAGTTCGGGGTACGCACCCATGATGATGCCGCACTCCAGGCCGCCGTGGGTGGCGGTGACCTCGGGCTCGCGGCCGCTGACCTCGCGGAAGGTCCGGGTGAGGAGGGCCAAAAGCGGCGAGGCCGCGTTCGGACGCCAGCCGGAGTAGCCGTTGGCGTGCTCGGCGGTGCCTCCGGCGAGGGTGAACACCGCTGCGATCCGGCTCGCGAGCTCCTGCTTGCGCGAGTCCACGGCGCTCCGCTGGAGGGTCACGACCGAGGCGCTGCCGCCGTCGAGCCGGGCCACGCCGAGATTTGAAGAGGTCTCGATGAGACCGGGTACCTCGGGGCTCATGTACATGACGCCGTTCGGGCAGGCGAACAGCGCCCGGACCAGCCGGCTGGCCGCCCCCGCCTCGACCACCGTGGCCGGGAGGTCGCAGGGCTGGATCGAGATGTGGATGGCGGGGTCGGCGTGCGAGAACTCGCGGCCGATCGTCGCCGCGTCGGCCTCGATCTGCCTGACGAGGGCCTCGGCCTGGTCCGCCGGGACGGTGAGCACTGCCCGCCCCTCGCGCGGAATGGCGTTGCGGAGGCTGCCAGCCTCGAGTGTCGCCAGGCGCACCGGCAGCGCGTTCATTGCCTGCCACAGCAGGCGTGCGGTGAGCATCACAGCGTTGGCGCGGCCGAGGTTGATGTCGATGCCGGAGTGACCGCCGCGCAGGCCGCCGATCGCGAGCTCGAACGCTGCGTGGCCGCCCGGCACCGGCTCCTCGGGGGCGGGGAAGGTCGCCAGGGTGTCGAGCGCCCCGGCGCAGCCGATGCACAGCTCGACCTCGTTCTCGCCGTCCAGGTTGAGCATCATCTTCGACTCGAGCAGCCCGGGCACGAGGCCCTTGGCGCCCGTCATCCCGGCTTCCTCGTTGACGGTGAGGAGGGCCTCGAGCGGCCCGTGTGAGAGGTCGGTCGCTTCCAGCACCGCGAGGATCATCGCGACGCCGATGCCGTTGTCGGCCCCGAGCGTGGTGCCGGTGGCCTTGACGACCTCGCCGACCACCTGCGGCCGGATCGGGTCGGTCAGGAAGTCGTGCGCGACGTCGGGCCGCCTTTGCGGCACCATGTCCATGTGGGCCTGCAGGCACAGCGGCTGCCGGTCTTCCATGCCGGGCGTCGCCGGCTTGGCGATGATCACGTTGCCGACGGCGTCGACCGTGGCCTGGAGGCCGAGGCGGCCGGCAAGGCCGACGATGTGGCGCCGGATCGCCTCCTCGTGTCTGGACGGATGCGGGATCGCGCAAATCGCCTCGAAGTGGCGCCACACCGGTTCGGGTTGCAGGGACGCGAGCACTCTGGTCATGGTTGCCTCCGCACAGCGGCCACGTCCACAGGTCGGCCGGGGCACGCCGGTCGAGGGTACCGCATCTCGGACCGGCGCGCATCCGCCTGACCGCGGCATCTGCCCTACGGCGTCAGTACGGGCAGGGTCGTCGGATCGCCGGTGGCGTTGTCCACGACCGAGCCGTAAACCCAGGCGGTCCCGGCGATGACCTCGACCGTCACGTACGCCACCGGCTGGTCGCCGGCGGCGGCGTACGCCGGCCCGAAGAAGTCGTCGGCCTGCCAGTACCGTCCGGCGGCCACGGTCCGCGTCACGCTCCTGCCCACCTGGGCGCCCGAGGCGCTGCGTGCCGTGAGCACGACCGTGGTGTCGTCCTGCCCGACCGCCTGGATCCCGACGTTGGTGCGGAAGGCCGCGCTCCGCTTGAGCTGCGCCACGATGCCGAGCTGGCCCGGCCCGAGCGCGTGTGCCGAGGTGAGCGCCGGGTAGTACTGGCCGTAGGTGCCGCTCGCCGTCTGGTTGTACGTCCGCGAGGTGATCACGAGCGGGCGATCGGAAGCAACCGACACCGTCCCCTTCACCTTCGCGGAGGAGGCGAAACCGAACAGCTCGACGAGGATGTCCTGCCATTCCCGGGTCGCACCGGCGGCGAGGAGGTGGGTCCGCGTCACGCTCGTGCCGCCCGCCTCGTACGGGGCGTAGGTGAGTGTCAGGTGTGCCGCCTCGGTCCCGGGGTTGACCGCCGCCACGTTGGTGCGCCACTGGCTGCCGCCGGAGCCGGAGGCGTGTGCGACCGAGGGCAAGACGTAGGTGCCGGGGGCGTTGACCGGCAGGACCGGCAAGGTCGTGGGGTCGCCGGTGGCGTTGTCGACGACGGAGGCGTAGACCCACGCGGCGCCGGCGTCGATAGCGACCGACACGTAGGCCACGGCCTGGTCGCCGGCGTCGGCGTACGCCGGCCCGAGGAAATCGTCCGCCTGCCAGTACCGGCCGGCGGCCACGGTCCGCGTCACGCTCCTTCCGACCTGGGTGCCGGCGGCGCCGAACGCCTTCAGTGTCACGCGAGTGTCCGCTGCACCGAGAGCCTGGATCCCGACGTTGGTGCGGAAGGCGGCGCTCCGCTTGAGCTGCGCCACGACGCCGAGCTGCCCGGCCTCCACTGCCTGCGCCCGGGTGAGCGCCGGGTAATACTGACCGTAGGTGCCGCCCGCGGTCTGGTTGTACGTCCGCGAGGTCACGACGAGGGGCCTGTCGGAGCTGATCGTCACCGTCCCCTTGACCCTGGCCGAAGCGGCGAAATCGAACAGCTCGACGAGGATGTCCTGCCATTCCCGGGTCGCACCCGCGGCGAGGGAGTGGGTCCGCGTCACGGTCGTGCCGCCCGCCTCGTACGGGGCGTACGTGAGCGTGAGGGTGGCGGTGTCGGTGCCGGGGTTGACCGCCGCCACGTTGGTCCGCCACTGGCTGCCGCCCGAGCCGGAGGCGTGGGCCACGGACGGGATGACGTAGGTGAAGCCGGTGCTCGCGGCAATCGTGATGTGGCCGGTTCGCACGCAGCGTTGGCCGGCCACGGCGGCGGTGAAGGTCCAGTCGTACGCCCCCGCCTGCCGGAAGGTGTGCGGCGCGGCGCCGCTCGTCGCGGTCGATCCGTCCCCGAGATCCCAGGAGAGCGACGGCGAGCCGCCGCACCCCTTGGCCGTTGCCCACCCGGCGAACGGCACCGGCACGTGGGTGAGCCCGGCGGCCGGCACCGCGGCGTCGCAGACGAGCGCGCAGGTGGCGGCTGTGTTCCAGATCCTCAGCGTGGCGCCGGTGTCGGTCTGCGACACGATCTCCACGTTCCAGCCGTACGCCCCACCCACGTCGCCGGGGTTGCCGGTGCCGCCGTTGTAGCCGAGCCCGACGCCGGAGCCGAGCCAGGAGCACGTGAGCTTGCCCTCGCTCGCCTGGCGGCACTTGTAGCGGAACTCGGTGTTGGCGGTGTAGCCGGGGGCCTTGATGCCCACGAGCGCCGAGCTGGGAGGCACAACGCTCGAGTCCCACTGCCTCGTCGCCCAGATGCTGACCGGAGGGGTGTAGCCGGGGCCTCGCGACACGTACTCGGCGCCGGGGTAGAAGCCGGTCGCGTCGCTGAAGGTCGCGACGGCCGGCCGGCCCTGGAACGAGATCCCCTCCCAGGTGAACGGCACGGAGGGCTGAAGGCTGAACGGGGCGTCGCGCATCTGGCCGCGGCCCGTCATGTTGGCGCCCTCGTTGGGGTACCCGGCGCTGACGGCGGCCGGGTCGCGGTACGGCTCAGGGTGGGCGTCGACCACCAGCATCCGGCCCTTGGGGCCGAAGCCCGGCTAGTCCTTGAGGTGGTCGTTCACCTCGTTCTCTGTGTAGAGGTTGTTGTTGTACCAGACGAGCATGCCGGTGTTGGCCGGGCCGAATCGCCAGCGTGGATCGCCGAGCGCACGGTCGTAGCCGCCGGAGGCGCCGACGTTCCGCCACTGCAGGTAGAGGTTGTGCGAGAACGGGCGGGTGGTGCCGTACCGCCGCCAGCCGCCGGCGTAGCGCCATCGCGAGTCGTCGCCTTCGGCGTCGTCGGCAAACGAGGTGCCAGAAACCGTCACGCCGTCGATGAACGGTCCGGCCCCGAGAACGCCGGAGTCGGTCATGTACCACAAGCGCAGCAGTACGCTCTTGCCCGCGAACGGCTCGAGGCTGAACACCTCGGTCTGGTACGCCGGCCAGGCGGCGCTCCTGCCTGTGAAGCCGCCGATCCCGGCGGCGCACATGTCGTTCGGGAACCCGTAGGAGCCGCCGACCCAGCCTGCCTCGTGCGTACAAGTGGTGTGGGCGTTGGCGAGCGTCGTCCAGGTGCTGCCGTTGTCGGCGGACACCTGCACCCACAGGAAGTCCCAGCCCTGCTCGATGTCCCAGGCGGCTGAGAACGAAAGCGTCGCGCCGCCGGCCGGGATGGCGATGGGGGACCGGGTGACCATGAGGGAGGCGAGCCAATTCTCGGCGCCGCCCCACCAGTGCTGCGAGCCGCGAGGCGCGACCGGAAGCGGAATCTGGCCGTCCGGGAGCGGGATCCTCACCCCGCGATAGACGTCCGCGCCGGCCGGGAAGCGCGACGCCTGGCCGACCTTCACGGTGTGCGTGCGCGTCGGGTCGGTGACCACGTAGGGGTCGAGCCAACCCCAGCCGTCGAGGTGCCAGGGGTCGACGGCCGGGGGAAGGAAGCCGATCGGGTGGCCGGTCCAGTCGTCGGCCATGAGCGTCCAGAACCCGGCCGAAGTGTCGCCGTCGCCGTACGCGTACAGGTCATCGGCGCCCAGGTTGTGTCCGTACTCGTGGGCGAGCACGCCGATGCCGGCGTTTTCGGGCATCATGATGTACGGACCAGCCTTGACTCCCGGCACGATCTCGTACGGGGGGCTCAGCCGCGAAGAATGGGACCACAACGCCGACTCTCCGTAGCTCGTGCGGCCGAGCAGCACCGTGCTGTCCTCCTCGCCGAGGCCGGCATGGATGATCCACAGCCGGTCGATGACGCCGTCGTTGTCCTGGTCGTACTTTTTCCAGTCGAAGGAGGGGTAGGCCGCCTTCACGGCGGCGAGCGCGTCCTGGACCAGCGTCCTCGCCGAGCCGGCGTTGGGGATGGCGCCGTGGGAGGCAATGCTCGAGCTGTCGCCCGAGCGGCGCCCAGGACAGGTGTCGGCCCCGTACCACCAGGTGGAGTGGGGGACCGACAACCAACCCACGACATCGGCGACGATCGAGTAGCGCCCTCCCGAGAGATCCTGGTAGTAGTCCCGGACGGAGAAACCACGGTAGTCGTCGTCCACGCTCGAGCCGTCCTGGCGCTGGTACGAGAAACGGATGCCGTTGCCGGCGATGATCTCCTCGTAGAACTGGCGGTTGAAGTCCGGCACCCAGATCATGTCGCCGGAGCGGTCGGAGGCGGACAGTGGCCTCGAGATCTGGTTGTGGAGCGGCCCGCTGTAGGTGAAGGCACGGGTCTCGGTGATGATCCTGGAACAGTCGCCGATGACGACGTTGCCGTTCGCATCCTTGACCGCCTCGGCGGTGTCGGCCTTGCCGAGCGGGTCCCACGTCGACTGTCCGGCGGTCCAGGTGAAGGTGTCGGTGCCGCCGAACTCCACCAGGATCACGAGGACGCGATCGGTGCCGGCCTTGGAAGGCGAGGTCGCCGCAGCCCCGAGGGTCACCTCGGCCGTGCCGTTCTCGGTGAGCTGGGCATACAGCCGCTCGAGCGCCCGGTGGCGCTGCCGCATCTGACGGTAGTCGGCGGCGTTCGGCTCGTCCCTCTCCTTGGCGAGCGGCGCGAGCGAGCGAGGGCTCGGCTTCGAAGACTTCTCCCGGCTCTCCGGCGGGCTCGCGAGCGCCACGGCGCCGCACGCCAGTCCTGCCGCAAGCGAGAGAACGGCCAGCGCCTGCCATCCGGTCGTCCGCCGGCTGTTTCGGGTCGTGCCCATGTCACCCTCCAGGTCGCGGGAGCGGCCGCGCGCAGCATACACGGCTGCCCGGCCGAAAACCCCGAACAGAGCGTCGTGGCGGCCAGGGTCCGGTTTCCCGGCACGCCTGGCCGGGCCCCGCCGGCCGGTGGTGCGGTGTGGGTCGGGTGGTGAAAGACTCCCGACCTTCGACCGGGTGGTCGGGCGAAACGCCGGCGGCCCCCAGGGGACAGGGGCCGCCGGGGGAGTCACGAGGTGGCGGCTACTTGCCGCTCCAGCGCAGGAACAGGCCGTAGCGGTCGGCCTCGAAGCCGGCTATCGGCAGCGTCTTCTCGTCGTACGTGCGGCGCTCGAACTGGCCGTAGACGCCGAGCTGCTCGGTGATCCCGACGTCGAAGCGCGCGAAGGTGCGGTCGAGGTCGAACTCGAAGTCACCCTCGTTGGTGTAGCGGTTGGCGCCGGCCCCCAGCGTGAAGCGGCCGAGCCGGGCGGAGACGGAGCCCTCGAGGTTGCGGCCGTCCTCAGCGTACGCCGAGACTGCGGCCGCGGGGGGGTAGGGAGTGAAGATGGCGAGCCGCGAATCGGAGCGGTAGCGGTCGTAGGCGCCGCGGATCGTGACGGCCTCGATCGGGTTGAACTCCAGATTGGCGCCCCAGTGCTTGACCTCGCCGTTATAGCCGATGCCCTGGGTGGGGTTGGAGGACTCGATCCTCTCCGCCACCCCGCGGACGCGGAGCAGGCTGGAGAGCTTGAGCGTGACCCGGCCGCGCAGGCGCGTGCGCTCGGTGAAGTCGGTGCGCACCACGGGCCGGTCGGCATCGTCTTTCGACCAGTCGCCGCCCACGGCAATCACGCCGAAGTCCAGCTCGGCGCCGCCGGAGAGCCGGTCGATGTCGCGTTCGAAGGTGCCGCCCTGGTTGCCGGGAACCACGATCTCGGCCAGCGCCGGGGTGATCGTGAGGCTCTGGTCGATCTTCCCGGCCGAGCCCCACAGCCGGAGCCAGGGCACGGGGTTGACCACCAGCTTGGCCTCGGCGACGTCCTCGTCGCGCTCCCACGCCGTGGTCGCGGTGAGCACTTGGGTGATGTCCTGGGGCAGCGCGCCGGAAAAGTTGACGGTGTCGAGGTAGCGCTCGGTCACGAGCGAGTGCCCGTCGAGTTCGCGATGCGAGGAGCGGTAGCCGGCGACGAGGTCGACGCCAGGGACGATCTCGACTTCGATCCGTCCCTCGCCGCGCCAGTTGAGGTTCTCGGCGCGGCCGGAGGCGGCTTGCGTGGCACCGCCGAAGAAGCGCTGCAGGGCAAACGAGGCGAAGCGGCCGGTCATCTCGCCGGTCTCGTCGATGTCGGCCTTGGCGTCGGCGCGGACGTAGGAGCCGACCAGCCGGACCCGGTCGAAGAGCCGCCCAGTGATATAGGCGTTCGTGAACGGCGTGTCGACGTTCGAGCGGCTCTGCAGGGCGATGCCGTCGGCCGTGATGGGCTCGCCGAGCACCGGCCGCGGGTTGTTGCCGGCACCGGCTCCCGGCACCAGCGTCATGTGGTTGACCGAGTCGAAGCTGCGCCACCCCTGGACGACGGCGCCGCGGAAGGCTCCGGCCGCGAAGGCCAGGCCGACCCGGTACTCGGCCACCGTCTCGTCGAGGTCAGAGGCGAGCCGGAACTCGTCCTGTCCGAAGTGGAGCGTCGTCCGCGCCGGTCCCGTGTAGGTGTGGCGACTGAACCCGAAAAGCGGCGTCAGCAGGCGATTCGGAAAAAGCTCGACGTCGAGGTCGACGCCCTGCCGGCGGCGGTCCAGCGTGTGCTGACCGGCGACGATGCCGGATCCGAGGAGCGGGTTGGCATACCCGGGGAGCGAGTTGAAGACCTCGGCCCGCGTGTAGCTGAAACGGACGCTGTAGAGCTTGTGGCGGCCCACGTCCAGGCGCAGGCGCTGGTCGGGGCCGCTGCCGAGACCGGCGGCGGCGAGGCGCAGGCGGTCGTAGCCTGGCGCGCCCTTGGTGTCGGTGAGGAGCAGGTTCAGCGAGTCGAGGCGGAAGCCTTCCCTCTCACCGGTCTGGGTGCGATGGACGTCCTGGTTGCCATCGAGGTCGATCCACTGGTAGCCGATGGCGAGGTCGTACTGCAGGTCTTGCGCCGCCAGGGGGGCCGCGAGCCCCACCGAGGCAAGCACGAGGACGGCGAGCGAGCGTGCTTTCATCGTCGCCTCCTACTTGAGAAGCAGCGGCGAGCTGTTCGAGCCGTGCACGGCCGTGTGGCAGGTCGTGCAGTTCTGGTAGCGCGGGCTGCGCAAGTCGTGGAATGACGGCGGCTGCGAGCCCACGGTGGCGGCCGAGGTGGGGGAGTGGCACTCCAGGCACAGCGGCGCCACCCGGGACCGCGTCAGCATCATCGGGTTGGCCGAGCCGTGTGGCTCGTGGCAGCCCAGGCACCCGCGCGTTTCGAGTGCCGGATGCGAAAACACGAACGGGCCCCGCTTGTCAGTGTGGCACCCCAGGCAGGCGACCTCGCCGGCTGCAGAGCGCACCAGGCCCTGCTCGCCGCCCCGCCCGTGCGGGTTGTGGCAGGACGCACACTGCATCCCGGCCTTGCCGGAACCATCCACGCTCTTGTGCATCGGGTGCGTGTACGGCTTGCGGAAGGAGCCGGCCACGTCGGGGTGGCAGGACACGCACAGGCTGCTGCCAGGGCTGACGAGGAGCGACTCTGCCATCACTTTGGAGGGGTGCATCGAGTGGCACGCCTCGCAGTGCACGCCGCGCGTGGCGTGCACGCCTTTCGGCTCGATGTCGTTGGGGCTCTTGCCGCCGTGGCAGCCAAGGCAGAGCCTGGCGCCGTCGGCACCCTTCGGCTTGCCGATGAGGGCCTTGTCGCCCGATGCCTCGGCGTGCTGTGCGCCGCCGCTGTGGCAGGAGGCACACACGGCGTTGGGATCGACGTCGCGGCCGAAGGCACGGGCGTGCGGGTTCGCTGCAAATGCTGCCGCCACGGTGTCGTGGCAATCGGCGCACGGCACGACCTCCGCCGCCGTCCCCTCGCCCACGGCCACGACCGCAGGAGGCACGAGGAGAGCCACGACCCCCAGGGTGGCCAGCGTCCTTGCGAATGTGCTCATCGCATCCACCTTTCCTGGGCGGCTGGCGGCCGGGATGCCGGCCGCCAGCCCTCCATCGTGCTAGCGGGCGTGGGACTTCACCACCGAGTACTCGCGGTCCGCACCGTGGCAGGACGCGCAGGCCTCGCCGAACGGTGCGGTGTTGACGTAGGCGTGAGCCGCGGCATGGACGCTCGAGTGGCACGAGAGGCAAGACGCGGCGCCCGGCTGCATGGGGGTGTACCAGTCGCGCAGCGTCGGGGTCGGGAGAGCCTCCTCCGGCAGCGGCAGGCCGTACGTGTTGGGCTTGTGGCAGGCCTCGCAGTTGCGGCGGTCGCCGGGGTAGAGAACCTCGTTGTAGTTGTGGGGGGTGCCGCCGAACCCGTAGACCGTGTACTCGCGCTCCAGCTCCTCGCCGGTATGGATCCTGTGGATCATGTACTTCATGTGCACCGACTCGGCGGGTCGCCTGTCGGCCGGCCGGCGGGAGGTGTCGGTCTCGTTGGGGTGGTGGCAGATCACGCACTCCTCGATCTTGAAGCGCTGGCCGCCGTGCAGGGCGAGGACGTCGTGGCACTTGTTGCACTTGGCCAGGTCGACGACGTCGCGGCGCTCCAACGGCTGGGGGTCGGTGACCGGCACGAGGCGGAACGGGTTCTGCGCCGCTTCGCGAACCGCCGCGGTCGGCCCGGGGTCGAGCGTGACGTTGCGGTAGACGTCGGCCGAGAGCGCCCACGTTCCCGTGGCGTCCTCCGGGATGGGGTTGGTGAAGGTGTAGGTGGCGGTCTCGCCGCTCACCGTGGCGCCACGGGCGTCGCCCCGCAGGTACTGGGTGTACTCGCTGGTCGGGCCGCCGAGCAGGAAGTTGCACGAGTTGAGGGTGGAGGGCGGGACGAAGCTCCCGTCGTCCTTGTTGAAAGTCCTGAACGTGACCGTGATCTTGCCGCCGGGGGCGGCGCCCGTCACGCCGAGGATCTCGATGCCGAGCCCCCGGAGCTGGGCCGACTTGGTCGGGATCACGTGGGCGCCCTTGATCGAGGCGTCGAACTCGAACTCGCCTTCCGGCCGGTGGCACGAGGCGCAGGCGCTGTCGTCCGCCTGCGGCGGGTGGCCGACCCCGGCCTCGAAGTCGATGTCGTCATGGCACGAACCGCACGCCTTGCGGCTAGGGTTGGTGTACCAGATGTGTCCCTCGGGGGCCGTTCGCTGGTGGCAGGTGGTGCAGTTTCTAATGTCTTGCGGGTACGCAACGGTCGAGAAGTCCACGTTGGTCCCGAAGCCGTACCGCCCGCCTGCCTTGACGCTCGGAAGGTTCTTGCCCATGTGGATTCTGTGGATCATCTCCTTGAAGTCGTAGCTGTTGCCGGTGACCGCATCGGCGGGCAGCTCGGGCTGGTGGCAGAGCACGCAGTTCTTTGGTGTGTTGCGCGGACCGCCGTGCCCCGCCAGCGGGTCGTGACAGGTGTTGCAGGCCGTCGCGTCCATGGCCGCCCAGGTGTCGGTCACGGGCTGCCCGTCCGGCCGGAAATCGTAGTTGATGTTGTTGAAGATGTAGTCCTTCCCGATCAGGCTTCGAAGCGAACGGCGCCCGTAGATGGTGAGCGTGGTGGTCTTCGTGACGTCCATGTTGGCCGGCATGACCGTGTTGAACGTGTAGGTCGAGTGACCCAACTCGAGGTGGTTCCATCTTCCTCCGCGGTCGTCCCCCGGCCCGATCACGCCGCCCCGGTTGCGGAACGTGTAGGCGTGGTACTGCCGGGTATCCGGGTCCCACCAGGCCAGCATGAAAGAAATGGATAGCGCCCCGGGTGTGACCTTGCCGGCGAAATCCAGCGGCTGGTCCATGTCGTCGGTGTAGCGGATCTCGACGACCGGCTTCTGGCCGGGCGCGACGTTGGTGATGCCCACCAGCGTGACCTTGAACCCCGGTCGAATGTACCCGATCTGCTCCTTTGTGAAGTACGACTCGATCTGGTTGGCCTGGTAGGTGACCGTCGTTGCGGGCTTGACGACCCGGCGCACCCCCTGGGACGGGACGTGCGACGGCACGGTCGCTGCCGCCGCGGCCGACAACATCAGAGCTGCCCCCGTGAGCACGATCATGACCTCCACTCCTTTTCTCGTGGCGGCGGATCGGCCCGCGCCACGGCCCCCAAGCGTGAAGACCTAGCGGGCGAAGAAGGCAGACAGCTCCGCATCCGGCCGACCTGCCGGTCTGCTGGATGACGTCGCTGCGGCCCCCAACGCCCGTTTCACACCACCACGCTAACGGCCGTTCGAGCGGTTGTCAAGAGCTTCCTTCTCAGCAGTTTAAATCCGACTATTCGATCCGCATTAAGGTCCTCCGGCGCGGCCTGCACGGGCACCGCCACGAGCGTGCAACAATGCCTTCGGGAGGGCACCTCCATGTCATCGATGCGGCTCGTGGCGGGGCTCGCCGTTGTCGCGGCCCTGGCTGGCGCGGCGGCGCTGGCGGCAGCACCGGCTGGCGGCGAGGCCATGGTCTCGGTCTGCTTCGAGTTGAACGACGCACAGGTCAAGGGTCGGAGGCTCCCGGGCGTGCAGGTGCGGGTGCTCGCCCCGACCGATGGCGCGGAGGTGGCAGCGTGTTCCACCGGCGGCGACGGCCGGTGTGCCGTCCGTGTCGCTCCCGGAACGTACAGGGTGAGCTTCCGGCTCGAGGGCTTCGTGCCCCACACGAGCGGTGGCACCGAGGTGCGCGACGATGGGCAGGTGGTCACGGTCAGCCTGACGCGACCGCTCGAGGCCACCGAGACGGCCGGACGCCAGGTCCGCATCATCCTCAAGTGGGGTTCCCGCTCCGATCAGGTCAAGGACGCCGACTCCCACCTCGCCTGCGCGTGTGGCAACGGTCACGTCTAACACCAGGCCAAGGTTCACGCGGGGGACGGGCACCGCGTCGAGCTCGACGTGGACGACACCGACTGGGGCGGCCCGGAGACCGTCACCCTCACGGACCCGCCGCCGGGGAGCCACGTCTACTGGGTGCACGACTACAGCGGCCCTCCGGCCACGCTCGGCACCTCGGACGTGGTGGTCCGGGTCGTGATCGGCGAGCAGGAGGCCGGGGAGTTCAGGATCCTGCGCGGCGTGACGCAGCGCTCGTCCTCTCCGGCGCAACGGTGTCACGGGCGTCAGGGCTGGTCGTGGATGCCGGCCGCGAAGCCCGAACCGGCTGTCTTCAGCTCGAGGTGGCTGACGTCGAGCCGCCGGGCCGTGCGAAGCGCGACCCGGTCGGCTCCAACGGCGGGGCAGAGCGCCCCCATCTGAAAGAAGCAACACCTACTTGGACCACTCCGTGAGCAGGACCTGCGCCGGCGCCACGTCGGCCTTGGTGTCCGGCGCCTGCCCAATCTCGATCGCCTTCCTTGCCAGCGCGATCGCCTCCGCCTTGTCACCTCTGGCGAAGGTCCACCGGGCCTTGGCCAGGGTGTTGTAGAACGTCGGCTTGGCGGCGATCGAGCGGTCGATCCAGGTGCCCGCCTCGTCGAGGTTGACGGTGTTGTCGAGACAGAAGGCGGCGGCCCGGAACGGCGTCCGCCAGTCGTCGACCTTGGCTTCTGCGATCGCCTTGCGAGCGCTGGCGAGGACCCTCTGGATGACCTCCACCTGGATCGGGATCGCGATCTCGAGCCTTTCCCACGCCAGGACGACCTCGGCCGACTCGGTGCTCAGGCCCTCGAAGCGGAACTCCATCCACTCCTGGTGAGCCGCCGCCGGCCGGGGCTTGACGGCGAAGCGCAGGACGTCCTCCTCCTGCTTGTACTCGTAGGCGCCCCAGAGCTTCGCACCCTTGTTGAGGATCACGGTCCAGCTTTCCTTGCCCGGGATCGTGAACAGGCCGTAGGTCCCGGCCGGCACCTCGGTGCCGCCGACTTTCACCGCGTCGGAGAAGGTGATGGTCGTGGCCTCGTTGGCACCCGTGCGCCAGACCTGGTCGTAAGGCACGAGCCCGCCCCAGATCACGCGCCCCTTCACGCCGGGCCGGCAGTAGGCGATCGAGATGTCGGTGAGCCCGACGGTCTGCGACACGGTGGCCCGGGGGCTGACGCGCGGCAGCTCGAGCTGGGCCAGGGCGGGGGGGGCCGCGGCCAGTGCGGCGGCGAGGATGGCGAGGGCGAGCGGTACGCGGATACTCTTCATGCCAGTGGCTCCTTTCGGTCCTGACGCGGCGTTACGGCCGCGTTCACATCCGATGTCACTCCAAACAGTCGCGTCACGCCGTTCTTCCCGGCTGCCGGCGACCGATGGCCGCCTGGACCGCCCACGCCGCCGCCACGACCACGAGGCACCCGATGAGGTTGTACCAGAGGAACGAAATCTCGCACCAGGCAGCGCAGGCCAGCACCACCGCCTCGGCGAGGAGAGCGGCGACGAACACGGCCGTGCCGCCGACCCGGCGCACGAAGAAGGCGACCACGAAGATGCCGAGCAGCGTGCCGTAGAAAAGCGACCCCAGCATGTTGACGGCCTCGACGAGCGAGCCCATCCCGCCGGCCAGCTCGGCGAAGCCGATGGCGAAGGCGCCCCAGGCGACGGTGACGACTCTCGTGGTGCGGACGGTGCGGGCGTCGCCGCCGTCGGAGTGCAGCAACCGCTGCACGATGTCCACCTCGGTCGTCGCCGCCAGGGCGTTGAGCTCGGCGGCGGAGGCCGACATGGCGGCGGCGAACACGGCCGCCAGCACCAGCCCCACGACTCCGGCCGGGAGCTGCGAGACGACGAACGAGAGGAAGACGTAATTGGTGTCGTTGGGCGCCGTGGTCCCGCCCAGCCAGCGCAGAGCGTCCTGGCGCGTCTGCTCGGCCGCCGCCCGCGCCTCGCGGTACGCGGCCTCGGCGACGGACACGGCGGCGGCGTCGCCGGCGCGCCGCGCCGCCACCAGGGTGCTCGCCGCCGCGGCGCGGGCCGCGGCAGCTGCCTCGAAGCGTGTCTCGGCGGCGCGGAACGACTCGCCGTGCTGGCCGCTGCGCGCACGGCTCACTTCCACCGGGTTGTGGAACACCGGCTCCGGGTTGAGCTGGTAGAAGGCGAAGACCGTCACGCCCAGCAGCAGGATCGCGAGCTGCATCGGGACCTTGAGCATGCCGTTGAGCAACAGGCCGAGGCGTGAGTGGGCGACGGACCGCCCGGTGAGCATGCGCTGGACCTGCGACTGGTCGGTGCCGAAGTAGGCGAGGGCGAGGAACGCGCCGCCGATGAGCCCCGAGAACAGCGTGTAACGGTCATTGATGTCGCCCGAGACGACGATGGCGTTCATGCGACCGGCCGCCCCGGCCACGTGCCAGGCGTCGGCGAGCCCGACGCCGTCGGGCAGCCTCGCCCACAGCACGGCGAATGCGGTCGCCATGCCGGCCAGGATGATGCCGGCCTGCAGCATTTGCGTGTGGGTCACGGCCCGCGTTCCCCCCGAGGTCGTGTAAATCACGACGAGGATGCCGATGACCGCGATCGTCGGGCGGATGTCCCAGCCCAGGATGACCGAGACAATGAGGGAGGGGGCGAAGATCGTGAGACCGGCCGCCAGGCCGCGCTGCAGCAGGAACAGCAGGGCGGTCAGCGTGCGCGTCTTGAGGTCGAAGCGCGTTTCCAGCATCTCGTAAGCGGTGTGCACTCTGAGCCGGTGAAAAACCGGCACCGCCCAGATCGAGATGGCGATCATGGCGAGCGGCAGGCCGAGGTAGAACTGGGCGAAGCGCATCCCGTCCGCGTATGCCTGGCCGGGCGTCGAGAGGAACGTGATGGCGGAGGCCTGGGTGGCCATGATCGAGAGCCCCACCGTCGTCCAGCGCATTTCCCGTCCAGTCAAGAACCCTTCCCCCGAGCGCTGGCCCCGGCCCCTCCAGACCCCGTATCCGACCATCGCGGCAAGCGCCGCCGCGAGCACCCCCCAGTCGAGCGGGTTCACGTCACCGCCACGCTCATCGGTACGCCCACGTCAGCGCCGCCATGACGGCGATCCAGAAGGCGAGGTTGGCCAGCACCGCGACGTAGAGGCGGCGCCAGCTCCCCCCGAACGGCGGCGCCTCCCCGTCCGGGAGCGGCGCCGGCGGGCCTGGACGGGTTGCGCTCGCCCCGATCTCGTCGCTACCCATCCTTGCGGCCCGTCCCGAGGAGGTTGAGGAACAGCCGGATCGCTCCGGGGTTGCCGGCCGGGAGCTGGCGAAAGAAGGCGAGACCGGTGTAGACGAAGGTCCCTTTGCCGTGCCGCGCGACGAGCAGCGCACCGGCCAGCTCCTTTTCCCCGGGGTCGGCCATGCCGAGCGGCGCGGTGTACGCCGGGTCCCACTCGCTCGCGAAGTACAGGCCCCGCTCCTGGACCCACCCGGCGAAGTCGGCGCCGGTGAGCCGGTTCGGGGTGGTGAGAGACGGGTGCTCGGGGACGAGGAAGCGCACCGGCGCGGTCTCGTCCGTGACGCGGTCGCGGGAGAGCCTGAGCGGAAACGGCGCGAATCGCCGCATGTCGAGCCCGCGCTCGGTGTTGTACTGCATGACCAGCGTCCCGCCACCCTCGACCCAGCGCAGCAGCGCCGGCATCGCCGCCGCCAGGCCCTCGCGGGTGTTGGCCGCGCGTACGCCGGTGACCACCGCATCGAGGCTCGCCAGCACCGGCGCGTCGAGCGAGGTCTCGTCGAGCGTCACGACCTCGAGCCCGAGCTGGCGCAGCACATCAGCCACCTCGTCGCCGGCCCCCGGGAGGTAGCCGATGCGACGCACACCGGCCGTTGCCTCGACACGCACCGCCCGCACGACCGCCGGCGGCAGGAGCAGCACCGGCGGGATGTGCGGATGGTCCAGGAACACGGCGCCGCGGGCCACCGTGGGCGAGTCGCCAACCACGACCGCGGCGATCTCGCCCACGGTCGGCGAGGCAGGCGCCGTCACCTCGAAGGTGACGGTCTTCTCCTCGCCGAGCCGGGCGAACTGCACATCGAGTGCCGGTGGCGTCGCGGTGAACCCCGGCGGCAACCGCAGCGCCAGTCGGGCCACGGCGTCGGCGCGATGGGCTCGCACCCGGAGCCGGACCGGGCGCGGGGCGCTGTCGGCGAAGACGTGGACCGGCGCCGTGAACGTGGCCGTGACCGGCGGCACGATCGCCACGGGGCGCAGGCGCTCGCCGTTGACCGGGTCGGTGGCGCCGTGCACGACCGGCACCGTCAGCTCCAGCTCGCTTCCGCCGAGCGCGATCGTGAACGCAACTTGCAGCGGCGGCGGTGCCTCGGGTCTGCCCACCAGCCGCGGATCGGCCACCTCGTGGCGCCCGTTGCGAGGCACGCCGGCAAGCCAGTAAGGGTGGGTGACCGGCATGTCGGGTGGAATGGCCAGCGCCAGCTCCGTGAGCTTGGGCTGGTTGGCGCCGAGCGCCGAGTCGGCCGGCAGAGGCACACCGCCGGCCGACGGCGCGACGCGCAGCAGCCGCAGCGGAAGCGGCGAGCGGTTGATGGCGGTGGCCATGACCCTGAGCGTCGAACCCGGCGATACCGAAGGCTCGGCCGCGCGCGCCTCCAGCCAGAGGCCGGCGCAGGCCTGCACGAGAGCGTCCAGCTCTCGGCGCTTCACCTCGATCCAGGGGTCGGGGGCGAGCAGCCCGAGCGCCTCGCGGGCCTCGAGCAGCGCCGGCACCGCCAGGTGCGGGGCCGTGTCGGTGTAGGCGGCGCGCGCGCGGGCCAGCGCGGCTTCCACCGCCTCGCCGCCGGGCAGCCGCCGCCACGACGTCTCGACGCCTTCCATGAGGTCCTTCTCGGCCGACGTTCCGGCGACCAGTTCGAGCTCGTTGGGAACCGGCCCCCGCCGCGGCGAGCTGCCGAACCCCTGGCTCTTGTGGAACGTGCGGGCGATGGCGGCGAGCTCGGTGTACGCCTGGCCGAGCAGGGGGTCGTAGGTCCCGAGGTCGACGGTGAGCCGGACCGCGCCCGACTGCGGCTGTCCCTCTTGTCGCCAGGCGTTCCACAGCAGCCGTGTGGGCTTCCACGGAGCCACGTGCGCGAGCTGCTCGGGGAAGCGCCTGGGATCCCCGGCAGCTTCGAACGCCTCGCGGGCGAGGATCGCGGAGGCGGTGTGATGACCGTGACCGCCGTCGCCCGACTCCGGGAAACGCGTGATGATCACGTCGGGGCGGAAGGAGCGGATCACCCACACCACGTCGGCCAGGATCTCGTCGCGGCCCCAGATGCGCAGCGTCTCCTCGGCCGTCTTCGAGAAACCGAAATCGACCGCTCGCGTGAAGAACTGCTCGGCGCCGTCGACCCGCCGGGCGGCCAGCAGCTCCTGCGTGCGAATGGCGCCGAGAGCATCTCCCTGCTCGGTGCCGATGAGGTTCTGGCCGCCGTCGCCGCGCGTGAGCGAGAGGTAGGCGGTGCGCAGGCGGCGGCCCCTGGCCAGGTACGCGAGCATGGCTGTGTTCTCGTCGTCGGGGTGGGCCGCAACGTACAGCACCGAGCCCAGCACCGAGGCCTTCTCGAGAGCGAGGCGCCGCTCGCCGGCGTGGGGGAGGGGGCCTGCCCCGGCTGACGGCGAGGCGCCCGCCACGACCGTCAGGAGAGCGAGGCACGACCACCAGAGCTTGCTGCTTCGCATCACTACCACCTCCGCGCCGCGTTCCCGGGCGCCGGTTTCCACAACCCCACCATCGCCCGGCACATGCCCACCCCGCACTCTACGAGCGAGGCGCCCGCCCGGTTGCGGCCGTGGGCCGGTCGCCACGGCGCGGCCGCGAAGGGTCACAGGGACCGTGACTTGTTGCAAGGAAAGGGAGGCTTTTCGCGCACCGCATCCGGGAGACGATCCGGCGGCCCGCCGGCTCGCCGGAGGCGTTGAGCCGCCGCGCCGCGCGTGCTACGCTTCGCTGTGGCCGGGAGACGACCTCCCGGCCGTTGTGCTGTCAGGCGCAGGGGAGCAGGAGCATGACGACGGCGACACGCGACGACATCCGCAACCTGGCGATCATCGCCCACGTGGACCACGGCAAGACCACGCTCGTGGACGCCATGCTCTGGCAGGGCGGGATCTTCCGAGACAACCAGGTGGTTGCCGAGCGGGTCATGGACTCGATCGACCTCGAGCGCGAGAAGGGCATCACGATCATGGCCAAGAACACGGCCATCTCGTACCGCGGCACGCGCATCAACATCGTGGACACCCCCGGGCACGCCGACTTCGGCGGCGAGGTGGAGCGCACGCTGGCGATGGTGGATGGGGTGATGCTCCTCGTCGACGCCTCGGAAGGCCCGCTGCCGCAGACCCGCTTCGTGCTCAAGAAGGCGCTCGAACTCGGCCGTCCGCCGATCGTGGTCATCAACAAGATCGACCGCCCCGACGCGCGCCCCGCCGCGGTGCTGGACGAGATTTACGACCTCTTCATCGACCTCGACGCCGAGGAGGACCAGCTCGACTTCCCGGTGCTGTACTGCAACGCCCGCAAGGGGACGTGCCGGCGGACCGCCGACGGCCCCGAGGAGACCCTCGAGCCGTTGTTCGACGAGATCCTCCGGACCGTGCCGGCCCCCCGCTTCGACCCCGCGACCCCGCTCCAGCTCCTGGTTACGAGCCTCGACTACGACGACTACGTCGGGCGGCTGGCAATCGGCCGCGTCGTTTCCGGGCGACTGCGCAAGGCGCAGGACATCGCCCGCTGCGCCCGCGACGGCGCGGTCACGCCGGCGCGCGCCACGCTGGTGTACGGCTACGAGGGGCTGCGCCGCGTCGAGTGGGACGAGGCCGGCCCGGGGGACATCGTGGCCGTGGCGGGCCTCGACGAGGTCGGGATCGGCGACACCCTGTCCGACCGCGAGGAGCCGCGCCCGTTGCCGCCGATCACCGTCGACGAGCCCACCATCACCGTGGTCATCGGCATCAACACCTCGCCCATGGCCGGGCGGGAAGGTCAGCACGTCACCTCCCGCAAGCTCAAGGAGCGGCTCGAGAAGGAGCTGCTGACCAACGTCTCGATCCGGATGAGCCCTGGCGATACGCCGGACGCGTTCCAGGTCGCGGGGCGAGGCGAGTTGCAGCTCGCGATCCTCATTGAGATGATGCGGCGCGAGGGGTACGAGATGTCAGTGGGCAAGCCCGAGGTCGTGACGCGCGAGATCGACGGGACGCTGCACGAGCCGATGGAGCTGCTGGTCGTGGACTGCCCAGAGGAGTACATCGGCGTGGTCACTCAGAAGGTCGGCCGCCGGCGGGGCCGGATGCTGAAGATGGTCAACCACGGCACCGGCCGCGTGCGCATGGAGTACCGGCTGCCGTCCCGCGGGCTCATCGGCTTCCGCACTGAGTTCCTCACCGACACTCGAGGCACCGGGATCGCCAACCACCTCTTCGACGGATGGGCGCCGTGGCAGGGAGAGATCGCCCACCGCACGACCGGCGCAATGGTCGCCGACCGCGCCGGGCGCTGCACCTCGTACGCGATCGAGCACCTGCAGCCGCGCGGCGAGCTGTTCGTGCAGCCCGGCGACGAGGTCTACGAGGGGATGGTGGTCGGCGAAAACGCCCGCGAGAGCGACATCGACGTCAACATCACCAAGGAAAAGAAGCTCACCAACATGCGTGCCTCGGTGGCCGACGAGGCGGTGCACCTGGTGCCTCCGCGCCTGATGAGCCTCGAACAGGCGCTCGAGTTCATCCGCGCCGACGAACTCCTCGAGGTCACCCCCAGGGCCCACCGCGTGCGCAAGAAGATCCTCCAGGCCGTGTGGAGGAAGTAGGGCGCCCCGCTTCCGTCGGCTCGGTTTACGCGGAGACTACTTGGTGCGCAGAGCCTTCTTTCCGTCGTCGGTGAGATATACCTCAACCTGGCCGGCAGCAACGAGCCCATCGAGGATTCTCCTTCGTGCGTCAGGATTGCTGGTCAGGGCCGGTGCTTTCCACCTGGTGACGAAGTAGTTTGCGCCGACATATCCGGGAGCGAACTTCCGCATCGCCCTTCGCAGCTCCTTGAGAAACTCCTCCTCGCTGTCTCGAACAGCCTCCCCCTGAGAGACGCTGCAGGCCTCGTCCCCCGACTGTGTCGGGCCTCCGGCAATACCGACCGGCGTCTGATCTACCATGGCGATGATCTGACCCTGGGGCGGAGGTTCGTCAGGCTGGGGGGCTTTACGTTCGGTCGCGAAGACCTCCGCGCCGCTCTCGATGTCGATGTGGTCGAAGGCTGCACGCCTCGAACGCGCCGAAAGCCCCTTTCCCGACCACGTCGCGACAAACACCTGCTTGCCGATGCTGCGCACGCCTTCGATGGCAGGCGCATGGTCGGCATCCCCGGACACGAGTACCATCGCGTCGAAGGCGTCGACGGCCGCGAGTCGAAGCATGTCCGCCACCATCGTCGTGTCGACCTCCTTCTTCGTGGCGTGCGGCGCGGTGACGGCGAGCGGCCTCGTGTACCGGAACCGCTGATCCCGGGCGCTCGGAGAGGTGGCAGCTCAGCCCGTGACGCCCGGGGCTACGGCACCAGCTGGGCGCTGCCCTCCTCCTTGACGGCGCCCCGCCGGTCGGTCATCGCGACCGTGCCCTCCCACCGCGAGCCGGTCCACGCGAGCTCGAGGACGATCGAGCCGGTGCCGGTCTGGCGGATCACCGCGCGCACGCGGTCGCCGTCGTACTTCGGAGAATCGAAGACGCCGAGATGACGCCACACCCCGTCCTCGGGGAAGTGGAGTTCGGCCGCGCCGCCGCGAATCCGGATGCGCTCCCTGGAGGTCAGGCCGGCGTGCTCGCCGGAGCGATTCCGTGTGACGAGCGTCCACTCGCCGTCGAGCCGCGGGCTCGGCTGGGGCGCCTGCGGCGGGGTGGGCCGCTCGCACGGGAGGTCCGGCAGCACGATCTCGTTGGTCGCGAGCCCGAGCGAGGGGAACCTGAGGAACGCCGCCGAGCCGCTCCCACCCGCCAGCACCCCTGGCTCGCCCAGGTCGACGCGCGAGTCGGAGACGACCCGGAGCTTGCGGGTCGCCAGCTCCTGCGGTCCGACCCTGACGACGAACTCGGGCGCGCCGAGCGAGAAGCCGGAGCCGGTCGCCACGGCGGTCCGCCCGTCACACGCGACGCCGTCGAGCCTCAACGCGTGCATGCGGAAGGCGACGGTGAACCGGTCGACCTCCTCGCCTTCGGTATGAAGCGAGAGGCGAAGCCGCACCTCGCGCTTCCCGACCAGTTCGGACGGCCACGCCGCCAGGATCGGCGCGTCCGGCGCCGAGACCTCGTGGACCGTGCGCCCGGCCAGTTCGCCGAAATCGTGGCGGAGCAGCTCGACGGTCCGCCCCGTCGCGAGGTCCTCGAGCGCGGCCCGGATCTCGAACCGCTTCGGTGCGTCGGCACCGTTGCCGAGGTCGAGGCGGCGCAGCCGGAGGCGGGTCGAAGGGCTCACCAGCAAGATCTTCAGCGGGCGCGGTGATGCCGGCTCGCCGGTGACGAGCTGGAGGCCGCCGGGGGCGGTGCCGTCCCACCGGAATCCGGCCATGCCGGCGCTACCCCGGTCGAACACGATCCCGTTGTCCATCACCGACGCTTGGCCCCACTCGCAGCTCGGTGCGTTGAGGCTGTAGGGCGGGCGGTTACCCGCTCCACGGAGCTTGATCACCGTTGTGAGAGCGAAGTTGTTCGAGATGGCGACGGTGCCACTGTTGAGGGTGGCGTAGAGCGCCAGCCAGGGAAGGTGGGCGGGCGTCTGCGCCCTGCGGGGTCGAGGACCCACACCCCGCTGGTGTCGTAGCCCGCCACGACCACCGTGTGGGTCTTGGCGCGGATGTCGATCAGGACGGGGTACCCGGCGTCGAGCTGCTGTACGAGGTAGGCGGCCAGCGCAGGGTAGCGGGCCCAGTACCGCCCCTCGACTTCGGCGCCCGAGAGCGACGCGAGGTGTGCGAGGATCCCGGCGGAGTTGGTCGTCCAGTGCGCGGCGGAGGGTCCTTCGCCCTGGCCGTACCGCCCCCAGGCGGCCAGCGTGTGTGGCCGGACGGGCGCCGTCAGGGTCGCCTCCAGGTCTCTCTGGTATTGCAGCGCCGCCGACATCGAGGAGGCCCAGCACCACATCGTGTGAGCGCCGTGCTGGTGGAACGGTGGGAGGCGGAGCAGCACGCTCTTGTTCCTGGCGGCCGCGACGGCAGCGACAGCGGCCTGCTGGAACGCCGACTCGGTGTTGGCGACGAGACCCGTCACGACCGGCCCGGCCAGAAGGCCGATCGCGCCCCGCACGACAAGCACGCCGACGATCGAAAAGCGCTCGAGGCGCACCGAGGCCGTCCGCTGCCCAGGGTGCAAGGCCACCGGGAGCACAGAGCCGGGGTCGCGGTCGTCGTGGATGTGAATCGCGTCGATGGCCACCGCTTCGCGTGCGTCCTGCTCCGACAGAGGCACGGTGAGCGTCGCCGCCGCCCCGAGCCGCCCCCCTCCGGCTGTCACGCGGTACAGCGGCATGGCACTGGGGCCGTCGGGCAGCCTCTCTAGCGTCACCGCCACGGCCCCGTGGAGGGCCCCGGCGGGCAGGTCGATCCTGGCGCCGCCCGGCAGCGTCACGACGCCTCCCTCCGGGCCGAGGGTCGCGATTGCGCTCTCGAGGGCTGCGGGGACGATCGCTCCCGGCCGGCCCGCGGCCGCTGGCGAGGTTTCCAGCGCCTTGACTCTGGCCAGCGCTGCGGCGTAAACGGCGCGCGCTTCTTCGCCGCTGCCGGCGCCTTGTTCCGTGATCAGCCGCGTGTAGCGCTCGTCAGCCTGCTGGAGCTCGTTGCGGGCCGTCTCCAGCTCGGACGCGGCGGGCGAGGAAAGGGTTGCGGGAGGATCGGAACGCTGCGGCTCGTGGTGGCGGCCGACGAGAATGCCCGCCGCAATCAGCAGCGCCAGCCCGAGGACGGCGGCGATCGCCGGCCAGACATGGCGGGCCGGCGTCACCGGTGAGGCAGCCGGTTCGGGCCGCGGGCGGGGCGGCGGGGCGACTGGAATCGGGCAAGTCGGCTCCTCGACGTGCAGCGTCGTGTGGCCGAGCGTCACCTCGTCTCCTGGCCCGAGCGAGGCGCTGGCGACGAGCTGACCGTTGACCCGCACGCCGTTTCGGCTGCCAAGGTCGCGGACCTGCACCCCGGAGCCGGTGGCACGGAGGGCGGCGTGCTGGCTGGACACCGAGGGGTCGGCGACACAGATGCCGGCCGTGTGGGAGCGCCCGACCACGACCTCGTCGGCCCCGATGTCCAGCACCCGCTCCACCGCATTCCCGTCGGGACTCTGGACGATCCTGAGCCGCACCATCCCTGGTTCCTCCACGCGCCGGAAGGCACTGGCCCGTGATGTATCGGAGACCCGGCCCGCTGCCGCATGGTGCGGCGCCGTCGGCGCTGCGGGCGGCTGGGCCTACCCCGCGCGGTGGTGGAACGCCTTGACGAAATCGAGCTCGCGCACGGCCTCGGAGCGGCCTGCCGGCACGATCAGTCTTCCCTCGCGCCGCAGCTCGCCGTCGAGTGCCGCGAGCGGCTCGCACCACACCCAGGCGCCGCGCACCGTGGCGTGGAAGGCCCGACCTGAGTGCAGCCTCCGCCAGGCCGTGGAGCCCATTTCCACAACGCCGAGGGCGAAGAGGATGCGAAAGCCGACCGCGGCTGCAACTGCGCCGGGCGTGGCCGGGCTGATCGAGGTGAGCCGGCCGCCGAACAGGCGCGGCAGGTCGAGCAGCATCACTGCGCGGGCGTGTTCCCAGAAGTAGAGTGCCCACTGCCCGGCAGCGATCCCGCTCTCGCTGCCGGAAAAGCCGGCGCCGATCGGCGAACCGGGCACCGCGATCGCCCAGGCGAGACTTCCCAGGGCGAGGCTGGACAGCACCGGGCGGTTGTGGGCCTTCGCCCTCCACGCCACGGAGGCCCGGCCGCGCACGCGGACCAGCAGCGTGCCCAGGTAGTCGCCGAGCGCGAGAACCCCGAGCGCCGCCGCGAGCCAGAACGACACCGTGGGAGAGGCGAGCTTGACGAGCCACAGCAGGACGAGCGCGGCGAGGGCGGGTGCCACGGCCAGGCCGACGGTCTCCCCGAGGAACTGCACGAGCGCGCCGCCCCGGTCCGGTTCACGGTCCCACCGAACGACCCAGCGGTAGATCGTGGGGTCGTCCCAGTCGAACGCCTCGTGGACGCGGTCCCTGGGAACCTGGATCGTCCCGATCGGGCCGCGGCTCACGCCTCCTCCCGTGCGTCGAGCGCCTGGACATCGCCGGAGCCCTCGCCCCTCGCGCGGAAGGCAGCGACGAAATCCCCGACGCCGCACGCCAGCGCCGTTCTCTCGGGAAGCACCGCGCCGCGCCACGCGATGAGCGCCTCCGGGTCGAGGTCGGCCGCGCAGCGGCCCCAGGCCTCCGGCATCGTGGCGTAGAACGTGGCGCCGGTGACGAAGCGCTGCCAGAGCCTGGCCGCGAGCTCGACGACGCCCAGCCCGAACAGCAGGCGGAATCCCCCCAGCGCCCAGATCGCTCCCGAGCTCTGCGGCGCGATCGGCGACTGGGTCCATCCCAGCGCCTCCGGGACGTCGAACAGCACCAGGTCCGCGATCTCGCCGCCGAGATAGGCGAGCCAAGGCAGAAGGCCGGGCAGCTCGTGGTCGGACGTGAAGGCGCGCCCGAGCCCTGGCGTGTCCGCAGCCATGAGGAACGCCCACCCGCCCAGGGCGCAGGTGGCGAGCAGGAAGCGGTTGGAAGCCGTCGCCCGGGCGACCACGCTCACCCGCGAGCCCGGCAGCGCCCGCGCGACCTCGACGGCGTACCGCCCCAGGAAAAACAGCGTGAGGGCGAGGGCGAGGACCACGGCTGCGAGGTTGGAGGCGCGGGAGAGCAGCCAGCAGGCGGCGAAGAGCAGGGCGGGGATCGCCGTGAACGTCGCCAGCATCCCCAGCGCCCACCCCACCGAGCGGCGCCGCTGCGAGAGCGTCCAGCAGTGCACGAGCCCGTCGTCCCACCTCGGGCCGTCGACCGCAGGGTGGGAGACGCTCGAGTGTGGCGACGAGGCGCTGGCCGCCATCGCAGTGGCTTGCGGAGAGGTGGGGTGGTGGAAGAGCTTCTCGTGCATCCCGGCCCAGGGTAGCGTCCGCCGGCTCGTTCCACCAGCGCCCGGGCTTGGCGGCGTGTACCATGCTCTGGCATGCGGGCCTCGCCCCCCACGTTCTCTCGCATGATCGCCTCAGCCCTTCCCCCGCCGTGCCCGTGATACGGAACGGCGGACCCAAGGTTGCGAGCCGGCGGCGGAGAACGCCACCGCGTGTCAACCGGCCGGCGACCGACTCGTCAAGGAAAAGCATGGACACGTCTTTCGCAACGGTGTGCGCCATCCGGCTCGGGGCGATAGCCGGTCGAGCTTTGCATGTCTTGCTCCTGGTTGTTGTGGCGCTCGCCGCCGGTCGCGCGGCCGAGGGCCATGTACGCTCCGAGGTTGCGGTGCCGATGCGCGATGGCCGCACCCTGGCCGTCGACGTCTACTTGCCTGCGTCAACTGGACGCTGGCCGGCTATTTTGATCCAGACGCCATACGACAAGCGGCGGTTCATCCCGACCCTGGTCGCGGCGCCGACGGACGCGCTGCTCGGCAACCCCGACTACGCCTTCCTGGTCGCCGACTGGCGGGGGTTCTACGGCTCGGCGAGTGCCTCTGTGCGGGGCTACGACCGCGGCCTCGACGGGTACGACCTTGTGGAGTGGGCAGCGGCACAGCCGTGGTGCACGGGCGACGTCGGCACCTGGGGCGGGTCCGCCCTCGCGGTCATCCAGTTCCGGACCGCCTCCCAGCGCCCGCCGCACCTGCGGGCCGCGGTGCCGCTCGTCGGCCACATGGCGGACACCTACGAGCTGTACTACCCCGGCGGGGTCTGGCAGCGCAACAAGAACACCTTCGTGACGGGACACTTCGGGCTCGTGGGCGTCGAGGACCACCCGCTGGAAGATGGCTTCTGGGCGCTGGTCGACGCCACGGCGATCCAGCCGGCGAGTATCGACGTGCCGATGCTGCACGTGTCGGGGTGGTACGACCACGAGACCGAGATCTCCCTGGCATCGGCCGCGGCGATCCGCACCGACGGGGGGCCGAACGCCCGCGGCCGGCAGTGGGTGCTCGTCGGGCCGTGGACGCATGGCGGGATCGACGAGCTACAGCAAGGCCAGCTCACGTATCCCGCGGCGGCGGGCGAGGCGGCGCGACAGGCGGCGGCGTTCTTCGACCGGTACCTGCGGGGGATCGCCAACGGGTGGGAGGGGCGCCCGGTGTTCCGCACCTTCTCGATCAATGACAACGCCTGGCGGGATACCGAAACGTGGCCGCCGCCGGCCGCACGAACGCAGCGCTTGTACCTGGCGCCGAACGCGGCGCTGGCCGACGCGCCGGCGCCGAACGCGGCCCCGCAGGCCTACCTCTCCGACCCGGCCAACCCCGTGCCGACGCTGTTCGGCGCCATCCTCACCGAGGGCTGGGGGAGCCAGGGGCCGGGAGACCTTCGCCCGGTCGAGGCCCGGGCTGACGTCCTGACGTTCACCACGCCGCCGCTCGGCCGGCCGCTGCACCTCGAGGGGACACCCCTGGCGAGCGTGGTCATCGAGTGCAGCGCCGTGGACACCGACGTCGCGGTGCGGCTCACCCAGGTCGACCCCGACGGCCGCTCGGTGCTGCTGGTGGATGGCATTCGCCGCGCCTCGCTGCGGTCGTCGTTGTCCAGCCGCCAGCTCCTGGCGCCGGCGACGCCGGTGCGGGTGCCCGTGAAGCTGCCTCCCGTGGCGGTGACGATCCCCGCCGGCCACCGCCTGCGCGTGCTCGTCGCCTCCTCGAACTACGACCGCTTCGACGTCAACATGCAGGACGGTTCGTCGCTGTCGGACGCCCCCGGCGCCCGCCCGGTGACGGCGGAAGTCCGGGTCCTGCTCGACTCCGCCAACCCGTCCTGGATCGACCTCCCGGTCGTTGGCGCAAGCCAGGCGAGGCGGCACCTCCAGCGCTCCGGCCACTGATCCCCCCGTGGGTGGAACGTGGACGAGGGTGGGGAGGGACCGTCCGCGCCCACGACGGCGCCCACGGACCGCCGGCCGTCGGGGGTACAATCGCCCCCGGGTCCAGACCGGTGGCGGGGTTCCTCGTTCTCGAAGACGTGGCCAAGAGCTTCGGCGCGGTGCGCGCGGTGGACGGCGTCACGTTGTCGGTCGAAAAAGGTGAGTTCTTCTCGCTGTTGGGTCCCTCCGGCTGCGGGAAGACGACGCTGCTCCGCATGGTCGCCGGGTTCGAGCGCCCCGATCGGGGGCGGGTGCTCCTGGACGGTATCGACATCACGGCGCTGCCGCCCGACCGTCGCAAGGTCAATACGGTGTTCCAGAGCTACGCCCTCTTCCCGCACATGACGGTGCGCGACAACATCGCCTTCGGCCTGCGCATGGCACGGCGGCCGCGGGCGGAGATCGCGCGCGAGGTCGACCGGATGCTCGCGCTCGTGCAGATGGAGGACCAGGCCGACAAACGGCCTGAGCACCTGTCGGGCGGCCAGAAGCAGCGCGTGGCCGTGGCCCGCGCGCTGATCAACAGGCCGCAGGTCCTGCTGCTCGACGAGCCGCTGGCCGCGCTCGACCTCAAACTGCGCCAGCGCATGCTGCTCGAACTCGACCTCATCCACGACGAGGTGGGGATCACCTTTCTGTACGTCACCCACGACCAGGGCGAGGCGATGAGCCTGTCGGACCGCCTGGCGGTCATGAACCGCGGACAGGTCGAGCAAGTCGGCACCCCGGCGCAGGTCTACGAGGCGCCGCGCTCGAGCTTCGTGGCGGCGTTCATCGGCGACACCAACTTCTTCGAGGGGCGGGTGGTCGAGCTCGTGAACGGCGACTACTCGCGCCTCCTCATCGAGGGGTTCGAGCCGGTGCTGTCGTTCAACGACACCGCCAAGCAGCCGGGAATGCCGGTGTTTCTCTCGGTGCGCCCCGAGAAGATTCGCATCTCGCGCGAGCGACCCGACCTCGACGGCCGCCACAACGTCGTGCCGGCGCGCGTGGAGGACGTCGTGTACCTCGGGACCCACACGCGCTTCTGGGTGCGCGCCGGCACCCACCGGGTGGCGGTGTTCCAGCAGCAGGGCCGCTTCCTGCTCGACGAGAGGCCGGCGCGCTGGGGCGACGACGTGTGGATCTCGTGGCACGCCGACGACGGCTTCATGCTCGAGCGCTACAGCGAAGCCGACGGGACGCTCGTGGACCTGCCGCCGCAGCGCATCGGCGAGGAGCGAGCGGCGTCCGGCGAGGCCGGGAAAGGTTAGGGGCCGGTGCGGGACGTCGCCCGCCGCCGCGCCGAGTGGCTGCTCACCACACCGTCGCTCGGCTGGCTCGCGGTCCTCGTGCTGCTGCCGACGCTCATCGTCTTCGCCATTGCTTTCAAGCCGGCCGATCCGTTCGGCGGCATCGGCGCCGGCTGGACGCTCGACACGCTCCGGGGGCTGGCGCGCTCGTCGTACCTCGGCATCGCCTGGCGCACCCTTTATCTGAGCCTGCTCGCCACCGCTGCGTGCCTGTGCCTCGCTACCCCGATGAGCTACTTCATGGCGCGGGCGCCCAGGCGCTGGCAGCGACGCCTGCTGCTGCTGGTCGTGGTGCCGTTCTGGACCTGCTTTCTGGTGCGGGTGTTCGCGTGGAAGGTGCTGCTCCATCCCGACGGTGCGCTCAAGCACGCGCTGTCGGCGCTCGGGTTGGTGTCGTACACGGCGACGCTGCTGTATACCCCGGGAGCGGTGCTGCTCGTCATGGTCTACACGAGCTTGCCGTTCGCCGTGCTGCCGATTTACGCTGCGGCGGAAAAGTTCGACTTCAAGCTGCTGGAAGCGGCGCGCGACCTCGGCGCCACCTCGTTGGGGGCGTTCTGGGCGGTGTTCATGCCCGGGATCCGGCGGGGGATCCTCTCGGCCGCGCTGCTCGTCTTCATCCCCTCGCTTGGCTCGTACATCATCCCCGACATTGTCGGCGGCCCGAGCCAGGTCATGATCGGCAACGTCATCGCGCAGCGGGTTTTTTCGGACCGCAACTTGCCGCACGCCGCGGCGCTCTCGGCGGCGCTCACCCTTGCGGTGCTGGCGCCGATGCTGGCGGCGCTGCTGCTGCGGCGCAAGGAGACGGGGTCGGGGAGGGGGACCGGGCTGTGAGACGCAGCCGCTTTCCGCTGCTCGTCACGCTGGCGGTCCTGGTGTTCTTTTACTTGCCGATCCTCGTGCTCGTCATCAACTCGTTCAACGCCTCGCGGTTCGGCTCCACCTGGCAAGGGTTCACGCTGCAGTGGTACGGCCGCCTGGCCACCCAGCGCGAGATCTGGGCCGCGTTCCGGGTGACGCTCGTGGTCGCGGTGAGCGCCACCGTGGTCTCGGCCGTGCTCGGTACCACCGCGGCGCTTGCCCTGCACCGCCACCGCAGCCGGCTGCAGCGCCTCCACTCGGCGCTCGTCGCGGTGCCGCTGGTCATGCCCGAAATCCTCATGGGCATGAGCTTGCTGCTCTTCTTCGCCACAGTCGGCCTGGAACTCGGGGTCTTCTCGATCTTCCTCGCCCACGTCACGTTTTGCGTGAGCTTCGTGGCAATGGTGGTGCTGGGGCGGCTGCAGGACTTCGACGACTCCCTGCTCGAAGCCGCGCGCGACCTCGGCGCTTCGGCGTGGACGGCCACCACGCGCGTCCTGCTGCCGCTGCTCGCTCCGGGGATCGCCGCCGGCGCGCTGCTGGCCTTCACGCTGTCGATCGACGACTTCGTCATCACCTTCTTCGTCGCCGGACCCGGCTCGACGACGCTGCCGATTCGCATTTACTCGATGATCAAGCACGGCTCGCCGCCGTTGATCAACGCGCTGTCCACGCTGCTGCTGGTCGTGACGTTCACGACCGTTTGGCTGAGCCAGAGGCTGCTGGAGGACCGGGCATGAAGAGCACACTCGTCAAGGCGCTGTCGTTTCTCGTCGCCGTCTCCCTCGTCGCCGCCGGAGGCTGCAAGCACAGGCCGAAGGAATTGCGGGTCTACACCTGGGCCGACTACATCAAGCCCGAAGTGCTGGCACGCTTCGAGCGGCAGGAGGGGTGCAGCGTCGTCATCGACACCTTCGACTCCAACGAGGCGATGTATGCCAAGCTCAAGGCGGGCGCCACCGGCTACGACGTCATCACGCCTTCGAGCTACATGGTGCAGGTCATGCACGGTCAGGGCATGCTGCAGGCGCTCGACCACTCCAGGCTGCCGAACATCGCCCACGTCGACAAGGAAATCCTGGCCATCGCCATCGACAAGCAAATGCACCACTCCGTGCCGTACATGCTCACGATCACGGGGATCGCCTACCTCCGCAGCAAGGTGAGCGAGGCGAAGCCGAGCTGGGCGATGCTCGACCGCGCCGAACTTGCCGGCCGCATGACGATGCTCAACGACATGCGCGAGACCATGGGCGCGGCGCTCAAGTTCCTCGGCTGCAGCCTCAACTCGACCGACGAGGCGGAGCTCGCGAAGGCGCGCGACGTCGTCATCCGGTGGAAGCGCAACCTCGCCAAGTTCGAAAACGAGCAGTACAAGACCGGGCTCGCCTCGGGCGAGTTCTGGCTCGTGCACGGTTACTCCGGCGACATCCTCCAGGTGCAGGGCGAGAACGAGGACATCGTCTTTGCCGTGCCCGAGGAGGGGACGTCGTTCGCCTGCGACGACCTTGTGATTCCAAAAGACGCGCCCGATGCCGAGCTGGCGCACCGCTTCATCAACTACCTCCACGACCCCCAGGTGGCCGCCGAAAACACCGAGTTCATCAGCTACCTCTGCCCGAACAGCGCGAGCTATTCGCTCCTGTCGGCCGAGACCCGCGCCAACCCGGCGCTGTTCCCTTCCAACGAGGTGCGCGCCCGCTGCGAGGTCATCGTCGACCTCGGCGAGCACAACGCGCTCTACACGAAGATGTGGGACGAGGTGAAAGACGCGAGGTAGGGGAGGGCAGGGGAGCGCCCGGACCGGAGGGCCGGCGGGCCGCGGCCGAAGGCCCGGAGGAACCGGCGTGACCGTCGCGGTCGTCGGCTCGCGCTCGCGGGATCCTGCCGGCCTGGGCGGGTGTGGAGGTCGTAGCGCAGGTGCGGTGCGCTGAGGGAGTTGGGTTTCCAGAGGGGGCGTAGCGGAATCACCCCGAGCAGCGCAGGCAGCAGCTGCGTCGGAGAGCGGCGACGGCTCCCCGTGGCGTGATGTCACCCCACGGTGCTGGGGGGAGAGAGTCATGTGCACACTGCCATTGGTCAGTGTGTCGCGCCATAGGCGCGTAAGACGCGGTAAATCAGCGCGGGCTCACATTCGGTCGACTATCTGTGTCAGGAACAGACTCCCGCAGAGCAGCCGCCGTGGCCAACATCCGACGCCCTCCCTGTTCTCCCGGACCGATGTCGAGCGCTCCTCGGGCCTTGACCGCTTCGCCATGATGCTCTTCGCCATCCCCGACGAGCCTCTCGTGTACGCGCTGGAAGCGCGGCGTGGACTCGGCCGGGACAGGTGCCCGGTTCAGCAGGTGTGCGACTTCGACCCGGGGCAGGGCTTGGCGGCGGTGCCGACCTCATGGGCGATGTCGTGCTTCGTGACCAGCGTGGTCGAGCAGCGAACGCTGCTCGAGGAGATGTTCGCCGAGCTGGGTCGGGCTCCATGGGCACAGAACCGCTGTCGAACGGGTCAACTGCAGGATCGGCCGGGTCTTCGGCTTTACGCGGCACACGATCCGCGGTCTCGCCACGATGCACGCCCGTATCGGTCTCACGCTCGTCGTCATGCTGGCCATCGCGCTGATTGCCGTCCGCGCCGACCACCCCGAGGTCATGCGCTCGCTCGTCGGGAGTCCACGACGACCGGCTGGCCGAGCCCTCGTGGCCACGCTGGCCCATCCCGCCGGCAACGCCGGGCATCAGGCGACAGAAGATACTGACCGGCCGGTTCGTCGCGAAGCGCACCACCACACCCGCAGGCACCCTCTCTCGCGCCTACCCGCACGACGGCGACCAGGTCGTCGAGGAGTACGCCTCCGCCCCTGGCCAGACCGGCGTCCTGCTCGCCCGCCGCCACCGCTGGGGCTGCTGGATCGACGACCTCGTCGCCGAAGAAATCGACATCGACGGCGACGGCACCCTCGAGACCACCCTCCACCTCGACGGCTTGCGCGGCCGCACGGGCAGCGCGATCTTCGTCTTCGAGACCACCTTCGCCCTCACCGACAGCCATGCGTACGCCGTGTGTCAAGGGACACCCAGATTCCCGCAGCCAGAGGCACCCAGATTCCCGCACGATGTCTCCCCGTGAACGGTCGCCCGCGGGGCGCCCCCGTGGCGTCGTATGACGGCCGCACGGCGTGTCCGGGTCCGGCGCTAGGTGCTGCACCGGGCCCGCTCGATGCGCGCAAGTGTCTTACCGTGATCATGATGTGATACGATGTGGCCATGGTGGTCCCCGACTCGATTCGCCTTCTGCTGCACGACTACGCCGTGCCAGCCCAGCTCGAGGGACCGGTGTGGGAACGCGCCATCATGGAGCGCGTCATGGAGCGGGGTGGATGGGACGAGATGCGTTGGCTGGTGGCCGAGCTTGGACGTGCGCGGCTGGGAGAGTACCTGCGGGAGCGAGGCCACCGGGTGCTCCCCCCGAGGGAGCTGCGGTTCTGGTCACTGGTCAGCGGGATTCCGGAAGCGGCAGCCGACGAGTGGGTTCGATCCGCCCGCGACAGGATGCGCTCATGGAGATGACTTTCCACTGGAAGGCCATTGCACCCGCCGTTGCGGAGGCGTTCCGCCGGGTGTCCACGGTGCTTTCGGGCACCGACTTCTACCTTGCGGGCGGCACGGCGTTGGCGCTGCGGCTCGGGCACCGCGAGTCGGACGATCTGGACTTCTTCTCGGCGCAGCTCGAGGACGTGAGCGGATTGCAGGCGAGACTTCTCGATGCCCTCCCCGACCTCGCAGTGACGTCGGTCGCGCCGAGGACCCTGAACTCGCTCGTCGGCGGCGTCCAGGTCAGCTTTTTCGGCTACCGCTACCCTCCGCTGGCACGTGCGGACGAGCCGGCTCCAGGGGTGTTGCCGCTTGCCGGCGTCGCCGATATCGCGGCCATGAAGCTCGCAGCGATCGCGTCGCGGGGGAGCCGCAAGGACTTCGTGGACCTGTGGTTCCTCCTCCAGCAGGGGATCTCGCTCGAGCAGGCGCTGGACTGGTTCCGGCGTAAGTACGCGATGACCGACTTCGGCCACGTCGTGCGCGCCCTCGTCTACTTCGACGACGCCGATGAGGAGCCGGAGCTGCGCATGCTGCGGCCGGCCGCATGGGCCGATATCAAGAACTCTCTCCGGCGCGCGGTCGAGCGCCTCGTGGGCTGACAGCCCGCGGGAGAACGCGAGCGTTCCGGTCCCTCTGCCGGCAGGTTGCTCGAGCCTGCTCCGGGAAGGGCAGGACCGCCGTCACGCCTGCTCGAGCAGTTCGCAGACCCTGGCGGCGGCGTCGGCGATCGGGGTCGTTGTGACGGCGTCGCGGCGGAGGGAGAGCTCCACCAGGCCCTGCCGGCCGTTCTTCTTGCCGGCGACGACGCGGACCGGGAAGCCGACGAGGTCGGCGTCGTTGAACTTGACGCCGACAGGTACACCCGTCTTCCACACCGAAAGTCACAGGCGAGCCCCATCCGAAATCGCAAGTGGCGCATCGGTGGGATGTTGACCCTCGGACGGGGGTTCGCGGAGCTCGAACGTCGTAGGCTCACGGCACCGAATTGTGGGGTTGCCATACGCGCTATCACACGCCTGGTATGTAGTCATGTACCTGCGGATCACCTCCCGCACCAACAAGGACGGCTCCAAGGCCGCCTGCGTCCAGCTCGCACATGACATCCGCGACCCCATAATCTACACCCCCAAGGCCGAGATCCTCTTCAACCTCGGCCGCCGCGACAGGTTCCCGTCAAAGTCGCGGGGGTCTGGGGAGTGGGAGGGTTCGGGCATGT
>DAOOJE010000031.1:0-46883 GCA_035384965.1 Thermoanaerobaculaceae bacterium
AGCTCTGAACTGAAGCCCCGGTAAACGGCGGCCGTAACTATAACGGTCCTAAGGTTAACTGACGCTAGCCTTAGTAAAACCGAACCATATGCGGGAAACTCCTCGAAAGCCAGGCGGTACTCGCTGCGCCACGCGCGCGGCAGTAAGAATCCGCTGGACAAGGGGACAATCCGCAGGGAAGGCCTCGAGAAGATGCGAGGAACCCTCAGAGACTTGATGTTCGGGGTTGGTCGTGGAGCTTGAACCCCAGTGGATCGTCGGGTTTGTCGACGGGGAAGGTTGCTTCCATGTCGCCATCAACGCACAGCCCGAGATGAAGCTGGGCTATCAGGTTCTACCAGAGTTCACTGTGGTGCAGCAAGAGAGCGATGCGCAGGTGCTGTACGCACTCAAGGCGTACTTCGGATGCGGCGTGGTGCGTCGTAACCACGGCGATCGGATGGCGTTTCGAGTGCGTGCTCTCGAGCACCTGGCGGAGCGGGTCGTCCCGTTCTTCGAAAAGCATCACCTCAGGACGAGAAAGCGCGTCGAGTTCTTGAAGTTCCGGCGCGTGATCCTGCTCATGCAACGCGGTGAACACCTCACAGCCCAGGGGCTGGAGGAAATTCGGGACATCGCTTCGGCGATGAACCGTGGCCAACCAAGGTAAAGTCCGGCTCTTTCGGAAACGGAAGAGGTGAACCGAGCGAAATTCCTTGTCGGGTAAGTTCCGACCTGCACGAAAGGCGAAACGATCTGGGCGCTGTCTCCACGGGGGGCTCAGCGAATCTGTAGTACCGGTGAAGATGCCGGTTTCCCGCACCTAGACGGAAAGACCCTGTGCACCTTTACTACAACTTGTCACTGGATCTTGGCGTTGTATGTGCAGGATAGGTGGGAGGCTGTGAAGCCGGAGCGTCAGCTTCGGTGGAGCCGTCGGTGAGATACCACCCTTACTGCTCTGAGGTTCTAACCTGGAGCCGTGAATCCGGCTCGGGGACACTGGCAGGTGGGTAGTTTGACTGGGGCGGTCGCCTCACAAACGGTAACTGAGGCGCCCAAAGGTTCCCTCAGGCTGATTGGAAACCAGCCGGAGAGTGCAAAGGCACAAGGGAGCTTGACTGCGAGACCTACAAGTCGAGCAGGGACGAAAGTCGGGCTTAGTGATCCGGCGATCCCGTATGGAAGGGTCGTCGCTCAACGGATAAAAGGTACGCCGGGGATAACAGGCTGATCCTGCCCAAGAGTTCACATCGACGGCGGGGTTTGGCACCTCGATGTCGGCTCATCGCATCCTGGGGCTGAAGCAGGTCCCAAGGGTTCGGCTGTTCGCCGATTAAAGCGGTACGTGAGCTGGGTTTAGAACGTCGCGAGACAGTTCGGTCCCTATCTGGTGTGGGCGGAGGACACTTGAGAAGAGCTGTCCTTAGTACGAGAGGACCAGGACGGACGGACCTCCAGTATGCCAGTTGTCGCGCCAGCGGCAGCGCTGGGTAGCTGTGTCCGGAACGGATAACCGCTGAATGCATCTAAGCGGGAAGCCAACTTCAAGATAAGGTGTCCCGGGCGAAAGCCCCTGAAGGCCCCTGGTAGATGACCAGGTTGATAGGCGGGAGGTGGAAGCGCGGTGACGCGTGTAGCTGACCCGTACTAATCGGCCGTGCGGCTTGACCACACTCATTCCCGTTCTCTTGCGTGCACAGCCCAAAGGAAGCTCGTTCGAGTTGTGAGAGTTTGTCGGTTTTTCCGGTGGCCATACCGAGGAGGAAACGCCCGTTCCCATTCCGAACACGGAAGCTAAGCTCCTCAGGGCCGATGGTACTTGGCTGGCAACGGCCTGGGAGAGTAGGTCGCCGCCGGGAAGTATGGAAACCCCGTGGGAAACCACGGGGTTTTCGCTTTGTACGCCCGTCGGGGGGATTGCCTTTGGCAGGGGCGAGGCGCGCTCACGCGCCGGAACCGGCCGCGTCGACGGCCGACATCACGTCCGGAGTTCACGAGCGGGGATCGCGGAACGGAGTGTTCCGCCAGATCAGCACTGCGGTGCCTGCAAGCCTGGCCAGTCAGGCGCGCGCCTAGTAAGCGTCCAGGATGTAGTGGAGCGGGTTTTGCTTCTCGCCGTCCTTCACGACCTCGTAGTGGAGGTGGGCGCCGTTGGTCCGGCCTGTCATACCGACCTTGGCGATGACCTGGCCGCGGGTGACCTTCTGACCGGGTCTCACCTGGAAGCGGTCGAGGTGGGCATAGACCGTCGAGAAGCCGAACCCGTGATTGATCTTGACCACCTTGCCGTAGCCGCTCTCGCGGTCGGCGAACACCACCACGCCGTCGGCGGGCGCCAGGACCGGCGTGCCGATCGCCGCCGAGATGTCGAGCCCCTCGTGGAAGTCGGGCTGGAGCGTGATGGGGTGGATGCGCGGCCCGAAGCCGTCGGTAATCACGCCCACAACGGGTGCAAGCACGGGGGTGTGGGAGATCATGACCGCTTGCTCGGAGAGCTTCTGTTCGACCCTGGCGATCTGCCGGTCGAGGGCCTCCTGCCTCTGGACGAGCGCCTCAGGCCCGCTCTCGAGCGGGTTGGAGGGCCCTCCGCTGCCGGCCCCGACGCGGGGGGCGTCGAGCTGGGCCACGAGGAGGTCCGGGATGCCGGCAGCGAGTGCCAGCGACCTCGTGCGCTGCTCGAACTGCGCGAGCCGGCCCTGCACCTGCGAAACCGTCTCCGAGAGTCGCTGGTTGGTCTTCTTGAGCTGCTTGTTTTCGCGCTGAAGGGCCTTGTAAGCGGTGCGCTGCCGGATGAACGAGCCAGATCCCGCGAGCGAGACGATGGTCAGGATGCCGGTCACGACGCCGAGGGCGGCCAGGGCCTTGAGCACGCGCGGCGAGAGATGCAGCTTGTAGACTTTGCCTTGGGCATGGGGAACGATGATGATCGTGCTGTGGCGCTTCTCAGCCAACGTCCAACCTCCTCCGAGACAACACGCCCAGCCCGTCCCCGACGAGCCGCACGTGGATGCTGTCACAAGCGGGAGGTCGTGTCAAGGCCGTTGCTCGTCGGCTGTGATGCTCCTGCATCGCCTGCCTCCTCGCGCCTTGTCTGCCCCCGGCGAACCCCCTGCGCGCGGACCCTCCCATTTATCCTGCAGGCTCCTAAACTGGAGTCCAGCCGAAGCCTCGGCGGTGGAGGCGCTGGGATGCGGGAAGACGTGATGACAGCGAGCAGGCGGCCGTGAGCGCCGGGCCTTCGGTCATCGTGACCCGCGGCGCCCGGCACGCCGAGGAGACCGTCCTGCAGGAGCTGGAGCGCCTCTTGCCGGGATCGGACGGCACGCTCGCGGCCCCGATAAGGGTCGTGGTGCCTTCGGGGAGCCTGCGCCAGCACCTGAGCGCCCGGCTTGCCGGCCGGCGGCCCACGCTGGGAGTCCGGGTGCAGACGCTCCGCTCCCTCGCTGCGGAGGTCCTGGAGCGAGCCGGCGAGCCGGTGCCGAGGGCCGCCACGTTGCTCGAAGTGCTGGCGGCGCGAGAGGCGGCTGGCGTGCCGGCCCTGGCGGGTGCGCTGGCCGGGCTGGAGGACGGTTCGGGGGCGCTCGCCGCGGCGGTGCGCGATCTCCTGGATGCAGGGTTCGGGCCGCCGCACCTCGAGGCCGTGAGCGACCGGCTGGCCGAACTCGAACCACGCGGCGGCGTCGCCGTGGCCAGGGCCCGCGCAGCGGCGGAGGTGGCGGCGCGGGTCGGCGCGACGCTCGACGAGCTGGATGCCGGGGGCAGCGCTCTGCTGTGGCGCCGGGCGGCGAGTCGTCTCATGGCGTCCGGCGAGTCGGCGCTTCCTTCCCGCGGTGTGGTGATCCACGGCTTCGCCAACGCCACCGGCACGGCCGCCGACCTTCTCGAGGCGCTGGTCAGGCGGCTCGGGGCGAAGGCGGTCGTCGACGTGCCCGTGGACCCGGTTGCCGCTGCTCGACCCCTGGGGGAGAGCTTCACGCGGCGGCTGCGAGAGCGGCTCGGAGGTGCCCGCGGCGAGGCGGTGGTACCGCTCGGCCCGGCCGAGCCGCCGCGGCTTCGCATGCTGGTGGCGGACGGGCTCGAGGGCGAGGTGCGGGCAGTGGCGGCCGAGGTCCTGACGTTTCTCGAGCGCGGGGCCACGCCGGAGCGCATGGCCATCGCGGCTCGCCAGCTGGCAGCGTTCGAGGCTCCCCTTGCAACCCACCTCGATCGACTCGGCATCCCCTTCACGGTCCAGGGGGGGCAGGGGCTGGCGTCGGCGGTGCGGGGACAGATGCTCGCCTTCGCCCGGCTGCTCGAGCGCGGCGCCCGCACCCCGCTCGATGCCTGGTTGCGGCTGCGCACCGACGCCGGGCCGGCCGACGATGTGCGGGTGGGCCTTCGCGTGGCCGGCGCGATGACGTTAGGGGACGTCGCCACCCTTCGAGTCGAGGAGCTGCTGGGCTCGGAGTCCGCTCTGGCGCTGCCGGTTCGAACTCACATCGAGACGGTCCGGGAAGGCGACGCGCCGAGACTGGAGGCGCGCCGCCGCCGTCTGGCGCGGCACTGGCTCGAGCGCGCCGTCGAGGACGCGCGCGAGCTGTGCCGCGCGCTGGAGGCGCCGCCACCTCGCGAGGCCGGCCGGCAGCTCGCCGCGGTCCGCGACCTGGCGCACCAGCTGGGCGGCTCGGCGGCGTGGGCCGGAGCCGTCGGCGAGACGCTCGACGAGCTAACAGCGACGATTCCGGCCGGTGTCGAGCTCGCGTGGTCCGAACTGCTCTTGGTGCTGCGGCGGGCGTTGCCGGGCGCCGGTCGGGAGCCGCTGGGCGGGGTGGGGGGAGGTGTCCAGGTCCTGGGCGTCACACAGGCTCGCGGCCTGACGTTCGATCACCTGTTCGTGCTCGGGCTCAACCGCGACGTGTTCCCGCGTGTGGTGAGCGAGGACCCGCTGCTCCCGGACTGGGTGCGGCGGGCATTGCTGCCGGTGCTGCCGGACCTGCCGGTAAAGGCGGACGGGCAGGACGAGGAGCGGTATCTGTTCGCCCACCTGCTGGGAGCCGCGCCCGAGGTCACGCTGTCGTGGCAGGGAGCCGACGAGGACGGCCGTGAAGTCTCGCCCTCGCCTCTCGTGCAGCGCCTGCTCCTGGCCGGCGTCGGCGAGGTTGCGGAGCAGGGCCGCGAGGCCGTCTTCGGCCCCCGGCCGGCGACGCCGCTGGAGCACGCCGTGGCAGCTGGCCTGCACGGCGACCGCGACCTGTGGCAAGCCGTCATGGTGCTGGCCGAGCCCGACAAGCCCGATCTGGCCGGGATCCGGCGGCGAATCCTCGACGAGGTCGACCCCGACCTCCACGAGGCGCGAGGGCGCCAGCTCGCCGCGGCACCCGGTCCGTACCTCGGGGCTGTCGGGGCGGTTCCGCCGTTCGGTGACCGCGAAGGGCACCTGTTCGTGACGACGCTGGAGGCAATCGCCGGGTGCCCGTGGCAGACGTTTCTCCGCCGCCTGCTTCGCCTGGAGCACCCGCCCGACCCGGCACAGGAGCTCGGCACGCTGCCGCCTCGCCTCGTCGGCACCGTGGTCCACGCTGTGCTGGCTGACATTGCCGGGGAAACGTGCAGGGGGGTGGCCTGGGAGCAGGCGATCGAAGGGCCGGCCCGGGAGGTCCGCTGGCCCGCCCGGGCAACTCTCGAGGCGATAGCGGTGGCGGCGGCGGAACGTATCGGCCGCGAGTCCGGCATCGCTTCCTCCGGGCTGCGCACGGCGCTCGCGCGCCGGGCGCTGCCGTTGCTGGAGATGGCGCAAAGGCTCGACTTCCCAAACGTGCGCCTTGGTGTGCTGGGCGCCGAGGTGCGCGGCAGAGTGGCGGTCCAGGATCAGGAGCAACGCACCCGCTGGCTCCGGTTTGCCTGCGACCGGCTCGACCGGCAGCCTGACGGGGGGCTGGTCGCCACCGACTACAAGACGGGCAAGCCCGACAGGCCAGTCCGGCAGGAAAGGATCAAGCGCCGCCACCTCCTGCAGGCGATCCGGCGGGGCGAGGCGCTCCAGGTGCCGGTGTACGCCCGTGCCGCCGGCGCCGGCGGGGCGGGGCGCTACCTGTACCTGCACCCCTCGGCCGCAAGCGAGTCTAGGGAGGTAACGGTGGAGTCCGGCGACGAGGTGGCCGGCACGGCGTTGGGCGAGACGCTGGTGGTCCTGCTCGGGATGTGGGACGCCGGGTTGTTTCCGCCGCGCCTCACCGAGCCGTCGGGAGCGGAGACCTTCGCCCGTTGCGCGTGGTGCGATCTGGCCGAGGCCTGCCTTCAGCACGACTCGGGTGCGCGTGCCCGCCTGGCGCGCTGGGCCAGCTCCGACTCGAGCGCCGGCATGCTCGGGGCGTGGTGGAACCTGCGGGCGGCGAAGGGCGACGGAGGAGCGGAAACATGAGCGCCGCGACATGGGACGAGCTCGTTGCCCGCGATGCCGAGTCGCGCCGGCTCGCCCAGACCGAGTTCGAGCGACCGTTGGTGCTTGAGGCCGGAGCCGGAACCGGCAAGACGGCAACGCTCGTGGCGCGAATCGTGGCGTGGCTGCTCGGGCCCGGCTGGGAGGGGGCGCGCGCCGAGCTGGCTGCCGAGCGCCCGCACCCGGTGCCGGACGCCGAGGCCATCGCAGTGAGGGCACTGGCAGGCGTCGTGGCGATCACCTTTACGGACGCAGCCGCCGGCGAGATGGCGCACAGGGTGGGAAAGGCCCTCGCCGCCGTGGCAGCCGGGGAATGCCCGGAGTGGCTGCTGCCCGAGGCGCTGGCAGCCGCCGCCGGCGAGGCGCCATGGCGGGCGAGGGCGCTGGCGAGCTGCCTCGACCGGCTCGTAGTCTCGACGATCCATGCCTACTGTCGTCGCCTGCTGGCGGCTCACCCGTTCGAGGCCGGCCTTCACCCCTCGTTTGCGGTCGACGCGCAAGGCCTGGCGGTGGAACAGGTAGTCCAGGAAGTGGTGACGGAGGCGGCAAGGGAGGCGCTGGGCCCGCAGCCCGATGCCGACTGGCTGGAGCTGGCTGTGGTCGGATTCGGGCCGGCCGAGCTGGCGGAGTGCGTGGAGGCGCTCATCGAGGCCGGCTTGCCGCCCGAGGCGCTGGCCGCAGATTCATGCCCGGCAACGTGGAGGCACGCGGCAGTGGCCCGCCTGACGCGCCAGAGCGCGGCGCTGGTCGAATGCGGCGCCGGATTCGAGGGCGGCAAGCAGGCGAAGGCTGCGTGCGGGGTGCTCGAGGCAGCCCGAGCGACGTGCGAGCTGGCGCGGGAGGACGCCGCCGCCAGCCTGGAGGCGTTCGACCGGCTTTGCGAGCAGCTTCGGAGTGCGTGGGAGGAAGGTCAGCGGAAGCGGCTGGCGAAGTGGGCCGCCGACGATCTCACGGACAGCGAGAGAAAGGCCGTGGGCGAGGCGGTTCCGGCGCTGGTCGAGACAGCGGCGGCGCTGCGCGCCGAGATCGACCTCCTCGCCGAGCTGCAGCCTTTGCAGCTGGCGCGCGCCCGGCGGGTGGCCGCACCGCTCCTGGCGGCTGCCCGGGAAAGGCTGCGGGCGCGCGGCCAGGCCACGTTCGGGGAGCTGCTGCGCCGGGCGCGCGACCTCGTGCGGCGCGAGCCGGAAGTGGTGGCGCGCTGGCGCCGGGAGGTCCACCAGCTCCTGATCGACGAGTTCCAGGACACCGACCGCCTGCAGTGCGAGATCATCGAGACGCTCGCGCTCGATGCGCCGGCAGAGACTCGCCCGGGGTTGCTCCTGGTGGGAGACCCGAAGCAGTCGATTTACGGCTGGCGCAACGCCGACCTGGCCGCCTACCACGACTTCGTTGCGCGCGTCGTCGGCCGCGAAGGAGGGATTAAGGGCGAGCTGTGCGTCAACTTCCGCTCGGTGCCGGTGCTGCTGTCGGCAGTGGAGAAATGGGTCGGACCGCACCTCGTCGAGCGCCCCGGACTGCAGGCCGGCTTTCAGAGGCTCGCTCCGTGCCGTGAGAACCAGGGCCGGGACGGGTTCAGGCGCGGCCGGTGGGAGCCTTTGGAGGTGTGGGTCTCGAGCCCGGAGGAGGAGCCCGGGGGCGCCGGGCGCGGTGGCGGCGGGAGCCGGGGGGCCACCGAGCTGGAGGCCGTGGCGCTGGCCCGCGACCTCGCCGAGCTGCACCGCGAGGGCGGGGTGCCATGGCGCGAGGTGGGGATCCTTGTGCGCACCGGCGGGGATCTCGACGTCTATCTCGGGGCGCTGCGCGATGCCGGAGTGCCCTTCGTCGTGGAGCGCGACCGCTCCTACTATCAGCGCCGCGAGATTCTCGATGTCGCGGCGCTCGTCAGGACGGTCGTGGACCCGACCGACCACGTGGCGCTCATCGCCTGGCTGCGCTCGCCGGCCGTGGGGGTGCCGGATGCCGCCTGGCTGCCGCTGTGGCAGCGGGGGTTTCCAGACCTCGTGACGGCGCTGACCGACCGGTCGGCCGGCAGCCCTCTGGCCGCACTCGAGCGCCTGGCGGACGAGGTGGCTCGCAGCCTCCCGCCCGACGTCCCGGGGCTCGACCGCATTGCCGGCTGGGAGGAAAGCTTCAAGTCCGCCCTCGCGGTTCTCGCCGAGCTGCGGGAGAGCCTGGCCCGGGAGCCCGGGGCACGTTTCGTCGAGCGCCTGCGCCAGCTCACGCTCGTGGAGGCGATCGCCGCCGCGCGCTTTCTGGGTCGCTTCCGTGTCGCCAACTTGCGGCGCTTCTTCCGGCGCCTCGCCGCTGACCTCGGCGAGGGGGAGCAGGACCCCCACGAGGTGTTGCGGTTGCTGCGCCGCGCCGTGCGGGAGGGACGCGAGGAGGAGGAGGCGCGGCCAACCGCGGCCAGCGAGGACGCGGTGCGCGTCATGACCGTTCACCGGGCCAAGGGGCTCGACTTCGGCCACGTGTACCTGCTCCAGACCCACAAGCAGTCGCGGCGGGAAGCCGCGCCGCCCAACGCGGCGTGGGAAGGCCCCCAGGGGTGGGAGTACCGGCTGCTCGGCGCCCCGACCCCCGGCTGGCGGGCGGTGATGGAGCGGCAGAGCCAGGTCGCCGAGGCGGAACTGGTCCGCACCCTGTACGTGGCGGCAACGCGGGCCAAGCAGCGGCTCGTGGTGGCGGGGAAGTGGCCCGGCCCGAAAGCTGCCGCGCCGACCGGCTCCCACCTCGCGTTGCTGGCGTCAGAGGTCGCTCTGCCGGCGCCAGGCACGGATGGCACGGCCGACACCGACACCGCGCGGTTCGTCTGGCTCGCGCGGCGGCCGGTGCCAGAACCTGCCGCCCCCCAGCGCAGCGCCGCTGCCGACGGTTTCCTCGAGACTGCGCGGGCCGACGCGCAGCGACTCGCTGTGGCCCGCGAACAGGCGGCTGCACGGATGGCCCGGCCGTTCTCCGTGGCCGCCTCTGCCGAGGCGCACAGAGTGCTGGAGGCTTTGCTCGCGGCCCGCCGGATGGATGGTGAGGAGGGGCTGCCGGCTGCCACCGAGCGAGCCGGGTCGTGGGCTCCGGCCACGCTGGTCGGCGCGGCCGTGCACTGGGTGCTCGAGACGCTGCCGCTCGAGACCGAGCTGGTGGAGGCCCTCACGGGCCGCCTGGAGGCGCTCGCGGGGTGGGTGCGGCGCCAGGCACCCGCAGCGGTTGCCGCTGCCGTGCTGTCGGAAGCGCACGCCGTGCTGGCGGCCTTCGCCGCCTCTCCGCTGGCTCGGCGGTGGGAGCACGTCCGCGCTCACGTGATCGGCAGGGAGATCCCGCTCCTGCTGCCTCCGGACGGCACCGATGCTGTCGGCTTCGTGTCGGGGCAGCTCGACCTGCTGTTCCGGGATCCTGCGGACGGCCGGCCTGTGGTCGTGGACTTCAAGACCGACGCCCTCGGCACGGACGAGGACCTGGCGGCCAGGGCATCCGCCTATGCGAGCCAGTGCGCGACGTACGCGCGCGGGGTCCAGGCCGCTCTCGGCCTGCCGCACACACCGCGCTGGGAGCTGTGGTTCCTGCGCGCCGGCCGGGTCGTGGCGAGCGAGTGAGCAGCAGCAGGACGCCACGAGTCGTTCCGGCTAGAATGGCAAACGTGGGGAGGGTCTGGGGGTGAGCGACGGGCACACCGGTCACGCGTACCGTGGCGAGATTTCCATGGGCGTGCTGCTGGAGCGCTACGAGGTGCTGCTGCTCGACTCCTATGGAGTGCTGATCCACCAGCACGGCCCGCTGCCCGGCGCTCTCGCTCTCATCGGCACGATGAACGCCGTCGGCAAGCCCTACTTCATCCTCACCAACGACGCCTCGCGCTCCCCCCAAGCAGCCTCGCGGCGCTACCACACGCTCGGCCTCGCCATCCCGCCGGAGCGCATCATCACGGCGGGTTCCCTCATCGCCCCGTACTTTGCGGCGCGGGGCCTGCAAGGCGCTCGCTGCATCGTTCTCGGACCACCCGACTCCGAGCAATACGTGCTGGAGGCCGGCGGGGAGGTCATCCCGGCTGAAGACGACGCCGAGCCCGACGTGATCGTGATCTGCGACGAGAGCGGCTTTCCGTACCTGGAGACCGTGGACGCGGTCCTGACCGCGATCTTCCGCCGCCTGGACGCCGGCAAGCCGCTTCACCTCGTGCTCGCCAACCCGGACCTCATCTTTCCACGCGGCGAGCGCAGCTACGGCCTCACAGCGGGCAGCATCGCGCTCGTGCTCGAGGCGGCGATGGCGCTTCGCTACCCCGACGGGCTGTACCCGCGCTTCGAGCCGCTCGGCAAGCCGCACGCGCCGATTTTCGAGGAGGCGCTGCGGCGCAGCGGCAGCCGCATCATGGTCATGATTGGCGACCAGCTCTCCACCGACATCAAGGGGGCGTGCGATTTCGGCATCGATTCGGCGCTCGTCCCCACCGGGTTGACGCACATCGGCGGAGGCGGTCTGGGGGAGGTTTGCCCGACCTACGTGCTGCCGACGCTCGTGCGCGGCAGGTGAGGCCGCCCCGGTGAACTCTGTCAAGCTGGCCGTCTTCGTCTCCCCGCACGGTTTCGGCCACGCGGCCCGGGCCTGCGCCGTGATGGAGGCGGTGCGGGACCAGCAGCCTGGGGCGCATTTCGAGATCTTCACCCTGGTCCCTCGCTGGTTCTTCTCCGATTCGCTGGGCGGCGGTTTCCGGCACCACCCGCTGCGGACCGACGTGGGGCTGGTGCAGCGCACAACCTTGCACGAGGACCCGGCGGCGACGGCCGAGGCGCTCGAACGGTTCGTGCCGTTCGATCCGGCTGCCGTCCGGCTGCTGGCCGACCTCGTCGTGGCGACCGGCTGCCGGGGCGTCCTCGCCGACATCTCGCCGCTCGGCATCGCGGTCGGGCGCGCCGCCGGCCTGCCCGTCGCGCTGGTCGAGAACTTCCTCTGGAGCTGGGTCTACGAAGCGTACCTCGGGGCGGTGCCCGCGCTCGGGCGGCCGCTTCTGGCGCTCGCCGAGGAGTTCGCTCGCGCCACCCACCGCGTGCGGTGCGAGCCGGCGTGCGGCCCCGGCGACGGCAGCCGCATCGTGCCGCCCATCAGTCGCCGACCGCGAGCCGGCCGGGAGGCGACACGGCAGGCTCTCGGGGTGCCGGAGGGCCGACCGCTCGTGCTGGTGACCATGGGCGGCACACCGTGGGTTCCGGCGAGCCTGGAGCCCCTGCGCCGACGTTCCGACGTCACCTTCGTGATACCGGGCGGGGCCGGCTCGCACCGGCGCCAGGCCAACCTCGAGCTGCTCCCGCACCACTCGCAGTTCTATCACCCCGACCTCGTCGCGGCCGCGGACGCGGTGATCGGCAAGGTCGGGTACAGCACGGTGGCGGAGACGTTCCGCGCCGGTGTTCCGCTCGGCTACGTGCCGCGGGAGCGGTTTCCCGAGTCGCCGGTCATCGAGCGGTTCATCCGCGAGCGCATGCAAGGGGTGGCGGTCACGGCCCGGGAAGCGGAGACGTCCGGCTGGGTGGAGCGGCTGGATGCCCTGCTCGCCATGCCTCGTCGGCCGGGGAACGGCAGCGGGGCGGCCGCCGCCGCCGCGCTCGTGCTCAGGGCCGTGGGCGCCCCGGCGGCGCCTCCGAGTGTGGCAAGATAGCGGGCGGCAATGCGCATGACGAGCGAGGAGATCCTCCCGGCCGACACCCCCGAACTCCTGAAGGAGGTACGGGCGCTCTTCAAGGAGTACGCCTCGTCGCTCGGGATCGATTTGTCGTTCCAGGACTTCGCGCATGAGATCGAGAGCCTGCCGGGGGTCTATGCACCGCCCTCCGGCGCCCTGCTGGTCGCCACGGTGCGTGGCAAGGTGGCCGGCTGCGTGGGCGTCCGCCGCTTCGAGGCGGACATTTGCGAGATGAAGCGCCTGTTCGTGCGGCACAGCTTCCGCAACCGCGGCGTGGGGCGGCGCCTGGCGCTCGCCAGCATCGAGCAGGGGCGGGCCCTGGGGTACCGACTGATGCGCCTCGACACGGTGCCGTGGATGCGCGAGGCGCTGGGGCTGTACCGCTCGCTGGGGTTCGTCGAGATCCCCCCGTACCGCTTCAACCCGGTCGCCGGCGCGGTCTTTCTCGAGCGCCGGCTCGACTGACGGGCGGCGCTGGCGCCGTCACAGGAACAGCCAGCGGCACACGAGCAGGGCGGCGGCCAGCCCCGCCAGGTCGCCGGCGAGGCCAGCAGCAACGGCGTGGCGGGTGCGAGTTGCGCCAATCGCGCCGAAGTACACCGCCAGCACGTAAAACGTCGTCTCGGTCGAGCCGTACATCGTGGCGGCCAGCAGGCCGATGAATGAGTCCGGACCGTGGGTCTTGGCGAGTTCGCTGACCAGGCCGAGGGTGCCGGAGCCCGACAGCGGCCGCAGGAGGGCGACGGGCAGGATCTCGGCGGGCATGCCGATGGCCTCGGTGAGTGGCGAGAGCGCCCGCACCGCGAGGTCGAGCGCCCCGGAAGCCCGCACCATGGAGATCGCGACCAGGATCGCCACGAGAAACGGAATGATGCGTACCGCCACGTCGAACCCTTCCCGGGCGCCCTCCACGAAGCTCTCGTAGACCTTGACCCGGCGGGCAGCCGCGACTGTCACGATGAGCAGGAGCAGGATCGGGATCGCCCAGGTCGAGACGGCCTGCAGCGCGCTCACGAGCCGGTCTCCTCGCCGGCCGGCGGGGCAGGGAGGCGAAAGGCCGGAAGCCGCGCCAGCAGCCTGGCGGTCGTGGCCGCGACGAGGGTCGCTGTCGCCGAGGCCAGGATGGTCGGACCGACGATGGCGGTGGGGCTCCTCGAGCCGAGCGCCACCCGCACGCCGATGATCGTGGCCGGCACCAGCGTGATGCACGACGTGTTGAGCGCCAGGAACGTCACCATGGCGTCGGAGGCCGTGCCCTTGTGGGGGTTGAGCGCGTCGAGCTCGGCCATGGCCTTCAACCCCAGCGGCGTGGCGGCGTTGCCGAGCCCCAGCCACCCGGCGGCGAGGTTCATCGCCATCGCACCGAGCGCCGGATGGTCGGGTGGAACGTCGGGAAACAGGCGGCGCGCCAGCGGCCGGAGGGCCCGGGCGAGCAGCTCGACGAGCCCGCCGCGCTCGGCGACCTTCATGACTCCGAGCCACAGCGCCATCACCCCGATCAGCCCGAGGGCGATGTCGACCGCCGTCCTGGCGCCGTCAAACGCCGCCTTCGTGACCGCCTCCAGGCGGCCGTTGACCGCCCCGACCACCACGGCGAGGACCACCAGGCCGACCCAGATCCAGTTCAGCATTGCCACCCCCGCGCTGTCGCAGCGCATTGTAGGCCCGGCCAAGGCGCGAGTGCGGTACCATGACCGATCTGGCCGGGCGGCTGCCCGGCGGCAACGGAGGGATCGTGAGCACGAGCGAAACGGCGGGCCGGCCACTGCGGCCCGTGGAAGAAATCACACCGCCGCAGATCCTCGCCGAGCTGCGGCACGGGGTGCTGGGGCAGGACGCGGCGCTGCGCTACGTGTCGGTGGCGATCTACAAGCACGCCTCGGGGCGGGTCTCCGGCAACCTCCTGCTGATCGGCAACTCGGGCACCGGCAAGACCACAATCATCAACAACATCCAGAGGGTGTACCGGGAAGTGCCCGAGTACCACCCGCTGCGCGTCATGACGATCATCAACGCCAACTTGCTGGTGGACTCCGACCGCATGGAGTTCCGGCCCGAGCGCCTGTTCATCGCCCTCGAGCAGCGCGCCCGCGCCGTCATCGGCCACGACCCGACGCCCGAGGAGCTGAAGGCGGCAATGGAGCGGGCGACCATCTGCATCGACGAGGTGGACAAGATGTCCGGCATCATCGCCGGCAAGCCCAACGCCCTCGGGGTCGTGCTCCAGCAGGGGCTCCTCACGCTCATGGAAGGCGACATCGTGCCGTTCACCGCTCACTTCGTGGAGGGCGGCGTCGAGCGGGCGCGTGTCCTCGAGCTCGACACCTCGGGGATGATGTTCATCTGCGCCGGGGCGTTCGAGGGGCTGTACGACCAGGTCTACCTGCGGGTCACCACGCCCGGCAGCGGCGAGAAGCTCAAGTCGACGGCAATCCGCACCGCCGACGGGCAGGTCCGCATCGAGACGCGTTTCGCCCTCGGCGACTACTTCAAGATCGAGGACCTCTTCACCTTCGGCATGGTGCCGCAGTTCACCGCCCGCTTCGACAACGTGGTGCTGCTCTCCGACCTCGGCGTCGACGTGCTGCGCCAGATTCTCCTCCACTCTCTCGACTCGCCGTTCGTTCGCTCCCGCGACTTTTTCCGCATCATGGGGATCGAACTGGAGATCGAGGACCTCGCGGCCAGCCTCATCGCCGAGCAGGCGGAAAAGCACTCGCGCACCGGGGCGCGGGCGCTGCGCACCATCTTCGGCCGCATCGCCAACCCGCTCGAGTTCGACCCCACTTCCAGCGGCGCACTGGAGGCAGGCCCCGACGGCCGCCGGCGGCTCGTCATCACGGCGGCGCAGGTGCGTCAGGCGCTGGGCCTGTAGGCCCGTTCACACCGCCGGGAGCACGAGCTTCCACGCCGCGTACGTGAGGGCGCAGGCCAGCGTCGAGACGAGCACGCACGCCCCTGCCAGCTCGGCGTCACCTCCGAGGTCGACGGCCACCGGGTACGAGGCGATGGCCGTGGGCGCCGCCAGCATCAGCACGCCGATCGCGACCTCGAGCGGCGGCCGGTGCAACGCCGCCAGCACCCAGAAACCGAGCGCCGGCAGCAGCACCAGCTTGACCGTCGCCGCCGCGGCGGCCCGCCTCCACAAGCCGGTCGGGGCGCTAGCCTGGAGCTGGCTGCCGAGCGCGAGCAGCGCCCCGGGGAGGGCGAAGTCGCCGAGCGTCCGCATTGTCGCTCCGAGCCAAGGCCAGGGCTGCCACTCGAGGGCAGCCAGCCCGAGTCCCGCCAGCGCCGCGGCCACGAGCGGGTTGCCGAGCACCCTGAGCGAGGTCCTCGCGAGGCCGGGATGTCCGGGGCGGGCGAGCAGCAACGCCAGGGCGCCGAGCAGGTTCATGGCCGGGATCAGCAGCGAGGCGGTGACGGCCGCCATGCGCAGCCCCGGGTCGCCGTAGGTCGCGAGGATGAGCGGGAACGAGAGGTACGCGATGTTGCCTCGCATCGCGGCCTGGGTCGTGACGCCGAGCGCCGGCCCCGGCAGGCGTGCGAGCCGGCCGGCGGCCCATGCCGCGGCGGCGGCGAGCGCCGTGCCGCCGACCGTCACGGCCACCAGAGCCGGGGAGAAGTTGGCCTCCAGCGGCGAGGTCCCGATCTTGGCCAGCAGCAGCGCCGGCAGCGCGAGGTTCGCCACCAGCCGGTTGAGCCCCGCCGCCGCGGCGGCGTCCACGAGTCCCCACCGCCGCGCCAGGCACCCCAGCGCGAGCAACGCGAACACCGGCACGAGTCCGCCCAGCACGCTCACGCCGCGGAGTGTAGCCGAACGGCCGGCGCAGCCTGCCGCGTTGGGAGTCGTGCAACTGGCCTCCCTACCGCCGGCGGCCCGGGTCGCCTCGACGCGCGGTGCCAGCCGGCCGGCCGAAGAGAGGAAGGCTCCCCGGCGTTAACCGGGGAGCCTCGTTCGGATTGCGTCGTGCGGGACGGAACGCGACTACTGCGCGACGACCGTCACGTCGTCGAGGAACATGTTGTTGCCGTACGCGCTCGTGGCGAGGAAGCCGAGTCGCACCGTCGAGCCCTTGTAGGTGGTGAGGCTGACGGTGTGCTGCTTCCAGCCGGTCGAGCCGTCGTAACGGTTGATGGCCGACCCCACGTTGGTCCACGTGGTGCCGTTGGTGGAGACTTGCGGCTGGATCTTGTCCGCGTAGCTCGAGTAGCCCGTGTCGTGGTACATCCAGAACGTCAGTGTCACGGTGGTGTAGCTCGAAGCGATGGCGAAGCCGGACGTCCGGTAGTAGCGCGTCGCGGAGCCGCTCGAGGCGTTGTAGGAGTTGAACTTGGCCATGTAGGTGCCGCCGTGCCTCGAGCACGTGGGATAGGTTCCGGAGGTGACCAGCGACCAGGTTCCCGCCGTGCCGGAGGTGTCCACCTGGGCCCAGCCGGTGCTGGACTCGAAGCCGTTGCTGAACAGCGTCACCGGCCCGCCGGACGCGGTGGAGGTGAAGTTTTTGCCGGTCTGGTTGGCGCCGTTGACGGTCACGGCGAGGCTCGTCGGGCTGAAAGTGTAGCCGCTGCGGCTCGGAGTGACGGTGTAGCTGCCGTTGGCCAGTCCCGCGAACGTGTAGTTGCCCGACGCATCGGTCGTGGTGGTGCCGGTGCTCGCGCCGGTGAGCGACATGGTCACGCCGGAAGCCACCGCGCCGCTCACGGTGCCCGAGATGCTGTAGGTCGGCGTGGGCATCGTCACCGTGGCGGTCACGGTGTAGCTGCCCGCCGCGTAGCCGTAGGCGCCGATGCTCCACGTGGCCACCGTCGGGTTGGTGTAGGACAGCGACTCGTTGGTGGTGCCGCCGTTCCACGAGCGACCGTAATAGCTGCTCGTCGTCGGGTGGGTGGGGCTGTTGTTGACGTACAGGTCGATGTCCGCCGACAGGCCGGTCAACGTGATCGAGAGGTTGGTGGCGCCGCTCGGCACGGCAATCGTGTAGTACTTCCAGGCCTTCAACCCCACCGTGCCGGCCACGCCCACGCCGCTGGTCAGCGGCGTGTCCTCGCTGACCGCCGTGCTCGTGAAGTTCTTGCCGGTCTGGTTGGCGCCGCTGATGGTCACGGCGATGCTCGTGGGACTGAAGGTGTAGCCGGAGAGGCTCGGGGTCACCGTGTAGCTGCCGTCGGTGAGGCCGGTGAACGAGTAGTTGCCAGAGGCGTCGGTGGTCGTGCTGCGGGTCGCGGTGCCGGTGAGGTTGATCGTGACGCCGGACGCCACGGCCCCCGAGACCGTGCCGGAGATGCTGTAGGTCGGCACCGCCGAGCTGGTGAAGTTCACGCCTGTCACGTTGGCGCCGTTCACCGTCACCGTGGCACTGGTCGGGGAGAACGTGTAGCCGCTGCGGCTCGGCGTCACCGTGTAGGTGCCGTTGGCCCTGCCGCTGAAGGTGTAGGTGCCGTCGGCGGCGGTCGTCGTGCTCCCGGTGCCGGCGCCGCTCAGGGTCATCGTCACGCCCGAAGCGACGGCGCCGCTCACCGCGCCAGAAATGCTGTAGGTGGCGCTGCCGCAGCCGTCGAACTTGAACGCCGCGACTCGTGTCTGTCCCGACCCGCCGTACTCGGTGGTGAACCAGAACGTGCAGTCATCGGTGGGGTCGATGCCGATTCCCGCGTAGTCGCCCCAGCGCTCGTTGTTGGTCTTGGACGTCGTCGCGTCCTGGATCACGTACTCGCCCTGCGGCATGGTGCCGAGCGGATCGCTGGCGTAGCGGCCGCGGAAGTAGATGGACGGGTAGTACGGCGCGGTGGTGCCGGTTCGCGTGTAGCCGATGGCGATGTTGCCGGCGCCGTCCATGGCGGCCGAGCCGACCGAGCGATGGACGTTGGCCTCGCCACCGACCACGCCTTCCTGGTACAGCGACCAGTTCCCGGTGCCGGTCTTGCGCAGCTCGAACCAGCGCAACGCGGCGTGGTCGGTGCCGTCCACGTCGGTCACGTAGCAGCCCACCAGCGTCTGGTAGGACCCGAAGTTCCGGTACTGGAGCGGGAAGTGGAGAGGCTCGCGGATGGGATCGATCTTCTGCGAGGTGCCGGGCTGGGGCATGCAGGCCCAGATGTTGCCCATGCCGCACAGGGTCATGTCGTAAGGCGAGATCTGGACGCTCGGGAGGACCGTGAGGGTGGAGTTGGCGGGGGTCGCCCAGTCGACGCTCAGGGCCCACATCTCGAGAAGGTCGTAGGTCTTGTTGGTGACGCCGTCCTGCTGGGCCCGGTCACGAGGCCGCATGAAGAGCGCCGGGGAGCCGTTGGGCGGCGGGTTGGGGCCGTGCACGGTGGCCGGCAGCACGAGCTGGAACCCGGAGTTGGGCAACGCCGCAACGGAGAACTTCTGGAACGTCGCCGGCTGCCCGGCGAGCATCTTGGCCCGATCCAGGGCCACCACGTCCCGCTTGCCGGAGGCGCCGGCGTTGATGCCGACCAGGTACGAGCCGCCGTTGCCGTTTTGCGGCCAGATGCCGTACTTCGGGTAGTCCGGGGTGCTGGTCTCGACGTTCGAGAACGTGTAGGCGTACCAGGTGCCGGTGGGGTCGCCGGTCGTCGACACGTACACGCACAGGTGCCCGCCGCTTGACGGGAACTCCGAGATCAGCCAGCGGTCGGCCGCCCGGTCGTAGAGGACGATCGGATCGCAGTAGCCGCTGCTGCAGGGAGCGCCCGAGGCCAGCGACTGCAGCGTGAACGTCTTGAGGTTGGAGCCGGTGCTCTTGTCGAGGATCCTCACCGTGGAGACCGACTGGTTGACGCCTTGCACGAAGTGGTTGGGACCCACGTCGCCCGTGGTGTCCGGCGGGGACGAGCTCGAGGTCTGCCCCGCGAAGTTGTGGATGAGGGTGCTGAGGGCGCCGGGCTGCGGCGCCGGCCCGTTCAACTGCAGCTCGAGCAGCGGGTCGATGCGGGGGATGACCTCGTAGTGGAGCGGGATGAACCCGAAGTCTTCCCGGCGCTTCATCTCGAGCCCAAACTTGTACGCATCCATGGACTCGTCCGGCAGGTCTCTCACGGCCTGCGTGACGGTCGGCACCACGGGCTCGCTGACGTACACGGGCCCGCTGCGCACCGGCGCGCCCTCCTGCGCCAGCCCCACGGCGCACACCATGGCTGCCAACACCGTTGCGAATATCGCCTTTTCCCTCATTGTCGCGTTCCTTTCGAGGATTCGATGTCCTGCACGATCCGTTCCACCTGTCCGCCTATCAGTTCGTCATGCTCGCCGCCGCCGTCCTGACGTACTTGTTCTCCGACCTCCCCGCTTGAGCCAGCAGCTCCTCCGGAAGCGGTTCGAGGAGGGCCCGGGAAATCTCCAGGAAGTCCACGTCGGCCCGGTGGACCTTGACGTGGTACCCGTCCACGCTCGCCAGCTCCGGCGGGAAGGACTCAAGCTTCCTTCCCTTGTTCCCGAGGTAGGTCTTGCTGAAGAGCACCTCGGGGCCCTTGTGGATCGACACGCTCACGCGCTCCATGAGCACCTTTCCCTTGGATGGAGGAGTGGATGCGGGGGGAGCTTCCTCCACGTAGCGCTTCTCTTCCATCCAGACCTCGAAGTCGAGCTCGAGGCCGCCATGGTGTCGCACGATGGCGGGATCGAGCAGGATGCCGCGAATCACCATGTTTCTGGAATCCGCCGGCTGGCCGTCGAGCTCGACCAGGCGGCGAAGCGCCTCGTCGCGGACCTCGGGGACGCCCGCCTTTCCGGCGCACCGCACGAGTACCTCCCGCTCGGAAATCCGGCGCACGGCCGCCAGACGCACCTCGGGGTCGCCGCTGGAAAGGGCGAGCTCGGCGAGCCGCGTGCGGTCCTCGATGAAGCCCACGGCCTGGGCGCGCGCGCCGGCCGCCGTCGCCGAGGCGGCGAGGCGGGCGAGCAGCTCGGGGTCCTCGAGCCGGGCCAGCGCCTGGTGCCTCACGTCCTCGTCGGGGTCCGAGGCCGCGATCCCGGCCAGGACCTGCGAATCGGAGATCTTCGTCACCGCGAGGCGGCGGACCACCCAGTCCCGGCTTCCGCGCGCCACCGCCGCCAGTGCGGAGGGCGCGGAGAGACGCTTGACGGCGGTCGAGCGGACGCGGGCGCTGCCGTCCTCAAGGGCGATGGCGGTGAGCAGGTCCTGGTCCCCCAGGCGCGCCACCGCCCAAGTGCGCACCTCGCTGTCCGGGTCGTGGCGCGCGAGGGCGGGAAAGAGGTCCGGGGCGCTGTCCAGGCGGCGCACCGCGGCTGCCCGGACCTTCCCGTCCGGGTCGTGGCTGGCGATGCGACGCAGAACCTCCTGGCTCGCCACCCGCGCGGCCGCTTCCCGGCGTACCTGGGCGCTGGCGTCGGCCAGTGCGACGCGCTCGAGGAGGAGCTGATCGTCGAGCCTGGATACCGCTCGAGCCCGCACGCGGGGGTCGTCCTCGGTCTCGGCGATGTGTCCCAGGACAGCCTGGTCCAGCATGACGTCGACCGCCGCCCAGCGAACGTCGGGCGATGGGTCACCGGTAGCGAGCCGTTGCAACAGAGCCTGGTCGGTGACCCGGGCGATCGCGGCCAGGCGCACTCCAGAGTCGGAGCCTTCCCTGGCCAGGAGCGAGAGCAGCCCTGGCTCGGCGACTCTCGAGACGGCCGCGACGCGGACGCCCGTGTCGTCATCCTCGAGCGCGACACGGGCGAGGGTTCTCTCGTCCGTGATGCGCTCGACGGCGAGGCGCCGGAGGGCCGGTGACGGCTCGGCCATCGCCAGGTGGGCCAGGAGTTCGGCGTCGGTGATGCGCGAGACTGCAGTCGCACGAACTTTCGAGCTGGGTGTCCGCCGGGCGACCTCGGCGAGGCGCGCCGGGTTCCCGAGGGCCTGGGCCGCCAGGTTCGCCGCCTCCTCGTTGTGGCCCTGGAGCGCGAGCCTTTCCAGACGCTCGGGGGAGGAGATCCCGGTCACTGCCCGGAAGCGGACTCTTCGGCTGGGGTCCCTGAGAGCGATCCGCGCCAGCAGATCCTCGTCCCGCAGGCGTGCCACCGCTTCCTCGCGAACGTAGGGATCGGGGTCGTCCAGGGCGGCCTCGATGAGGACCGAGCGGTCGGCCGTCCGGGCGACGGCGGCCTTCCTCACAACCCAGTTCGGGTCGCGAGCGAGCTCGGCCAGGACCTCCGGTACGGTCACCCGACCGATCGCGGCGGCGCGCACCCGTTCCCGGCCGGCGTCGTGGGCGATCCGCGCCAGGATCTCCTGGTCCGCCAGCCCGGCCACGGCCTGGAGCTGCACCTCCTCGCTCTCGTCGTCCATGGCGATGCGAGCCAGGAGCTCCTGGTCGGCGAGCCCCGCCACGGCGCGGGCGCGCACCGCCGGGTCGGGGTCAGTGAGGGCCGCCTTCTTGAGTGCCTCCTGGTCGCCAGGGTCCACAGTCTGGGGACAAGTCTCGGGAGCGAGACCGCCGCGATCCGCTGCGGGCGCCGCCGGACCCTGCCGCGCCGGTGACGGTTCGGGCTGCCGGGCGAGGGCGGCCGGTGTAAGAGGGAGGAAGGCCGCCCCGAGGGCGAGACTGACGAGCGCAACGAGCCTTCGGGTCCTGCCGTTGCCGTCGGGCCGGGCCGGGGCGCCACGGAGAGTCGGGATGCGGCGGATTCGGCCCGCTGCCAAATCGCTCGTGAACTCCCACGGAGGGCGCGACAGGTCCTGGCGAAGCATGAAGCTGCCGTACGATACACCCTTTTTTCCGCGGCGCAAGCCCTTGCGGCCCGGCGCCGAGTGCGCGGCCGGCGCTCGCGCAGGCTCGCGGCGCTTTCCGGCGCCGCAGGCGACGATCCCCTCGCCCTGCACAACTGCGACCCTGGCCTGCCCTGCGGCCACACTGTTCCGACCCGCCTTTGAGAAGAATGGCCGGTTCTCCTGCTTGTACTGCCCGGGGTTCAGATCCACCGTGTACTGGCCGACCTGCGCTCCGGTGCCGTCGTGGAGCGTTACGCCGACCCGCGCTGCCACGGAGCCGGTGTTGGTGAGGGCGATGTTGGTCCGGTAGGCGCGGTTCTCTTGAAGCTGGGTGAGGTAGGTGGAAGCTCCGGTACCCAGCGGGGAGACGGCCTGGTAGGCGTCGTAACTCTGGCCGAACGTGCCGCCGGGGTAGCAGGCGGCGGATGCAGCCACGAGGTTGTATGTCCGGGACGACACCTTGAGCGGCTGATCGGACACGACCTCCAACGCCGCCGAGCCGGTCGCAGCAGGGGTCATGCCCGCCGCCGACGCGGCGAAGCTGTCCACGACGTCCTGCAGGATGAGCTGGTGGCCGGCCGGCGCCTCGACCGTGCGCGAGAGCACGCCGGAGGCGAGGTGGAAGCGCAGGGTGGCGGTTGCCGCCGCACTGCCCGGGTTGAGCAGCCTGAGATCGGTGCGCCACTGGCTCTGGTTCGCGCCCGGGCGTGCGAGGCGACCTGCAGCCACGCCCGGTGCTCGGACGGCGGCGGCGGTGTCCACGGGCCGATCCACACGTACGCCGCAGCTCGCCCTGGCTTTGTTGGAGCGGCGTCGGAAACCGCCGTGATCGTCAGCGTCTCCAGCCCGGTGAAGCCGGCGGGAACGTCGCACACCGAGTAGAAGAACCGCACGGCGCCCGCCCCCAGGTTGATCGGCGCCACGACCGGGTCGTTGTAGTCGGGCTTCTCGTCGGCGCCCTGGTGGTACAGCCTCCACGTCAGGCCGGAGCTCGAGCCCGGCGTGAGCGTCACGTTGAGCGGCGGGCCCGAGTCGAGGCCCTCGAAGTGATGCGGGAAGACGATTCTCACCGGCGCCGTGTCGGCGCGCGCGGAGTTGCCGCCCGACACCTTGAAGGACTGGCTCGGAGGGCTGTTGCGATTGATGAGCCGGAACGGCGTCGGCTCCGCGCACGTGATGCCCTCCGCCTGGACGGCGTCGAGGACGCCCAGGCGCATCGCTGCTGCAGCGGCGAGCGAGAGGGGCGACTGCTGGCCCTCGTAGCAGACGTAAAACTCGCCTTCGCACCCGGTGCAGCCGGGGCCCCCGCCGTAGTCGAGCGTGACCTTGGTGTGCAGCTCCCATTTTCCGGAACCGATCTGGATCCCGTTCGGGCACACCGGCACGGTGGAAACGTCGATCTGGAGGGCGTCCCAGTCGGTCCCGGCCGCCTGCGGCAGGTGGCTGCGGATCCACGGCAGGCGCTCCGGAGCGGGCTTGCCGGTGGCCGAGAGGTTGTACTGTGGCGTGCCGCTGCTGTAGTCGAGCAACGAGATGCGCGGCTCGAGACCGGGGGTGTGCACGATCGGCGATCGCACGCCGCTGGCGGTGGCCAGCCCCTGCGTGGGGAACCTCACCGCCGCGAAGAGCTTCCCGCTCCTGCCGAGGCGCGTGGCCTGGTCGCACACGTCCTGGGTGAGCTCTTGATACGTGTAGGCCCAGAGGTTCGCCTCCCAGTAGAGGTACGGTCCGGCCAAGGCGACTTGCGAAGCCGTCCCAGCCGTGTCGCGCCGCGTTTCCCCGCCGACCGGGGGCGTCGGTCCCGGGACCACGTACACCTCGTCGGAGCACCCATTGTTGTAGGCGCTGCCGATGATGAGCGGCAGGAGGGCAGCCATGAAGACCAAGGTCGCGGCCGCCAGGAGCCGGCGGGAAAGTTTGCGGCTGGAGCTGCTCGTGGATTCCATGTCGTCCCCACCTCGTTGGCTGCGACGATCAGTGGGTGAAAGCGAGACCTCGACTCCAAGACAAAGGTCCAAGTGGGGCAGGGTCAAGACGTTGACAGACCGGGCGACGAAGGGTCGGTGCTGCGGCCCGGGCGTGCTAGGCTTTCGCCCTGGAGGAACGGCGATGAAGGGTCGATGGCGCCGCATGCTCCTGCGGCTCGCCGCAGCTCTCGCGGCCGGCGTGAGCGGTGCGAACGGGCAGGAGGGCCCACTCGATCTGGGACTGGTCATCGCGCAGCAGTCGCGGCCGTCTTTCTCGATCATCGGAGCGGGAGCGCGGGCGGCAGGGATGGGGGGTGCGTTCACGGCGCTGGCCGATGACGCGTCGGCCGCCTCGTTCAATCCGGCCGGGCTCGCGCTGCTGATCAGGCCGGAGGTGTCGGCGGTGTTCGCCGCCCGCCGCCTCGAGCGCAGCGACAGGGATGTCGTCGGCCTCGATCCCGGCAACCCGGTACGCTACAGCGACACTCGCGTCAGCTTCAGCACCGGCGACGTCAACTTCGCCTCCTTCACGGTGCCGGTCGAGGCGTGGCGCCGCAACCTCTGCCTGCAGCTGTCCTACCATCGCGTCATCGACCTCGAGCAGGTGAGCGACCGCCGGTTTTCCGGCACGCCGGCCGCCGGCCAGCCGGTGGAGGTCCGGCAGCGCATCGATCAGCACGGCGACATCCACGCGCTGTCTGTCGCCGCCGCCTACCAGCTCACGCCCCGGATGTCGCTGGGGACCTCCCTCAACCGTTGGCGGGGCCAGTGGGACTTCGCGAGCCTCAACGAGCTGCGCGCCTCTGGCGAGGCAACAGGTGCCGTCCTGAGCTACAGCCAGGACACGGCCATCGAGGGGTGGAGCTGGAACTTCGGCGTGCTGCTGCGCTACCCGCGCCTCGATGTCGGGTTCGTGTACCGCACGCCCTACGACGCCACCTTGACGTACAAGGCCCGCGTCCGGGGCAGCTTCCTGCCGGCCGCCGAGCCGCCGCGGGAAGCGCTCTCGCTGCACTGGCCTTCCTCCTGGACGGCCGGCGTGGCTTTCAAGCCCACCGAGACCTGGCGGATCACCGCCGACTACTACCGGTACTACTGGTCGAAGATGGACATCCGAGGCGTCGAGATCGAACGCGAGGACGGCACGAAGAGAGTGGGATCGGTCAACTTCTTCGACCTTCACCCGTCGACCGAGACGGGGACGCTGGACGCGGGCAACTGGCATCTCGGCTCGGAGCTCACGTTGTTCGCGGGCCGCACACCGTTCCAGCTCAGGGTCGGGTACTTCCAGGACCAGCAGCCGCAGGGCCTGGTCGCGGTCGAGAGGGGGCGGCAGCTGGACGAGGGGTTTTCGGGCGGGGTCGGGGTGAAGCTGGGGCCGTTCGCGGTCGACCTCGCCTACCAGCGCCTGAAGTCGGCGCGGCGGCAGGTCCAGTTCATCGACCCCCGGATCGTGGTGACGGAGGAGCCGCTGCCCGGCCAGATCGCGCTCGCTCGCCGGACGGTTCGCGAGCACCGGCTCTTCCTGTCGCTGCTCTACCAGTTTTCGAGAGCCACGACCGATCGCGCCCTGCGCTACCTGTTCGTGGGGCCTGCCGGGGAGTGAGTCGGCGATGAGGGGGCGAACGCTGCTGCTGGCCGTGGCTCTCGCAGCCGTGCTGCAGGCCGGGGTGGCCAGCGCGGCGGTGCAGTGGTACGAACACTACGAGGCCGGACTGGCGGCCGAGGAGCAGGGGCGCTGGGAGGAGGCGGTGGGGCACTTCCGGGCGGCACTGCGGCTCGGCCCGCGACCGCGCGCCCGGGTTGCCACGTACGGGCAGAATTTTCTGTTCGACTACGACCCGTTCCTGCACCTGGCCCACTGCTTGATCGAGCTCGAACGGCCGGACGAAGCGGCGGAAGCGCTGCGGCAGTCGGAGCGCTTCCGGGTCTCCCCTCGGCCGCGCCTGCACGCGCTGCGGGTGCGCCTGGAAGGCCTGCGGTCCGCGAGCCCCGCGGACGCCGGGCAGAAGGTCCCGACGGTGCCGGTGGGAGGAGACGACGAACCAGTCGAGATGTCGCCTTCCGCCCCGGCGGCCGAACCGGTGGAACCTTCCCGGACCGCGCAGGAACCAGAGCCCGCGGCGACCGCCCCGGGCGGCGGCATGCCGGGGCCGCGCCAGTCGGTCAGCCCGACCCCGGTCCCGGTCGCCGTCCCCGGTCGGGCGACCCGTGACACGCCGCCGTCACCGGCTCCTTTCGTCGAGAGCGAGGCTGCCCCGCCGGTGCCGGCCCCCGTCGCCACCCGTGAGGCGGCAGGCGAGGCGAGTCCGAGCGGGGGCGCCGGCTTCCCCGGCGGGGCGCCTGTCATGGCCGCGGCGGTGGTGGTCGCAGCGGTGGTGGCCGCGATCGCACTCGTGGTGCTGGTGCGCACCCGCCGGCGGGCTGCCGGGGAGACGCCGGCGACGCTGGTCGTCCGGGGCGAGACGACTCAGGTCGGCGGAGGAGGGCGGCTGGGGCCGTATGTCCTCGGGACAACCCAAGGCCGCGGCGGCATGGCGACGACCTACCGTGCGACGCGCAGCGCCGACGCGGCCACCGTGGCGCTCAAGGTCCCCCACGAGAGCTGCCTCGTCGACGAGGGGTTCCGCACCCGCTTCATGCGGGAGGGCGAGCTGGGGCGAGCCCTCCACCACCCGAACATCGTGCGCATCCACGATGTCGGGGAGGATCGGGGCCGGCCCTACCTGGCCATGGAGCTGCTGGAGGGGCGCACCCTCAAGCAGGAGCTCCGCGAGGCGGGGCGCCTGCCGGAGCGACGCGCGCTCGAGATCGTCCGCGCCATCGCAGAGGCGCTCGACTACGCCCACGCCAAGGGCGTGATCCACCGCGATCTGAAGCCGGAGAACATCATGGTGCTGGCGAGCGGAGCGATCAAGGTGATGGACTTCGGCATCGCCCGCGTGGCCGGCCAGCCCGGCCTCACCGGCACCAACCTGTTCCTGGGCACGCCGCTGTACGCCGCGCCGGAATCGGTGGACGCCAGGCACGTCGATCATCGCGCCGACCTCTACTCCCTGGGGATCATCCTCTTCGAGCTGCTGCAGGGCACGGCGCCGTTCGTCTCGGAGTCGCCGTTCCGCGTCCTCGAGATGCACATGCACGCGCCGCTGCCGACGCTGTCCTCACTGCCGCAGCCGGTCCGGCCCGCGGTCTGGGCGGTAGTCGAAAAGCTGTGCGCGAAGGACCGACAGGCGCGGTACGACAGCGCGGCGTCCCTTCTCGTCGACGTCAACCGGCTGCTCCACGACTTGCAGTGACCGCCTCGCAGATGCGGTTGCGGCCGGCGTTCTTGGCCCGGTAGAGCGCCGCGTCGGCGGCCTTGAGCAGCGCCGCGGCCTCGCTGCCCTGGCCCTCCGCCAGGCCGCCGCTGACCGTGACCGCCAGCGTCGGCCGGCCGCTGCCCGAGCCACGCCGTCGCGGCGTGCGCTTCGGCCGGTCCTCGGCGCGCAGGACGAACGGCGAGGCGGCGATCGCCTCCCGCACCGCCTCGACGTGCGGCCGCACCTGGGCGAGGGTGCGGCCCGGAAAGAGCAGCGCGAATTCCTCGCCGCCCCAGCGGTACGCCTTCCCTCCCCCGCCGACGAGCGCCAGCCGGCTCGCCACCATCCGCAGCACCTGGTCGCCCACCTCGTGCCCGTGCGTGTCGTTGACCGATTTGAAGTGGTCGATGTCCACCATTGCCGCCACCAGGGGCCCATCCAGACCGCGCAAGTCCTCTTCGAGGGCCCGCCGGCCGGGCAGCCCGGTCAGCGGGTCGAGGAAAGCCAGCTCGAACGCCGACCGTGACATGCCCACCAGCACGACCACCGCCCCCAGCGCCAGGAGCAGCGGCAGCCAGGCGCTGCCGGGCCCGGCGGCGAGGCCGCCGACGGCAAGCCACAGCGACCCGAGCAGGCTCCCTTCCAGCGCCGTGCGGCGCTGCACGGTCCGCAGGATGACGACGAGCGACGCCAGGAGAGCGGCGGCGAGGCCGGCCAGCGGCAGGGGAACCGGCGATCCGGCCGGCGTGTAGAGGATCGCGGCGATCGCTCGGTCCTGGAACGACAGCCACAAGAACGCGGCGCCGAGCGGTGCCGCGGCCACCACGACCCCGCACCCCAGGCCGCCGGCCGATCCGAGTGGCCGGTCGGAGGCGAGCGCGATGCTCGCGAGAAGCAGAGGGAGCAGCAACGCCGTGGCCGCCCAGGCGAAGGAGGCCGGGCCGTCGTCTCCCGGTGGGCCGCCCCAGCGGCGGGTGGTGTCGAACGCCAGGGCGAGCGCCAGGACGGCCCACAGCCCGCGACTGCGCCGCAAGGCGAGGGCGAGCAGCACGGCCCCCCCTAGCGCCGCGAGCACCGTGGCGGGCAGCCACGGGGTGACGCCTTCCCGGAGTCCGGGGGCGGCCGCCAGTGCCGCTGCAGCCACGCCGCCGGCGAGCGCCGGCGCCAGGGCCGGGAGGAGGCCGCGACCTCTCACCATGCCCGCCACTGCGGTGCCGGCCAGGCGGTTGCGGCTGCACGCCGAGTCATGCATCACCTCGCATCCGGGCTCCGGTGTCGCGCTCGACCTTGGTCGTGGCGCGGCCGTCGAGGGTGCCACGCCAAGGCCAGCTGCACAAGCCGGTCCGGACCGAGATGCGACGGTGGCCGAGCTACGAGCGCCGAGAGCGCGAGCCCGAGGCGGGTGGGCGACGGACTGGGGAAGGTGCGGCAGTTGCCGTGGCCGGGCGACGGGCACGGCCGTTACCGGTATCGGCAGCGTCGAACACCTCGATTGTCCCGTTGCCGGTGTCGGCAACCGGGGTCTCCGAGCCCCACACGGCGATGCCGTTGCGGCCGTCTTCCTTGCCGGCCTTCGCCCGCGCACTGGCCAGGGCAACGCGAAGCTTGTCGGGCAGGCCGAAGTTCGGGGGTAGAAGCAAAAAAGGGTCGCTCAGCCGCCGGAGGCGCCCCGCCTGCACGAACCCTATCGCAGTCGTGACCCAGCGGAGGCGGCGGAGGTCGTGGACAGAAGACTGCCGCGAGAGCCATTCCACACAGGAAGCCGGCTTGTGTCCGCCCAAACGAAACGGGAATCGCACCCTCTCGACCGATTCGCCGCGCACCTCGACGTCTCCCTCCGCGGCGACAGCGCGGTGTTCGCGTCGAGCCGTTCCTCGCTGGCCGGTAGGCCCCAAGCCCTCGGCACATTCTGCCCATCTCGAACCACCGCCTCGGGGACCGGACGCAACTGGCCGAGAGCGGAGACCCGGAGCGTGTCGGCACCCGCGGTGCGTTGTCTGGTCCCCGTCGCCCACTTTCCCGCGAGGGTGTTGCTGCGGCGAGCGCCACGGTGCAGGCGACCTCCACGTCGAACGAGAAGGCCTTCGGGGCACCGGTCCGCTCGCACCATGCGTCGAAGACGTCCGTGGCGCCGGTCGCCGGCACGTGCGTGACGACCCGCATGCCGGCGAAGGCGGGAGCGGTGTGAGCGTAGTCACGGAATCTTCACGGACCCGGCGCCATCTTCATGCCGGGGGTCCAACGAAGTGTCGATCCGGGCCGGGGGGAGCCATGAGCGAAGAGGCGAGGATCAAAGGTGAAATGAGCTTGCGAAGGTTCGGCGCGATGGCGGGTCTGTCGCTCGCGGTTGTGGTGGGCACCGGCTCGCCCCCGTCGCTCACAGTGGCAGGCACGGCCGCGGAGGGTGCGGCGCCGCGCCGGGCGTTGGGGCGAGCGGTCAGCGCCACGGTGTTTGCGGACGTGCCGGAGGGGCACCCGTTTCAGGTGTTCGTGGAGCGGCTGTACGAGCTCGGGGTCACGGCCGGGTGTGCCACCGATCCGTTGCGTTACTGTCCTGACGACCCGGTCACGCGCGCCCAGATGAGCGTCTTCTTGCTGCGCGCGAGGTACGGTCCGAGCTACACGCCGCCGCCTGCCTCGGGGGCCGTCTTCGTGGATGTGCCGGTGTCGAACCCGTTCGCCCCCTGGGTGGAGCGGCTGGCCGCCGAGGGCATCACGGCCGGGTGCGGGGTCGACCCGCCGCGTTTCTGCCCTGACGACCCGGTCACGCGCGCCCAGATGAGCGTTTTTTTGCTGCGCGCCCGGTACGGCTCGGGCTACGACGCGCCACCCACGGCGGTGGCCACCTTTGCCGACGTGCCGGCCACCGACCCGTTTTTCCGCTGGGTGGAGCAGCTCGCCCGCGAACGCATCACGGCCGGGTGCGAGGTCGACCCTCCGCGTTTCTGCCCCGACCAGCCGGTCACCCGCGGCCAGATGGCGGTGTTCCTCGGGGTCAACTTCTACCTGCTGCCCGCGGCGCGGGAGTGGCACCAGCACGGACACGACGAACAGCGCACGAGCTTCACCGAGCAAGTCGTACCCCATCCTTGGCAATGGCTGTGGGCCTGGAACGGTCCCGACAGCAGCGGTGGCGTTGCGAAGGTGACGAGCAACGGTTCGCTGCCCCGCAACGTCCAGCCGGTCACCGGAGGCGGCCGGGTCTACGTGGCCGCCGGGGCCGACGGAGTCTTCGCGCTGTCCGAACTCTCGGGCGCGGTGCTCTGGCAGCAAGCGGGGATTGGGGACGTTCGCTCCACGGTGGCGTTCGATCCCGACACCCAGATGGTCATGGCGTTCTCAACGGGCGGTGTGCTGTATCGCCTGCGCGCCGACGACGGGACGGTGGTCGGCCAGTTCGCCTCCGGGCAGCCGAGCCCCCTTCCGTTGCCGCCGGCTCTCGTCGACGACCGCGTGCTCTTCGTGGCGGGCACCAAGCTGTTCGCTCTGAACAAGGTGTCGCTGGCGCCTGTGTGGACTTACGAAGGGGAAGCCACCGTGGTCACCCCGCCGGCGTACTCCCGGTCCCGGGATCTCGTGGTGATCGCCACCGAACCGGATCTCAACGTCCACGGTGTGCGCAACTCCACCGGAGAGCGAGTGTGGCGCCGACGTCCGGTTCACCCCGACCTCGGTGTCGGTGACCCCACCGAGTTCAGGCTCGGCTGGCCGGTGGTGGCCGACAACACCGGCGTGGTGCTCGTGAAGGTTCGCCTGCGTTGGCAGAGCATCTGGCGCGAGTGGCCGCAAACCAACGAGGGGATGCGCCAGCTCCTCGCCACCTACCCGCAGGACCAGGCGCTGTTCGCCCTTCGCCTCGACGATGGCACCGTGCCTTACGTGGTGAACGTCGGCCACGGCGGCTACGGCGACACCGACTACCTGCCCATGGGTCCGCAACCGGTCGTGAAGCGGCTCGTGCACGGTCGCGAAGTGGGATACACCATCATTCGCGCCAGGCATGCCTACGACGCGCGCTGGGATTCTCACTTCGGCGAGCTGGTCCTGGACGCCCAGACGGTGCCTGGCTATGAAGGCGGTGACGTGCGTTTCATCGCCTTCGACTGGCCTCCCGGCGCCGAGAACCCCTTCCTTCTCACGGACGAGCAGCCCAACCCCGCGATGGCTGGCGACGACCTCTTCGGCGGTCACTGGGAGGCGGGCTTCGCGATGCGGATTCTGGACCGCTCGCCCGCCCGTGGAACGTTCGCGCAGAAGATCACCTCGCAGCGGCTCGCCACCGTGGTCACGTCCCAGGACGCGCCCGGTCTCTGCGCTTTCTCACCCTCGCATTTCTGTCCCTCCGGGCTCGTCAACACGCGGGAGTACGACTCCGGTTTCTACATCTACTATGGCCAGGGTTCGGTCTACGACCAGTACTGGAGCGAGTACGCCACCACGGTGGTGAGCAACGGCCGCGTGTACTTCCGCAGTTGCGACGGCGCGATCGTCGCTCTCGGCCCGGCGAGCGGAAGCGCCGCCCCTCCGGCCGAGCCCTTCGTCATCCCGCCTCGAGACTCCACCCTCAAGCCAGTCGCCAGACCCCCCGCGGTCATCGATCCCACACAGGCACGGGCCTTCGCGGGCCGGGCCGTGACCGTGCGCGGTGTGGTTTCGTATCTCGCGAACAACGGCAAGCACCAGCTCGTCGCCTTTGCCCGTCCCCACCAGGGCAGTTACAAGGCCATCATCCCGAAGAGCGCCTGGAGCGCCTTCACGGTGCCCGTCGACCAGGTGTGCTCGCCAGGCCGGCTGGCTCGGATTACCGGCGTCATTGGCTGGTACCAAGGCGATCCGGTCACGTACGTGACGCGACCAGACCAGTTGCAGTGCACCCACGAGCTCTTCAAGGAGGTCCCCCGTGTCCGGTGAACGATGGGAGCGTCGTCCGCGGATCCTGAGGCTCGCTGGGGTGATGGCCCCGCTCATCGTCGCTTTTCAAACCGCCCCGGTCGAGGGTGAGCCACGCCCCGCCGTCGAGCGGGTGCAGCGGGTCAGCGCCGCGGTGTTTGCGGACGTGCCGGAGGGGCACCCGTTTCAGGTGTTCGTGGAGCGGCTGTACGAGCTCGGGGTCACGGCCGGGTGTGCCACCGATCCGTTGCGTTACTGTCCTGACGACCCGGTCACGCGCGCCCAGATGAGCGTCTTCTTGCTGCGCGCGAGGTACGGTCCGAGCTACACGCCGCCGCCTGCCTCGGGGGCCGTCTTCGTGGATGTGCCGGTGTCGAACCCGTTCGCCCCCTGGGTGGAGCGGCTGGCCGCCGAGGGCATCACGGCCGGGTGCGGGGTCGACCCGCCGCGTTTCTGCCCTGACGACCCGGTCACGCGCGCCCAGATGAGCGTTTTTTTGCTGCGCGCCCGGTACGGCTCGGGCTACGACGCGCCACCCACGGCGGTGGCCACCTTTGCCGACGTGCCGGCCACCGACCCGTTTTTCCGCTGGGTGGAGCAGCTCGCCCGCGAACGCATCACGGCCGGGTGCGAGGTCGACCCTCCGCGTTTCTGCCCCGACCAGCCGGTCACCCGCGGCCAGATGGCGGTGTTCCTCGGGGTCGCGTTCCAGTTGCTCAGCGACTCGTGCCGCTGGTCTCAGCTCGCCCGCATCAACGCCCCGGTGTTCGCCTCGAGCCCCGTCCCGTTCGCTCAGACGGCAGTGGCCTGGTTCGGTTTCCTCGACCCCGATTCCAATTTCGCCGACCTCAGAGTCGGCGTGAACGGCTCCGAGCTGTACGTCTACGTCGCGCTCTTCGACCGTCACCTCTGGTACGACGAAACCCCCACCCCCGACACCCTCACGCACTGGGACGCCGTGACCCTCCTGCTCGACACCAACGGCGCCGGCGTCGAGCACGCCTCGGCCTGGCGGTTCGTGGCCCAGCTTTACGGTGAGCCCAGCGCAACGCGGCGAGCGAGCTGGCGCGGCTCGCCTGCCGGCTGGCAGCCGGCCAGCGTGCCGTTTGCCGCCGTTCCGGGGTGGCGAGGCAACGCCTTGAACGACAATACCGAAACCGACCGCGGGTGGGCGATGGGGTTCACCATCCCCTTCACAAGCCTCGACCTGCCCTCGACCCCAGGTCCGGGGACGCTGTGGCGGATGGCGGTCATCGTGCACGACCGCGACACGTTGGCCGGGCCACCGTTGCCCGACCGGGCCTGGCCGGTTTCGGCCAGTGCGGACTCCGCCCTGTGTTGGGGACTGCTCCACTTCGGCTTGCCACTCTGGTCGTCGAGCCGCGTCCCTCACGGCACGGTCTCGATCCGGCGGCCCACGCAGGACAGCCCGCTCGTGCCCGACGCCGACGTGGGAGGCAGCAGCGCCAACCAGTGCCCGGGTGACGAGTACCACATCTGGAACCAGTGGGCCAACTCGAACTGGGGGTCACAGCCCGACTTCAACGTTCAAAACCAGTCGGACATCGCCGACTGGCCGTGCTTTGCCCGTTACTACGTGACCTTCCCCCTGGACACGGTCCCGGCCGGGAAACACATCGTCGACGCCACGCTCCGCCTGCACCAGTTCGGCAACGGGGGGGGCGCCGCGGCCACGCCCACCTGGATGCAGGTGCTGGTGGCCGCCTCGGACTGGCAGGAAAACACCATCACCTGGAACAACGCTCCGCCGGCGGTCGAGAACGTGGGCGGGGCGTGGGTGGCGCCGATCGACGTCTTTCCCGGCTGGCCCGGGGTGGTACGCGAGTGGGACGTCTCCCTGGCGGTGGAACGGGCTTACCGTCGGGGTGAGCCCTTGCGGCTCGTCCTCTACTCGGCGGACTCCGACTACCACAGCGGCAAGTACTTCGTTTCTTCCGACACCGGTGACTGGAACAGCGAGGGACGTCCCGCCCTGGTGGTGCGTTGGGCCTCCCCGTGAACGCCCGTTCACCCGCTCCGCCGCCCCGGGCGGCGTGGTGGCGGTCGGGCGCCGGCGCCCCGACGGTGGCCCTGCCTCGGCGCCGTGCCCGCGATCCGAGCCGGCTCCCGGCGACTCGCTCGACGGCCCTCGCTGGCAGCCGTCGCTCGGAACGGATCCCGACCGGACTTCCGGGGTAGCGTGCCGCCAAGGCGGCACCGGTTCGGCAAGTTGACCCTCGACGCGGCGGAAGGTCATCTGCGTGGCCCCGCGGGTCCGATCGCACGACGCCCGCCCCCCCACCTCCTCCTCACGCCGGTTGAAGCCCGGCAAGGCGCACCGAGGACAACCGCCCGCCTCGCCGCGCCCCCTCGCCTTCCGGGCGCCTTCCAGGGAGCCTGCTCCTCCTTGGCCCCCCACCCTGCTGGCTCGTCCCCGGCGCCTCTCCCGCCCCCGTCAGGTGTCCAAGGAAACTGTGGAGCAGGGGACAGCGTCCCAATCGTTGGGGAAGAAGGCCTGCCCGACGAGAGGTCTTGACAAGCATTCCCGAAAGCTCATGCTAGCGCGAGTTTACGACGGACGCCCTGGGGGTGTTAGAGAACATGCAGGGACAGAGTGAGATGCGGTCAGTCAGGGTGTATATACGACCGCTGAGGGTCAAGCGCGGAGGTCGAGGGCGGTGACGAGCGCGGCGAATTGCGGGTCGTCGGGGTGGTCGAGCACGTGGGCGATGCGGGGTCGACCCTTCTTTCCGGGTTGCTTGTGGAGCACGGTCGCGCGGCGGATCTGGCCCAGGTCCTCGAGCATCGTGTGAATGGTACCGGTGTAGCCGGTCCGTTCGGTCAGGCGCAGGTGGACGAGGCGAACGAGCAAGTAGGCCAGGACGCAGCACCAGACGTGGACGGCGATCTTCTGGTCGGTCCAGTGGTACTGAGGCCGGGCCGCCAGGTGAAACGGGTCTTTGAGGTGCTCGAAGCACGCCTCGACCTCGCACTGCGCCCGATAGGCCCGCAGGATTTCGGCCGTTGACCAGTCGTGCCGGTCCGTAATCAAGACACGGCGGCCCAAGTAGTTGGTGACCAGGTCGTCGTAGGCCGCGGCATCGACCGCCGGATCGAGCGTCCAACGGCCCGGTGCATGTTCGACAAGACCGACCTTGAGCACCCGATGCACGAACTGCCCTTGGCGGAGGCGCTCGATTTCCTGCTCCACCTGTTCACGAGTACGGCGCCTGGCTCGCGGCTTGCGGAGAGCCTCGGCGAGCGTGGTGAGCTGCTTGAGCCGCTGTGACAGGTGCTGGTTGAGACCACGGATCTGCCCGGCACGGAGGCGCTCGGAGACGTAGACCACGACCGTTCGCTCGGCCTCCCAGATCGGGCGCCGAGCCCGCCAGCTTTGTACAACCTCGCCTTGGCGGACCTCGACCGGTTCCAAGCCACGATTGGCCTCCTCGATCAGGCCCAGGTGATTCGAAGGTGTCAGGGCAGCCACATAGTGAAGCTCACTCCCGTCGACCAGCGCCTGGTTGTCCTTGCTCGCATTGTTGCCACGGTCGCAGACCAGCGTGATGTCGGCGACCTCCCGGGTCACCGCCTGGATCCGCTCGCGCAGGGCGGTGAGCACGGCGGGGAAACGCACGACGTCCGGCTCGTTGCCCTGGTAGACGTGGTGCCACAACGGGAGCTGGCCAGCCCGCGAGACCAGCAGAGCCAGACCGACCTGCCGCAAATCGTGGCGCTTCTGCTTGCTCCAGCCACGTTGCGGCAGCGTGGGCCGCGTGTTGGTGCTGGCGATGACGGTGAAGACATTGGTCGTGTCGTACATCAGCAGGTCCAGAGGGACCTTGGCCAACTCAATGGCCTTGGCTGCGAGCCGCTCCTCGATCTGGGGCAAGACCTCGAGCGGGACCTCGTTCATCTGGTCCCAGAAGAACTGACTGTCCAGCTCCTCGGGGCGCAGCTGCCAAAGGTCCGGCAGGCTGGTGGCCCGCGCCCAGCGATGCCAGCCACGCTTGCTGGTCGGATGGCAGGCACGGCCCAGCGCGATGAGCAGGCAGGACTGACCGGGCGAGAGGCCGTTGCGTCGCTGGGGCGTCTGGCCGGTGAACGACGCCACGGCCGCATCGATGATGCCGACCACGCCGAGTTCCTCGGCAGCCGCCAGGAGGCTGGCGACGGCGCCATGGGCGACCGAGCGCACCTCGAAGCGACGCTCCTCGCTGGCCAGCAGCGCGAGGATGTCGTCCGCCGAGCCGAGGTGCTTGACAAGGCGGAGCTTCGGACGCCCCTTGTCGCGGTAGCTCTCGACGATGCGCCAGTAGGTTCGGCCGCCGGTGGAGTAGCGTTGGAGCGATGTCATGATTCGTATATACCATGAAATCGCCGCGCTGTCAAGCCTCAAGCATGATGGTCGATATCATTACTCGCAAAAGACACAACTCCGCATCAAGCGCATAACTCATCACATGAGGGTTCACGGTAATCGTAAATACAATGACCACCGACAACATCGAGCGTACAAGCCGCTCAACAGCAATGCCTTACCCCGCGCACCCGGGATCGACCGAGCCTTGTGCTAGTAAAGGCGCGCTGGCGGCCGGTCGTGAGTTCGGGCATGCGCACGCTCGCTGGCCTTCTCGTCGTGCTGAACGGGGCTGTTCTCGCTGCTGCCAACGGCCAGCCGGCGGTGTTCGCCATCTCGGGGCGTATCGAGGGGCTTGCAGGCAGCGATCGCGTCCTGGTAGTGGTGGAGGGGCCGCGTCGGGTGGAAGCCACGACGCGGGTCAAGGGGCTGTGGCGACTGGACGGGCTGCCGCCGGGCGCGTACACCGTCACGCCGCACCACGGACGCTACACCTTCGACCCCCCGCATCGCCGCGTCGAGGTCACGGACGGCCATGTCCCGGACGTCGACTCTCACGCAACCGTCGCGCCGCCAGAAGCAGAAGGCACCGGCGGGGGCGACGCTCCAGAGCCCGAAGGGGTTCGATACGGCAACAATGATTGCACCGAAAGGAGGATGTGATGACACGCTTGGCTGTGATGACACTGGTCCCGTCCTGTCTCGTCTCGGTAGGCCTGATAGCGGAGGAGGCCCCCCTTCCAGGAGAGGCGACACGCATCGAGACGGACGTCTTCGTACGAAGCAAGGCGCCCTGGACCGAGGTGAGAGAGGAGAACGGACACGGGAAGCCTTGCTGATAGGGTGCAATGACGAGGTCTTCCTCACCTACCTGATGGCGAGGTCTGCTTCTCGGGAGACTACTGTTTCGGCCCCGATGGCCTGAATCGCTCAGACTACAACCCCGAAAACTACCCGCTGGAGGCGGTGGCGTGCGGCGGCGATCGGCCGTCCTGGGGCGATCCCCCGGGCCACAAGGGGCACGTCGGCCTCATCTGCAGGACCGGACGGGCCGGTGCGATTCGCTGGGCCGGCAACGCCCAGAACCCACGGGGCCTGGTCGAGGACAAGCCGGCCGCGCTGCTGCTCGGCATCAACGACTGCTCCTTCGATGGGGAGGGGGCCAGAACCGGCGGGTTCACGGTCAGGGTGACGGTGGTGAGGGCGAAGATGTAGGGCCCCCGGTCGCGCCACGCACGAGCGCGAGCGGCGATTCGGCGGTCACGGTGCCGAGAGTTCCTCGCGGATGGGCTTGACCCGGTTCTCGAACCGCTCTGCCACGAGGACGAGCCCGGCGCGGACGGCGAGTCCAGCCGGGCTCGTGGCGCTAGCGACGATCCGCTGCGAGGCTCCCATGGCGTCGAAGGCGAACACGCGGTTGCCGCCCGGGTCGGAGACCAGCAGGCCCCGGTCGGGATCCCAGGCGAGGAAGGCCTCTGTCCGGTCACCCTGCGACCAGCCATCGACCGGCCAGGCCCGCACGAAGGAACCGTCGCGAGCGAACACCTGGATGCGTCCGTTGCCGGTATCGGCGATGTAGATGAGACCTTCGTCGTCGACGGCGATGCCGACAGGATCCCGCAACTCGCCTGCGCCGCGGCCGGGACGGCCGAGGGTGGCGACGTGGTGGCCGGCAGCGTTGAACACCTCGATCGACCCGTTGCCGGTGTCGGCAACCAGGATCTCCGAGCCCCGCACGGCGATACCCTTGGGGCCGAAAAATCGCCGCGGTGTCGTGAACGCCATGCGGAAGCGCCCGTCCGGGTCGAAGCTCTGGACGCGGCTGTTCCAGGAGTCGACGACGAACACGTTCCCGGCGGCGTCCACCGCCACGCCGCGCGGCTCCTGGAACTTTCCGAAATCGGCCCCCTTGGCACCCAGCGCCCAGAGGAACTCGCCGTCGCGATCGAACTTCTGAAGGCGGTCGTTGCGCATGTCCGTGGCGTAAATCGTGCCGTCGGGTGCCACGGCGAGCCCCATGATCTGGTCGAACTGCCCGGGCTCCGTGCCGGCGCCCCCGGTGAAGATGCTCTTCCCTCGACCGGCAAGAGGCGCCTGCCCGCGGGGGAGAGGCAGGCCGCCCTGCTCCAGGACCTCGGGGTCGAGGAATACGAGAATGGCAGCCGGACGTGCCGGTCCTCGGGGATGGGGGCGCCACTCCAGCTCGACGCGCCGGGCGCCGGGGAAGCGCTCCATCAGACCACGCGCCACCGCGTCTCCTTCGGGTGAGGCCCTGGCCACGAGCGCCGCGCCCTTGCCGTCCACCGGGCGCAGCTCCTGAACAAGCAGCGACTCGCCATTGTCGCCCAAGTATTGGAAGCGAGACGTGAACGACCCACCTCTGTAGGTCAGGAAGGTGAGGATGTCGACCGGGAAGTCTCCCGCGACGTGGACATCATACCGGTCGATGAGATCCCTCAAGTGCTCGCCGACCGCGCGCGTCTCGGGATAGAGACCTTCGATCTCCCGGCGCGTCGACGGTGCGATGTACGTTCGCAGTGTCATTGCGACGAGCGCGATGGCGATCGCCCCCACCGCGGCGTGGACGGCGGCGCTGTGCCAGCGGCCGCGGGTCGAGGCCATCCGGAGCGCGCCGCCCAGCAGCCAGTCGGCGGCAACGCCCGCCATCATGACGGCCGGGATGAGCGCTGCGATGTTGTGGTTGGGGTTGGGGTTGGAAAGGAAGCCGGGAACCATCGACGCGGCGAACCAGAGCAGAAGCACGCCGTGCCGCGGCCGATCGGCGAGCAGCGAGCAGAGCACGAACCCGACCGCGAACAGCCACGAGGTCGGGAAGTCGAGGAGCGGATCGCCGATGATGAAATCGTCGCCGTTCCCCTGGTAGTTGAGGTTGAGCAGAGTCTGAGCGAGGTTGTCGGCGAGCGGTGCCAGCCCGTCCGAGGCGATCCGGTTGAACACGAGGAGGACACGAGTCCGCCCCTGGAACGCCTCCCAGTGGTTGACCGCCCAGTGCACGACCGGCGCGCTCAGCGCCGCGAAGGTCACGAAAAAGACGAGCGCACCGCGTCGGATCGCGCCCAGGCGCAGGCGTCCGCGAAGCCACAGGAAGGCGAGGATCAGAGCTTGCTTCGGCAACAGGAGGCGGCTGATCGAGTACGTCATGAGGTTGACCGCGGTGGCGCCCCCGGCAGCTCCAAAAAGGGGGAGGCGTCCCGTCTGGACGGCCGAGAGGAGCAGGAGCATCGCGAACGTCTCCCAGAGCGGAACGGCGATGCAGTGCCAACCCGACCTCGCGAAGACGATGTGCCAGCCGCAGATGGCACCGAGGAAGGTGGTGATGAGAGCCAGGCGGGTTCCGAACAGGTAGCGCGCGGCCAGGTAGAGCACGACGAGAGCGGCGAAGCCGGAGGTTGCCGAGGAGAGCTTGCCTGCAAGGGGGACCACGCCGAGGAACGACATGTACGCGGCGGTCACGAGTGGCTGGAACGTCTCGTAGCCGATCGGGTAGTGGTGGGGAGGCACGAAGTAGGGCGCCAGGGGAGCGTCGTTGAAGAGCAGCTCGATGGCGTACTGGCAGTGCATCGCGGCGTCGTGGTTGAACCCGGGCGGGATCGTGTCGAGTTGGAAAAACCGGAAGAACGCTCCGACCACGAGCACGGCCGCGAGGAGCGCCAGCTCAAGCCGGAGGGAGATCGCCGACCTGGGCCGTGCGCTCAGGCCGAGAGGGTCTCCCTCGGGGGACGGGTCGGGCTCGCTCGCGCGCAGCGGTCTCGCAACCGCGACCGCGAGCAGCAGGAGGCCGGCGGCGTACAGGCCCAGGGATGACCAGAAGGCGCGCTTGGCGTCGAAGAGGAGTTGGGCCGCGACAGTCGCGCTCAGGGCCACGCCCAGAAGCGGTGTGCGAGCACGGGCGAGAGCGGCGACGAGGCTCATGGGTTCAGAACGGGCGCCCCGCGAGGATGTGTCGGGCGGCCGAGTCCCCGAGGGCCACACTCTTGGAGATCGTGCGGTCGTGGGGATGAAGCTGACAGGAGTCGGTCAGGAAGAGGTTGGGCACGGGAGTGCAGATCGACGGAATCTGACTCGAGAACCCGACCTCGCAAATCGGCTGGGCATGAGCCGTGCGGAACACCCAGGCGCCCTCGATCCAGCCGGGGGAGAACTCAGGGTTGATGAGCCCGAGGCAGCTCGTGTACAGCTCGACGAGGCGGTCGTCGGGCTCGTGCCACAGGAGGTGATCCTCGCCAAGGTACTGGGGCAGGTAGACGATGGCGTCTCCTCCCAGCTCCCTCATCGGGTTGAGGTTAGTGTACTCGATGAGACCCGGCAGGTCGATCCTGGCATCGTTGATGTTGGTCCAGAAGAACCGCGTCAGGGGCTGGCGCAGGCGCATCACCGCGGTTCGCACGTGGAGGGAATCGAGCGCTCGCAGGCGGTCGAAATAGGCTCCCGACAACCCCTGAAGCAAAGGCAGCAGGCGCGGGATCGGCACCGTGGACAGCATGCAGTCGACCGGCACTTTGTCGCCGCCCACGAGAGCGGCCTCGACCCGGCCGGCAGAAAAGGCGAGCCTCTCGACACCTGCTCCCAGTCGGACCTCGACGCCCAGCACCCGCAGGCGCGCTGCCAGCGCGTCGATGAGCACCTGGCTGCCGCCCTCGACATAGCCGAGGCGCTCGCGCTGTAGCAGCGTTCGCGAGCGGCCCAGCCGGTTGAGTCGTGACCACATCCAGGCGGCGGAGATGCGCCCTGCGTGGCGGCGAAACTTCTTCTCCAACAGCGGCCTGTACAGCAGATCGTGGACTCTCTTGCCGAAGACCGAGGACAGCCAGTCGACCGCCGGCGTGTTCTCGATCGACTTCCAGCTGTCTTCCCTGCCGGCCTTTGCCCGCGCGCTGCCAACGGCGAAGCGGAGCTTGTCGGCGAGGCCGAGATCGGGGTGGGCGAGAAGCGAAAAAGGTTCGCCCAGCGGCCGGAGGCGCCCCGCGTGAAAGAACCCCATGGCGGTCGTGACCCAGCGGAGGCGATGCCCCAGCCCCAACTCGTCCAGAAGCGAGAGATACTCTCGATCCGGCTTGCAGATGAAGTGGTAGTAGCGCTCGAGCCGGACCCCTGCAGCAGGGGTGAACGAAGCTGCCAGACCGCCGAGCCGATCCTCCTTCTCGGCCAGCGTCACCCGGCAGCCGGCGGCGGCGAGCCGCCAGGCGGCCACCAACCCCGCCACACCGCCCCCCACTACCAGGACGTTGACCGGCGAAGTCTACCTCACCCACTGCGACGCGTACCCGGAGCTGCGCATGACCGCGGCACGGCGCCGCCTTCCCACGAGCAGCTCCCAGAGGTCGTAGTACCGCCGTGCGCCCCAGCAACAGGCTGCGAAGAGCGGCGTCCTGAAGACGAGGTCATGGACGAAGGACTGCCGCAAGAGCATCTCTATCCAGGAAACCGCGTTGTGTCTGGCTGGACGAAACGGGGATCGCGCCCCTTCGACCGATTCGCCGCGCACCTCGATGTCCTCGCGCCGACAGGTTCCGAGACCGTGCTCTGCGGCCAGGCGAAGGTGCTCGATCCATTCGACATCGAAGCCCATGAGCGATGCGGCAATGGTGTCGAGCGCCACCAGGTCTCCGGATGCGAGCACCAGCCCCATTTCCTTCGGGGTACCGGACTTCGGTCCGTTGCCCTCGAGCCCGATGGTGGCATCCATGACGGCGAAGCGGGGTCGCGTCAGGACGTTGATGTCCACGAGCGCCGGGCCCAGGACCGGGTGGAAGTTGTGCCGCAGCGCTGGAAGGCATCCCCACTGGTTCTTGAGGGCGCCCGTCACGACGGTCTTGTTGTGCGTCTTCATGACCGGCACTGTGATGAGCTGGCTCTGCGTGAGGACTGCTGGCAGCTCGACGTCGCGAAGCACGAGGCGCGTCGGATCGGCCATGCGCACGTGACCGTGCCTCGACATGTTGACGAACGGCACGCCGTGGCGTCGGCAAACCTCGTCGAGGCCGGTCTGGGCGAGGGCGCGGTCGGCGCTGGAGACGACCTGATCGGCCTCGACCAGGAAGACCTCGGGAGCGAACGGCTTGACGACGGAAATCACGCCCTCGACGACCCAGGGGGCACTCACTGCTCCGGGCAAGAAGACGTCCCAGCCGAGATTGACCTTGATCGAGACAGGGATTCCCTCGCGCAGGAAGCTCCGCCACCCGGCGGACTCCATGGCCTCGCGGACCGCGGTCTGGACCTGGCCTGCCGGCGCGCGCACGACCGACACCACTGGCCTCTGGAGACTCACCTCTCCCTCCGCGGCGACAGCATGCTGTCCGCGCCGAGCTTCTCCTCGCTGTCGAGCCTGGTCCGCGCCATCGGCGAATTCTACCCGTCTCGAACGGCCAGCCCGAGGGCCGGAAGATACCGGCCGAGAGCAGATGAAGACCCGGAGCGTGTCGGCACCTGGGGCTTGGCCTCACGGCCGTGCCACCGAGTCTCCCCAGAGGGCGTGGCCGCGTCCGGAGCCGCTGGCGGGGTCGGGCGCTCCCGCGGTGTGGACACGGGATCCGGTCGGCCAGCGGTGCGCGTTACGGTGTCTCGACCACGACAATTTGCAGCCGATCGGACGCCTTTGCCTCGGACAGAACCTGCTCGGCGTGGACCGGGTCCACTGGGGCGGCGATCCGGCGGACGTGATCCGCGTACCCGCCGAGGACCTTCTCGAAGACGTCCGGCCCGATCGGCTGGCCGCCGGTGGCGGCCGCCACGCGGTTGTGAAAGATGATGACCTTCAAAGGCACGCCGCGCTGCTCGGCTTCGACGAGCCCCATGAGGCCGGCTGCCAGGAAGGCATAGTCCCCCGTGACGGCCCATGCGTTGGTTCGGCCCGCCAGGGTGAAACCGAGCGCCAGCGGGAGGCTTCCGCCCTAGTACGTGGTCACGTCGATGCTCTCGTAGGGAGGGAAGGCGAACAGCGACGAGGTGCCCGCGTCGCCGGCGACCATGGCGTCGGGTCCCTTCACTTGTTTGAAGGCGTCGAAAAGCGGTGCGTACTGCAGGGCCGTGGCCTTGAAGCGCGGCGGAAGCCGATCGGGGACCGACGGCAACGCAGGCCGGTCCCTGGGCGGCGGTGCGCCAGCCATCCGGGCGGCGAGCAGCCGATGCTGGTACGGCGCCAGCAGAGGACACAGCAAATGCTGGTAGACGTTCCGCCGGTAGACGGCGGTCGGGGGCGGCAACGGCGCGCGCGCCCAGCGTGCCGGCCGGCCGAGATCGTCCGAGTCCACAACCACCGCCACGGGTGAGCGGTATCGCTCGGACAGGCGGAACGCCTGGAGGATCTCCGCGTACAGCGCCCCGGGTCGCGGCGCCAGGTGGAGAATGCGGGTGCCCTTGACGAAGGCCCGCGTGTCGAACACCGAGTCGGAGTGTGCGCCGGTCCGGTCATGGAAGACCAGGACCACGAAGCCCGCCGTCGTGCCGGCCGTGATCGAGTCCACCACGCTGTTGGCGGCCTTCGCGAAGCCGTGCGACTTGAGCACTGTCGCCGCGCGGACGCCGGCGAGGGCCGCGCCGTGCGCCACGGTGTAGGCGACCTCCTCGTTGAACGAGTAGACCTTCGGGGCGCCGGTTCGCTCGCACCAGGCGTCGAAGACCTCCGTGGCGCCGGTCGCCGGCACGTGCGTGACGACCCGCACCCGAGCGTCCTCGAGTGCGGCCGCGATGGCGTCCGTGACCCTGGAAGCACCGCCATCCGCCGCTGCAAGGCGGGCGAATGCCAGCAGGAAGAGGCCAGCCAGGCAACGGTATTTCATGTCCAGGACTCTACGCCCGGCGCCGACCCCGCGCAACGCCTCCGCGCCCTCCCCGCCACGGGCGGAGCCGAGAGCGGTGTGAGCGTGGCCACGGCTTCGTCAGGCACCCGGGCCCATCTTCATGCAGGGGGCCCATCGATCCACGCGGGAGCGTGCCATGATCGAAAAGGCCTTGCGCAGGGGTGCGATGAGCTTGCGACGGTTCGGCGTGCTGGCGGGCCTGTGGCTCGCAGAGTTGATGGCCTCCGGCTCGCCCCCTCGCCCACCGCGGCAGGAGCTGCCGCGGTGGGCGCCGCGCGCCGCCGGGCACTGGCGCAAGCGGTCAGCACCGCGGTGTTCGCCGACGTGCCGGCCAGCGACCCGCATTTCCGGTGGGTGGGGCAACTTGCCCCCAAGCGCATCACGGCCGGGTGCGCGATCGGTCCGCCGTCCCAAGCGGTGGGGCGGCGGTCGCGAACAGGTACCCCGACGGTGGCCCATGCTCGAGACCGTTGCGGCCAGTGATCGGTCGCGACGTGGGCCGACATCTGGTCTTTCGCTCGACTGCCCTCGCTGGCCGTCGTTCGGGTGGAACGGATCCCGACCGGGCTTCCGGGGTAGCTCCTGACCCCTGTCCCCCGACCCCTACTCATGCCGGAGCGCCTCGATCGGGTTCAGCCGCGCAGCGCGCACTGCCGGATAGATGCCAGCGGCCAGCCCAACCGTCACCGACACGCCGCATGACACGACGATCGAGAGCGCCGTCACGACCGTCGGCCACCCGGCCGAGACGGCGACGATCTTGGCGATCGTCACGCCGAACACAATCCCGGCGCCGCCCCCGGCCAGCGAGATGAGCGACGCCTCCATCACGAACTGGTCGCGGATCTCCCGCTGCCGGGCTCCAACGGCGCGCCGGAGGCCGATCTCCCGGGTGCGCTCGAGGACCGCCGCGAGCATGATGTTCATGATGCCGATACCCCCGACGAGCAGGGAGATCCCGGCGATGCACCCCATCACCAGATTGAACAGGCGTTGAGTGCGACGGCTCTCTTCCAGCAGCGCTTCCGGCACGACCAGCTCCCAGTCGTGGGCGCCTGCGTGCAGGCGATCGATAAGCGGGCGGATCGAGGCCGCTGCCTGGATCGGTGAGACGCCGTCCCTCAGCGCCACCACGATCTCGTCGATCGGCGCTGCGCTGGCGGGCCTTTCGAGCTTGCGCTGGACGGTGGTGACCGGAAGCAGGATCTCGCGCGCAGGGTCGCCCAGCGCGACGCCTCCGAACGACGAGCCGCCCTTCGCCTCGGAGCCGAGCACACCGACCACCACCAACCAGAGGTCGTCGACCTTCACATGCTCGCCAACGGCCGGGCCGATGCCGAAAAGCTCACGGCGCACCGCGCTGCCCAGCACGCACACCTGCGCCAGTTCCCTTTCGTCGGAAACGTCCAGGAATCGCCCCTCCGCCAGCCGGGTCCCCAGCAAGGATGCCTGCCGGTGCGAGACCCCCCAGACGCGTGCCGTGGCCCGGGCGTTCGCGGCAAGGACCTTGTAGGGTTCGAGCGCCACCCGTTCCACCACCTCCTCGACTCCTGGCACGGTGGCGACGATGGCCTCGGCGTCGCGCCACGCCACGCCGGGGGAGCGCTTGCGGATCTCGTCGATCTCCTCGGCCTTGAGATCCCTGGCGCGCACGATCACGTTGCGCACGCCGAGCCGGTCGATCATCTCGAGCGCCTGGCGCTGGGCGCCGCCTCCGATCGAGAGCATGGCGATGACCGCTCCGACACCGAACACCATGCCCAGCATGGACAGCGCCGAGCGCAGCCGATGGCCCGCGAGGTTGCGCCGGGCCTGGGTGAGTGTCTCCCGCCACCTCATGGCTGGCCTCCGACCTGGGCGCGCGCAGTCGAGGTGGGCTCTGTTCTCGGATGGACCCTCTCTGGGTCCACCAGGGCGATCACGTCGCCGGGTTCGAGCCCCGAGAGAATGGCCACACGATCCGGTCCCACCGCCTCGTACTCCACCGGGACGCGGGAGAAGCGGCCCCATGCCGAGCGGCGAAACACGATCCGCGTGCCCTCTCGATCGAAGACCGCCTGCCGGGGCACGACCAGCGCGGCGGGGCGTTCCATGACGAGGATGCGAGCAGCGACGCGCATTCCGGCTTTCATGAAGCTCGCATCGGTACGTTCGAGCTCCGCCACGGCGCCGAAGTACTGGACCTGGGTGCCCCGCTGGCGCGGCTGCGCGACAGCGTCGATTTGCCGGATGCGTGCCGCGGTGACCTCCTGGCGGCCTTCCAGCCTGACCGATGCCGTCAGTCCGACTGCCAGACCTCCGGCATCGGCCTCGAGCACCCAGATCTCGGCCTCCAGCGACGCCGAGTCCGGGATCTCGGCCAGCTTCTCGTTGGGCCAGACCGCGTCCCCCACCCGCGGCGGCAGGTTGTTCCAGCGCCTGCTGAGCAGCACGAGACCATCGTGCGGCGCGCGTAGCTCGAGCTGGGAGAGCGTATCGAGAGCTCGCTGGCGGTCGAGCTCGGCCCGGCGCCGCTCGATGCGCAGGAGGTCCAGCTCCGAGCGGGTCACCTCGTGGCGTGCCAGTGCGACCGCGTCAGCATGCTGCTTGCGGTGCGCCGCTAGCTCGGCGTCGATTGCCGAGGTCGCGATCTCGAAGCGGGAATAGATTTCCGTGTCGGTAATCTGAAACGAGCGCGCATCGTCGAACTCACGCCCGGCCAGCTCCTGCTCCTCGACGGCCCGTCCTACCGCACCAAGCACCTCCCCCAGGGCT
>DAOOJE010000032.1:0-46009 GCA_035384965.1 Thermoanaerobaculaceae bacterium
CACATACCCGAACCCTCCCACTCCCCAGACCCCCGCGACTTTGACGGGAACCTGCGGCAGCGCCCGCCCCCACAAACTCTACATGCACGCACCGGGCCAGCCGCCAGCAGGCAAGAAGGGCGCTATCCCCCGGTGACGGTCGCTATGGCGACCTGCATCGCGCCGATCCACGCCAGGATGGCGGCGGTGCCCCCGACGACCAGCAAGGCAGTCACGGAAAAGACGGCGACGCGCCACGCCACGAGCGGGGCGGGTGTGGGAGCCTCGCCCCGGCGGATGTCGCGCAGCTCGAGGGCGTGCTCCTCGGCGTACACCCTTTCCTCGAGGCGGCCGGTGAAGATGGACGTGTTCCAGTGCCGCAGGTGCACGAAGTAGGCGTGCCAGGTGATGATCGAGAGGAACGCCAGCAGCGCCTCGCCGCCGTGCGCGGCCTTGGCCGCCAGGATCGCCTCGCCGCCAACGAGCTGCGAGAAGCGGACCGGATACAGCAGCAGCAACCCCGTCGCCACCATCAGGACCGTGCCCCAGATGAGAGCGAGGTATTCGAGCTTCTCGGCAAAGGTGTAGCGCCCCATGCGCGGCGGTGTCGAGGCCAACCCGAGGTTGAAACGGATCTGCTGCCAGAAGTGCCTGACGTCCGCCAGCCCCGGCATCATGACGAGAGGCAGCCGGCGCACGAGCGCCAGCCACACCACCTCGAGGACATGCCAGACGAGCTGGAACGACATGATCGTTCCCAGCCAGTGATGCACGAAGCGCACCCGCTCGACGCCGCCGAACAGCAGCACGACCGCCTTCGCCCAGTTCTGGGCGGGGTAGCGCTGGGGCATGCCGGTCACCACCAGCCCGACGAAGCACACGAGCATGATCGCGTGGTGAATGATGTGGCGGCGCGTGAAGCGGCGGATCCCGCGATCCTCGTTCATGACACCCTCCGGTGGCGGCGCCGCCCCCACACGTCGAGGGCGATGTAAGCGAGGAAGAACCCCACCGTGCCCGGGATGACCCACCAGTAAAAGAGCCGCACCCAGTAAATGAGGGGGTAGCGGTCGCGCGACGGCTCGTAGTGGCTCGTCCAGGCGGAAAGGAAGTCCCGCGTTGCTGCCGGGTGGCACGCCTGGCAGCGGACGAGCAAGCGCTCCTTCACTTGCTCGTCACCCATCCGGCGGGTCGACTCCACGTCGTGGAATCCGTGGCAGTCGTAGCAAACCGCCTGGTTGAGCGGCTGGTCGGGCGAGGTCGCCCGGAACAGCTCGGCAGTGGTGCCGTGGAAGTCGGCCACGTACGTCTCGAACACCGCCGTCGAGATCCCGTACTTCTGCATCATGGCCTTGTCGCCGTGGCACCGCCCGCACATTCGCGCCGAGTCGAGGCGGAAGCGGTTGGAGGCGGCCGACTGCGTGTTGTGCGCCGCGTGGCAGTCGACGCAGGTCGGGACATCGTGGTTGTCGTGCTCGGCCAGCGCCGCACCGTGCACGCTCTTGAGGTAGGCCCGCTCCACACGGCCGTGACACTGCCCGCAAGTCTTGGAGACGTTGCGCCGCGCCACCCGCGAGTCGCTCGCCCGGTGGGGCTGCACGTCGTGACCGCCGTGGCAAGAAACGCAAGTCGCGGCGAAATCGAGGCCACCGATCTGCACGCCCCGCCCGTGTTCGCCGCGCAGGTACTCCCGCTTGGCATGGCAGCCGAGGCACCGTTCGGCCACGTGCGCGGGGTGGATGTTCGAATCGGGATCGTTCGCCGGCCTCACGTCGTGCGCGCCGTGGCACGCCCAGCACCCGGCTCGCAAGCTCGCCCCCCCGGCCGGATCGCGGTGGGTGCTGCGGTTGACGGCCGCGAGCGCGTCCTCGTGGCACGCCGCGCACGGGTTGCCGCGCAGGAGGTCTGCGGGGTGCGGGATCTCCTCCGCCCCGGCGTGGCAATCGATGCAGGCCACGCCAGCGTGCACCGTCCCGGCCTGCATCGGCCCGACCACCAGCCTCCCGACTCGGGCCTCGTCAAGCTGAAGCTCCATGGCCGCCGCCGCCTCGCGCACCTGCTCGGGCGAGCCGTGACACTCGAAACATGCACTGTCGTCGGCGCTGGCGGCCGCAGCCACGAGGCAGAGCGCCACGCTCGCGACCTGCTGAGTGAAGACCCCACGGCTCCCGCCCACCCTCATGTGGCGTTCCCCCCGCCGCTCATTGTGTGCGTCGCTTCACAAGCCGTCAAGCGCGCGCTCGACGCGGCCGCCTTGGTCGCCAGCGCCGCCAGGCACGACGGACAGTAGGCCGGCAGCTTGAGATCGATACTCTCGATCCACAGCGAGCGGTGCATGGCACAATCGGGGACAGCGCAGTGCGGCAGGCCCAGAGCGTGGCCCAGCTCGTGGACGGCCTCCACCAGCAGCCGCCGCCGGGTCACCGGCCCCAGCGTCCACGGCTCGTCCTCCTCGCGCAGCCGCGCCCACGAGACCACGCCCCGCCGGCTGCCCAGCTCGGCCAGCCCGAACACGTGGGTCACCGCCGGCAGACAGAGGTCGGAGCCCACGATGCAAAGGTGGGCCCACCCCTCGGGCGGCTCCGGCACCACGGCCAGCAGACAGGCGGCGTCCACCTGCCGCCGCCGCCGATCGGTACAGGTCCGGATGTCCACCGCCAGCAGCTCCTCGGCGCCGCCGGCGAACGGCGCAGGCAGGGCCGCCAGCAGGCTCGCCCCGAGCCCCGGCGGCGCCTCCCCGGCCAGCAAGAGCTTCACCCGCATGCACTACGGCCGCTGGATGTTGTACTTCTTGATCTTGTTGTACAGCGTCACGCGGTCCACCTCGAGTTGCCGGGCGGCCTGGGCGACGTTGAAGCCGCTCATCGCGAGCACCCGCCGGATGTGAGCCTCCTCCACGGCCTCGAGCGAGAGGTCGCGAGGCGGCGCAGCGGTGAACGGGAGGTGCGCCACTCCGATCCGGGCTTCGCGGCAGAGCACGACGGCACGCTCGATGACGTTCTGGAGTTCGCGCACGTTGCCCGGCCACGGGTAGGCGACGAGCGTCGCCATGGCCTCTTCTTCGAACCCCTCGATGCGCCGCGACATTTGCGTCGCGAACCGCTCCAGGAAGTGGGCTGCCAGCAGCGGCACGTCCTCGGGCCGCTCCCGCAGGGGCGGGATGGCGATTCGAAAAACGTTGACCCGATAGAAGAAGTCCTGCCGGAAACGCCCCGCTGTGACCTCGGCCTCGAGGTCGCGATGGGTGGCGGCCACGAGGCGAAACTCCACCGGGATCGTGGCCGCTCCGCCGACCCGGGTGATCGTCCGCTCCTGCAATACCCGCAGCAAGTCGACCTGGAGCTTCGGCGAGACGTCCCCGATCTCGTCAAGAAACAGCGTGCCCTCGTGAGCGAGTTCGAGCTTGCCGTGCCGCCTCCCGACCGCCCCGGTGAACGCGCCCTTTTCGTGCCCGAACAGCTCGCTTTCCAGCACCCCCTCGGCCAGCGCCCCGCAGTTCACCGCGACGAACGGCCCGAAACGCCGCGCAGACCTGGAATGGATGAGCCTCGCCACCAGCTCCTTGCCGGTCCCGCTCTCGCCCGTGATGAGCACCGAGGTCTCGGTCGGGGCCACCTGATCCACCAGCGCGAGCACCGCTGCCATGGCCGGCGAACCGGCAGTGACCAGCCGCGGCTCGGCTGCCGCCAGGCGCTCCTTGAGCGCCCGGTTTTCGGCCAGCAGCGTGTAGCGCTCGGCGGCCTTCGCCACCAGGCGCGACACCTGCTCAGGGTCGAACGGCTTGACGATGTAGTCGTAGGCGCCTTCCTTGAGCGCCTGCACGGCAGTCTCCACCGACGCGTAGGCGGTCATGATGATGATCGTGCAGTCGGGCGCCAGCTCGCGTGCCCGCCGCTGCAGCTCGAGCCCATCCATGCCGGGCATCTTGATGTCCACGAGGAGGATCTGCGCGCCGCCGCGGGCCAGCGCGGCGAGGGCCTCCTTGCCGCTCGCGGCAACCTCCACCTCGTAGCCTTCTTCCCGGAACCAGCAGGCGAGCGAGGTCCTCACATGCTGCTCGTCGTCCACGATCAGGAGCCGAACCGACCTGCTCATCGCCCTTCCTCCGCGCTCTCGCCTCGCCCCGGCAGCTTCAGCGTGAACGTCGTGCCGCGCGCGGGCTCGCTCGCCACCTCGATCTCCCCGCCGTGGCGGTGGACGATGCCGTACACCACCGCGAGGCCCAGCCCGAGGCCTCGCCCCTCACCCTCGCCCTTGGTGGTGAAGAACGGCTCGAAGATCTGCTTGCGGACCTCCTCATCCATGCCCACGCCCGTGTCGGCCACTTCGACGACCGCCCCGCCCCCTTCCAGCGGCCGAGTGCGCACCGAAAGCGTACCCCCTCCGGGCATCGCCTCGATGGCGTTGATGGCGAGCGCCAGGAGAGCCTGCTCGATTTGCGCCGGGTCGACGACGACCGGCGGCAGCTCGGCGTCGAGTTGCGTCTGGGCCTGCACCTGGGCGAGGTCCATTTTGTGTTTGAGCAGAAACAGGCAGCGCCGCGCCAGCTCGTTGAGGTCCGTGGGCTCGAAGCGCGTGCCGGACTTGCGGGCGAACAGCAGCAGGTTGGAGACGATTTCCCCACACCGCGCCGACTCGGCGGCGATCGCCTCCAGGATTTCCAGGTTCTCCCGGGTGTCGCCGCCCGCCGGGGCGGCACGGAACCGGCGAACCAGCAGCTTGGAGTACGTCACAACGCTGGCGAGCGGGTTGTTGATCTCGTGCGCCACGACCGCCGCGAGCTTGCCGAGCGAGGCCATGCGCTCGATCGCGATGACCTGCTCCTGCGCCTGTCTGAGTTCCGCCGTCCTTTCCTCGACTCGCCGCTCCAGCGTCTGCGCCCACTCGACGAGCTGCTGGTTCGCCTGTTGCAGCTCGTGCGCCATGCTGTTGAGCGAGCTGCCGAGCTGCCTGAACTCCGAGATCGACGACTCTCCCACCCGTGCGCCGTAGTCTCCGGCGCCGAGCGCCTCGAGAGTGGTCGTGATCTCGCGGATTGGGTCGTGCACGGCGCGGCGGACCACCACCAGCACGACCCCGGCGACGAGCACGAGCGCGCCGAGCGTGGTGGCCAGCATGAGCCAAGTGGTCTGACGGCGCGCCTCTGCGGCCTTGCCGAGCGTGAGGGTGACGTCGAGCATCCCCAGCAGTCGCTTTTCCGGGGGGTGGGCATGGCAGGTCGACGTGCACGACGGCTCGTTGACGATCGGCTTGATGATGCCGAGCACCTGCCGCCCGTCGCGCACGAACGCCCGCGTGAGGTCACCGGTGGCCACCGTGGGCTGGCCTTCGCGATGACACTGCACGCAGCCTTCCGAGCCCGGCGGCAGCCGCGTGCCCACCTCGTCGGCGCGCGAAGAGAAAGCGATTTCGCCCTCCTTGTTGAACACCCGCACCTGGACCGCCGGCGACTTCTCGCCGATCGCCCGCACCGTGGCGTGCATCCCTTCGCGGTCGTTGGCCAGCATCGAGGTGTGGAGCGCTCCGTACAAGGTCTCGGTGAGCGCCAGCCCGTTGATCGAGGCGCAGCCGCGGGCGAACCGCTCCTGGAGCGAGACCTGGATCGTGGCCGCCAGCCCCAGCAGGACCACGAGCGCTCCCAGCACCGTGCCGGTCAGGCGGAACGTGAGCGAGTCGGAGCGCCAGCGCCACATCGTGTCCCCCCGGCGCCCGGGCGCTGCGCAACAAGACGCAGGCCGGGCGTGCGACCCGGCCCAACTTACTCCAGCCGCAGCAGCAGGTAAAGCTACGGACCCGACTCGGCGCCGGCCACCGGGGTGCCGCCGATCGGCGCCGGCACGGCGTCGCGAGCCGGCTCGGCCTCCTTCGCCTTCTCGGGGAAGATCGGGAAGAACCGGCACGCCAGCACGAACGCCCACATCCCCAGCGCCACGAGACCGAGCGACACACCGAACTCGGCAATGGCCGGCACGTAGCGCTGGCCGGTTGCAGCCTCGATGGAGGTCACTGCCACGTTGAGGCGGTGGAAGACGAACCCCAGGACCACCGCCCCGTGCGCCCAGGCGAGGCGGCCCGGCGACCGCCGGAAGCGCTCGGAAGCCAGCAGGACCAGCGGCAGCGCCACCCCGAGCCCGACCTCGGCGATGAACATCCACGCCTCGCCGGTCAGCGGCCAGAGCGTGCGCAGCGCGTCACGGACGTGCAGATCCCTCAGGCGGAGCAGGAGGTACACGCTCAGCACGACCACCGAGGCGCGGGACAGCCGGTCCAAAACCTGCGTCTCGATGGCGCGACCGAAGACACGCCGCGAAAAGAACGACTCCACGACCGTCATGCCGAGCCCCGCCGCCAGCGCCGAGACGAAGAACAGCACCGGCAGAAGCGGCGAGTACCAGAGCGGGTGCATCTTGTGCGGCAGGATGAGGAACAGGCTGCCGAGCGACGACTGGTGGAGCGTCGAGAGGATGACACCCAGCACCACGGCCACCGGCGTCAGCGTTTTGACCATCCCGAGCAGCTTGTGGAGCCGGAAGCGCTCGAGCACGACCGGCGAGAACTCGAAGGTGAGGACCGTCGTGTACAGCATCACGCACCAGCCCACCTCGAACATCACCGAGTGCGGGTTCCACATGATGATCGGGTGCCAGATGTTCCACGGCTTGCCGAGATCGAACACCAGGCCGAGGATGACGAGCAGGTATCCGAGGTACGCGGTGAGCACGGTCGGGCGCACGATCGGCTTGAAATCGTCGAGGTGAAGGATGTGCACGGTGGCGGTGATGGCGAACCCACCGGCCGCCAGGCCAACCCCGCACAGCACGTCGAAGCCGATCCACAGCCCCCACGGGAACTGGTCGGAGAGGTTGGTCACCGCACCGATGCCGCGCGTGAAGCGGATCACCGCGATGATCCCGAGCGCCAGCAGCAGAAAGCCGCTCACCACGGTCCAGAAGCCGAGCCTGACGGTGTGATCGTTCGCCTCACGCATCGCCGCGTCCCTTCCGCGCGCCCTCGACCCGCGCCACGTCCTCCTTGCGCCTGGTCAGCCAGTACAGCCCACCCAGCAACACCCCGCCGAACATTGCCACGTCCGGCACGTGCCTGAGCGCCCGCCAGGTCAGCTCCGGCAACGGCACGTTCGTCTCGACCCTCGGCAGCCCCAGCTCCACCGGGTCCCTGGGGCCGATGTACAGCGTGCACGTCCCGCCGGCTTCCGCGAGCCCGTAAATGGCGGGGTGGTAGGTCGCGGGGTCCGCCTCGATGCGCGCTCGCGCCTCGGCAATGAGCGCCTCTCGCTCACCCGTGGCCGTTGCCCCGGCCGGGCAGACCTCGGCGCACATCGGCCCCTTCTCGCCGCGGTGCCGGCACATCTCGCACTTGCGAACCCGCGGCGAGGACGACCGCCACTCGTAGCTCGGGACCCCGAACGGACACGCCATCATGCAGTAGCGGCACCCCATGCACTTCTCGGCGTGGTAAATCACCGGGCCTTCCGGCGTCTTCTCCAGCGCCTTGACCGGACACACCGACGCGCAGGCGGGGTGCTCGCAGTGCATGCACAACCGCCGCACGTACACGTCGTTGCCGCGGTCGACGAGATACGTGAACGTCTGCTCGTCGAAGCCGCGGGCCTCGTGCGGAGGGTGGCCGTTCGACTGCTGGCATCCCTCGCAGCACGCCCCGCAGCCGACGCAGCGGGTCACGTCGACCAGGATCGCACGGCGCGCCATGGCTCACCTCTGGGGGTGGCCGCTCTGCAGGAACTCGGCCTGGAACGCGGCCAGGCGATCCTCGTCGAGGGCGCCGACCGCGCCCCGTCCGGGCACCCCGCCGTCCGCCAGCACGGCCGCGGTGGCTGGCGTCCCGGCGAGGAAGTCGGCGAGCCGCTGCACCTCCTGGCGCAGGAACGCGGTCGCCGCGGCGCCGATGCGCAGCGGCCGGATCGCCTCGTGGTGGTCGCGGGTCCACAGCGCAACGATCCACCCGGCGCCGTACGGATCGCGCGTCAGCGTCCACGGCTCGTTGACCACGAAAGCGTTCTGCGCCATCACCTCGCCCGCCGCCGGAGCCGGCACGACCAGCTCGCGTCCCTTGATGCGAAGGCGCACGAGCGGCTCGCCGCGCTTGACCTGCGTTCCACGCGGCGGCAGCGTGACGGCTTCCACCTCGCCCAGCGCTTCGGTCAGGAAGTCGTCGATGCCGATCCGCAGCGTGCCGTCCGTGTTGATGCGCAGCCAGGCATGGGCCGGGTCCAGGAAGATGCCCTGGGGCGGACGCGGCTCGAGCATCGGCCGCAGCCGGGACGGGACGAACGCCGGAGCGCGCCTCCGGCGCACCGCCATCACCAACAGATCCACCCCGACCGCCACCAGCACCGTGAGAACCACCAGAATCGCCGTCATGTTGCCCTCCCGGCAGGGAGCCCGCCCCGCCCGCCACACTCCCGAGCACACCTCGTGCCAGCTTTACCGTCGTCGCATAGCTCTTTTTCAATCAGTTGTTTGCGTTCGACTCCCGAAGCGGCGGAGAGAAGGAGCGTTGAGTCCTTCAACACTCCTGACGCCATCACTTTCCGCGCCAGGGTCTTCCTCGCCCGCGTTGTCTTTCATAACACCTTTGCATGCTGCACTTGTGCCTGGGTTGAGGAATTCAACAGGAGCCCCTCTTTCATGCTGCTCGCGCTTGCGTTTCGCCCGTACGCCTGTATCATGCTGACGGGGGGAGTCCAGCGGCGGCCCACCGTGGGCCGTCGAGGGCTCGGATTGGCGGTGCCGCAGCCGAGGCTGCGGCGCTTGCTTTTCCCCTGGCAGAGCCGGCGCGAGGCGTCAGTGCGGGCGGGATATCCCGGCAACGGTGAGGAAGTTGCCGACCAGCCGCTTGCCGGTATGGGTGAGGTACGAGTCGGGGTGGAACTGCACCCCGAAGTGAGGCCTTTGCTTGTGCTGCAGCCCCATGATCAGGCCGTTGCGCGTCCAGGCGGTGACGGTCAGCTCCGCCGGCAGCGACTCGCGCCGCACCTCCAGGGCGTGAAATCGCGCCGCGATGAACGACTCGGGCAGCCCGGCGAAGATCCCCAGGCCGCTGTGGAAGATTTCCGAGGTGCGGCCATGCTGGGGCTGGGCAGCAGGCACGACCTGGGCCCCGTGCGCCACCGCGACAGCCTCGTGCCCGAGGCACACCCCCAGGATCGGCACGTCGCTCCCCAGCCGCACCAGCTCGACGCACATCCCGGCCTGCTCCGGGCGCCCAGGTCCGTCCGCGAGCACGACGGCACGAGGCCGCCAGCCCAGCACCTCGGCCGCCGGCACCTCGGTGTTGCCGACGACGCGCAGCGGCACGCCCTGCGCCAGCTCCCGCACGTACTGCACGAGGTTGAACGTGAAGCAGTCGGAGTTGTCGATGATGACGATCACTGCTGCATCCCCCGCGCCAGCAGCACCGCCAGGGCGATGCGCGAGGCCTTGTTGGCGCACTCGGCCAGCTCGCTCTCGGGAAGGGAGTCGAAGACGATCGCTGACCCCGCCTGGACATGCACGGTTCCTCGCGCCACCACGGCGGCGCGGTTGACCGGGCAGAGATCCATGTCCCCGGCAGCGTCGAAGTAGCCCACGGCGCCCCCCCACGGCCCGCGCCTGAGCACCTCCAGCTCGTCGATGAGCGCCAGCGCCCGCGGCTTCGGCGCTCCCACCAGACTGGGCGACGGCAGGCAGGCCAGCGCCAGGTCGAGGGCGTCCTTCCCCGGCGCCGCCTCGCCGCGCACTTCCGAGGCGAGATGCATGGCGTGGGAAAAGCGCTCCACCTCCATGAAACGGGACACCTCGATCGTGCCGGGCCGGCAGACCCTTCCCAGGTCGTTGCGGACCATGTCGACGAGCAGCAGGTGCTCCGCTCGGATGCGCTCGTCGGCGCTCAGCTCGGCTGCGAGGTGCGCGTCCTCCGCCGGCGTGCGCCCGCGCCGGCGCATCCCGGCCACCGGCCCGCAGCTCGCGGTCCGGCCCCGCAGGCGCGCCATCGAGTCGGGTGCCGCCCCGACGAGTTGCACCTCGCCGGTGTCGAGGTAGTACACGTACGGCAGCGGGGTGAGCAGCCGGCAGGCCCTATAAAGCAGCAGCGGCGGCACACCGAGGGGGCGCGACCAGCGCCTCGACAGCACGACCTCGAAGCACTCCCCGGCGGCCACCGTCTCGGCCAGCCGCTCGGCCGCCGCGAGGTAACGCTCGTCGTCCGGAGCGACCTCCCAGCTCCCGTCCGGTTGAGGCCCCAGCTGCAGCAGGGGCACCCTCGCCGGCCGCACCTCCGGACTGGGCGCGGCCAGAGCGCTCTCCAGGGCGTCGAGGCGCTCGCTCGCCTCGCTCCACGCCCGCTCGACGCCCCCCGTGACGTCGGCCACGGTGACGAGCAGCAGCCGCTGTCCGACCCGGTCGAGCGCGGCCACCACCGGGTACTGCCCGAGCCAGAAGGCGGGCGCGTTGAGGGGGTCCGGGAGCCGGCTCGCTCCTCCCTCGACGAGCCGCGCGACATCGAACCCGAGCCACCCCACCATGCCCCCCAGCAGCGGCGGCAGCCCTTCGAGCGGCGCCCGTTCTTGAGGCGCGAGGAGCCGGCGCAGGACGTCGAGCGGCCGCCCGAGCTGGTCGATGCCGTCGATGCTGACCCGCTCGCCTCGCCCTTCCACGACCCGCTTCGGGTTGACCCCGGCCAGCGACCAGCGGGCCACCGCCTCGCGCCCTTCGACCGATTCGAGCAGGAACGGCGAGCGGCCCGCCCGGGCGAGCCGCAGCAGCATCCCGGTCGGCGTCAGTGCGTCGGCCGTGAGTTCGCGCACGACCGGCACGCGCGCGTAGCGCGTCGCGAGCGCCGCGAACTCGGCGGCCGCAGGCCGCACTATCGCCGGCCTCCGGCCCGGCGGGCGAGTTCGGCGCTCACCTCCTCCGGCGAGACGCCGTGCGCGACCATGATCACCGCGAGGTGGTACAGCACGTCCGCGACCTCCCAGACCAGGTTCGCGTGATCCCCGTTCTTCGCGGCCAGTATAACCTCGGCCGCCTCCTCGGCCAGTTTCTTGAGCGCCTTGTCCGGCTGCGCGAAGAGCCTGGCCGAGTACGAGCCTTCGGGGCGCTGCGCGAAGCGCTCCGCAAGCACCGCGAACAGCGGCGCCAGCGACAGCCCGGACGGCGGCAGCGGCCCGGCCACGGCGCGGTAAAAGCACGACGCCTCGCCGGTGTGACAGGTAGAGCCGGCGGGCCTCGCCTGGACGAGCAGGGCGTCGCCGTCGCAGTCGAGCGCGATCCCGACCAGCGCAAGAGTGTGGCCCGAGGTCTCGCCCTTGCGCCACAGCCGCTGCCGCGAACGCGAGAAGAAGTGCACCTGGCCGGTCTCGAGCGTTGCCGCGAACGCTTCCTCGTTCATGTACCCGAGCATCAGCACCCGCCCGGTATCGGCATCCTGGACCACGGCCGGCAGGAGGCCGCGCGCGAAGAGGGCACGGACGCCTTCCGGCCCGGGGGTCGGCTCGCCTTCAGCGCTCGCGGCTACGGGAGGGCGGGGCTCGGCGCCGGAGCCGCCCGACGGCTCGCTGGCTGCCGGGCCGCCATCCAGGGAAGGCGGCGCCACCTGTCGCACGAGCAGGCCCCGCTGCGCCAGCTCCTGCTTGAGAGCGGCGATCGAGACCCGCGCCTCGTGGAAGATCGTAGCGGCAAGGCCGGCGTCGGCCCCCGCCCGCGCCGCCGCGGCAAAGTGCTCGCTCGTCTCCCCGCCTCCCGAGGCAACGAGCGGCAGCTCGACCGCCGCCCGCACCGCCGCCAGCAGCTCGCAGTCGAACCCCAGCCCCGTGCCGTCCCGATCCATCGAGGTGAGCAGGATCTCGCCGGCGCCGCGCGCCGCGCCTTCCCTCGCCCACGCCACCGCGTCGAGGCCGGTGGCCCGCCTGCCGCCGTGCGTCACGACCTCCCAGCCGCCGTCCCGGCGCCGGGCGTCGATCGCCAACACCACGCACTGACTCCCGAACCGCTCGGCCAGCCGCGTGAGGAGCGTCGGATCCGCCACTGCCGCCGAGTTGACCGCCACTTTGTCGGCGCCGGCCAGCAGCAGCTCGCCGGCGTCCTCGACGCTCGCCACGCCACCGCCCACCGTGAACGGGATGTCCAGCACCTCCGCCACGCGCTCCACGACGCCTCGCAGCGCGGCGCGCCCCTCCACGGTGGCCGAAATGTCGAGAAACACCAGCTCGTCCCCGCCCTCGTCGCGATACCGGCGAGCCAGCTCGGCGGGTTCGCCCATGTCCCTCAGGTTCACGAAGTTGACGCCCTTGACGACGCGCCCGGCGTCGACATCGAGGCACGGGATCACACGAAACGCAGGCATGTCACACCCCTCTTGCCGCGGCGAGGAGCTCCCCCACCGAGGCCCGGCCGTCCACCAGCAGCGAGCCGACCACCACCCCGGCCAGGCCGCGGGCCGCCAGCGGAGCGAGCCGGCGCACGTCGTCGACCGAGCCGACGCCGCCCGAGGCCATCACGCCGGGGCCGAACGACGCCAGCGCCTGTTCGAGCACGGGCAGCGCCGGGCCCTCGCCAGTGCCGTCACGCTCCACTGCGGTCACGAGCAAATGGCGCACCCCGGCCGCGGTCATGCGGGCCGCCAGATCGCCGAGCGTGACGCCGCCGTCCTCGACCCAGCCGCGCACGACGACACGCCCGGCGCGCGTGTCGGCCGCCACCACGACACCCTCCGGATCGCGCTCGAGGAGCTCGTCCAGCAACCGGGGGGTTGTCAGCGCTGCCGTCCCCAGCACCACGCGCCGCACGCCGAGCCCATACAGCGCGCCGGCCCGCGCCACGTCCCTCACGCCACCGCCCACCTGCACCGGGCACGTCACGGCGGCCACGATGGCGGCCACGACCTGCTGGTTGTCGCCGTCGCCGAACGCCGCGTCGAGGTCCACGACGTGCAGCCAGGGCGCGCCCTCCGCTGCCAGCCGGCGCGCCAGCGCCACGGGGTCGGCGGCCACCTCCCGGCAACGCGTCCGCTCGCCGCGCACGAGACGCACCGCGCGGCCTCCTGCCAGATCGATGGCGGGGTAGAGGGTGAGGCTCACACGACACCCAGACCAGCAGCAAGCAAAGGGGAAACAAGCCTCCCGGCTGCCGCTGCCAGCGCGCCGATCAACACGGCAGCCTCAGGAAGCCGGCGAGGAAACTGGCTCCGGCACGCCCGCTCTTTTCTGGGTGGAACTGCGCGCCGCACACGTTGCCGTCGCGCACCACGGCGCAAATGCGGGTCGGGCCGAACGGCGCCGTAGCGATCATTGCCGGCGCCTCGATGGCGGCGAACGAGTGCACGAAGTAAAAGAACTCGCCATCGAGCCCGGCCACGAGCGGATCCGGGGTCATCACCTGCAACGGGCTCCAGCCCATGTGGGGCACACGCGCCACCGGGGGCAGCGGCGCCACCACCCCGGCCAGCAGCCCGAGGCCCCGGGTGGCGCCGAACTCCTCCGAGCCCTCGAACAGCAACTGGTGCCCGAGGCAAATGCCGAGCAACGGCGCGCCCCGGCCGGCCGCTTCCCGGATCGCCCCGTCGAGGCCGCGCCCGCGCAGGCGCGCCATGGCGGCGGGGAAGGCACCGACGCCCGGCAAGACCACGCGCTCCGCCCGGGCCACGAGGTGCGGCTCGTCGGTCACGGTCACCTGCGCGCCGAGGCGTTGCAGCCCGCGCACCGCATTCGGGATGTTCCCCACCCCGGAGTCCACCACCACCACGCGCGAACCGGCATCGAGGAGGGGGGCCGTCCGGTCTTCGAGCTCCCCCGGAGCGCCGACTCGCGAGGCCGCTTCCCCCCGGACCGTCGTCATGCGGACAGCGTCCCCTTCGTGGAGAGAACGCCCTCGGCGACCGGGCGCAGCGCCTGCCGGAGGGCGAGGGCACCGGCCTTGAACACGGCCTCGGCGCCGTGGTGGGGGTCCGAGGCGCGCTCCAGGTCGAGGTGCACGGTGAGGCGGGCGCGGCTCGCCACCGCCTTCCAGAACTCGCCGACCAGCGTCATCCCGAACTGCGGCGTGACCCACGCCGTGGCGAGTGGTTCCGGCACGCCGACCCGGCAGAACGGCCGCCCCGAGACGTCCACCACGGCTCGCGCCAGCGCCTCGTCCATCGGCGCCCAGGCGAAGCCGAAGCGGGCAATCCCGGCCCGCTCGCCGAGCAGGCGGTCCAGCGCCTCCCCCACGCACAACCCGACGTCCTCGACCGTGTGGTGGGCATCGACATGCAAATCCCCGAGCGCTTCCACCGCCAGGCTCCAGCCGGCGTGGCGGCCGAGCGTGGCCAGCATGTGGTCGAGAAAGCCGATCCCCGTGCGCGTCGTGCACTCGCCGGGTGCCAGCGACAACCCCGCCCGGATCTGGGTCTCGCGCGTCTGCCGGACCACCTCGGTCTTCGCCTCAGCCATTCGCCACCTCCCGGAGCATCGAAACCAGCACCTCGTTTTCGGCCCGGCTGCCGATCGTGGCCCGCACCCAGCCGCCCGCGTCGAGCTCGCCGATGCGCCGCACCGCCACCCCGCGGCGCGCCACGGCCTCCGCCAGACCGCTCCCCGACATCCCGGCCACGCGCAGCAGCAGGAAGTTGGCCGCCGAGGGCGCCACCTCGACCCGCGCCACCTGCCCTAGCGCGGCCCGCACCCGCTCCCGCTCGGCCACCAGCTCCGCCACCAGCCACGCCCCTTCCTCCCGGCAGTCGAGCGCCGCCTGGAACGCCGCCTCCACGTGCCAGGACGTGCCGAACGGGAGCAGCTCGCCCTCCACCCGCCGCGCCAGTTCGGGCGAGGTCAACAGCGCTCCCACTCGCAGGCCGGCCATCCCCCACGCCTTCGAAAACGACCTCAACACGAGTAGGTTGGAAAACCGCGCGAGCCAGCTTCGCGGGTCGGCCCCCGACAGCTCGAGGTACGCCGCGTCCCAGATCGTCGGGCGACCCAGCTCCAGCACCGCCTCGAACACGGCCGGCTCCAGCTCCCCGCCGGTCGGGTTGTTGGGAGAACACAGCACTACAAGATCGGCCTCGCCCGCCTGCGCGAGCAGACCCCCGGGGTCCACTACGAACCGCGGCGGCACCAGCTCGGCAGTGGCGAGGCGCACCCCTTGCCGGGCGGCCAGCACGGGGTACATCGAAAACGAGGGGTGCAGCGTCAGCATGGTACCGCCGGCGGGGAGCAGCGCCCGCACCGCCGCGGCGAGCAGCTCGTTGGAGCCGTTGCCGACCAGCGTGCCAGCCGGCTGCCAGCCGTACAGCTCGGCGGCGGCGCGCCGCGCGCCCATCGCGTCGACCTCGGGGTAGCGGTTGAACGGGCGCGCCGCCAGCCGCTCCAGCAACGCCTGGCGCAGCGCTGCGCCCGCCTCGCGCGGCGCCTCGTTGAGGTCGAGCCGGATGGCGCCCTCCGCCGCAATGTCGCGGACATAGCCGGCAGGGGCGCTCACGGCTACACCTTGCCCCGCCTGCCCGCGCGCAGCGCCTCGACGTGGAGCGGCAGCATCTCCTGCTGGGCCAGCGCGCGCGCGGCGCGCGCCAGCGGCGCGAAACCATGGGCATGCACCCGCACCACCGCCGTGCGGTGCACGAAGTCCCACACGCCCAGCGGTGAGGCGAAGCACGCCGCACCGGCCGTCGGCAGCACGTGGTTGGTCCCCACCACGTAGTCGCCCAGCACCGCCGAGGACCACGGCCCGAGGTAGACGGCGCCGGCGTTCTCGAGCCCGTCCAGCAGGCGTCCCGGATCCTCCACCAGCACCTGCACGTGCTCCGGAGCGATGCGGTTGGTGATCTCGACCGCCTGCTCGAGGTCCTCTACGAGCAGGATGGCGCCCCACCGCTTGATCGACTCGCGCGCCGCCGCGCCCCGCGGCAGCGCCCGCAGGCGCGAACTCACGGCCCGGTCCACCTTCTCCGCCAGCGTGCGCGAGGTCGTCACCAGCACCGCCGCGGCGTCGGGATCGTGCTCGGCCTGCGCCAGCATGTCCGCCGCCACGATCTCGGCCTCGGCGTGCGCATCAGCGATGACCACCACTTCCGACGGCCCCGCGATGCTGTCGATGTCCACGAGCCCGAACACCGCCCGCTTGGCAGCCGCGACCCAGCGCCCGCCGGGCCCGACGATCTTGTCCACCGCCGTCACCGACTCCGTGCCGTAGGCCAGCGCCGCCACGGCGTGCGCCCCGCCCATCAGGTAGATCTCGTGGATGTCGAGCCGATCCAGCACGTAGCGCAGCGCGGGCGAGGACAGAAAGGCGCGCGGCGGGGTCGCCACGGCAATGCGCGGAACGCCGGCCAGCTGCGCCGGCACCACCGCCATGAGCAGCGACGAGATGTACACCGCCGCGCCGCCCGGCACGTAGACCCCGACCGACCCGATCGGCCGCACGCGGATGCCGAGCTCGGCGCCCTCCTGCTCGAGCGTGTACCCGTGCTGTACCTGCTGCTCGTGGAACGTCTTGAGGTTGGCGATGGCCAGCTCCACGGCCGTGGCGAAGTCCTCTCCCACCTCCTCGCTGCCGGCTAGCTCGCCGTGAAGGCGCAGTTCCGTCATTGGCAGGCCCTTGAGATCGTACCGGCGGACAAACGAAACGAGCGCCTTGTCGCCGCGCTTGGCGATCGCCGCGACGATGCTGCGCACCTTGTCGTCGACCCCGGCAGAGAGCACCTCGCGTTGGCGCTCTTCCAGCCGCACCAGGTATTTCTGACCCCTGTCCTCGCTCGCACGCCAGATCTTCATTCCTGTCCTCCCAGCGCCCGCCGCAGCGCGCGCATTTCTTCGCATTTCCAGAGGAAGGCGGCCCGCTGCGCGATCAGGTAAGGGGCGACAGCGAGCCACTCCTCCACAGGCTGCAGACCATTTTCCCGCAGCGTGCGCCCGGTTTCCACCAGGTCCACCACGGCGTCGGCGAGCCCCAGCCGCGCCGCGAGCTCCACCGAGCCGGCGAGCGGCACCAGCGTCGCGTTGAGGCCCCGGCGTTGCGCCAGCATGCCGGCCAGCCGCTGGTACTTCGAGGCCAGCACAAGCGGCCGGCCCTCCTCCCGCACCACCTCCCCCTCGCGCGCTATCAGGCACAGCCGGCAGGCCCCGAACGGCAAGCGCAACAGGCGCAGCACGTCGGCGTCGCGGTCGAGGATCTGGTCGAGGCCGGCCACGCCGCAGTCGGCGGCCCCCTGCTCGACGTACACGGGCACGTCGGCGTCTTTCAGGAGTAGCAACCGCAGCCCTGCGGTCTCGACGACGAGCTGGCGGCCGGCGCCGGCCAGCGCCTCGCCAAGCGCCAGTCCGTGGCGGTCTGCCAACTCCACGAGTGGTTCGAGAAGCCTTCCCTTCGGCACGGCAAACCTCAGCATCCCCGTTCCTCCAACGCCACGCCGAGGTAGACGCAGCCGCCGACCGCCGGCCGCGAGCCATCACGCCCCTCGACGCGGTACTCCCCTCCCCCTGCCAGCACCGCCTGCGTCGACCTCCCCCACACTGCAAAGTCGAGCCCGTCGTAGTACGAGCCGGCCAATCGCGGCGCCACGTCAATGGCGCTCGCCACGCCGCGGGGAGCCAGCCGCTGCTGCAGGCGCACGAGGCGGGAGACCTCCTCGGCCACGCCCAGCTCGGCCGCCCACAGCGATGGCGGTGCCCCGAGCAGCGCGGCGCGCAAAGCACGGGCCGTGCCGGCCGGCAGAGCCACCTCGTCCAGGAAGACATCGGCGTCCTTTTGCCGCAGCAGCTCGCCGAGGTCCGGCCGCGGCGGCCGCCCCGTGGTGCGCCGCACGATCGCCTCCGCGAGCCCGGCGAGCGAGAGCGACACCAGGCAGTCACTCGCGGCCACCCCGGCGAGCGCCACCAGCTCCAGCGTGAGATCGAGGGCGTCCTCGCCGCCGCCGTCGAGCCCGTAAGTTTCGAAGCCCAGCTGGTACAGCTCGGGGAGCTGGCGGAGCCTCGCCGGGCGCGGGCGCACCACCTCCCCGGCGTAACAGATCGACAGCGGGCCGGCCTCCAGGCACGGCGCCAACAAGCGAGCCGCCAGCGGCGTGAAGTCGGTCCGCAGCCCGACGAGCTGCCCGCCCGTGTCGACGAAGCGGTACCCTCCGTTGCTTTCGGGGTGCGCGTACTCCAGCACCGGCAGGTGCACGAGCTGGTAGCCGCGCCCCATGAGGTGGTCGAGCAGCCGCTGCTCGACCTCGCGCTGGCGACGCACCTGCTCGCCGACGAGCGCGAGGACTCCGGCAGGCACCGGTGCCGGGGCGTTCATGGCCGCTCTCCCGCCAGCCCGAGCGCCGCCGCCATCGCCCCCACCGGCGGCGCCATGCCGGTCATTGCCGCGAACTGGGCCACGCCCTGCCAGAGCAACACCTGGCGACCTCCGATGTACGTCCAGCCGCGGCCTTCCGCCAGTTCCTGCAGGCGGGTCGGGAGTGGACCGTACGGCAGGTCCACCACGGCCGCCCCCGGAGCCAACCGCAGCGACTCCAGCAGCTCCGAAGGCGCGCCGTCCGTCCCGGCGGGCGTGGCGTTGACCGCGATCGAGCAGCGCCCGGCCTCCGACGGGGTGATCGAGCTGGCACCCAGCTCCCGCGCCACGGCGGCCACCTTCCCACCGTCCCGCCCCGCCACGGCGACCTCGCAGCCGGCCGCCTGCAGCCCCACGACCGCCGCCCTGGCGCTGCCTCCCGTGCCGAGCACGAGCCCCCGCGCGCCGGCGAGTCCCACCCCGGCTGCGAGCAGCGAGCGCGTGATCCCGTCGATGTCGGTGCAGTCGCCCAGCACCTTGCCGGAACGAGGCAGCACCGTGTTGACCGCCCGCGCCCGCGCGGCCCGCGGCGCCACGACCGAGCAGCGTCCGAGCGCCGCCTCTTTCCACGGCATCGTGACCGCAAAGCCGCCGGCCCGCAGCCCGACCTCCTCGACCCCCCCGAGGCCGGCCGGCTGCAGCAGCCTGCAGAGCTCGCCTTCGTCTCGCACCTCGAGCGGGACGAACACGTCCGGCAGGCCCAGCGCCCGGTACGCCGCGTTGTGCATCCTCGGCGAGAGCGACCGACCGGCCGGGCGGCCGAGCACGGCAAAGACCCGGCCAAGGGGCGCAGGGTCGCCAACAAACGCGGTCAGCTCCTCGGCCGTGTACTGCCCCGGCGCCGCCGCCCGCCCGGGCTCCCACGCCGCGTACGCCACCCGCGCCGCCAGCCGCGGTCCGAGCAGCCGCACGGCGCGGCCGGCCTCGCCGGTGGCCAGCACCACGGCCCGCCCCCCGGCCGGCCCCCGGCCAAGCGCCCTCGCGACGCGCAGCACCTCGAGCACCCCGCCGAGATCTTCGACGGCCGGCGCCAGCTTCACGAGCATCGTGCCGCGCCCCAGCAACGACAGCGCCTGCGCCTCGAGGCGGGCGGGCACCTCCGGTGGGTGGACCGAGAGGATCACCCGGTCGCGCGACAGCAACCTGTCCACGAGGTCGAGGTCCCTCGCCGCTTCGAGGTCGAACGCCAGCACCGGCAGGCCCACGGCCCGCTCGAAGAAGAGCCGCCGCGGCTCCGGCTCGTCGGGTCCCCGCCCGCCCTCCGACCGGGAGCGCAGCGTGAGCACGACCGGCAGCGGGCTGGCGGCGACCAGCGGCCCGAGATCCACACCGGGCGGGAGCAGGTCCGCTCGCAGCTCGACCGCCGTGGCCCCGGCCGGCGGCCGGGCGAGTTCCGCGGTCAGCGCCGCGGAGTCGGCGCCGCTCGGCGGGACATACGTCGCAACGATCTCCATAAAGCCAGACCTCCCCGCCGGGTCCGACGGGGAGGTCGACGATCGCGTAGCTGCGGCTCCCCGTCCGATGCCCAGCGGCTCGAACGGGGCAACACCCCGCCTACCGCATGGGCGGCGCGTGGTGATGATGGCGGGTGGTGCCCATCGCTCGCATCGGGCGAGACCCTACTCGACGCCCGGCGCCTGTGTCAAGCGTCCCTCGCTGACGAGGATCACCGCCGTGCGTGGCCCCGAGGCCAGCACGATGCGGTTGCGCCCCGACGCCTTGGCCTCGTACAGCCGGTCGTCCGCAACCCCCAGCAACGCCTCGACCGTCTCCCCGTCGTCGGGGTATGCGGCCAATCCGGCCGACACCGTGATGCTCACGAAGGGGGTCTCTGGAATCGCCCGGCTCTCGAGCGAGGAGCGCAGCTCATCGATGCGCGCCGCCGAGCGCCCGATCGACAGCTCCCCCAGCAGCACGGCAAACTCGTCGCCGCCCAGCCGAGCCACGGCGTCCGACTCGCGGAAGGCGTCGTGCATGAACGGCCCGAACCAGGCGAGCACCCTGTCGCCCACCTGGTGACCGTGCATGTCGTTGATGCGCTTGAAGAAATCGAGATCGAGGAGAGCCACGGCCAGCACGCCGCCGTGCCGGCGCGCGCGCGCCAATTCGACCCGCGCCATCTCGGCGAACGCCGCCCGGTTGAGCAGGCCCGTGAGCGGATCCCGCGCCGAGCGCGCCAGCAGCTCGCGCGACCGGACCACGCTCACGGCAGCGATGAACGCCGCCGCCAGCAGCACGAAGACCCTCACGAACTGCCCCAGCAGGTCGAAGTTGCCGTGCGTGAGCGCGTGCTCCCCCATGTGCAGCGGGTCGGCCACGCCCATCATCAGTGCCAGCTTGACGATCAGCCCGTACTCGGCCGAGGCGACGACTCCCGCCAGCAGGCAAATGCGCGGGTCGTACCGCAGCGAGGACGTGGCGATCGCGAGGAAGTAGAACGGAAAGACGACGAAGCTGTTGGTCGCCGTGAGCGGGCGGTCGATGGCGAGGAAGAAGCCGAGCCCGAGGCTCACCGTCGTCGCATCGAGCAGCGACGAGAGGAGCGGAAGCTGCGAGCGGGCCATGCCGTGCTGTGCCAGCGTGTGGATGCCCACGCCGAACCCCAGAGCCGCGAGCACGATCGCCAGCCCGAACCAGGTCTCGAGCTCCCCCGGCTCGACGACGAGCTGCACGATCGGGACGGCGCACAGCAGCGAGAGGATCACGAGGCGGACCTGGGCGACCACCACCTCGTTGCGCCAGGCAGCCTCGCGCAGGCACGGCTCGGGGGCCGAGAAGAAGTCGCCCCACAACGAGCGAACGGCCTCAGCGAACGGTGCCTGGAGGGCGACCACACCCTACTCCCTTCGGTTGAGCCGCTGCCTGGACATTCCCACCGCCGTCGTAACCATCATACACAATTTCCGTTGTCAAGAGTCCAGGACCGAGGCGCCCTCACTGCCCGCAGCAGCCGGGGACCGCCCCGCAGTCCGGCGCCCGGGGGCGCAACTCCCGGGCTCCGGCGCCGTACAAGCTGACCGGAGAAGAAAGAAGATGCCCGGCGAAAGACTGTCAGGAGCTGCCGAGTCGTACTACCAGGCACTGCAGGCGCGCGTCGCGGCCTGGCTTGCAACCGACGCGGCAAGCGGCGTGCCGTGCGCGAGGCTGTACCGCCACCTGCCCGACCTCTACCGCTTCCTCGTCGCGCTGGCACTCGACACCCGCCTTCCGGCCTCCGAGCGCGGCGGGCTCGTGAGCACCCTCAAGTACATCGTGGCTCCCCACGATTACATACCCGAGGCGATCCTCGGCGTCCCGGGCCTGTGCGACGATCTCGTGCTGGCCGCCCTCGCAGTGGACCGCCTGCACCAGACGTGCGACCCCGGGCCGCTCGACGAGCACTGGCACGTCGGCGGCTCGCCGCGCGAGGTCGCCGGCGAGATCCTCGACGCCGCCGGCGACCTAGTTGACCGCGAGATCCTGCGCCGTCTCGAGGCGCTGCTGCCCGCCTGACCCGTCGAGTGCCGCTCGGCATCCCGGGCCCGCCCGCTGCGGGAGCGTGAATAGAGCTATCGCGGGTCGTTCTTGAGGCCGGGGATCGGCATCGGGATCGGCACGACGCGGGGTGTCGAGGCCGCGCCCTCGGGTGTCGAGATACGTCCGGCGCCTTCCTTCTCGACCTCGTCGATGCGCACCACCGAGTGGAGGGGGATGAACACCCGCTTGACGCCCGAAAACTCGTTCTTGAGCCTCTCCTCGGAGGGGTCGGCAATGAGCTGGGAGCGCTCGCCGAAGACGATCTGCTCAACCTCCACGAAACCGAACAGCCCGCCCTGGCTGACGTGGCGGGCGAAGACCTCGTAGACCTGCCCCTGGTTGGTGAAGATGACCCTGAACACGCTCGATGCCTGCTTCGTCCGCGCCATGCCGCTCCCTCGCGCGCCGGACGATACCACAGAGCGCTCGATGGTCGAGGGTTGTCGGTCGTCCGTCGGTCGATGGTTGCAAGCCTGAAGCTTCCCCGGAGCGCGGGCGGAACCAACAGCCGACAAGCATCAACTGTCTTTCGCCGCCCTCGCCTCGGCGAACAGCGTCTCCATGCGGCGGGCGAAGCGGGCCTCGAGGTGATCGAAGAGCAAAGTGGACAAAGGCTCGGCCAGCGAGTCCTCGCGCAGTTCCGGCAGCCCCACACCCGGCAGCGGCAGCGCCGCCTCGTTCCACACCGCCTCGTGAGGCTGTCCGTTCAGCACGAGAGCACGGTAGAGCGGCACCACGCGCCGGATTTCCGCCAGGATCTCCTCGGGGCTCGAGTACTTCATCTTGAAGCGCAGCCCCATCCGGGCGGCCAGCTGCGAGATGATCTGCCAGGTCTCCATTCCGGCGCGCGGCGGGATGGCCTGCCGCACCGCCTGCAGCCGGTGCTCGGCGTTGGTCATCGTCCCCGAGGTCTCGGCGTGGGCAGAAAGCGGCAGCACCACGTTCGCGGCCTTGGCCGTGGCGGTCATCACCACGTCCCCGACGACCAGGAAATCCGTCGCCAGCAGCCCGTTGCGGATCGAGGCCGGGAGCTTCTCGTTGCCGAGCGGATCCTCGCCGAGCACGACCGCGACGCGGATGCGCCGGCTGGCGAGCGCCCGCCCGAGGTCGCCGTTGGGGTTCCGGAGGTCCTGCAAGACCACGCACCACTCCTTTTCGAGCGCGTCGACCGCTTCGCCGTGCAGAGGCTGGTAGCCGGGGAACCACCGCGGGTGGGCGCCCATGTCGAGCAGCCCCTGCATGTTGGACTTTTCCCACAGGGCCAGGAACGGGGCCATGAGCGCCTTCGCGGCCGCGGCGAACAGACGGTCGTCGCCCGGGATGCGCTTGCCGCGGTAGTCCTTGTTGAACACCACGACGCGCGTGACGGCGCCGGCGATGACATCGGCCGCCTCGGCGAGTTCCGCCGGCCGGATGCCGGACACCTTCTCGACCTCGCCGGGCTGGAGCTTCTTCAAGCTGTTTGCGAGTTCGGGCCAGTCTTCGAGGTCCACCTTGCCACGTGCCGCGAGTTCGGCGACGAGCCCCAGCACGACCCAGCTTTGCGTGCCCGGCTTGCAGGCCAGGTGCACCTCCGCGAACGCCGAGGTGCGGTTCGACTCCGGCCCGATGAACACCAGCCGGCCGCCGTTGCGGATCGCCCGCTTGACCATGAGGTCGGCGACGAAATGCTCCTCGTCGAGGTTCGAGTTGACGACCAGCACCGCCTGGGCGTCGGAGAGGTCCAAGTAGGTGGCGGTCGAGACGATCTCCGGGCACAGGTACTCGTCGTTGACGAGGTTGGTGAACGAGCCCACGTTGTGGGTGCCGAATCCGATACGGGCCAGCTTCTGCGCCAGGTAGAGCTCCTCGTTGGTGAGGCGCGGCGACACGAAGACCGCCATTTCCTCGGGAGTGAAGCGGCGCGCCAGCTCCTTCAGGCGCAACGCCGTGTAGCTCAGAGCGTCGTCCAAGGTGGTTTCCTGCAGCTCCCGCCCGGGCCGGATCCAGGCGCGGGTGAGCCGGTCCTCGGCCTGCACGTGGTCGTATCCGAACGCCCCTTTCTTGCAGTGGGCCCCGAGGGTATTGGCGCTGGCCTCGACCCGTCCCACCTTGATGAGCGAGTTCCCGTAGGCCTGGTAGGCGAGCTGGCACCCCACAGAGCAGTAGTGGCAGGTGCTGACCGTCGAATCGGTGGCCCACGGGCCGGGCTTGGCGAGCGGCACGCGGGCGGCGATCGCCCCGGTCGGGCAGGTCCCCACGCACAGCCCGCACGTCACGCAGTCGGTGTCCAGCAGCGAGCCGCCGAGCACCGGCTTGACCATGGTCGAGAACCCACGCTGCACGAAACCGTAGGCGTTGACCCCGACCAGCTCCGAGCAGATGCGCACGCACCGCCCGCACAGGATGCACTTGTTCTGATCGAGCTCGATGAGCGGGTGGCTGCGGTCCACCTCGTGCCGCTTGGCCTCCCCCAGGAACTGCTTGACCTCGACACCGTACTCGCTGGCGTACCGCCGCAGGTCGCACTCGAACAGCGCCACGCACCCGCACTCCAGGCAGCGCGCGGTCTCGGCCCGGACGTCCTCGAGCGCGTAGCCGAGCTCGACCTCGCCGAACCCCTTGACCCGCTCCTCGAGCGGGATGAGCGGCATCGGGCGGTGCGGCGCGGGCTGCTGCGAGCGCAGGTCGGCGAGCGTCACCTTGGCGAAGGTGTCCTTGCGCGACACGAACTCCTTCGGCTCGGGCTGCGCCTTGCCGGTCCGGATGTAGGTGTCGATGGCGTGGGCGGCCTTGCGGCCGGCGGCGATCGCCTCGATGGCGGTGGCGGCGCCCGTGACCACGTCGCCGCCCGAAAAGACGCCTTCCACCGAGGTCTCCATCGTCGCCTCGTCGACCTGCACGGTCTGCCAGCGGGTGAGGTTGAGCGTCTCGCCGAACGGCAGCATCCCCGGCACCTTGCCGGAAGTGAGTTCGCCGATCCGGGTGCTCTGCCCGATTGCCGCGATCACGAAGTCGCAGTCGATGACGAATTCCGAGCCGCGCACCGGCTTCGGGCTCCGCCGCCCCGAGGCGTCCGGCTCTCCGAGTTCCATGCGCTGGCACTCGAGCCCCACGACCCGCTCCCCATCCTTGACGACGCGGGTGGGAGCGACGAGGAAGTCCATCTGCACGCCCTCGTGCAGCGCCTCCTCGATTTCCACCTTGTTGGCCGGCATCTCGTTCTGAGTGCGGCGGTAAAGCAGGCGGACCTCCCTGGCGCCCAGGCGCAGGGCCGTGCGCGCGCAGTCGATGGCCGTGTTGCCGCCGCCGACCACGAGAACCCGACCGTGAATGTCGATTTTTCGGCGCAGCCCGAAGTTCTTGAGGAACTCGATGCCGGAGAGCACGCCCGCGGCGTCCTCGTCCTTGACCCGCATCGTCTGGCTCTCCCAGGCGCCCAGGCCCAGGAACACCGCCTCGTAGCCGGATTCCTTCAGGCCCTTCACCGTGAAGTCCTTGCCGAGCGCCTGATTGGTGTGCAGCCGCACCCCGAGGTCGAGGATCTGCGCCACCTCGAGGTCCAGCACCTCCTTGGGCAGCCGGTACTCCGGGATCCCGTACCGCAGCATCCCGCCGGCCTCTGGCATGGCCTCGAAGATGTCCACGGCGTAGCCGCGGATCGCCAGGTAGTAGGCGGCGGACAGCCCCGCCGGGCCGGCGCCCACGACGGCGACGCGGTGCCCGTTGGGGGGCGCCACCTGGGGGCGGAACGGCTGTGCCTTGCCGAGGTCCAAGTCGGCAATGTAGCGCTTGATGTAGTCGATTCCCACCGCCTCGTCGAGCATGTTGCGGCGGCACCCCTTGACCTCGCAAGGCCGCGTGCAGACTCGCCCACAGATCGCCGGCAGAGGGTTGCGCTCCTTGATGAGCCCCACCGCCTCGGTGAACTTGCCGAGCGCGGCGAGCGCCACGTACCCCTGGATGTCGACCCCGGCCGGGCAGGCGAGCTGGCAGGGGCCGATGCAGTCGGCGTAGTGGTTGGACAGCAGCAGCTCCAGCGCCGCCTTGCGCGAGCGCCGCACCTCCGGGGTGTCGGTCTCCACCACCATCCCGGCCGCCACCTTGGTCGAGCAGGCAGGCACCAGGGTACGGGCGCCCTTCACCTTCACCACGCACAAGAAGCACGAGGCGAAAGGCTCGAGCTGCTCGTCGTGGCAGAGGGTCGGGATGTCGCAAATGCCGTTGTCCCGCGCCACCTGCAGAATGGTGCGGCTGTTGTCGGCGATGACGCGCTTGCCGTTGATTTCGAGCTTGACTAGTGCCATCGGCTACTCCGTTTGCCAGTTCGCAGTTCGCGGTTCGCAGCTCGCAGACGACCGATTCTGACCATCCCGACTAGTCCACAGCGATGGCCGCGAAGCGGCACGCCTTGTGGCACTCGCCGCAGTGGATGCACTTCGACTGGTCGATCACGTGCGGCTTCTTGACCTCGCCGGAGATGCACTTGGTCGGACAGACCCGGGCGCACACGGTGCACCCCGTGCACTTGGCGTTGATCGTGTACGACAGCAGCGCCTGGCAGCGGTGGGCCGGGCACTTGCGGTTGATGATGTGCGCCTCGTACTCGGAGCGGAAGTACTTGAGCGTCGTCAGCACCGGGTTGGGCGCCGTCTGCCCGAGGCCGCACAGCGACGTGTTCTTCACCAGGCTCGCGAGCTGCTCGAGCAGCTCGATGTCGCCTTCCTTGCCCTTGCCCTCGGTGATGCGCGTGAGCACCTCCAACATGCGCTTGGTGCCGACCCGGCAGAACGTGCACTTGCCGCACGACTCGCGTTGCGTGAAGTCGAGGAAAAAGCGGGCCACGTCCACCATGCACGTGGTCTCGTCCATGACGACGAGCCCGCCGGAGCCCATGATCGCGCCGGTCTTGTTGATCGACTCGTAGTCGATGACCGTGTTCTGCAGTTCCGCCGGAATGCAGCCGCCGGAAGGGCCGCCCATCTGCACCGCCTTGAACTTCTTGCCGTCCTTGATCCCGCCGCACACCTCGAAGACGATCTCGCGGATCGAGATCCCCATCGGCACCTCGACCAGCCCTCCCCGCACGACCTTGCCGGCCATGGCGAACACCTTGGTGCCCTTGGAGTTGGCGGTGCCCATCGCGGCGAACGCAGCGGCGCCGTTGAGGACGATCCACGGCACGTTGGCGAACGTCTCGACGTTGTTGATGCTGGTCGGGCAGTCCCACAGGCCCTTCACCGCCGGGAACGGCGGGCGCACGCGCGGCATCCCGCGCTTGCCCTCGATCGAGCCGATGAGCGCCGTCTCCTCGCCGCACACGAAAGCGCCGGCGCCCTCCTTGAGTTTGATGTGGAGCCCGAAGTCGGTACCCAGGATGCGGTCCCCGAGGAAGCCGCGCGCCTCGGCCTGGGCGATCGCGATGTTGAGGCGCTCGATCGCCTTCGGGTACTCGGCGCGGACGTAGATGTACCCCTCGCGGGCGCCGATGGCGAACGCCGCGATGGCCATCCCTTCCAGCACCGCGTGCGGGTCCGACTCCAGCACCGAGCGGTCCATGAACGCCCCGGGGTCTCCCTCGTCGGCGTTGCAGATCACGAACTTGCGACTGCCGGCCGCGAGTCGGGTGAAGCGCCACTTCATGCCGGTCAGAAAGCCCGCGCCGCCGCGGCCGCGCAGGCCCGAGTCGGTGATCGTGGCGATGAGCCCTTCGGGATCGCCGGCCGCGAGGACCTTCTGCAGCGCCTGGTAGCCTCCCGCCGCCAGGTAGTCCTCGAACGCCTCCGGGTTGATCTTGCCGCAGTTGCGCAGCACGATCCGCGTCTGGTTCGTGAAGTAGGCGCGCTCCGAGCCGCGCCCGTCATCGGACCACACCAGCCAGTCCTCGATCACCCGCCCCTCGCCCAGGTGTTCCGCCACCAGGCGGTCGACGCGGTCGGCAGAGACCCCCCCGTATTGGTAGCGGATGCCGTCGTCGTGCCGGATCTCCACCAGCGGCTCGCGGTAGCACATGCCGATGCACCCGGTCTTGGAGAGCGCGAAACGCGGGCCGTCGCCGCCCAGCTTGCTCTCGAGCGCGCGGAAGGTGTGCTCCGCCCCCGCCGCGATCCCACACGTGCCGAGCCCGACCAGGACCTCCATCACTGCACCTCCCCGGCGCCCGCCGCCCTGTAAGTCTTGAGGATCTTGCGAACCTCCTTCTCGCTGAGGTTGCCGTGCGTGGTGCTGTTGACCATGATCACCGGCGCCAGCGAGCAGCAGCCCAGGCACGACACCATCTCGAGCGTGAACAGCCCGTCGGCGGTCGTCTCCCCGGTGGCGATCCCCAGCTCGCTCTCCATCGCCTGCGTGATTTCCTTGGCGCCCGACACGTGGCAGGCGGTGCCGTGGCAGACGCGCACCAGGTTCTTGCCCACCGGAGAGAAGCGGAACTGGGCGTAAAACGTGGCCACACCGTAAATCTGCGCCAGGGGGATCCCCGACTGGCGGTGGATCTCCTCGATGCGCTGCCGCGAAAGGTAGCCGTCGGTTTCCTGCGCGCGCTGCAGCAGGGGGATCAGCTTGCCCTCCTCGCCCACGAAGTGCTGCTTGCGGAAATCGAACTTTCGTCGCTCGCTCACGGCCGGATGCCCTCCAGGTAGCCGGGGTCGTCGAGCGGTCGCCGCACGGCGCGCCGCTCAGTCGTAGGGAGTCCCCATCATGCGGTTCATGAGGTTCATCATCTCGTCGATGTCGCCGACGCCGCCAATCGAGTGAGCCTTGCAGCCGCGCCGCCCGCAAAACTCGAGATAGCCCCCATCCTCGATGTTGAGCGAGACCATCGGGGCGCTGCACAGCTTGCAGCGGGCCGCCACCATGAGGCTCGAGTCGCAGCGCGGGCAGCGAAACGACGCGACGGCGCCCTCTGGGATGTCGAGGTCGGTTTGCAAGGAGTAGTCGCCGAACACCGCCGAGAGCGCCACCTGCCCGTCCTGGTGGGTCGCCTCGATGTAGGCGTCCAGCACCACCTGGTTGCCCTGGGTCAGCAGTTCCCGGCATTGCGGGCACCGCAGCTTCATGAGCAGCATCTGTTTGGTCATGGCTCTCCTTCCTGGCACGCCTCGCGCCGCCGTTGTAGCGCTTCGAGGCGGATGAACACGCAGTCGTCGATCGTGGCCTGGCCGCGCACGACGTCGTCGGCCAGGGTGGCGCAATCCGGCGCCCCGCAGGCGCCGCAATCCTTGCCCGGCAGCGCGCAAACGAGGCGGTCCTTCTCGCGCTTGACGGCCACGGCCTGCCGCAGCCCGCCGGCAAGCGGCTGCACCGGCCTGGCGGCGATCTCGCCGTGCAGGTCAAAGAAGTGCTCGCGCAGCAGCGAGCGAACCTTTTCCTCCTTGACGCCCTGCCCTTCGCCGAGCTGGCGCGCGATGCGATCGAGCGAGCGCTGGGCGACGTGCCGCGGGGCGATCGTGAGGTGCCCGCCGAGACACCCGCCGGTGCAAATGTACGCCTCGATGAAGTCGATGTTCTGGAAGACCCCGTCCTCGATGCGGTCGAAAACCTCGGTGACCTCGTGCACGCCGCGGATGCGGATCGTGGCGTTGTTGCGCATCGAGGCGACCTCGCCGGCGCCCATCGCCCAGCCGAGGCCCCGGGGGCTGACCGCGTCGTCCGACTCCGAGCCGGGGTGCTCCCGGAGCGCCTTGCGCAGCGGGCCGTACAGTTCCGAGATCGCCATTGCGCCGTCCAGGTTCGAGCGCTCGAGCCCCACCGGCGCCACGATCGAGTTCATGATCGCCGCGCACTGCGTGATGAAGAAGATGCCGATCTCGGACGGGTCGAGCCCCAGCTCCGAGGCGAGGCGGCGGCGGTGCAGCTTGGCCGCCAGCTCCCGGGGCGTCTCGAGCGGCAGCAGGTGCGAGACCATTTCCGGGTAGCGGATCTGGATCAGGCGCACCACCGCCGGGCACGTCGTGGAGATCTTCGGCCACGGCCCCTGGCACTCCGAGAGGTACGCGTCGGTCGCCGAGCCCACCATCTCGCACATCCACGACAGGTCGTAGGCGCGGTCAAAGCCGATCTGCCTCAGCGCGTGCAGGACCTGGCCGGGCCGCACGTCGGGACCGAACTGGCCGTACAGCGTCAGCGACGGGATCGCCACCTTGAGCTTGAACCGCTCGAGGTCGGCGGGCGACGAGGTGACGGCCCGCAGCGCGTCGCGCGGGCACGCCTCCACGCAGGCGCCGCACTCGATGCAGCGCGACGCATCCACGGTGGCCTCCCCGCCTCGCGTGCGGATCGCCCGTGTCGGGCACACCCGCATGCACGCCACGCAGGCGTTGCACCGCTCGCGGTCGGTGGCGATCGTGCGCGGCGCCATGCTCATCGGCCGGGCCCCTCCGCGGCCGGCTCGATGAACACCGTGTAGCGGAGCGTCGTACCCACCCCCACTGTGGACGTGATCTCAAACTCGTCGCTGTTACGGCGGATGTTGGGCAGCCCCAACCCGGCGCCGAAGCCGCGCGCCCGCATTTCCGGCGTGGCGGTGGAGTTGCCCTCCTGCATCGCCCACTCGATGTCGGGGATCCCCTGCCCGCGGTCGGCCAGCACGATGCGCACGGCATCCGGGAGCACGGAAAGCTCCAACTCGCCGTGCTCGGCGTACATGATGACGTTCATTTCGGCTTCGAAGTTGGCGATCGAAAGCCGGCGGATGACGTCGGCGGGCAGGCCCAGCTGCTTGAGGTACGACTTGACCAGCGTGGCGACCTCGCCGCCGTGCTCGAAGTCGCCCCCTCGGATGGTGAAGCTCTGGCGAAAGAGGACTTCCTCGCTCATCGCACGCCCTCCGTCTGGGGGGACCGAGCGGCAGGCTCGGCCGCCGCCGGCCGCGGCCAGTATGGCAGACGGAGGCCCGTCGTGACCACTTTCACACGAACTCGCGCGCTGCTGGAGCCGAGAGGCGCCACCACCCTACCTCTTGGCCGACGGTTCGAGGCCGTGCTGGTAGAGCACGCCGCAGGCCTCGAACATCGAAAGCGGCGTGGACATGATCACCATGTGCCGGGCCATCCCCAGATGCAGCGCGTCCGGCGAGGGCTTCTTGCCCGACACGAGCAGGATCGCGGCGCAGTCCGCGACGTCGGCCGCGTGGACCGACTGCACGGTGGCGAGACCCGTCGCGAGCAGGGCATCGGGGCCCGAAAACGCCAGCACGTCGCTCATGAGGTCGGCCGCGAAGCAGCTTCGCACCTGCTCGTCGAGCCCCTCGCTCCCCGACACCACCTCGGCTCGAACCAGCTCCTTCACCTCGCGCAGGCGCACGCATCCCCCCCGGACCGATGGCGCTCAGCGCAGGCCGATCTCGTACAGCTTGGTCGCCACCTGCCAGCGGTTGAGCGCGGTCGTGAAGATGGCGATCTCGTGCTTGGCGGCCATCCGCACGATGTCCTCGGCCGGCTGCTTGCCCTGCGCCAGGATGATCGCCGCCACGTCGACGAGGTTCGCCGCCGCCAGCACGTTGGCGTGCACCTGCACCGTGACCAGCAGGTTGCCGGCCTTGGCGTTGGCGATCACGTCCGACACCATGTCGGAGATGTAGACCCCGCTCACGTCCTTGTCGAACACCGGAGTGAGGCCCGTCAGCTCGAGCTTGTCGGCAATCTCCTGCAGCTTCATGCGCTCTCTCCCTGCTGGCTGGCCGCGCCTTCCATGGACACGAGCCCGAAGTCCAGCATGATCTGTCCGTACGTCAGCTCCCGGTACAGCCCGAAGAGGTCGGGCAGGATGAGGATTTTCTTGTCGCGGCTGCGCAGGCGCTCGTTGAAGAAGCGGTTGAGCAGCCGGATCTTGTCCATCGCGATGTTGAGGCGCGAACCGTCCGGGGCCTCGTACGTGACCGCCACGTAAATCGAGACCTTGCTCTCCTGCGCGAGGTCACCGATCTGGTAGAGATCGCTCGCCGGGTCGGCGGCACCGTAGAACACCAGCCCGAGCAGCTCGTCGAAGCGCGTCACCTCGCCGCTCTCGGTGTCCTTGACCGCGAAGCGGACCGACTGCGCCATCTCCCAGAACGACCACACCTGGCTGCCCTCGCGGTACGGCTCCTTAGGCGGTGCCGGCTCGGCCGAGAAGTAGGCGCGGGCCGCCTGGCTGTACATCTCCTTCTCGATGATCACGAAGCCGGGCTGGACATCCACCATCTCGTAGCGCGGGCGGCGTAGCTCCTGGCTCATCTCGGCAGGCCCCGTTTCCGCGCGCCGCAAGCCCGCGGGGCGCGCGACCGCGCGTTCGGCCTGCGGCGGCTCGTGTTGCCGGCACCATACAGGCCGGCCGCAAGAAGCGTCAAGGAAAGCCCCGCGCACGGCACCCTTCCCGTCCCGGCCGCCTCGTGTGCACTCTCCGCACGCCGCCCCGCGCGTGGCCAGCAACCGCGTGCCGGGTTCGAAAGCCGCCGCAGCTGGGGGGGGAACGTCATCCGGTCGCGTGCGCCTCCGGCCGCGGATTGTACCCCAACTCGCGGCGAACTTCCCCACCCCACCGAGGAGGACTTCCCCAGCCACCGCCCACCAAGTGATCCCTGGTCGGACCCACCCGCCCGCCCGGCGCGGCCCGGAGGTCCGCGCCCACCTTCGTGTCGACGACGCTCGCGAGCACGCCCGCATGCAAGGTGGGCGCGGACGTCCCCGGCCGCGCCAGGGAGGGTGGGGGGCCTGGACCCCGACATAATGACGGAGCCTTGCGCCCATCCTCTGGGGCAGCTACCCGGGACCGGGCGGCCGGCGGAGCTTTTCGCGCAGGGTCTTGCGGTCGATGCCTAGCAGCTCGGCAGCGCGCGACTTGTTGCCCTGCGCCTGCGCCAGCACCGCCTGGATGTGCTCCCACTCGACCTCGTGCAGCGTCCGGATCCGCTCGCCCTCGCCCCGCGGCGAAAGCCGCATCGCCTCCGGCAAGTCGGACACCTCGACTGCCTCGAGCCCTGCCGCGACCCAGCGCAACGCCGTGTCGCGCAGCTCGCCCACGTTGCCCGGCCAGTGGTACGCCAGCAGCGTGCGGAGGGCGCCGTCCGACAGCCGCGGCACGGGTCTTCCGGCGCGATCCGACTCGGCGTGCAAGAAGTGGGCTGCGAGCAACGGGACGTCCTCCTCGCGCTGCCGCAGTGGCGGCAGCTCGATGACGTGGGCGGCGAGCGCCGGGGCCAGCCAGCCGGCGGCCAGCGCCGCCTCGGCCACGAGCGTGGTCGAGGCCACGACCCGCGCGCCGGCGCCCGCCGGCGCGCCGCACGCCGCCTCGAGAACGCGCTCCTGCGCGGCGGCGGTGGCGTCCGTGACATCGGGAAAGTACAGCGTGCCGCACGCAGCCGGTACCGCCTCGAGCCTCGCCGCCGGCTCCGCACTACCCGCCCCCCCGCCCTCGGCGAGCCGCAGCTCGTACAACCAACCGCGGGCTCCGGCGGCGGCGTGGAGCGCCCGAGCCACCTGGCGCCGGCCGCTGCCCCGCTCGCCGACCACGAGCACGGGCTCGAAGCTGCGCGCCAGGCGGGCCACCGCGCGGCGGACGCGCTGCATCCCCTCGCTCTCGCCGACCAGGCCCCAGCACGGCCGCACCGCCCCCTCCGGCGCCGCCTGGAACGCCCGCCGGCGCCGCAGCTTCGCGAGTGCCGCCTCGACGGCGGCGAACAGCTCCTCGCCCGTGAACGGCTTGGCGAGGTAGCTCTCGGCGCCCGCCTTCACCGCCTCCACCGCACCCTCCACCGTGGCGTACCCCGTGATCACGAGCACCTCGGCATCGGGCTCGTTCTCGTGCACGTGACGCACCAGTTCGAGGCCGCTCCCGCCCGGCATCCGCATGTCCGTGATGACGAGGTCGACCGCGTGCCGGCCCAGCACTGCCCTCGCCTGCGCCACATTCGTGGCGGTCAGCACGCGGAACGAGCGCGACTCGAGGTTGCGGCGCAGCACCTCGACGGTGTCGCGCGCATCGTCCACCACCAGGATCCTCGTCCCGCCGTCGCGCTCGCCCACGGCCACCTCCCGCACGCAGAGTCTACCCCGCCGGCCCGCGCCCCGCGGCCCGCGCGAGGCGTGTGGAGCGGCACGGCCGGGTCACCCCGCGGGTCCCCGGCAGCTGGCAGGAGGCGGTCAGAGGAACGTCACCTCGCCGGTGTCGAGGTTGATCTGGAACTGCCTCGTGACCAGGCCCACCGTGTACGTCCCCGTCGCGATGTTGGTGCCGTTGAAGGTGACCGTGACGACGATCGGCCCCGATGTCACGACGATCGTGCCGGCCGTCGGGTAGTGCAACGCCTTGGGCTGCACGAGGTCGATGACCGTGTAGCTCGCGGCGATCCCCTGGGACTCCACGTTACCGCTGCCGTTCACCGTCAGGTTGTCGGAGCCCTGGTTGGTTCCGGCAAGCGTGAAGTCGTACTCCACGCGGCCCAGCACTCCGCTCGCATGGCCTCTCGTGAGCACGGTCGTCGTGAGCAGCGGGTTGAAGAGCCTCGAGGGCTTGCCTGCTGCGTCGCGGAATTGCACCTGGAAATGGGCGGAAGCCGTGTTGCGCAGGGTGATGTCGACCGTCCACCAGCCGGTCTGCTCGTCGTAGCTGCCGTACAGGGCGATGGTCTGGGCGATCGCCCACAGCTTGTCGACGACCGCCGTGCCGGTCGAGGCGGCGCTGGCCGCCAGGGTGGCCGCCGTCGTCTCGCTGCCCCCGGCCAGCACCCTGGCCGGGAACGCCATCTCGAACCCGGCCGAGTCGTTGGAGCCGTTGGGCATCTGTGTCCCGTAGAGGATGACCCGCCCCGTGCTCGACGTGACCGTCGCCCTCAGGATCGAGTTCCTCGTCGCCACTCCCGCGGCCAGGGTGCTCACCGCAACCTGCTTCGGCTCGTACGGCCTCAGAGCATACGACCGACTGGCCGTCGTCCTCCCCTCGCCGTCGACCAGCTCGACGGACAGCGTCGCCCCCTGGCCCGAGGTCTCGATCATCCCGAAGTTGTAGCGGAAGTCCTCGCCGCCGTTCAGGCTCACGCCTTGCAGCCAGGTCATTTCCTGCGGCCCGATGGCGAACCAGGGCGGGATGCCGCCGAAGCAGTGGCCGCGCGACTCGCGGCCATCGGTCGGTCCGTGCAAGTCGAAGGTGCGCGACGTCGCCAGCACGTCGTGGTCGGCCCTGATCCATAGCGCACCTGAGGTCTGGGCAGCGCCGAAGAGCGATTCCAGGACGTTGTCGTAGCGCCTCGTCTCGCCCGGCCGCAGCGTCTCGCCATGAGGGGCGGGCGTCGGCAGGTTCGCCTGGTCCTTGCGAAGAAAGCGGATCTCCACCCTCGCCTCCTCGGTGACCGACAGGTTGGTGACCCACAGCGTCGTGTACCAGTCCGACCCCTGCGCTCCCGCCGTTCGCGCCACCCCCGGGACGAACAGCTCCTTGCCAGCGAAACCCGCTCATGCCGGGGACGACAGAACACCTGCCGCCAGGACGAGGGCCACTGTCAGCAGCCGAACCCGGACTCGATGCTCCATGGAACCCTCCCGCGCCGCCTCCACGGCGCTTGTACTCTCGAGGTTACACCCGCTTTCCACCCTCCGGCGCTCCCCAACCATTCGAGAGTCGAAAGCCGACGACTCTCGACGCTCAGCCGGGCGGGAGAGGTCTACCTCGGCTCGAGTGCCGAGCGCTGCAGGCGCATCATGTGGGCGTAGCGCCCGTCACGGGCGATCAGCTCGGAGGGGGTGCCGTGTTCGATGAGACGGCCGCCCTCGAGGACGGCGATGCGGTGGGCGAGCCGCACGGCTGACAGCCGGTGCGAGATGATGACGGCGGTCCGACCGGCGCACAACCGTCCCAGCGTTTCGACGATCTGGTGCTCGGCCATCGGGTCGAGCGCCGAGGTGGGCTCGTCCAGCACCACGATCTGTGCCTCGCGCAGGAAGGCGCGAGCGAGCGCCATCTTTTGCCACTCGCCGAGCGACAGGTCACGGCCGTCCTCGAACCAGTTGCCGAGCACCGAGTCAAAGCCGCGCGGCAGCCCGGCGACGACCGCGGCGGCGCCCGACTTTTCCGCGGCCTCCTCGATCCGCCCGTCTCCAGGCGGCAGCTCGTGGTTGCCGAGCCAGATGTTCTCGCGCGCCGAGAGCTGATAGCGCGCGAAGTCCTGGAAGATCACCGCGATGTTGCGCCGCAGGTCGGCCACGCGGTAGTCGCGGAGGTCCCTGCCGTCGAGGGTGATCCGCCCGGCGGTCGGGTCGTAGAGGCGGCACAGCAGCTTGGCGAGGGTGGTCTTGCCCGAGCCGTTCTCCCCCACCAGCACCAGCACCTCGCCGGCGCGCAGCTCGAGGCTCACGTCCTCGAGCGCCAGCCGGCTCCCCGCCGAGTACTTGAACGACACGTGCTCGACCACGAACCCCTCTCGCACCGGAGTCGGCATCGGTACCGGGTTCGGCCCGTCCACCACCCGCGGCCGCAGGTTCGTGTACTCCTGCAAGTTGGTGAGGAACATGTTGTCCTCGTACAACCCGGCCAGCGAGCCGAGTACCCCCTGCAAGGCGCCGAGGCCGCGCTGGAACGCCTGGAAGTACATGACGAGGTCCCCGAGCGTGATCGTGCCGGTGATGGTGCGGGCCGCGATGAACCCGTACGTCGCGTAGATCGCCACGGACGTCGCACCTTGCACGAAGAGGTCGGCCCGGAGCTGGCTTTTCATCAGGCGCAGGCGCTCGAACCGGAGCTGGCGCCGGATTTCGCGGAAACGGTCGCGCAGCCGCTGGCCGAGCGAGAACAGTCGCACTTCCTTGGCGTACGAGCCGTCCGTGAGCATCCAGTGGTGGTACCAGGAGCGGCGTTCGGTCTGCGTCTTCTGCCGCTGCCACTCATACATCTTCTTGGAGTACCGCAAGCGCACCGCCACGCCCGGCGCCGCCGCCAGCACCGCGACGATCGCGACCCCCCAGTGCAGCGAGGCGAGCAGCCCCCCGATGGCGACGAGCGACACCACGCTCTGGCCGAGCCCGGCCAGCCCGTTGACGATCTTGAGCGGGCGCGACATCGCCTCCTGCTGCGCCCGGTGCATCATGTCGTAGTAGGCCGGGTTCTCGTAGTGCTCGAGATCGGCCGCCACCGAGCGCTCGTGCAGGTAGTCCGAGACGTAGTCCGAGACGTGGAACGACTGCGCTTCCGACACCAGCGCCGCGATCGAACGCAGCCCCACCATGGCGAGCGCGAGCGCTGCCGTGAGCACGATGTACAGCCCGACGCTGCGGAACGCCGCTTGCTTGTCGGGCCCCGTGAAGCCGGCGGTGACTCCGTCCACGATGAGCTTCATGAGGTAGAGCTGCGCCAGCGGCAGCAGCCCCTGGATCCACATCAAGGCGATGTTGGCGATCGACAGCCCCGGCGCGCACTTCCACACCAGCGCCACGGCCTGCCGCAGGCGGAGCGCCCCCTTGATCCTGCCCTTGAGGCTGCGGTCCTTTTGCGGGCTCGCCATCGCCAGGACGCGATTCTACCCTACCGCCCACCTGGTCGAAGGTCGAAGGGCCCTCCACCTGCCCTGTCGAAGAGTCGCAGACGGGAGGGGGGGACCGGGAGTTGCGGTTTCCGACCCTCGACCGTGGACGCTCGACCTGGCGAGAGGGTGCTACAATTCCACCGCCCCCCGGACAGTTGCTCGCGAGAGCGAGGTAGTGGCACAATGTGCAGCAGCTTGGCGGAAAGGGGGCGGGAGATCCGGTGAACGCAATCGACCCAGGCTCACGATGGATGCGCGCTCCGAGCGTGCGCACGTTCACCGTTGGCGAGAGCGGCTTCGAGCTGTACGCCCCCGACTCCGGGCTGACCCGCTACCTCAACGTGACGGCCTCGTTCATCTGGCAGCTCCTCGACGGCGAGCTGCGCCTGAGCGATGTCGCCCGCGAGCTCGTCGACGAGTTCGAGGGGTGCTCGCGCGAGCAAGCGCTCGCCGATGTTCTCGAACTGGCTGGCTCGCTCGCCTCGGAGGGGCTGGCGCAGCCCGCCGCCGGCACGCGCGTCCCGGCGGTGTGGCCGGGGTGCGAGGCAGGGATCGCGCCGCGGGAGTGGGACGTCGCGCTCACCGGCAAATGCAACCTCTCGTGCTCGTATTGCTTTTATGCCAACGAGATGGTGGGGCGCTCCGACCTCTCGACGGAGCAGTGGCGGCACTTTTTCGAGACGCTCGGCCAGCTCCCGACCCGCTCGGTCTGCCTGTCGGGCGGCGAGGTGTTCGTCCGCAAGGACTTCTGGGAGCTGCTCGACTGCGTCGTGGCCAACGGGCTGCGCTACTCGATCCTCTCCAACGGCACGCTCATCCGCGAGGACACGGTGGCGAAGCTCTGCGAGCCGTCACGCCGGCGGCGGATGAACTCGATTCAGGTCTCGATCGACGGCTCCTGCGCCGAGGTCCACGACGCGAGCCGCGGCAAGGGCTCGTTCGAGCGCGCGCTGCGGGCCGTCCACCTGCTCAAGGACGCGAACCTGCCGCTCACCGTCCGCCTCACCGTCAACAAGTACAACGTGGACGACCTCGAAGCCGCCGCCCGGCTGCTCCTCGAGGACGTGGGCCTGCCGTCGTTTTCCACCAACGACGCGATGCCGATGGGCGCCGGCTGTTCGAACCAGGCCGACATCACGCTCTCCCCGCACCAGCAGGTGCAGGCGATGCGCACGCTCGAGCGTCTGGCCGCCCGGTACGACGGCCGCATCACCGCGACCGCCGGCCCGCTTGCCAAGGTCAAGATGCACAGGGAGATGGAGCAGGCCCGTGCGACCGGCCAGCCGATCTCGAGCTTCCGCGCGGGGCACCTGACCGCCTGCGGCTGCATCTTCTCGAAGCTGGCCGTCAACCACGACGGGACGATCACCCCGTGCAGCATCCTGGCCACAGTGGTGCTCGGCCACATCGAAAGAGACAGCATTCCGGAGATCTGGAGGTCCGACCCGGTCCTCGTCAAGATGCGCTCGCGCCACACCATCGCCATGCGCGACCTGCCCGAGTGCCAGGGGTGCGAGTGGAACGACTACTGCAACGGGAGCTGCCCGGGGCTCGCCTACGAGCAGTTCGGCGACGTCAACCGCGCCAACCTGACCGACTGCTACCGCCGTTTCCTGGAGGCCACCAAGGATGGCAACTGAACCCCGCCGCGTCCCGCGGCTCGACACCATCTACTTCTACGTGACCGGAAGCTGCAACCTGCGCTGCCGGCACTGCTGGATCGACCCGGTCACGGAAAGCCACCGCTCGACGCTGCATCTGCCGTGGCGTGAGCTCAAGCCGGTCTTCGAGGGGGCCAAGGCGCTCGGCCTTCGCAGCGTCAAGCTCACCGGCGGCGAGCCGTTCCTCCACCCGGACATCCTCGAAATCCTGGCAGACCTCCCGGCGATGGGTCTCGGCGTGCGCATGGAAACCAACGGCACACTCATCGGCGAGCGCGAGGCGAAGGCGCTCAAGGCAGCCAACGTCAACTTCTCGATCTCCCTCGACGGGCCGACCCCGGAGATTCACGACGACCTCCGCAACGTGCCCGGCTCGTTCGAAAAGACCCTCAAGGGCATGGCGGCATGCCGCGCCGAGGGGCTGCGCTTTCAGGTCATCTGCAGCCTCTACCGGCGCAACGCCGAGCTGCTCCCCGGCATGGCAGCCTTTGCCGAAAGCCACGGTGCCACCAGCCTCAAGGTCAACGTCATCACCAGCATGGGCCGCTCGGACGAAATGCGCGAGCACGGCGAGCTGCTCTCGCTGCCCGAGGTGCTCGAGGTCCGCTCCCGCATGCCGGTGCCCGAGAACGGCTTCAGGATCTTCTTCGACCTGCCCCCGGCGCTCCTCCCGCTGCGCGACATCGTGCGCAACGGCGTCGGGACCTGCGGCATCCTCGGCATCCTGGGGATTCTGCACAACGGCCACGCCGGGCTGTGCGGGGTCGGCGAGCACATTCCGGAGCTCGACTTCGGCGACCTGCGTCGTGTGAGCATCAAGGAGGTCTGGGAGACCCACCCCACCCTCGTCACGCTGCGGGAGAAAGTCCCGGCCGGCCTGCAGGGCATCTGCGGTCGTTGCATCTTCCGCAACGCCTGCCTCGGCAAGTGCGTGGCCAACACGTTCCACGCCATCGGCGAGCTGTACGGCGCGTTCGGCACCTGCACCGAGGCCGAAGAGCTGGGCCTGTTCCCCGAGAAATACGTCGTCGAGCACCGCAACGTGGTCGCATGAGAAGCGCACAGCACATGATACGATTCATACCGGAGGCGTCATGAGCAAGCTCAAGCTGAACCCCGATCTGGTCTTCCGAGAGGACAACGACGGCGGCCTCATCTTCGACCCCGCGACCGGCGATGTGCAAGTTCTGAACGAAACCGCCGCCTTCATCTGCAGCCTCCTCGACGGCACCCGCACCGCCGAGGAAATCGTCGCCGAGGTTCTCGAGGAGTTCGAGGTCGAGGACCCCGCCGCCGCGAAGGCCGATGCCACGCAGTTCATCGAGGGTCTGCGCACCCGTTCCATGGCCGTGGAAGCTTGACCCGGCCCCGCATCAGAGGGGGGCTTGACAGCTTCCTGGGGCGGTGTTAGCGTGACTTCAGAAAAGGGGGATCGTGCCATGAAGAAGAAGTTCGTGAAGCCGGAGATCAGCGAGTACAACCTGCAGAGCGCCCAGGGTCAGGATGCAATGCAGGGCCAGTGTGTAAGCGGGTCCTACCCTGAGACGCCGGTGGGTCTCGGCGGTGCCTGCTGGGCTGGCACCCGAGTCGGCACGTCGGACAACTGCGGGACCGGTAGTCTCGTCGGCAATCCAGATTACCGGAACCAGTGCAGCGCCGGCAACGGCGTGGTGGGGAGCACTTGCCTTGGTGGAGGGGGAGTCGGCTACGCGGCCTGCAGTAATGGAAGCGGCGACTAGGCACCGAATCGAGCGTGGACACCACCGTTCGCTCTGGGAGCCTGACAGTTCGTGTGGATGTTGGGAGCGACGGAGGCTTTGAAGACGAGCTGTTGCATTATCGAGAGGATACAGACCGCCGGTGGGATGGGGTTCTCACCCTCCGGCGGTTTGTTCTTGACACCCAAGAGAGCGAGCGCGGCTTCCTGAACTCGCTGCACGGATCCTATCTCCTCCAGCGTGTTGGCGGTCGGGTACGCTCCTTCAGCGACGAGGGGCTGTCGAATCTCACGACTTATTTCGTCGGAGTCGCCCTCCCACAGAACCCGGTGAAGCTCGAACTCGTTCAGCTCTTCCTGTCCCTCCTCATTCCCAGAGGGGGGCTCGTCCTGCACGCGGCCTCCACCAGCCTGGCGAGTCGTGCTGTGGCGTTCGTGGGCCCGTGTGGGGCGGGAAAGAGTACGGCTGCGAGGCTCCTCGGAGGACACCTTCTGTCGGACGATCTGGTCACGGTCGAGACCGTACGAGAGGGCGCCATCGCCCACTCCACCACCTTCGGCGGGGTCTCTCACGGTCCAGCGTCGCTTCCACTCGCGGCCATCGTGTTCCCGCGACGCGGAACGGGATTGGAACTCTTGCGGCTGTCACCACTCGGTGCTGCCTTGCGCTTCAAGGCAGGGAACTGGGGCTTCCTTTGTCACGTCGTCCCGCCTCTTATGGAACCCCTTCTTGACACAATTCTCAAGCTCTTTCGCAGTGTACCGGCTTGGGAGATGCAGTTCTCCCTTGATACGCCGCCCGATGCCATTCGGTCAATGATGCTGTCTCGGCTGCCTTCTTCGTAGGGATGGCGCTCGCAGGAGCACTCCGTCTTTGAGGCCGGTCGTCCCGATAGTGGGCGAACGGGGCCGTCGGCGTACGGCCCTGGCGTTTCATCGATTCGTCTCCGCGTTGAAGACGGCACTCAGGCATGAGCGATTCATAAGAAGCTGTCTTCGCTTGAAGTCATTTCCCCACTCCAGGGCCTTTCGCGAGAGGTCACACCAGATCGAGCGCTGTTCAAAGATCGTCGTGATGAGACGGGCGTACTCTGCGACGACCCCGTCGATACCTCTCGAGCCCGGATTGACGTCGACGAGGACGGCTGCGTTGCCTCCAGACTCGGGGATTCCGCCTACTCGATTCGCGATCACCGGTATGCCGTTGACCAGGGCCTCGATCGTCACCCGGCTGAACGCCTCCTCACACAGGGAAGGCACGACCAGCAGGCCAACGCGCCGATAGAACGCCGCCATTTCGCTCACGTCTCCGAGGGCATCGACATTGGGAAGTCCTTCGGCGCTGGATCGAAACAAGCGGCCGGCAACGACGAACCGAACGGTCGGCAGCAGTCTGGCCAGACCGATCACGATCTCGTCTCCCTTGTGTGGGCCTCCGGAGTAGTAGCCGACAGCCTGGGGAAGCTGCCGCGGGTCAGAGACGGGAGCAAACTCCCCGATCCGCATCACCGGATAACAGACCTCTGAGTTCAGTCCCAGCCTTTCGCGGACTCTGGCTGCCAGAAACTCGCTGCAGCTCACGAGTGGCCTTGACTGGAGCAGACGACACGCGAGCGGGCTTCGCGCGAGCGCCTCCGCGCAAGTAAGCGAGTGGAACAGATGGGGACCAGACATTCCAGCTATCGCAGTTGCGATCAACGCCGGAAGATCATCGTCCACGGTTATCGCCCGCTCAGCGTCCATCTCACGCAGGAGTCGGGTAAGTACACCAACCACCTGTCGGGTCGACGCCTCAGCATCCAGAAGCTCTGCCTCGATCAGAATCCCATCGAAATCCACGCTGCACCTGTGGCCCGAGTAAATCGCGCTCCGGCTCAACGCCGACTGCCCAAAGTACTCGAAAACTCTCCGCCGATAGGGGTGGTTATCGACGATGGCATAGGCAACACCAACCCTCCACTCCTCTCTTATGAGCAACCGCAGAAGATCATACCCAGATCGTGAAACACCGTCGCAAAGGAATGGATTGAAGTTGTTGACCAGCACAACCCGCCCGGGAGATGACTTCTTCTCTGGCCGCGATGCGGGCGATGACACGTGAGGAGCCCTCCGGGGCCTGGCTGTGGCCATAGCTCGCCTCTATTCCACCGCATGACCTCGCGCCACCTCGGCCCAGACTCGCGGAGTGCCGGATTGGACAATCCTTGACGCAACAACCCTGAACCAGGCAGCTCGGTCTTTCTCATACCTCGCGAACGCGGAAGTCTCGCGAACAGTCGCGTTCTCGTAGTGATACACGCCAACATTCATCATGCGCGCGGCAAGGAATCCAAGCTCGAGCGTGGCCGCGAAAAGGTAATCATCACCAAAATAGGTCTCCAAGCCCTCCGGAATCGGGCCCGCGCGCTCGAAGACCTCTTTTCGCAGTGTGAATGCCCAACCTTCCCTTCGCCGTAGCGGCTCGAGCCTGACGGCTTGGCCCTTGTGGGCTCGAACATCAGCCGGCATCGACACCAGAGCCGGCACTACCATTCCGAGCCGAGCATCCGAGTTGAAGGAGTCCTTCACTCTGAGGAAGAAGCCCTCTGGCAGTATCAGGTCGTTGTTGAGAACTGACACCAACGGGCACGTGGCGAGCGACAGTCCTGCGTTCCATGAGGCATTCACTCCGAGGCTCGGAATGGGTCGGATTCGTCTTAGCGGCAACAGCCCAGAATAATCCTGAAGAAGGTTCTCCGTCTCGGCGTCACCTCCATTGTCGATCACTGTCAGACGCTCCACCTCGGACACCTGCCGCGCGATACACTCCAGTAGAGTGTGTGTGAGGTCAGCTCGGCCTCGTACCGGAACCACAACCTCGATCCGCAGCTTGCCTGTCGCCTCCGCCGGGAAACCCAGCGTTGGTCCGTCGGTCTGACCCTCTTCAACCTGGCCCCTCATGTGGCAGCATCCTCCGAACATGAAGCGTCGTGGCCCAGCCTCGCCAGGACAAGGTACTGGTACGTGAACAGCATCGAAACCTCCGCCGCCGTCAGGTCCAGCAGCGCAGCCCGGCCAACTCTGATGGCGTTGCCCTCATCGGTGATCACTCTCGGCTTTGCGAGAGGCCCCTCCACCGTCCCGACCGCAACTTGCTCCAACCCACATGATTTGAGCATTTGCCTGACTCCCTCCCACCCGAAGAAGCGAAGATGGCCCCAGTCAAGCAGCCCGGCCTCGGTATACCTCCAGCGACCCTCCAAGAGTTCCCTGATCGTCCAGGCGTTTTGGACATTCGGCAATGAGAGCAGCACATGCCCGCCAAACCTAAGACGTGTCACGGCACGGCGCAGCGTGGTCCACGGGTCGCGAAGGTGCTCGAGGACATCAAGCGCGATCAGGAGATCAACCGATCCAGGTTCCACGCCAAGTGCATCCAGGCTGCAGCGCTCGACGTCCGCGCAAACAACCCTGTGGAGCTTCTCGGCCGCGAGCGCGGCGGCAAGCGGATCGACCTCGATGCCGACGTAGTCAGCTACCTGCAGGAACTCTCGCAACCGCCCGCCGACCCGGCCGGAGGCACATCCGATCTCGAGCACCCTGCGCACCGGCAGATCGAGTCGGCGCAGGAGCTGGTCGATCTCCCTCCGATCGAATTCAAAGTAGCCGTCGGGACGACGCCCCATCGCGGTCGCCGAACCGGCGCGCTCGCGGCTCTCGGCGCCCACCCAGCAGGGCTTGCAGCTCTGCTTCGGCCTGGAGAAGACACCGTAGCAATCGCCCCACTGGCTGCTCCCGTCAGCGAACGCGCCTCCGCCGGCGAGATGCCCGACCTCGACCGCGGCCAGGCCCGCCCATCGTCCGAGGGCCCGTAATCCGTCCGGTAGGAAGCGATAGCAGTCACGCGGGTAACGATGCTCAGGCCCGCGGGAGGGGGCGACGATCATCGCCAGGCCACCGGGCTTCAGCTTGGAGGCGATCGAGGCCATGAGCCGCCAGGGATACTCGGCGTGCTCGAGTGTCTGCCCACAGATCACGGCATCGAAGCTCGCGTCCTCGAGTTCGGGCCAGTCGTAGGGATCGGAGAGCACGACGTCCACATTGCTGCCCGGCGCGAGGTCGGCCCCAACGTAGTCCGCACCCGCAAAGGCGAAGAGCTCGCGGTAGGAGCCGTTGATATCGGCGCTGCCGACGTCGAGGACTCGGCAGGGCTGTCCGGCCCACAGCCGCTCGACCAGACGAGCGAATCGGCCCACCAACATCAGCGAACTCTCGTGCACGCAGCGCCCCCTCGACTCCTCACACCCTCGCCGCGCCGGAGGTGTCACCCTCGACTGTTCTGGTGACTCCGCTGTCACCATCTGAGGCGGCCTCCAGCGCAGGGGCCTCCTCGCCGTCGGCAGCGAATTCGAGCTGGGGCGCCCGCTCAACCCCGCCACCCCCACCGATTGCGGCGAGCATCAGGAAGGCACAGGCGATGGCAACGCCGGCGTCGGCGACGAAGCGCAGACCGACGCGGGTGGCGATGAAGGCGGCGGGCCAGCCGGCGAGGAGCTGCCAGCGGCCGAGGGCGGGGAGCACGGCGGCGAGGCCGACCACGACGAGCACGCGGCGGCGCGAGCGGACGCCGAGGTGGGCGGCGACGGGCAGGAGCACGAGGAGCACGACGGCGGCCACAGGGAGCTTGGCGAGCAGCTCGGTGAGGATCGGCGGGTGCGCGGTCTGCCCGAAGACGAGCCGGCCCAGCCGCGCCGCGAGGACATGCAGCACCGCGAACGCGCCGGCCAGGGCCGGGAGGCGCCAGAGGTACGACACCGGCTCCCCGGCCGGCCACGGGTAGGGCGCGGCCGGCTCCTCGCTCTGCCACGTCGGGAGCACCATGAGCAGCGCCGCCAGCGCTGCTGCGGCGGCACCCACGGCGTGAAGCGCCACGATCGGCATGTTGATGAGGGATTGGCCGCGGTCCAGGAGCAGCTCCATCCGCGGCACGACGATGTGCAGCCCGGCGAGTGCCAGGGCGCAGGTGCCGCCGACCGACCACCACGTGCCCTCGACCTTCCAGAGGAGGAGGACGAGGGGGAGAATGGCGACGAGGTTCTGGAGCAGGAGCTGGATCAGGTCGAGGCATTCTCCCCGGCCGGCGGAAAGGACGCCCAGCACGATCCCCACCGCCGTGTACAGCAGGGCGACGAACAGCAGCTCCAGGCCCAGACGACCCCACCGCCACATTGCTTGGACCCGCCTCCTCCGCTCGAACCTCGACTCGACTGGTACAAGGGTACGGAGCCGTGGAGACGCCGTCAAGCGCGGGCGGAACGACGTGTCAACACTCTTTAGAAATGTCCCCTTGGGAGCTCGATAGAAATGACCCCCA
>DAOOJE010000033.1:0-6693 GCA_035384965.1 Thermoanaerobaculaceae bacterium
ACATGCCCGAACCCTCCCACTCCCCAGACCCCCGCGACTTTGACGGGAACCTGTGTTTGGGTGCGTGAGCGCTTGACGCTTCGAGATCGGTTGCGGTAGAGTGCCTGTCCCGGTTTTCCGGGAGGCTCTTTGGCAGTACCAGCACGGGGACGAGGACGGGCCACAAGGGTCCGGTGCGAGCCGGAACGCCCGTCGGCAGCCCGCGAAGCAGGCGCGTAGCTCAGCTTGGTTAGAGCGCTACCTTGACACGGTAGAGGTCTGCGGTTCGAGTCCGCACGCGCCTACCACCCGCTTCGCACGTGGGTCTAGAGGCGCGTAGCTCAGTCGGTAGAGCGCATCCCTCACACGGATGAGGTCTGCGGTTCGAGCCCGCACGCGCCTACCATGCAACCGCCGGCCGTCCCCCGTGGACGGCCTTTTTTTGCTTCCGGGGCGGCGCGGACCCGGAGAGACGATCGACTCCGCGCCGGGGAAGGTGAGCGATGAGCGAGCAGAGCATCGAGCTTCGGCTGCCCGACGGATCCAGCCTGCTGGTTCCGGAGGGAACGACGCCGCTCGCGGTGGCGCAGTCTATCGGCGCGCGCCTGGCGGCCGCCGCGGTGGCGGGCGAGCTGGACGGCCAGCTCGTGGACCTCCGCGCGCCGCTCGAGCGATCGGGGGCGTTCCGGGTGCTCACGGCCCGCGACCCGGAGGCGGCAGCGGTCATCCGCCACTCGGCCGAGCACGTGCTGGCCGACGCGGTGGAGCACCTGTTCCCCGGCACCATCATCGACGCCGGGCGCCAGGACCACAGCGAGAAGTTCCAGTACGACTTCCGCTTCCCCCGCGGGTTCACGCCGGAGGACCTGGAGCGCATCGAGGCCGAGATGGCGCGCATCGTCGCTGCCGCCCAGCCGTTCGTCCGCGAGGAGGTGAGCCGGGCCGAGGCCGAGGCGATCTTCCGCGCCCGCAACGAAGAACTTAAGCTCGTTCGCCTGCAGGACATCCCCGAGGGCGAGCGGATCACCCTGTTCCGGCACGGCGACTTCGTCGATCTCTGCCGCGGCCCGCACGTGCAACGCACCGACCAGATCGGCGCCTTCAAGCTCATCGAGACCTCGGGCGCCTACTTCAAGGGCGACGAGCGCAACGAGATGCTGCAGCGCATTTACGGCACGGCGTTCGCGTCGCGGGAGGAGCTGGACGCCTACTTCGCCAGGATCGAGGAGGCGCGCCGGCGCGACCATCGCCGCCTCGGCCGCGAGCTGGACCTCTTCTCGTTCTCGCCGCTGGCGCCCGCCTCGCCGTTCTTCCACCCCCGCGGGGCCGTCGTGTACAACCAGCTCGTGGCGTTCATGCGCCACCTCTACAAGGAGTTCGGGCACGAGGAGGTGGTCACGCCGCAGCTCTTCGACGTCGAGCTCTGGAAGCGCTCGGGACACTACGAGGCGTACCGGGAGAACATGTTCTTTTGCGAGGTGGACGAGCGGGAGTACTCGCTCAAGCCGATGAACTGCCCTTCGCACTGCGTGATCTACGGCACCCGCGGCCACTCGTACCGCGATCTGCCGGTGCGCATGGCCGATTTCGGCCGGCTGCACCGCTACGAGCGCTCGGGAGTCGTGCAGGGGCTCACCCGGGTTCGTTCGTTCGCCCAGGACGACGCCCACATCTTCTGCACCCCGCAGCAAATCGGAAAGGAAATCTCGGCGCTCTTCAGGCTCATGGCGCGGGTGTACGACACCTTCGGCTTCCAGCAGCCGACCATCTATTTCTCCACCCGGCCGGAGAAGGCAATCGGCGACCCGGCGCTGTGGGAGCACGCCGAGCGCACGCTCGAGGCGTGCCTTTCGGAGCAGAGCGTGCCGTACATCCACAACCCCGGCGAGGGCGCGTTTTACGGCCCCAAGGTGGATTTCATCGTGCATGACGCGATCGGGCGCGAGTGGCAGCTCGGCACGATCCAGCTCGACTTCGTGCTGCCGGTCCGGTTCGAGCTCGGGTACGTGGCGGAGGACGGCTCCGAGCAGCGGCCGGTGATGATCCACCGCGCCGTGATGGGCTCGATCGAGCGGTTCTTCGGGGTGATGCTCGAGCACTTCGGCGGCGACCTGCCGCTCTGGCTGGCGCCCGAGCAGGCCCGGGTGCTGCCGGTCTCCGACCGCTTTCTGGAGGCGGCTCGGACGGTGGCGGCGCGGTTGCAGGAGGCCGGGCTGCGCGTCGAGGTGGACGAGCGGTCCGAAAAGCTCGGTGCCAAGATCCGCGACGGGGAGCTGCAGAAGATCCCGGTCTTGCTCATCGTCGGCGGCCGCGAGGCCACGAGCGGCGGCGCCTCGGTGCGGCTTCGCCACCGCGGCGATGTGGGGTTCCGCTCGCTCGACGACATCATCCGCGTGCTCGGCGACGCGGTGCGCGCTCGCTCGCTCGCGGTGTGGCCGGAGGGCGCCTGAGGAGAACGACGAGCCGGCCCTCGGGCCGGCATGAGGATCACGAGGAGGAAAGAATGCCAAAGCTTAAGACGTTGCGTGCGGCCGCCAAGCGGTTCAAGCGGACAGGTACCGGCAAGTTCAAGCGGCACCACGCGTTCCACAGCCACATCCTGTCCAAGAAGACGACCAAGCGGAAGCGGCAGCTCCGCTCGGACGCCATCGTCAAGCCGTGTGACGCCCAGAACGTGGAGCGCATGCTCCCGTACGCGAAGTAGGAGGAGATCATGCGCGTCAAGCGAGGTCACAATCGGGTCCAGCGCCGCAAGAAGGTCCTGACGCTGGCCAAGGGCTACTTCCTCACCAAGCACAACGCCTACCGCGTCGCCAAGCTGCAGGTCGAGCGCTCGCTGCTGTTCGCGTTCCGCGACCGGCGCGCCCGCAAGCGCACCATGCGCATGCTGTGGATCGCCCGCATCAACGCCGCCGCGCGGCTGTGGGACATGAGCTACTCCCAGCTCATCGCCGGTCTCAAGGCCGCCGGCTGCGAGGTCGACCGCAAGGCGCTGGCCGACATGGCGGTGCGGGACCGCGAGGGGTTCGGGGACGTCGTGAAGCTGGCCAGGAAGGGGCTGGCTGCGAAGACGGCCTGACCATGGCCATCGAGCTGCTGCAGCAGGCCCGGCAGGAGTTCGAGGCCGCTCTCGCGGCGGCAGGATCAGACGCCGGCCGGATCGAGGAGGTTCGCGTTCGCTTCGCGGGCCGGCGCTCGGGGCTGCTGCGCGACCTCGAGGAGCGGCTCAAGACGCTGCCACGCGAGGAAAAGCCGGCCTACGGGAAGGCTCTCAACGAGTTCAAGCGGCTGGTCGAGGAGCGCCTGGGGGCCGCGGCCGAGGCGGCCACCCGTGCCGCTGCGGCGGTGCGGCTGGACGTCACGCTGCCCGGGCGGCGGCCCCCGGTGGGTGCCCTCCACCCCGTGACGCTGGTGCGTCGGGAAATCGAGGAGATCTTCCTGCGCATGGGGTACTCGGTGGCGGACGGCCCCGAGGTGGAAGACGACTGGCACAACTTCGAGGCGCTCAACATGCCGCCGGACCACCCGGCGCGCGACGCCCAGGACACGTTTTACCTGCCCGGCGGGTGGCTGCTGCGCACCCACACCTCGCCGGTGCAGATCCGCACCATGGAAAGCCAGAAACCGCCGATCCGCGTCATCATCCCCGGGCGCGTGTACCGGCGCGACTCGGACCTCCGGCACTCGCCGATGTTCCACCAGGTGGAAGGGCTCGTGGTTGACGAGAACGTCACCTTCGGCCACCTCAAGGCCACGCTCGAAGCCTTCGTGCACGTGCTCTTCGACCCCTCCCTCGAGGTTCGTTTCCGGCCCTCGTTCTTCCCGTTCACCGAGCCGTCGGCCGAGGTCGACATCACGTGCGTGCTGTGCCTCGGCCGGGGGTGCGCGATGTGCTCGGGCTCGGGGTGGATCGAGATCCTGGGGGCGGGGATGGTGGATCCGCGCGTGTTCCGGGCCTGCGGCCTGGACCCCGCGAGGTACACCGGGTTCGCCTTCGGGTGCGGGCTCGACCGCGTGGCGGTGCTCAAGTACCGCCTGCCTGACCTGCGGCTGCTGTTCAGCGGCGACGAGCGGTTCCTGCGCCAGCTCGGCACGGGGGTGACAGCGTGAAGATCTCGCTTGCGTGGCTGCGCGATCACCTGGAAGGCGACACCACGGCTGACGAGCTGGCGCGCCGTCTGACCGCGGTCGGGATGAACGTGGAACTGCGGGAGGAAGCCGGCGCGGACGAGACGTGGGACGTGGACATCACCTCCAACCGGCCGGACGCGATGAACCACCGCGGCCTGGCGCGGGAGGCGGCCGCTGCCGGGTGTGGCCGCCTGCGGGCGCTCGACGTGCGGCTCCAGGAGGGCGCCACGGCGGCCGGGGAACTTGCCCGGATCGAGGTCCTCGACCCGCAGGGGTGCCCCCGCTACTGCGCCCGCGTCATTCGCGGCGTCCGCGTGGCCCCCTCGCCAGCCTGGCTCGCCGAGCGGCTGGCGGCGTGCGGCGTGCGCCCGATCAACAACGTCGTCGACGCGACCAACTACGTGCTCCTCGATGTCGGCCACCCGCTTCACGCGTTCGACCTGCGGTTCCTGGCCGGCTCGCTGGTGCGGGTGCGCACGGCGTCGGCCGGGGAGCGCCTCACCACGCTCGACGGTGTCGAACGCCAGCTCCTGCCCTCCGACGTCGTCATCGCCGACGCCGAGAAGGCGGTCGCCCTGGCCGGGATCATGGGCGGCGCCGACTCGGAGATCCGCAGCGACACCACCGACGTGCTGCTGGAATCGGCGTACTTCGACCCGGCCTCGGTGCGCCGGACCGCCCGCCGGCTGGGGCTCGCGACGGAGGCCTCCCACCGGTTCGAGCGCGGCGCCGACCGTGCCATGGCCCGGCAGGCCGTGGACCTGGCGGCCGAACTCATCGTCCGGCTGGCCGGCGGCGAGGTGGCGGCCGGCGTGCTGGACTCGGCGCCTGGCCTGCCGCCGGCGCGCCGGATCGTGCTCGATCGCGCGAAGCTGTGCGCCTTTGCGGGGTGCGAGATCCCGCCGAGCTTCGTGTTCTCGGTGCTGGCGGCGCTCGGCTGCGACCCGCGGGACGCCGGCGACGAGATGACGTGCACCGTGCCCTCCTGGCGGGTGGATCTCGAGCTCGCCGAGGACCTGTATGAGGAGGTGCTGCGCCACTGGGGGTATGACCGGGTTCCCTCGACGCTGCCTCAGGTTGTGGTCCGGCCCGGGGCACGGCTCGGGAGCTGGCCGGTCACCGACCAGGCCCGCGACGCGCTGGTCCACACCGGCCTGGCCGAGGCCGTGACCTACGCGTTCATCACCGCCGAGCTGGACGCCGCCACGGCAGGATCTCCGCTCGTCGATCGGGGCGAGCCTGTGCTGCTGTCCAACCCGCTGTCGGCCCGCATGGCGGTCATGCGCCGCTCGATCCTGGGCGGGCTCGCGGAGGCGGCGGCCGGCAACCTGCGACGCGGCGCCGACAGCGTGCTGCTGGGCGAGGTCGGCAGGGTCTTCTTCGGCGCCGGCGGCCGGCCCCGGGAAGAAGAGCGGCTGGCGGTGGTCATGGGTGGGCGGCGAGGCGGCTGGGACCGCCGCGCCGAGACGGACTTCCTGGACCTCAAGGGGACGCTCGAGGCGATCCTCGAGGCGCTGGGAATCGAGGATGCGAGCTGGCGGCCGGCCGACCTGCCCGTGCTGGCTGCCGGGACCGGCGCCGCGATCTTCGCCGGGGAGGCGTGCGTCGGCGTGGCCGGACGGCTCGCGGAGCCGGTCGCGGCTCTCGTGGACTGCCCGCAGCCGCTCTGGGTCGCGGAAATCGACCTCGGCCGCGCCGCGCGCCGGGGCGTGCCGGCCGTCCGGCCGCTGCCCCGCTTTCCGGCGGTGGTGGCCGACCTCACGGTTCGCCACGCCAGGAGCGTGACCTACGCCGAACTCGTGGCGGCCGTCCGCGCGGCCGGCCCCGAGTGGCTCGAGGCCGTGCAGCCGGTCGTGCAGTTCGAGGGTGCCGGGGTGGCGGCGGGCGAGGTCAAGACCACGCTGCGCCTCGTGTACCGGCTGGCCGAAAGGTCGCTCACCCAGGACGAGGTCAACGCGGCGCACTTCGCCCTCATGGAGGAGCTGGCGCGCCGGCTGCCGGTGAGCTTTCAGTGAGGAGGCAGCAGATGGACATCTTCGTCACGCTCGAGGAGAGGGTCGAGAAGATCATCGCGGCGTATCGCGAGCAACAGGCGCGCATTGCCGCGCTCGAAGAGGACAACGAGCGCCTCAAGGAGGGCTCGAGCGACCGCATCGCGGAGCTGGAGGCGCGGCTGGCGGCGCTCGAGGCCGAGCGCGCCACCCTGCGCGAGCGTCTCGAGCGCCTCATTGCCCTGCTTGGCTCTGTCGAGGTCTGAGCCCCACCTCCGCCCGGTCGAGAGCTGAGAGTCACCCCCGCTCTCCCCACACGGCACGGCCGCCGCCAGCCCCTTTCCGCCCTTCTCCCCAGGAGAACCTGGACCTGAACCTGGTCTTGGACCCGGTCGGGGTCGCAGCCCCCCGCCCGCCCGGGTGGAGCGGCTGCGGGCCCCCGGCGTCGAGTGCGAGCCGGGATTGACTCCCGGCGAGCGGGGGGTGCGGGGGGCAGTAGCAGCCGGGTGGGGTGGGTGGAGCGGCTGCGGGCCCCCGGCGTCGAGTGCGAGCCGGGATTGACTCCCGGCGAGCGGGGGGTGCGGGGGGCAGT
>DAOOJE010000033.1:6793-43550 GCA_035384965.1 Thermoanaerobaculaceae bacterium
GGGGGGCAGTAGCAGCCGGGTGGGGTGGGTGGAGCGGCTGCGGGCCCCCCGCGTCGAGTGCGAGCCGGGATTGACTCCCGGCGAGCGGGGGGTGCGGGGGGCAGTAGCAGCCGGGTGGGGTGGGTGGAGCGGCTGCGGGCCCCCCGCGTCAAACGTTGGCAAACCTCAGCCGCCACACGGACTGCACGAGCCCGAGGGTGATGGCGGTGGCCCACACCGACGAGCCTCCCCACGACAGCAGCGGCAGCGTGATTCCCGTGGTCGGCGCCATGCCCGTCACCATCGCGAGGTTGACGATGACCTGCACGGCGACGACGAACCCGGCGCCGGCCGCCAGCATGGCGCCCGCGCGGTCGCGGGCGTACAGCGACACCACGAACATCCGCAGCAGCAGGAGCACGTAGGCACCGACCAGGATGCCCGACCCGACAAAGCCGGTTTCCTCGGCCCACACCGCGAAGATGAAGTCGGTGCGCTGGGCTGGCAAGAATCGGAGCTGCGACTGTGTGCCGGAATGAAAGCCCTTTCCAGAGAGCCCGCCGGACCCGACGGCGATCTTGGACTGTCGCTGCTGATACCCGGCGCCGTAGGGGTCGCGCTCGGAGTCCACGAACGTCAGGACACGCTCCTTCTGGTAGGGCTTGAGGTAGAACGCCCAGGCGCCGCCGGCCAGCATCGCCCCGGTCAGGACGAGGCCTGCCCACACCCGCCACGGCAACCCGCCCAGCCACAGCGCCGCGAGCAGCAGCGGCACGTAGGTGAGCGCCATGCCGAGGTCCGGCTGGGCGGCCACCAGGGCGGCCGGAGCCCCGACCGCGACGCAAAGGCGTGCGATGCGCTGGCGATCCAGCATCGGCTCGCGGTGCTCGCCGGCCAGTGCGGCCGCTGCAAGCAGGGCAGCCACCCGGGCGAACTCCGACGGCTGGATCGTGTAGGGGCCGAGCACCAGCCACGAGCGGGTGCCGGCGCGCAGCGGGGCGACCACGAGCAGCGCCGCGAGGACCAGCAGCGAGGCGCCCCAGACGAGCGGCGCGAAGCGGACCAGCACCCGGTAGTCGGCGAGCGAGAAAGCCAGCATGAGCCCGAGGCCGATGGCGAGCCAGAGGAGCTGCCGGTTCACCGAGCCGGGGGCGGCGAGGGCGAGCGCGGTCGAGCGTTGAGCCAGCGTCGCACAGGCGGCGATCACGCCCACAGCCAGGACCAGCCACCAGTCGAGGCGCCTCATGTGCCCTCCACGGAAGGCTCGCGGGCCGCCGCGACCGGAGACGGGGCCGGGCGAGTGGCCACAGCGGCGCTCGCTCCTGGCCCTGGGGTGACGCCTTCGGGCAGGACCGGAAGAATCGTCGAGGTATCGAAGCCCGGGGCGAGCGCCCTCTGGAAGATGCGGGCGGCGATGGGGGCCGCGACGGCTGCGGCGTCGCCGCCGTGCTCGACGACCACCGCGACGACCAGGGTCGGCGCCTCGGGCGGGGCGTACCCCACGAACAGAGCGTGGTGGCGCTGCTCCCACGGCAACTCGTACCACTTCACGCCCTCGACCTTGCGAACGACCTGGGAGGTCCCGGTCTTGCCGGCGAAGCTGGCGGGGAGCCGGCTCCACCGCCGGGCGGTGCCTCTTTCCCCGTGCACGACCAGCTCCATGCCGCGGCGCACCGCCGCCAGCGTCTCCGGCTGGAGACCGAGCGGCTTCGGCGGCTTGGAGCTGCGCGCCGCGAGGTGGGGGGTCACGCGGTAACCGCCGTTGACGAGCGCTGCGTACGCCACCGCGAGCTGCATGGGGGTGGCGAGGATCGGGCCCTGGCCGATGCCGACCGAGATGGTCTCGCCGCCGTACCAGGGATGGCCGCGCACCCGGCGGCTCCAGGCGTCGGAGGGCACGAGCCCAGAGCTTTCGCCCGCGAGCTCGATGCCAGTGGCCTCACCGAGGCCGAACAGGGTCGCCCAGGCCGCCAACTTCTCGATACCGACGTCCTGCGCGAGGCGGTAGAAGTAGGTGTCACACGACGCCTCGATGGCGGAGTAAAGGTTGACACCGCCGTGGCCGCCCTTCAGCCAGCAGCGGTACGGGTGGCCGAAAATCGTCACGGCGCCGCTGCACGAGGCTCCGTCGGCCGGGGTGCGTTCGCCCGAGTGGAGGGCGCCGGCGGCATAGATCGGCTTGATCGTCGACCCCGGCGGGTAGAGCGCTTGCAGCGCCCGGTTGTGGAGAGGCTTGAGGGGGTCCTCGTTGAGCTCGCGCCAGCGGGCCGGCTCGAGGTGGCCGGCAAAAAGGTCCGGGTCAAAGGCAGGCTGCGACAGCAGGACCCTCACCGCCCCGTCGCGGGGATCGAGCGCCACGACCGCGCCGACCTGCCCTGCCATCGCGGCGGCCGCCTCACGCTGGAGCTGCAGGTCGATCGTGACCTGCAGGGGGTGACCGAGCACCGGCGGCTCCTCGTCGAGGCTCGAGACCTGCTTGCCGAGCGCGTCGACCACCACGACGAGGTTGCCGGGGGTGCCGCCGAGCACGTCCTGGTACGCCCGCTCGAGCCCCGAGCGGCCGACGAGCTGACCGGGGCGCAGCGCGGGGTTGGCAGCGAGCTGCTCGGGCGAGACCTCGCCGAGCTGGCCCACGAGATGCGCCACCGACGGCCCTTCCGGCAAGAACCGCCGCGTCGCGGGGTGGACCTGCAGCTCGCTGAACTCGGCCTGGTGCGCGGCCACCGCCGCCACCTGCGGCCAGCGCAGGTTGTCGGCGATGATCGACGGCAGGTGCGACGTCCGGCGGGCCCGCGCCACGCGGGCGCGAACCTCTGCGGCGTCGGCGATGCCGATGCGGATGAGGAACGCCTCGGTGGCGGCCGGGTCCTTCATTTCCTCGGGGAAGAGCAGAAGCTGGTACGAAGGACGGTTGTCGAGCAGGATTTCGCCTCGCACGTCGGTCACGGTGCCGCGCGGCGCTTCGAGGGGGATGCGCCGCAGCCGGTTGTTCTCGGCAGCCCGGCGCCACTTCTCGGTTTGCAGCACCTGCAGCACCCACAGCCGCCCGAGCAGCAGCAGGAACGCCACGCCGACAAACAGCATCATGGCGACGACCCGCCGCTGCAGCGGCCGGAGGTCGTCCCGCACGAACCACGTGGCGTCGCCGAAGACCTTCCGCAGCATGCCTACAGCCGCTTCAGGAGGCGGCGGCGTGCGCGCTCCGGCGAGCGCCAGGCACGCACCCCCCGCTCGACGGTGGCCACGGCGAGGCCGATGGCCGCGGTCATGGCCACGGTGGCCGCGAGCCCGAGCCACCCGTGGTCGGGCACGACGCCCAGGGTCGACAGCAGGGCGAACCACAGGCCCTCGCTGCACGCCGCCGCGGCGAGCGAGCCGACGATCCAGAACAGCGGCCCCTCCAGCTCCAGCCGGCGGACCAGCAGGCTCACGGCGGCCCCTGCGGCGGCGCCAGCGATTCCGCCGGGACCGATCACTCGGCCGCTCACGAGGTCGATGGCGAGGCCCACGGCCAGCCCCATCCAGGCAGTGGCCACCGGCGGCCGCGCGCGGGCCGCCGCCACGACGACGAGCAGCAGCGGCTGGCCAGCCGCCAGGACCCACCACAGGTGCGCCGCGCGCAGCGCGAAGTGGGCGGCGAGCGCGGCCAGGAAGGCGAGGGCGAGCTTCACGGCACCTGCCCGATCGCCGGGAGGACCAGCACCACCATGGTGTCGGTGGCCCGCGCCGCGAGAACCACCGGCGCCACGGTGAACAGCCCCCTGGTGGTGCCCTCGCCGGTGGTGCCGATCACCAGCCCGGGCGGGTAGATGCCCTCCGAGCCGCTGGACACGACCGCCGCCTCGGCCGGCACTTCGGTGTACGGAGGCAACTGGGTGATCGACGGCTGGTCGCCTCCCACCAGCAGGCCCTCGGCGGCCACGCCGATGATGCGCACTGCTGCTGCGGCCGCGGGGTGGGTGAGGAGCTGCACACGCGCCGACCGGTCGCTCACCCTGTCGATGCGGCCGAGAAGCCCGTCTCCGGCCAGCACCGGGGCGTCCAGGCGCACCCCGTCGGCCCGCCCCCGGTCGATGAGCATCGTATGCGTGAGCACCACGTCCCGGCTCTGCACCCGGGCCAGGACGGCGTACTCGGCGAGCGCCGGGAAGCGGGCGAGCAGCTGCGAGCCCTGGCGCAGCGCGGCCAACTCGGCGGTGAGGAGCTGGTTCGAGCGCCGCAGCTCGTCCGCCTCCGCGCGCAGCCGTCCGAGTTCGGCGATGGTCTCGGAAAGCCCGCGCTCTCCGAGCCACACCAGGCTCCAGAAGGACCCGACCGCGTTGGCCGCGGCGGTCACCGGCGCGGCGAGGGCGCCGAGGGCGAGCGAGAGAGCGGTGTGACGGCCGCTGCGGACCTGGGCGGCGGCACCGACATACAACCCGACGCAGATGACCACGAGCGCCAGGTCGGAGCGCAGTCGGAGCGACGCCACGTCAATCGATCGCGATCCGCTTCAAGAGCGCCATGTCGGTGAGCATGCGACCGGTGCCCCGCACCACGGCGGAGACGGGGTCCTCGCAATGCGACACCGGGATCCCGGTTTCCTCGCGCAGGCGCTGGTCGAGGTTGCGCAGCAGCGACCCGCCGCCGGCGAGCACGATGCCTTTGTCGATGATGTCCGCCGAGAGCTCCGGCGGGGTGCGCTCGAGCGCGGTGCGCACCGTGTCGACGATGGTCGAGACGATCTCGGCGAGCGCCTCGCGGATCTCCTCGTCGTTGATCGTCAAGGTCTTGGGGATGCCCTCGACGAGGTCGCGCCCCTTGACTTCCATGGTGCGGGTCTCGGGCGAGGGCCAGGCGTTCCCGAGTTCGATCTTGATCGCCTCGGCGGTGCGCTCGCCGATAAGGAGGTTGTACTTGCGCTTGATGTAGTTGATGATCGCGTCGTCCATCTCGTTGCCGGCGATGCGCACCGAGCGGGCGTACACGATGCCCGCCAGCGAGATGACCGCCACGTCGGTGGTGCCGCCGCCGATGTCGACGATCATGTTCCCGGTCGGCTCGGTGATGGGGAGGTCCGCTCCGATGGCCGCGGCCATCGCCTGCTCGATGAGGTAGACCTCGGACGCGCCGGCGCGCAGCGCCGAGTCGCGCACGGCGCGCTTTTCCACCGGCGTGATCTCGGACGGCACCGAGATGACGATGCGGGGGCGCACGAAGAGGTTGCGGCCGTGCGCCTTGCGGATGAAGTACTCGAGCATCCGCTCCGTCACCTCGAAGTCGGCGATCACGCCGTCCTTCATGGGCCGGATGGCCTGGATGTTGCCCGGGGTCTTGCCGAGCATTTCCTTGGCTGCCGCACCGACTGCCTCGACGCGGTTGGTGACCCGGTTGACGGCCACGATCGAGGGCTCGAAGACCACAATCCCGCGCGAGCGCGTGTACACGAGGCAGGTGGCGGTCCCGAGATCGACCGCGAGATCCGAAGAAAACAGCGAAAGGAGAGAGGAAAATGCCATGGCGCTCAGTCTGCCTCCACGTGAACGGACTCCCGGTGCTCGGTGACGTTGCCGGCCGGGTCGACGGCCCGGACGACGATGGTGTTCCAGCCCTCCCGCGCCAGCGCCACGGCCTTCTTGAACGAGCCGTCGGCCTTCACCTCCACCGACTCGCCGTTGATCGTGACGGTGCACCCGGGCTCGGTGGCGCCTTGCAGGAGGAAGAAGTTGCCCATTTGCGTCGGGCGCTGCACGGTGAGCTTCGGCGGGGTGGTGTCGGAAAGCTCGGTGACGCGCGTGCCGGTGAACGCCTTGAAGCCTCGCGGCGGTCCCCACTCGGAGCGCAGGCGGTCGTTGCCCAGCGTGGCGACCCGCCAGTAGTAGGTGCCCGGGCGGTGGATCTTGAGGACCGCGTAGTTGGTCGACAGCCGTCGGGTGAGCTCGAGCGCCGAGGCAAACGTCCGCGACCGGCTCACCTGCAGCTCGTAGCCCGTGCTGCCGGCGACCGGCCGCCAGCTCAGCTTGACCCTGTCGGTGGTGTCGAGGTTGACGAGGGCGTTGGAAATCGGCTCCTCGAGGAGTGGCGGGTCGGGGACGGCGCGACGCGAGCCGAGGGCCCCTCCGCTCGACGCCGAGACGGCCTGCCTGGCGCTCAGCTCGACGCGCTTGCCTTCCGCGCCCGTGACGGCGGCGCGGCCGGCGTACGCCGCGACGATCGCCGAGCTGTCCTCGGCCACCTCCACCCCCACGCGGCTTTCGCGGTCGACCTCGGCGCGCGCCGCGTCGGTCAGCACGGTGGACGGGTTGTTGGCGGTGAAGACGTTGACCTGGCCGACCTTCACCTTGACCTCGCCGCTCGCCGGCTGCGCCCCGCGCCGGGCCTCCCGGTGCACTTCCATGAGCGCGTCGGGTCCGATGCGGTACACCGTGCCGTCCGAGAAGATGATTTCGGCCGAGGAATCGGCGCCGGTCTTGACGAAGTCGCCGTTGTACAGGGGCTGCTTCTCCCGCGCCCGGTCCCACCGCGTCTGGTTGGCGCGCTGGACCTCGACGCGGCCGTGGATTTCGATGATCTGGCCGGAGCCCACGAAGTCGCGGCCGACCAGCCCGGCGAGCAGCTCGAATCGGCGGATCGACTCCTCGGCGCGGGCCAGGGAGGCCGCCCAGTCCTGCCGCGCCAGGTCGGACCTGGCCTCGCCGAGCAGCCGGGAGGCCTGGTCGAACTCCTCCTGCAAGCTGGGAGAGACGCCGTCACGCCGCACCTCCTCCTCGAGCGCGGAGGCGCGTCGAACGGCCCGCTCGGCGCGCTTTTCGATCGGCTCGTGGAGGATCAGGAACGCCCCCCCGGCCATGGCGAGCGTCAACACGACGAACAGCGCCGCGAGCCCCCAGCGGCGGATGCTGGCCACCGAGACCACCACCCAGTCCAGCTCGAGGCGTCGCGGGTTCGATGACGACGACGAGAACAAGGGAGCCATCTTCGACGCCTCGGCTACCTTAGCATTGCTCGCTCTGCCCGTGCAACCAGCGAGTGCGTCTGAACTTGCCCAACCGGAGCCGGTGGGTTAGAATCCGTGGCCTTTGGGCGTATGCCTCGGGAGGGCGTTGCATGCTCAAGCTGCTGCGGGACCAGTTCAAGAACCTCAAGATCGTCTTGTGGTTCGTCGTCTTCGTCTTCGTACTGCTGATCTTCATGGACTGGGGCGCGGGGCGGCTCGACAAGACCGATCGCGGCATGGAAGGCATCGCCGCCAAGGTCGGCGGCCAGATCATCAGCGAGACCGAATTTCTGCGCGAGCTGCGCAGCACCGAGGACCGCTTCCGGCAGATGTACGGGCAGCAGTACGAGACGTTTCGCAAGCAGCTCGACGTGCCGGCGTTGACGCTGCAAGGGATGGTGGAGCGGGCGCTGCTCATGCAGACCGCCGAGCGCGTCGGTCTCCGCATCTCGGACCAGGAGGTGCTGGACAGGATCCTGTCGTTCGAGGCGTTCCGCCGGCCGGACGGAACGTTCGTCGGGACCGAGTTGTACGCCCGGATCCTGCGCGGCAGCCAGACCACCCCCGAGGAGTTCGAGGCCTCGCTGCGCCAATCGATGCTGCTCGAGCGCCTGCAACAGGCCCTGGCGGCGAGCGTGGTCATTTCCGATGCCGAGGTGGCGGCCGAGTTCAAGCGCCGCAACGAGAGCGTCTCGGGCGAGGCGCTTTTCGTGCCGCTCACCCGCAAGCTGGCGGAGGTCACCGCCACGGACACGGAGGCCAGGACGTTCTACGACGCCAACCCGAGCCGCTTCGGCCACCCCGATCAGTGGCAGATCCGCTACTTGCTCGTGGACCGCTCCAGGCTGCGGCGGGCCATCACCGTGCCCGACAGCCAGATTGAGCAGCACTACAGCTCCCATCTCCAGGACTACCGGTCCGAGGAGGAGGTCCGGGCGCGGCACATCCTCGTCAAGCTGGCCACACCCGACCCCGCCGGTGACGAGGCCGCGCTGGCCCGGGCCAGCATGATTCGCAGAGAAGCGCTCAAGCCGGGCGCAGACTTTGCCGCCCTCGCCCGCCAGTACTCGGAGGACGACGGCAGCAAGCCGGGCGGCGGCGATCTGGGCTTCTTCACGCGCGAGCGCATGGTCAAGGAGTTTTCCGATGCGGCGTTCGCACTCGAGCCGGGCGGCATTTCCGAGCCGGTAAAGAGCCAGTTCGGCTACCACGTCATCAAGGTCGAGGAGCGCCGGCCGGCAGCTCAAAGGCCGCTCGAGGAGGTGCGCGAGCAGATCCGCACCACGCTGGCCGACGCGCTGGCCGAGGGGGAAGGCAGCCGCCGTGCTGCGGCGCTGCGCGAGAAGATCGATGCTGCCAAGCTGACGACCGAGGAGCAGTGGCGTGCGCTGGCCGACGACGTGGTGACCTCCAACGTGACGCCGTACTTCGAGCGAGCCGACTTCATCCCCGGCCTCGGACGCGAGCCCGAGCTGATGGCCGAGATCGCCGCCGCCAAGGAGGGATTCGTGGGCGGGCCCAGGCGGACGGTGCGGGGCTGGATCGTCTACCGGGTCGCGTCAGTCCGCAAGGCGGGCGTGACGCCGTTCGAGGAAGCCAGCCCCCAGGCGCTCGAGGCGGTCAAGCGGCAGAGGGCGCTCGAGGCGACGGCGGCCGAGCTCGAGGTGATGCGGCCGGGCCTGGGCGCCGGCAACCTGCAGACCACCGCGACGGCGCTCGGCGGCCGGGTGGAGCAGTTCACCGACCACAGGCGAGGAGCGGCGGTTTCCGGGATCGGCGCCTCGCAGGCGTTCGACGAGGCAGTGTTCGGCACGCCGGTGGGCGGCATCACGCCGGTCGTAAAGCTCGCCGACCGGGGGGCCGTCGTCGCCCGCATCAGTGCCCAGACGCTGGCCGACCCGGCCCAGCTCGAGCGCGACCGGGCTTCCCTGCGCGAGAGTCTGGTGCAGACCGAGGTGCAGCGCCTCGAACAGGCGATGCTGGCGGAGGCCAAGCGCGAGCAGGCGGTGACGATCAACAAGGCGCTGCTGGCACGCTTCCGGCCCGAGCCGGAATGATCGGACGGCTCGCCGGCCGCATCGCCGAGCTGGGGCCCGGCGAGGTCGTGATCGATGCCGGAGGCGTGGGCTACGAGCTCAAGGTGCCGGTCTCGGCGCACGCCTTCCTGGCCGGCAAGGGCGAGGCCGCGTTGTTCGTCCACACGCACGTCCGCGAGGACCAGATCGCGCTCTTCGGGTTTCCGACGAGGGAGGAGCGCGACACCTTCCGCCTGCTCATCGCGGTGAGCGGGGTGGGGCCGCGCACCGCGCTGGCCTTGCTTTCGGGACTCACGCCAGCGGATCTCGCGGCGGCCGTCGGCGCCGAGCAGTGGCGGCGGCTGGCGGCAATCCCGGGGATCGGGCGCCGCACCGCCGAGCGGCTCATCGTGGAGCTCAAGGGCAAGCTGACAGTGACCGGGGCAGGGGCCGGGAGCGTGCGCGAGGACGCGGTCTCGGCGCTCGTGAACCTCGGTTACTCGGCGAAGGATGCCGAGGCCGCGGTGGCGGGGGTGCTGCGCACCGGCGGCGAGATGGGTCTCGACCAGCTCCTGCCCCGTGTGCTCAAGCTGCTGGTGCGGTGACCGGGGTGCAAGAGGGCCGTCGTCCTGCCTGTCCTCGTCCGCCGATCGCCGGGCCTGCAGTGGTGGGGTAGTATTCGACCGTGACCGAGCACGTGCTGCGGCCGATCCAGGATCCGGCGGAAGCCCGTTTCGAGGAGAGCCTGCGGCCGCGCCGGCTCGCCGACTACATCGGCCAGGACAGGGTCACCGCCAACCTCCAGGTCTTCATCGCGGCTGCCCTGGCCCGTGACGAGGCCCTCGACCACGTGCTGCTGTTCGGCCCGCCCGGGCTCGGCAAGACCACGCTCGCCCACATCATCGCCAACGAGATGGGGGTGCCGGTGCAGGTCACCTCCGGGCCGGTGCTGGAGCGCGCCGGCGACCTGGCGGCGATTCTGACCAACTTGCAGCCCCGCTCGGTGCTGTTCGTGGACGAGATCCACCGCATGGCGCCGGCGGTGGGGGAGATCCTCTACCCGGCGCTGGAGGACTTCACGCTCGACCTGGTGGTGGGCACGGGACCGGCGGCACGCACGATGCGGCTGCCGCTACCGCCGTTCACCCTGGTGGGCGCGACGACGCGCGCCGGGCTCCTCCCGGCCCCGCTGCGGGATCGGTTCGGAATCGTTCACCGGCTCGACCTCTACGACCCTGAGAGCCTGGCCACGATCGTCCGTCGGTCGGCCGGCATCCTCGGCGCGCCGATTACCGACGAGGGCGCGACCGAGATCGCCCGCCGTTCCCGCGGCACGCCCCGCATCGCCAACCGGTTGCTGCGCCGGGTCCGGGATTTCGCGCATGCGCGGGGGGAGCGGACGATCGCCCTCGAAACGGCTCGCTACGGGCTCGAGCGCCTCGAGGTGGACGCCTTCGGCCTCGACGAGCTGGACCGCCGCCTGCTGTGCGCCATCGTCGAGCACTACGGCGGTGGCCCCGTGGGTCTGAAGGCACTGGCGGCCACGCTCGGGGAAGACGAGGGCACTCTCGAGGATCTGTACGAGCCGTTCCTGCTGCAGGCCGGGTTCCTGCAGCGCACGCCCCGGGGCCGCACGGTCACGCCGCGGGCGCGGCGGCACCTCGGGTACCCTGCGGCACCTGGCGAGCAGCAGGAGCTGTTTGGTTCGAGCGAGCCATGAAGATCCTGCCGTGCATCGTCAACCCGGTGTCGCGGGGGGGGCGGGCGCGGCCGCCGCAGAAGGCGCTGCAGAGCGCTGCCGCCGAGTGCGGCTGGGTGCTCGAGTGGTGGCCGACGCGAGCGCCCGGCCACGCCACGGAGCTGGCGGCCCGCGCTGCTGGCGCCGGTCACCCGATCGTGGCCGTGTGGGGCGGCGACGGGACCTACAACGAGGCAGCGCGGGGGCTGCTCAACACCGACAGCGCACTGCTCATCCTGCCGGGAGGCACCACCTCGGTGCTGGCGTTCGAGCTCGGCGTGCCGCACCGCCCCGTCGAGGCGCTGCGGCTGCAGCTCGACGGGGAGCGCCGGGCGATGGCCGCGGCTCGCACCGACCGGGGGCAAGTTTTTCTCATCATGCTCTCGGCAGGGCCCGACTCGCTCATTTTGCAGCGCATGCCCGATCTCCTCAAGCGGCGATTCGGCAAAGTGGGGATCGGCGTGCAGGCGGTGGCGGAGTTCGTCCGCGGGCGACTGCCCCGGTTTCGCGTCGTGCTCGACGACGGGGAGATCGACGCCTCGTGGTGCATCGCCGGGAACGCCAGGTGCTACGGCGGCCCGTACCACGCCACGCCGGGCGCCGATCCGTTTTCGCCCGGGCTGGAAGTGGTCACTCTCGAGCGCCACGGCCGGTTCGCGGTGGTGCCGTTTTTCTTCGCCATTCCCCGTGGCACCCACCTGCAGCGGAGAGGCGTCACGCGGCGCGCCGTAGGAACGCTGCGCCTCGAAGGACCGGGGGACGTTCCGTACCAGCTCGACGGCGACCCTGCCGGCTTCCTGCCCGTGACGGCGTTTTCCACCGAAGACCGCGTCTGGGTGCTGCTCCCCCGCCGGGCATCGTGAACGGCGGGCGGCGTGGTAGCATCCCCCGGTGACCCCGCCCGAGGCGGGGGCCTCGACCGTCACCCTGGAGAGGTCCATGAACATTGATCGCAACCGCATCGACCAGATCCTGGACAGCGCGGCGGCCGAGGGCCGCTTCGCATTGCTCGAGAGCGAGGTGTACGACGTGCTGGCGGCGGCCGGCTGCCCCGTTCCCCGGCTGGTGATGATCCCCGCCGGCGCCCCGGTCGACCCCGGCATCGCGCAGGCGCTCGGCGGGGAGCGGGTAGTGCTGAAGGTCGTCTCGCCCCACATCGCGCACAAGACCGACGTGGGCGGGGTCGTCAAGGTCGCGGCCGAGCCGCGGGCGATCGCCGCGGGCGTCGCGGCCATGCTGGAGGAGGTGCCGCGGCGGTACGCACGCTCGCTCGAAGCCCGGCCCGGCCACGCGCCGGAAGGGTACCGGAACCTCGCCGGGGAGGCGCTCGAGGTCGCGATTCGCGCCGACATCCGCGGGGTCATGGCGGTGGAGATGATCGCCTGCGAGGGCGAAGGGCCGGGCAGCGAGTCGATCTTCGCGCTCCGCCACAACCGCGAGTTCGGCCCGGTGGTCACGATGGGGATCGGGGGCGTCGACACCGAACTCATGGGCGAGGCGTGCCGCAAGGGACTGGCGGTCGTCAGCGCCAGCATCGCGCTGCTCGACGAGCCGGCGATGCTCGACGTGTTCCGATCCACGCTGTCCTACCGGCGCATGGCAGGGCTGACGCGAGGCGGCAGGAAGCTCGTCGAGGACGCCGAGATCCTCCGGGTGCTGGCCGCCTTGCGGGCGATCGGCGCGGCGTTCGGCCATGACGGGCCCGAGGGGGGCGGCGCGTCGCGCTGGACCATCACCGAGCTCGAGGTCAACCCGTTCGGGATTTCCGGCGGTCGCCTCGTCGCGCTCGACGGCCTGCTCAAGTTCCGCCGCCGCGGCACCCTGCCTCCGGCCAGGCCGATGGCCTCGATCGAGCGGCTCATGAAGCCCTCGAGCCTGGGAATCATCGGGGTCTCGGCGCGGGGGATGAACATGGGGCGGATCATCCTCGGCAACATCCTCGCGTCGGGGTTCGACCCGGCGCGGATGTACGTCGTGCGGCCGGACAGCGAGGCCATCGACGGCGTGCGCTGCGTCCCGGCGGTCGAGGACCTCCCCGAGCGGGTCGACGTCTTCGTGGTCGCCGTCGGCGCCGAGCAGGTGCCGGCGCTCATGGAGGAACTCGTCGAGCACGACAAGGCGGTCGGCGTCATCCTCATCCCCGGCGGCATGGGCGAGAAGTCGGGCGGCGAGACCATCGAGGCGCGCATCAAGGCGGCGCTCGGGCGAGCCCGCGCCGAGGGCCGGCCGCTCGTCGCCAACGGCGGCAACTGCCTGGGGATCGTCTCGCGGCCGGGCCGCTACCACACCCTCTTCATCCCCCCCAGCAAGCTGGTGTTGCGCGAGGATGGGGTCGGCAACGTCGGGTTCATCTCGCAAAGTGGCGCCTACATGATTACCCGCATGAGCAAGCTCGGCTGGCTGTCGCCGCGCTACGCCGTCTCGACGGGCAATCAAGTCGACCTCACAATCAGTGACTTCGTCCGTTTCATGCTCGGCGACCCGTTGGTGACCACCATCGCGGTGTACGTGGAGGGGTTCAAGGACGGCGACGGCCTCGAGTTCGCGACTGCCGTGCGGGAGGTGGTCCGCGCCGGCCGCGATGTCATCTTTTACAAGGCCGGGCGGACCGCCGAGGGCAAGTCGGCGACGAGCGGTCACACCGCGTCGCTGGCCGGCGACTACGACGTCTGCGAGGCGGTGGTGGCGAGCGCCGGGGCGCTCGTGGCGCGCGGCTTCGAGGAGTTCCTCGATCTCCTGAAGGTGAGCTCGCTTCTAGGCGGCAAGCGCTGGGCCGGCAGGCGGCTGGCGGCGCTGTCCAACGCCGGGTACGAGGCGGTCGGCATTGCCGACTCCTTGCGCGGCGAGGGCTGGCACCTCGAACTCGCGGTATTCGAGCCAGCCACCACGACCCGGTTGCAGGCCGCCCTGGCCAAGGGCAAGCTCGACGCGCTCGTGGACGTGCACAACCCCCTCGACCTGACGCCCATGGCCAACGACGAGGCGCACGAGGACGCGGTCCGCGCGTTTTGCGAGGATGCCGGCGTGGACCTCGTGCTGTGCTCGACGATCCCGCTCACGCCGGCCATGGCGACGCTCGCCCACGGCGTCCCCGAGCACGAGTCGATCTTCCACGAGGGCAGCCTCCCGAGCCGCCTGGCGAGGGTGCTCGCGTCAACCGACAAGCCGATCGTGGTCTCGATCGACTGCGGCAGCATCTTCGACCCCATGGCGCACCTGCTCGAGGAGAAGGGTTTACCGACGTTCCGGTCCGCCGACGTGGCGGTCCGGACGATGGGCCGCTACCTCGAAGCCAGGCTGCGGAACCGCCGTTGACGCACGTGGGGCCGGGGTCGGACGGGCGGACCGGAGGGGACGGGTGACGGCGGCCGTGGTGCGGCTCGCCTGGCGCCACCTCGCGGCGCGGCCGCGGCAGGCCGCGCTCACCGTGGCGGGCGTCGCGGTCGGCGTGGCGGTGTTCATCTTCACGGTCGCCATGATGGACGGCCTCGTGGTGTTCTTCACCCGCCGCCTCATTGGCGTCTCGCCCCTGGTCACGGTGCTGACCGAAAACCTCGAGGTGCCGGCGGCCCGGGCGGCGCTCGAGCGGGGCGCGCCCGGCGAGGTCCTGCAACTGTCGCGGCCGCCGGTTCCCGACGAGCGGCCGACAGTGCGGGGCGCCGTGGCCATGGCGCCGCTGCTGCGGCAGCTTCCCGGCGTGGAGGGGGTCGCGGTGGCGGCCCGCACTCCCGTGGTGCTGTCGTTCGGGACCATCGCGGAGCCGGCCTCGCTGCAGGGCACGATCCCAGGCGATGAGCGGACCGTCACCGAGCTGTGGAACGCCGTGCTGGAGGGGAGCTGGGATGCCCTTGAGGCACGCCGCGATGGGGTGATCCCGGGCGTGCAGCTGGCTCGCCGCCTGGGGGTCGAAGTGGGGGACAGGGTGGTGGCGGTCGGGGAGACCGGCGCGGCGCTGGAACTGGAGGTGGTGGGGGTGCTCGCCACGGGGCTCGGGGCGTACGACGAGGCGACGGCGGTCGTCAACTTGCCGGTCGCTCAGGCGCTGGCCGGGTGGGGTGCCGACGAGGCGAGCGAGATCCGCATTCGCACTGCCGCCCTCACCGGTCTGGACGGCGTGCGGCGGCAGGTGGAGGCGCTTACGGGCCACCGCGCCGAGACGTGGGACGAGGCGAACCGCGCGTCGTTGCAGCTTTTCCGGACGATCGGCACGACCACGTACCTGCTCACCGGGTTCGTCCTCGTGGTGGCGGGGCTCGGCATCGGCAACAAGCTCACCACGATCATCCTCGACAAGGAACGTGACATCGCGATCCTGCGCGCGTGCGGGTTTTCCCGCCCGGCGCTGCGCGGCGTGTTCCTGCTCGAGGGTCTCATGCTGGGGGGCAGCGGTGCTCTGGCGGGTTGTTTGCTGGCCGCGCTGGGGATCGCCTACTTCCAGGCGTTCCCGATTCGTTTCGCACCGCGCGAGGGTTCGGTGCTGGCCTACACCGAGCTGTTCCTGGCCAACGACCCGCGCTACTACGCCGTGGTTTCCGGGGTCGCCCTCGCCATCGCGGCGCTGGCGGCGCTCGTCGCGGTGCGCAAGGCAGTGAGGGTGCTGCCGGTGGAGGTGCTGCGTGGCGCGGCGTGAGAGCGGGGTGGAGGGAGAGGCGGTGCGAGGCGAGGTGCTGGTGGCACGGGGCCTCGTTCGGCGGCTGGGGCAAGGGGCGGCCGCGCGCGAGGTGCTGCGAGGTGTGGATCTGGTACTCGACAGCGGCGAGTTCGCCTGCCTCGTCGGTCCCTCCGGGTCAGGGAAGTCGACGCTGCTTTACCTGCTCGGAGGGCTCGACCGCCCCGACGAGGGCGAGGTGTTGGTCGCCGGCGTCTCCCTCCGGTCGGTCGACGACGACAAACTCGCCCGGCTGCGCAACCGTCTCATCGGCTTCGTCTACCAGTTTCACTTCCTGCTGCCCGAGTTTTCCGCCCTCGACAACGTGCTGATGCCGCTGTGGGCGCGCGGCGGCGGCCGCTCGCCGCAGGAGCGGGCGTGGGGGGCCGAGCTTTTGGCCCGGGTGGGACTCGGGGGCATGCTGGACAAGCTCCCCCGCCAGCTTTCCGGGGGTGAGCAGCAGCGTGTTGCCGTGGCCCGGGCGCTCGTCAACCGGCCGCGCCTGCTGCTGGCCGACGAGCCGACGGGCAACCTGGATTCGGCCAACGCCACGGCAGTGTACGAGCTGTTCAGGCAGCTCAACCGCGAGCTCGGCCAGACCATCCTGGTCGTCACCCACGACCAGAGCTGGGCGGAGCGGTCGGACCGCGTGCTGCGGCTGCTCGACGGGCGGATCGTGGCTGACGAGCGCCGGGAGGATAGGGTGGGAGGCAAGTCATGAGACGGTGGTTCGTGCTGCTCGGACTGGTGGCTGCGGCGGGGCTCGTGCTCGGCCGGGTCGTCTGGAAGAGCGTGCGAGGGGTCGAGGTGAGGCTGGCGCCGGTGGAGCAGGGTCGGGTGGTGGCGGCGGTTTACGCCACCGGGCGGGTGGATACCGACCGTCGGGCCACGGTGCGCGCGCGTGTGGCGGCGCCCCTGGAGGCCGTGCTGGTCGGCCCCGGCGAGCAGGTGGCGCAGGGACAAGTCGTCGCCCGACAAGAGCGGGCAGAGGTGGAGCTCGCGGTGGAAAGGGCCGGGCGGGAGCTGGAGGCAGCCCGCGCCGCGCTTGCGGAGGCGGCTGACGCGGCGGCGCGAGCCGAGCGGCTGGCGAGGCAGGGGTTGTTGCCAGAGGACGAGTGGGTGCGAGCCAGAGAGCGAGGGCGAGAGCTCGAGGCAGCGGCGGCAGCCAAGGCTTCTGCCCTGGCGCTGGCCAGGGAGCAGGCGGGGTGGGTCGAGCTGAGGGCACCGCTCGCCGGGGCCGTGAGCTCGCTCGCACACCGCGCCGGCGACGCGCTGCGCGAAGGCGACGACGTGCTGACCATCGTGGACCTCTCGTCCGCGTACGTGCGCGTGGCAGTGGACGAGCGCGATCTCGGGCGGGTGGCGCCGGGGCAGGACGTGCGGCTCGTCTTCGACGCCTTTCCCGACCGCCCTCTCACCGGGTCGGTGTGGCGGATCCTGCCGGCGGTGGACCGCCTCACGAAGTCCGCGGACATCCTGGTGGAACTGCCGGCCGAGCGGCCGCCACTGCAGCTCGACCTCACGGCCACCGTCAACATCGTGATCGGGGTGGTGGATGGCGCGGTGGTGGTGCCCCGGGACGCCCTGCTCGGGAGCGGATCGGTCCGGCAGGTCGTGCTCGTGGACGCCGGCTCGATGGCCGTCTTCAGGGACGTCCGGATCGGCGTGTGCGATGCGCGCGCCTGCCAGGTGGTGGACGGCGTGGTTCCGGGCGAGCGGGTCATCTCGCCCGCGCCGACGGGACTGCGCCCGGGCGCGAGAGTGCGGGTGCAGTGATCGACCACCTGCGCATTGCCGAGGCCCAGCTTCGTGGTCGCCCCCGCCAGTCGGCCATCGCCCTCGTTTCGGTGGCGGTCGGCTCGGCAATGCTGATCGTCACGCTTTCCCTCACGACCGGGCTGGCCGAGGACTTCATCCGCAAATCGACCGAGACGTCCCCCCACGTCGAGGTCCTGCCGCGGCGGCCCCGAGGCTTGTGGCCGGAGGCGTTGCCGGCCCCGGGGGACGCGGTCATCGACCTCGCCCGCCACCACGTCCCGGACGAGAAGCGCTCGGTGCGCCCGCTCAAGGGTGTGCTCTCGGAACTCGCGGCAATGCCCGGCGTGCGGGTCGTGACCCCGGCCGTGGAAGCGCAGGCCGTGCTCCTGTACGGCACCGTCCGGCGGCCAGTCGTGCTGACCGGCGTGGCGCCGGCAGCCGAGGCGGCCATCACCAGCCTCGACGAGAAGGTGGTGCGAGGCCGCTGGGAGGATCTCGAGGCCACCGCCGACGGCGTGATTCTGGGCGCGCAGCTCGCCCGCAGCCTCGGAGTGGAGGTGGGCTCGCACTTGCAGGCGCAGGGGGCGAACGGCGGCGCGGTGCCGCTGCGCGTGGTGGCGGTGATCGATGCCGGGCTGGCGGCCGTGGACCGCCGGGCGGCCATCGTGAACCTCCCACCTGCCCAGGCCCTGGCCGGTTTGCCGGCGGACCAGGCCACGAAGGTCCACGTCGGGCTGGAGGATCCCCTTCAAGCTGAAAGCTTCGCCCGCACCGCCGAGGCGAGGATCGGCTACGTCTGCAGCTCGTGGCAGGAGCAGGCCTCCTCGCAACTCGAGGCGTTCGAGCGCCAGAACCTCATCACCAGGGTGCTGGTGCTGTTCACCGTGCTGGTCGCCGCGTTCGGAGTCGGCAACGTGCTGGTCCAGCTCGTAGCCGACAAGCGGCGGGACATCGCGATCCTCCGGGCGGCGGGGTTTTCTCGCCACGATATCGGGATCATCTTCCTTCACCAGGGGGTGCTGCTGGGTCTGCTGGGCTCGGTGGCCGGCTGGGTTGCCGGCGCGGCGCTGATCCGCATCGTCGGAGCGCTGCCGGTGGACTTCGGAGAGGCCGCAGTGCTGCGCAACGAGCGCCTGCAAATGGCGGAGTACCCGTGGTTTTACGGCCTGGCGCTGGGTGTCTCGCTGCTCGTCTGCGCTGTCGCCGCCGTGCAGCCGGCGCGACGCGCCGCCGCACTGGAGCCGACGGCGATCCTGCGCGGCGAGCGCTGACCCCGCGAGCCGAAGGTGGGCGGCCGTGCCGTGTGGGGGGAGCGACCCTGGACCCTTAACTCGCGGCCAGGCGGGGGAACGGCCCCGCAACGTGGCACGGCTGCGCCAGGGGGTCAAGCCCGGAGAGGAGTTCGGCCAGGCAGCGGCGAAGGCGAGGATGGGTCCACCGCGGGGCCAGCTCGCAGGCGGGCAGCAGCGCGAAGCGTCGCTCGGCGAGACGGGGGTGGGGCAGGGTGAGCTCTGGCGAGACGACGACCACGCCAGGGGCGATGAGCAGGTCGAGGTCGAGCGGGCGGGGCCCCCAGCGCGCCTCACGGTGCCGCTTCCGGCCGGCGGCGCACTCCAGCTCCAGGCAGCGCCGCAGCAGCGCCAGCGGCGTGGAGCGCAGCTCGAGCAGCACTGCGGCGTTGAGGTAGTCCGGCTGCGGCGGGCCGAGGGCGGTACTGCGCCAGAGGCGGGACACGCCCACCACCGGGTGCTCCGACTCGAGCGCCGCGAGGGTCTGTGCGAACGCGTGTGCGACGTCGCCCTGGTTGCCGCCGAGACCGAGCAGGAGCTGCGTCCGATCGCCCTCCCGCCTGCATGATACGATGCCCACGAACAGGGGGCCGCACATGACGGATGCAGCGGAAAGGGCACGGAGCGCACGCACCTGGCTGGAGCGGCTGGGCGCCCGGGTGCCGGGGTTTCGCGGGTACCTCGAGCGGGAGACCCGGCGCGAGGTGGACCAGGCGCTGAGGGCCGAGCTGGCGACGCGAATCGACCGGGCGCGCGAAGGCGTGCTCGCCTTCACCCGGCGTCTCCGGCTCGATCAAGCCGACCTGCTGCAGCGGCTGTCGGCAGCCGAGAAGCGGCTCGATAGCCTTGCCAACACGCTGCGCCATGCCGGATCGGGGTACGCGGGGTGGTTCGATGCCGCCAAGGTCGGCGAGGCGGAGCTCGAGAAGCTGTACCGCTTCGATCTGGCGCTCGTGGAGGCGGTCGATGCCCTCGTGGCGGCGGCCGGCGGTCTGGACGGCGAGGGTGGGGTCGAAGAGCTCGAGCGGCGCCTCGAGGAAGCGGCATCGCAGCTCGGAGCGCGGGACGCCGTGGTCGAGAGTGTGCTGGGCGCGTGAAAGGGGGCGACATGAGCCAGTTCCTGGAGGTCATCGAGCATTACGATCCGTCAGGGCACGAAATCGCCTACCGTTTTCCGCCCGAGGGCAGCGCCGACGTCAAGTTCGGCGCCCAGCTCATCGTCCACGAGGCGCAGGAGGCGGTGTTCTACCGGGACGGCCGGGCGCTGGACGTGTTCGGCCCCGGGCGCCACACCCTCACGACCCAGAACATTCCGCTGCTCACCAAGGTGCTGGCGGCGCCGTTCGGCTTCACCTCGCCGTTCCGCGTCCAGGTCGTGTTCGTCTCCCTGCGCACGTTCCTCGACCAGAAGTGGGGCACGCGCGAGCCGGTGGTGTTTCGCGACCGCGAGCTGGGTGTGGTGCGGTTGCGGGCGTTCGGGACGTACGCCTACCGCATTCGCGACGCCCGCACGTTCGTCAACACGGTGGTGGGCTCGCTCGGCCAGCTCGACACGGCGCGGCTGCAGGACTTTTACCGTGACATGATCGTGTCGCGGCTCAACGACCTGCTGGGCGAGAACCTCACGTCGGTGCTCGACCTCCCCGCCTCGTACGACGAGCTGGGCGCCCTGGCCAAGGCTCGCCTGGTCGAGGACTTCGGCAAGTACGGCGTGGATCTCTCGGACTTCTACGTGAACTCCATCACGCCTCCGGACGAGGTGCTGCAGCGCCTCGACGAGCGCGCCTCGATGGGGGCGGTCGGGGACCTCGCGGCGTACACGCGGTTCAAGGCAGCCGTGGCGCTGGGCGATGCGGCGAGGTCCGAGGGCGGCGGCGGTGCGGCCGGGGCGGGGCTCGGCGTGGGGCTGGGCGCCGGTTTCGGCGTGCAGATGGCGGGCGCCCTCGGCGAGGCGCTGCGTGGCGGCGCAGTCCCGGCCGCCGGCGGTGCCGGAGCGGCCGCGGCTTTCTGTCCCCATTGCGGCAGCGCGCTGCCGGCCGGGGCGCGCTTTTGCCCCGGTTGCGGCAAGCCAGCAGGGGGCGCCGTGTGCTCCGGGTGCCGGCAGCCGCTGCCCGCCGGCGCCCGCTTTTGCCCGGCCTGCGGCACCCCGACGTGAGCCAGCGCTGCAGGCTGGCTGGCGCCGCGCTCGTGGCGGGCCGCTGCAGGCACCTGCTCACGGAGCCGGCAGTGGGACGGGGGCTTCCTCTTCCGGGAACAGCGAGGGCATCGGGCACACGAGAGGCTCGAGCCGCGCCATGACGATCTGGCCCCATCGGCTCGGCTCCTCGCCGGCGAGGTCGAGGCAGGCGAGCCCCCGCTGGCGAATCTGCTGATCGAGGAGCTGGTCGATGGCGCGCTGGAACGCCAGGTCCACGTCGCGGACGCCGTCCCAGCGCGGAGCGCTCCACAGCGGCACCTTGACGAGGCAGTCGTAGGTTTCCAGCCAGCGAGCGAGGAGCGGCTCCCAGGACGGCTGGGGGCCGGTGGCGTGTACGAGGTAGCAGTAGTTGTCGAGCACCGAGCGGTCGCAAATGACGACCTGATGAGTCGCCTCCGCCTCGATTTCCCAGGCCATCTGGGTGTGGAGGATCCACGACTGGGCGGCGAGGCTGGTCTCGCGGTTGATCGGCAACGGGCAACGGCGCGCCACCTCCCGCACCATCTCGACGTTGACGTCCCGCCGCTTGAGGCGGGCCGCCAGCTCGTAGCACAGGGTGGTCTTGCCGACGCCGTGCGTGCCGATGAGCGCGACCTTCACTCCGCTCTCCCGTCTGCGCCCAGCGCCTCGATGGCGGCGAGGAGGGCGCTCCCGTCGCGCGGCCGCTGCGCCGGCTCCTTGGCCAGGCACGCGAGGATGAGCTGGCCGGTCCCCGGGTCGAGGTCGGGGGCGAGGGTGGCCGGGTCGGGTGGAGGCTGTTCGAGGTGAGCCTTGAGGATGTTCCCCTGCATGAACGGCAAGGTGCCGGTGGCGAGCTGGAAGAACGTCACGCCGAGGGCGTAAACGTCGGTTCGCTTGTCCGGGTTCTCGCCCACGATTTGCTCGGGCGCCATGAAGTACGGCGTGCCCGCGGCCCCCGACGCCGACTGGTCCTGCTCGTCGAGACGGCGCGCGATTCCGAAGTCGAGGATCTTGATCTGCCGCCGGTCGGCCAGGATCATGTTGGCGGGCTTGAGATCGCGGTGCACCACGCCGGACGCGTGGGCGTACGCCACGGCCTCGGCGATTTGCCGCATGAAGCCGAGCAGGTGGAGCCGCACGAACAGGGGCTCCTCGCGCAGGAGCTGGTTGAGGGTCGGGCCGGGCACGAACTCCATCGAGATGTAGTACGACCCGAACCCGCGGTCGAAGTCGTAAATGTGCACGATGCCCGGGTGCGAGAGGGCGGCGGCGGCCCGCGCCTCCCGCTCGAAGCGGCGGAAGGCGTCCGGGGTGTGCTGGCGGGAGTTGAGGATCTTGATCGCCACCGGCCGCCCGAGCCGGGTGTCGAACGCCTTGTAGACGACGCCCATGCCGCCCCGCCCCAGCTCCTTCTCGAGCCGGTAGCGCGACGCGGCTTCGCTGGCCGGCGCCTCCGGCGAGCCCGGCACCGGCGTCAGGCCGCCCGAGGACTGGAGCTGCTCGATCGTCTGCCGCTGCGCCTTGATGGTCTGGAGGCGCCTGGCGGCATCCTCGTACGAGTAGTCGAAGTCGACGATCTTTTGCCACGCCGACTCGGCGGCCTTGAGGTCGCCGTGCTGCTCGAGCAGGTGCGCCAGCGTGTAGAACGCAGGCAGCAACTCGCGCCGCACCGTCTGCTCGCTGGTGGCTCGCTGCACGGCGCCGATGGCCGTGGGGAGGTCCACCTCGCGGGCGAGCCACACCGCGAGCTTGGACAGCGGCTCGGCGAGCGACGGCACCTTGGCCGAAGTCGCCGACAGCATCTCCCACGCCGCCTTGAGCTCACCGGCCTCGAAGAGAACGGTGAACCCCTCCTCGATCCGGCCCTGACGGGCGAGGAAGCCTGCCAGTTCGAGCTGCTCGCCCGCGCGGCCGAGAAGCTGCTCGGCGCGGGCAAGGTCCCCGGCCCGCTCGAAACACCGGGCGGCCTGCAGGAGGTTGCCGTGGCGCTCCCAGAGCAGGCCGGCCTCCTCCCACTCGCCGATCGAGCCCAGCAGGTCCGCCGCCTCCTGGGGGTCGGGAATGTGCGCCGCCGCCTCGGCGGCCTCGCGCGGCATGCCGGCCTCGCGGAAGCGCTCGAACGCCTCGCGGAAGCGCCCCAGCTCGACCAGCACCTCGGCCGCCTCGGCCGGCATCCCGGCCACCCCGAACAGGTGCGCCGCTTCTTCGAGCCGGCCCTCCTCGCGCAGGCGCTGGGCGCGCAGGCGGGTGGCCCTGTCGTCCTGGCCGGCCGCCTGGAGCGCCTCGGCGGCACGCCCGAACTCGCCGGCGGACTCGAATACCTTGGCCGCCTCGGCCGGCTGCCCGGCCTCCAGCAGCAGCTCGCCGGCCTCCTTGAGGCGGCCAGCCGCCAGCGCCACCTGGGCAGCGAGCTGCGGGCGGCCGGCCTCGCGAGCGGCGCGCACCGCGATTTCCGCCGAGCTCGTCGACAGGCGCTTCGCTTTGGCGGCCATCTCGACCGCGTTGGCGGCGCGGCGGGCGTCGCCGGCCCGCATGAACACCTCGACGGCCGCCTCCGCCTTGTTGTGCTCCACGAGGTATGTGCCGTACCGCAGCCAGAGCTGCAGTGCCAGCTCCTCGTTGCCCTGGCGGGAGGCCAGCGACGCGGCGCTGGCCAGGCACTCGCCGCCTTCCTTCTGGTAGTAGTTGAGGGCGGCGTTGATGCGTCCGAGGTTGCGCGCCACTTCCCCGGCCCGGCCCCACGCCCGCCCTCGCCTGAACGCCCGCAGCGCCCGCCGCGGGTGGCCGGCTTCGAGCCAGAATTCGCCGGCCGCGCGGAAGTCGCGGCGGCGGTCGGCGCGCAGCGCAAGGTCGGTGGGGGAACCCTGACGGGGCGAGAACAGCCCGAAACTGACCAGCGCCAGCAGTCCGGCGGTGATGTGCCCGACGATCATCACGATCTCGGACTTGGGCAACAGGAGAAACGGCGGCAGCGGCCTCAGGAGAGGGTCGACACCGAGCAGCGGCACGATCCACCAGAGGTTCAGCCAGACGACGAGCGAGGTGGCGAGCACCGAGGCGACCGATCGGGTGCCGCGCGTCACGACGATCGCGAGGAAGGGGAGGAACAAGGCCTCGCCCACGAGCAGCATGCGCGCATTCTAGCGGCTTGTTCACCTCTTCGCACGCCACCTCGCGGGGAATGGGACCGGAAAGGTGACGGGCGACACCCTTGAAAGTTTACAAGAAGGCGCTCATATTTCGTGACGGCGTGTGACGCTAGTGGGGGACGTGATGAAGGACCTGTATGCGGTGCTCAAGGTTGCACGCGACGCCAGCCCGGAGGAGATCAAGAAGGCGTATCGCAAGCTGGCGCGGCGCTGCCATCCCGACGTGAACCCGCACGATCCCGACGCCGAGCGCAAGTTCCGCGAAATCCAGGAGGCGTACGCCGTGCTCTCGGATCCCGCCAAGCGAGCGCAGTACGACCGCTTCGGAACGATCGACGAGGCCGAAGTGGCGGCGCGGAGCGCGCGGGCCTGGCGCGGGCGCGGCAAGTCGCGGGTGAACGTCAGCTTCGGCGGGTTCGGAGGCTTCCCCGATCTCGGAGACCTGTTCGGCGACTTTTTCCGGCAGGGTGGCACGCCGTCCCCCGCGCCGGCGCCGCCGGCCGAGGTGGCGGTCGAGCTCGACCTCGCGGAAGCCGTGAAGGGCACCTCGGTGGTGGTGGCGTTGCGGCGCGAGGTGGAGTGCGAGGCGTGCCGTGGGCGGGGGAATGACGGCGAGCGGACCTGCGGGCGGTGCCGCGGCAGCGGGCAGCTCATTCACACCGACCGTGTGAGGGTGCGCATCCCGGCCGGCGTGGGGGACGGCGACCGGGTGCGGGCCGCGGTCCGTTCGGTGCCGGGCGGAGAAATCTCGGTGACGGTCAAGGTCAGGCCGCACCCGTTCTTCGATCGAAAGGGCGACGACATCCACACGACGGTGCCGATCACCTTCGCCGAGGCCACGGTCGGCGCGGAGATCGAGGTGGGGACGATCTGGGGCCCGGTGCGCGCCAAGATTCCGCCCGGCACCCAGTCCGGCCAGCGCTTCAGGCTCCGGGGCAAGGGCGTTCGCAACGCCCGTACGGGCATTCCCGGAGATCACTACTACACCGTGCAGGTGGCCGTTCCCAGGGTCGTGACCCCGGGCGGGCGAGAGCTCGTCCGGCGAGTCGCCGAGATGTACGCAGTCGACCCCCGCGCGAACCTGCCCCTGGCCTTGACGTGAAACCGGGAGTTCGGCGCTACAATGTGACGATGGTCGACAACAGCAAGCGTATCGACGAGTTGAAACGGGAGCTGGCGAAGGACCCGCGGTCGCGCCAGTTCTACCAGCTGGGCGAGCTGCTGAGGCGTGACGGGCGGCTCGGCGAGGCGGCCGAGGTGCTGAGGGGAGGCCTCAAATACCACGTGCGCTACGTCGCTGCCTGGGTCGCCCTGGGTCGCACCTGCCTCGACCTCGGCCACGGCAAGGAGAGCGAGGCCGCCGACGCGCTCACCCAGGCTCTCGGGCTCGACGCCCACAACCCCGTGGCGTGGCGCCTGCTCGGCGAGGCGCGCCTGGCGTGCGGGCAGCGTTCGGCGGCGCTCGAGGCGATGGAACGGGCGCTGGCGCTCGTGCCGGGGGACGAGGTCCTGAAGGCCGCCGTGGATGCGCTCAAGGCGGATGTAGAGCGGACCGCGGCCCCCCCCTCCCGTCCGGCCGAGCCGGCGCCGCCGCCCCCCGCCGCAGCGGCTCAGGTGCCCGAGCCGGCGCCGGCCCCCGTGCCGTTCGAATTCGACGCGGCCCCGCTCCCGCTCGAGCCGACGCCCTCCCCGGTGCCCCCGGAGGAAAGCCCGGCGCCCGAGGCTCCGACGCCGGCCGAGGCCGGGCTCGGCGAGGCTGCGCCGGCGCTCGAGCCGCTGCCCGCCGTTCCCGCGGAGGGGCTCGTTGGCGAGCCCGCCGGCGAGGTCTTCGACGTGTTCGGCGAGCCTTTGCTGGCGCCCGCTGAGCCAGTCGTGGCCGCGGAGGCCGTTGCGGCGAGCGGCGAGGAAGCCGTCGCCGAGGCGCATGCTCCTGCCGGCGGGGCGGTGCTCGCCGAGCCTGCGCCGGAGCTGCCGCCCGCCGCGCCCGAGACGGCGCCGCCCGAAGTCGAGGGTGCCGGGGAGGCAGTCGCACCGGCCGCGGAAGAGGCGGCCGGGGCCGCTGCAGCCCTCGAGGCCCTTCCCCCCGAGCCCCCGGCACAGCCTGCCGCGCCGCCCGAGTTCGTGGAGGTGGCAAGACCCACGGCAGCCGTGGCGGTCCCGGAGGAAGCCGATGCGCCGCCGGCCCAGGCGCCGGCCGAGGAGTCCGAGCCGCCGGCTGCAGCGGTCGCGCCGGCTGCCGAGGCTCCTCCGGCCGTCGAGCCTGCCGCCGACGCTCACCCTCCGGCGTCGCTGACGCTGGCGAGGCTCTATCTCCGGCAGCAGCAGATGGAAGCCGCCATCGAGGTGCTCGAGACGCTGCTGCGCCGCGAGCCGGACAACCAGGAGGCGCGCGAGCTGCTCGGGCTCGTGCGCGACATGATGGATGAGGCGCCGCCGGTCTCGGCGCCGACGTTGACGCCCAGCGAGCGGAAGATCGCCTCGCTGCAGCGCTGGCTGGCCCGGGTTGCTGCGGGCCGGGAGAGGATCGCGCGATGAGCTTTGCGAGCCATCTCAACGACCTGCGCGCCTGCGAAGGCGTCTTGATGACGGCCATCGCCGACCGCGACGGCATCCAGGTGGAGAGCTGGGGCGGGCGGCACGGCGAGGTGGATGAAATCGTGGCCGAGTACTCCACGTTCTTGCGAGAGGTGGCCAGCGCGAACCGTGAGCTGCAGCTCGGCGATCTCGAGCAAGTCGTGGTGGCGGCGGAGCGCCGCGTGGCCATCCTCACGTCCATCACGAAAGACTACTTCCTCCTCACGGTGCTGACCCGCGACGGCAACACCGGGAAAGCCCGCTACGCGAGCCGCATCGCGGCCTTCCGGCTGCGGGGCGACTTCCTCTAGGAGAGACATGCTCACGCTCGAGGAGCTGTGCCAGCTCATCCGCGTCGTCGCCGAGCACAAAGTCGGCTCGGTGGAAATCGAGCAGGAGGGGATGCGGATCCGCATCGACGGCCCGCCGCCCGTAGCGCCTCCCCTCCCGGCCTGGCCGCCGGCGCCGCCGGTCCACCCCCCGGCGACCCACCCGCTGCCGGTCGGCAGTGCGGCCCCCGCACCGCCGGCGGCAGTGGAGCCGGAGGAGAGCGGTCTGGTGTACGTCACCTCGCCGATCGTGGGGACGTTCTACCGGGCGCCGAACCCCCAGGCGCCGCCGTTCGTCGAGGTGGGCGCCGTGGTCCGCAAGGGCCAGGTCCTGTGCATCGTCGAGGCCATGAAGCTGATGAACGAGATCGAGTCGGACGTCTCGGGCACGGTGGTCAAGGTCTTCCCCGACAACGCGCAGCCGGTCGAGTTCGGCCAGCGGCTGTTCGCGATTCGCCCGGCGTGAACGTGCCATGCTGTCCAAGGTCCTGATCGCCAACCGCGGCGAGATCGCCTTGCGCGTCATCGCCGCCTGCCGGGAGGCCGGACTCGCCACCGTGGCGGTGCACTCGGAGGCCGATCGGGACTGCCTGCATGTCCGCCTGGCGGACCAAGCGGTGTGCATCGGCTCGCCGCCGGCCAAGGCCTCGTACCTCAACATCGCATCGGTGATCGCGGCAGCGGAAATCACGGGGGCCGACGCGGTACATCCCGGCTACGGCTTCTTGGCCGAAAACGCCCACTTCGCCGAGGTCGTGCAGGAATGCGGCCTGACCTGGATCGGACCGCCGCCCGCGGCGATCCGGCTAATGGGCGACAAGGCCCAGGCCCGGCGGACGGCGGCCGCGAGCGGCGTGCCGATCCTGCCGGGATCCGCCGAGCCGCTCCGCTCCCGCGAGGAGGCGCTTGCCCTCGCGGCGGAGATCGGCTTTCCGGTGATCTTGAAGGCTTCCGCCGGGGGCGGCGGCAAGGGGATGCGGGTGGCGGCCGATGCCCGGGCGCTGCATCAGGCGTTCGACACAGCCCGCATGGAAGCGGACCGGGCGTTCGGCAACGACGAGGTATACCTCGAGAAGTACCTCGACTGCCCGCGCCACATCGAGGTGCAGATCCTGGCCGACAGCGCCGGGCGGACGATCGCGCTCGGCGAGCGCGAGTGCTCGATCCAGCGGCGGCACCAGAAGCTGATCGAGGAGGCCCCCTCCACGGCCGTCGACGAGGCGCTGCGCGAGCAGATGTGCGACGCCGCGGTGGCGGTCGCCCAGGCGGTCGGGTACCGCTCGGCCGGGACGGTGGAGTTCCTCTTCCAGGACGGGCGGTTTTACTTCATGGAAATGAACACCCGCATCCAGGTCGAGCACCCCGTCACCGAGGCCGTGACCGGGGTCGACCTCGTGCTCGAGCAGCTCCGCATCGCCGCCGGCCTGCCGCTCGGCTTGCGCCGGCGGCCGCCGCTGCGCGGGCATGCCATCGAGCTGCGCATCAACGCCGAGGATCCGCAAACCTTCACCCCCTCGGCCGGTCTCGTCACGGAGCTCGGGTTCCCGGTCGGGCCGGGGGTGCGGGTCGACAGCCACCTGTACCGCGGCTACCGGGTGCCTCCCACTTACGACTCGCTCATAGCCAAGGTCATCGTCTTTGGACGCGACCGTCAGGAGGCGGTGCGGCGGGCCCGACGGGCGCTCGACACTTTTCTCATCGGCGGCATCAAGACCTCGATTCCGCTCCACCGGCGTATCCTGGACGAGCCGGATTTCCTTGCCGGCCGGCTCTCGACGCACTTCCTGGATCGCCTGTTCAGGCCGGAGGCGGAGACGTGACATGCTGGTGTTCCTGGTGGGGTTCATGGGGGCTGGCAAGACCAGCTCGGGGCGGGCGCTGGCGCGGCTGCTCGGCACGCTTTTCTGGGACCTCGACGCCCGCGTCGAGGCAGTGGCGCGCATGAGCGTGGCGGAGATCTTCCGCGCCCGGGGCGAGGCCGGCTTCCGCGCTGCCGAGACGCGGCAGCTCGCGGGGGTGGCGCGCCATGCGAGCGCGGTCGTGGCCACGGGTGGGGGCACCTTTGTGCAGCCGGCGAACCGGGAGCTCATCCGGAGGTGCGGGAGGTCCGTCTTCATCGACGTGCCGTGGGCGGAGTTGCTGCGCCGCCTGCCGGGCAAGCACGGCGAGCGGCCGCTGTTCGCGAGCCCCGAGCAGGCGCTCGAGCTGTGGCGGGCGCGTTTGCCCCACTACCGGCAAGCGGACCTCCACATCCAGCCGCGACCCGACGAGGACGCCGAGGCCGTGGCGCATCGCATCGCCCTGTTGCTCGGGGGGGCGCGGTGAGGTACCTGATCCTCTCCGACGTCCATTCCAACCTCGAGGCCATGCGGGCGGTGATGGCGCACGCCGCCCGCAAGCGCCGGGACGGCGTGCTGTTCCTCGGCGACGCCGTCGGCTACGGTGCGGCCCCCAACCAGGTGGTGGAGCGGCTGCGCATGATGGGCAGCCTGGTGCGGTCGGTGCGCGGGAACCACGATCGGGTGGTGCTCGACCCGACGCAAGGCGCGGTGTTTTTCAACAACCACGCGCGCCGCGCGGCGGCCTGGACGGCCGAGCTGCTGACCGGCGCCAACCACCGCTGGCTCGAGGCGCTTCCGCCGGGGCCGCGAGAGGTGGAGCCCGGCCTTGCGATTTGCCACGGCTCGCCGGCCGACGAGGACGAGTACCTGTTCACCGAGGCCGAGGCGCAGGCGGCGTTCGGAGCCACCTCCGGCCGGGTCGTGTTCTTCGGGCACTCCCACGTGCCGTGCATGTTCGAGCTGACCGAGCACGGCGGGCGGCAGAGCATCGTCGGGGTGCTGTTGCGCGGCAGCCGGGTCGTCATCGACCTCGACCCCGCCCGCCGCTACCTCATCAACCCCGGGTCGGTGGGACAGCCGCGCGACCGCGACGCCCGGGCCGCGTACGGCCTGTACGACTCCGAGGCCCGCCGCTTCACCCTCTACCGCGTCGAGTACGACGTCGAGATGGCGCGGCGGAGGATCATGGGCGCCGGGCTGCCGGCGATTCTCGGCGACCGCTTGCTGCACGGGGCGTAGCGCCCCGATCCCGGCGAGGAGCGCACATGCGAGGGACGTTCATCCTGTCGATGCTGCTGGTTGCGGCCGCCGGAGCGGCCGGGGACGGCGAGCCAGACGCGGCGCGCGCGGCTCTCCTGGCCGCCGCCGACGGCCGGCGCTTCGAGGCCGGACAGCTCGCCACGCTGGCGCGCTCGGCCGATCCATGGCTGCGGGCGGAAACAGCCCGGGTGCTGGGGCGGCTCGACCGCCTCGAGACCCTCGACACGCTCGCCGCCCTGAGCCGCGACCCCATGCCGGAGGTGCGCGTGCAGGCCGTCGAGGCCATCGGCCGCCTGGCGCTGCGCTGGCCCGGCGGGCTGCCCCAAGCCGAAGCGAAGCGCGCCGGGGCCATCCTCGCGAAAGCGATGAAGGACCCCGCGGCGGAGGTGCGCGCTGCCGCGTGCTGGGCCGCCCCGGCGGTGCCGTTCGGCAAGCGGGGCGAGCTGCTCGCCAGGCGCGCGCGCACGGACCCGAGCCTCGAGGTGAGGGTGCGGGCTCTTGCCGAACTGTGGCGGTTGTCCGAGCAGAACTGGGTCGCCACGGCCGCGGCGGCGGCGCGGGAGCCGGACAGTCGGGTGCGACAAGCCGCCGCCTGGTCGCTGGCCCGGGGCGGCCCCGGCGCCGGCCCGGTGCTGGCCGCCTGCGCGGCGGATCGTGACCCGGCCGTGCAGGTGGCGGCGCTCGACGGCGCCAGGCGAGGCCATGCGGCGGCGCTGTGGGGCCCGGCGCTGGCCGCCACGGGCGCTGGCGACGCCATGGTGCGAGCCGCTGCCTGGACGGCGCTCGCGGCGGCACTCGATGCCGAGCCGACCAGGACCCTCCCGCAGGAGATCGAAAGGCGGCTTGCGGCGACGATCGAGCAACGAGACCCGGAGCGCGCCCAGGAGCGTGTGGCGGCCATCCGGCTGGCCGGGGCGGCCAAGGTGTGCGCGGCCCGGCTCGAGGTCGTGGCCGACGGCGGGGAGAACTGGGTGGCGGCGGAAGCCGCTGCGGCGCTCGGCCGGTGGCCCGAGCGGGCCGAGGCGGTGCGGCGCATCGCGACCACCGACGGCGACCCGCGCCAGCTCGTGGTGATCCGCTCTCTGGCCAAAGTCGCCGGCGGCACCACCACGCTGGCGGTGCTGCTTTCCCATTCCGAGGCTCGCGTGCGGCTCGCTGCCGCCGAGGCCGCGGCGGCCAGCGGCGCCCCGGAGCTCGGGCCGGCGCTGGACGCCCGGCTCGACGATCCCGATGCGGCGGTGCGCGCCACGGCCATCGAGGCGCTCTCCAGGGCCGGGCGGCTGCCGCCCACCGAGGAGCTGCTCGGGCGGCTGGCGCGCGAACGGGAGAGCAAGGAGGCCGACGGCGCGCTGGCGCTCATCGAGGCGCTCGGGGCGGCCCGGGAGCTGGCTTCCGAGGTGAAGGAGGCGCTGCGCCAGTCGGCCGGAGTCCGCGACGCCAGCGTGGCGCGTGCCGCGTGGGCGGTGCTGGTGGGGCACGGCGAGAAGCTGGCTCCTCCGGTCGTGGCCACCGGAGAGGACAGCGAGCACTACCGCGCGGTCGCGCGCTGGGCGCGCACGCCGCGCTGGCTCGAGGTGGTCACCGAGCGCGGCACGCTGCAGATCGAGCTCGACACCCTCCAGGCGCCGCTGGCAACCCATCGCCTGTGGCGCCTCGTTGAGGACAGGTTCTTCGACGGGTTGACGTTCCACCGCGTGGTCCCGACCTTCGTGGCGCAGGGGGGCGACCCCCGGGGCGACGGCTGGGGCGGGCCGGGCTTCACGCTTCGCCATGAAGACTCGCTCACCCCCTACGGGCCTGGCGCGGTCGGGCTCGCCCACGCGGGCCCCGATACCGCCGGCTGCCAGCTCTTCGTGACGCTGACCCGCCAGTTCCACCTCGACGGCCGCTACCCGGTCGTGGGCAAGGTGGTGCACGGCCTCGAGGTGGCGCGCCGGCTGCGGGTCGGCGACCGCATCCTGCGGGTGAGGGCGACCGAGAAGCCTGGGCACTACCATCCGGTCTGGTACGGTGCCATCGACCCCGCACGGCTCGACGAGGGCATCGAGGGCTGGCGCGACGAGGCCTCGAGGTACGAGCCGGAGCGCCGCTGGCTCGAGCTGCTGGCGAGCGCGAGGCTCCGCTACGAGCTGGTAGTGGCCCTGGGGACGTGGTGCGGCGACTCCCGGGAGCAGATCCCAAGGCTGCAGGCGGTCCTGGCGGCGCTCGGGGAGAGGTCGCCGTTCGCTGCGGTGCGCCTGCTCGGGGTCGACCGCTCGAAGTGGATCGACCGCGAGCTGTACCCGTTCGGAGCGGTCGAGCTGGTGCCGACGATCGTCGTCACCGCCTCCGGCAGCGAGATCGGGCGCATCGTCGAGACTCCGGCCTCGGGCAGGATCGAGCAGGACCTGGCGAGGATCCTGGCTCCGCTCGAGGGCTGGGAGCTGCCGGAGGACCCCGATGAGTGAGGTCGCGGTCACGGCGCCGCTGCCCGGGACGGCGCTCGACCGGCTGGCGGCGGTGCATCGCGTGCGCGTGCGCCCGCCGGGCCCGCCCCTGGCCGGGGCCGAACTCGCGGCGTTCGTCGGCGGCGCCGAGGCCTGCATCTGCCTGCTCGCCGATCGCGTCGGGGCCGAGGTGTTCAGCGCCTGCCCGCGCCTTCGCGTGGTGGCCAACTACGCGGTGGGTGTCAACAACATCGATTTGGTCGCCGCGGGCCGGGCGGGCGTGGTGGTCACCAACACCCCCGACGTGCTCACCGAGGCGACGGCGGACCTGACGTGGGCGCTCATCCTGGCGGTGAGCCGGCGCGTGCTCGAGGGGGACCGCATGGTGCGGCAGGGCCGGTTCGAGGGGTGGAGGCCGGACCTGCTGCTGGGGCCGGGACTGCAGGGCAAGACCCTGGTGGTCGTCGGCCTCGGGCGGATCGGCACGGCGGTGGCGTGCCGCGGGGTGGCGTTCGGTATGCGAGTCGTGGCGTACACCCGGTCCCGCGCCGCGGCCCCTCCGGGGGTCGAGTGCGAGCTGGCCGGCGACCTGGATGCCGTGCTGCCGCGGGCCGACGTGCTCACCCTGCACTGTCCGCTCACCCCCGAGACGAGAGGACTCATCGATGCGCGCAGGCTCGGGCTGCTGCCGCCCGGCGCCATCCTCGTCAACACCAGCCGCGGCGAGGTGGTGGACGAGAGCGCCCTGGTGGCGGCGCTCGAGGCGGGGAGGCTGAGCGGGGCCGGGCTCGACGTCTACGAGCGCGAGCCGGCCGTCCACCCGGGGCTCGTGGGCCGCGACGACGTGGTGCTGCTGCCGCACCTCGGCTCGGCGACGCGCGAGACGCGGGCAGCCATGGCCGACCTGACCGTCGACAACGTGCTCGCGGTCCTTGCGGGCCGCCCGCCGCTGACGCCGGTCGCGCTTTCGCCCTGCCGCCCGGGCGAGACGTGAACGTTGAACCGCGGGGGCTAACGGACTGGCTGCAGGAGCGGCCGGAAGCCGACGGGGTGGCAGGCGAGGGGTCTGTGCCGCGCCGCCGGCCGTTGCGGTGAAAACACGGGCGGGAGGTTGCCCTCCCGCCCGCACGACGTTGCGCTCTTCGGGGTTAGGTCGCGCACCCTCCCCGCGTCAAGTCTCTACCAGACCCAGCCGCGCAGCTTCATGGCCTGCACGACCCGGTCGATGGCCACCATGTAGGCAGCGTTGCGCATGTACACGTTGCGCTTGGTCGACATCTCGGTGACCGCCCAGAAGGCGTTGGTCATCTTCTGGTCGAGCTTGGCCAGCACCTCGTCCTTCGACCAGTAGAAGTTCATGTCGTTCTGTACGCCCTCGAAGTACGAGCAGGTGACGCCTCCGGCGTTGGCCAGGAAGTCCGGGATCACGAAGACGCCGCGCTGCTTGAGCACCGCGTCGGCCTCGGGGGTGGTGGGGCCGTTGGCGCCCTCGGCGACGATCTTGACGCGCGGCGAGATGAGGCCGACGGTCTCGGCCGTGATCACGCCCTCGATGGCGGCCGGCATGAGCACGTCGACGTCCTTGGAGAGCCAGGCCTGGCCGTCCTCGACCAGGTAGCCGGCGGCCTTTGCCTTGTCCTTGTCGATGGTGCCGTACTGGTCGGTGATGGACATCAAGAAGTGCGGGTCGACCCCGTCCATCTTGGTGAAGGTGTACGAGCACTTGTCGTTGCGGTCCCAGCAGGCGACGCAGACGACCGTCCCGCCCAGCATCTCGATGAAGCCGATGGCGGCGTACTGCGCGACGTTGCCGAAGCCGTGGATGGCCGCGAGCTTGCCCTTGGGGTCGATCCCCAGGTGCTTGAACGCCTCGCGCGTGGTGTACACAACGCCGAAGCCGGTGGCCTCGGTGCGGCCCAGGGATCCCCCGCCGCCGAGCGGCTTGCCGGTGATCACGCCGGGGGTGTACTGGCCGACGAGCTTGGAGTACTCGTCCATCATCCAGCCCATCATCTGCGGCGTGGTGCCGACGTCCGGAGCCGGTACGTCCATGCGGGGACCGATGTTCTTCCACATCTGGTCGACCCAGCCGCGGCAAATGCGCTCCTTTTCGGTCACCGACAGCGTCGAGGGATCCACGACCACGCCGCCCTTGCCGCCGCCCAGCGGAATGTCCGCCACCGCGCACTTCCACGTCATCCAGGTGGCCAGCGCACGCACCGTGTCGAGGGTCTCGTACCCGGCCCAGCGGATGCCGCCCTTGGCCGGGCCGCGCGCGTCGTTGTGCTGCACGCGGAAGCCCTGGAAGACCTTGAGGCTGCCGTCGTCCATCCGCACCGGGATGCGGAAGGCGTACTCGCGCAGGGGCCAGCGGAGGATGGCGCGCACTCCGGCATCGAGCCCGAGCTGATCGGCCACCTCGTCGAACTGGCGCTGCGCCATTTCGAAGGGGTTGATGTGGTGACTCATGGCACTCTCTCCTTGGGTTTTCCGCCTCGCGGCGGGTTCGTCTGGAAGCGTCGCGGTCCGGCGGCCGGTGTGGAGGCTGGCCGCGGCGAATATTCTACACCACGGCGGCGACTTTGCAACATCTTTCACAAGGACCCGAAAGCCCGGGTACACTACTGCGCGTGATCGAGGACGACGCGCTCACCCTGCAGCGGGTGCGAGCCGGCGACGACACGGCGTTCGCGCTGCTGGTGCGGCGCTACGAGCCGAAGCTGAGGGCCTACGTGGTCCAGATGGTGGGGATCGAGGAGGAGGCCCGGGACCTCGTCCAGGAGGCGTTCATCCGCGCCTGGAAGCACCTCGACCAGTACGACCCGACCTACCGCTTCTCGACGTGGCTCTTCCGCATCGCCCACAACCTGGCGATCGACCACCTCCGGCGCAACCGGCGACCGATGGTGTCGCTCGACCTCGGCGAGGACGAGGAAGGGGACGCGATGCAGCTCGACCTCCCCGACCCGGGCCGGGGGCCGCTCGCGACGCTCGCCAACCGGGAGCTGGCGGCCGCCCTGGCGCGCGAGATCGCGCATCTGCCCGCCGCTTACAGGGAGCTGGTGATCCTGCGGCACTTCGTGGGGCTGGCCTACAATGAAATCGCGGAGCTCAAGAGGCTTCCGCTGGGCACGGTGAAGAACAAACTTTTCCGGGCCCACAGCGTACTACGGGAGGCGCTCGGGGAGTACCTGGGCCAGGTTGGAGGGGCGACATGAGCGGCACGTGCCGAGAAGTGCAGCGCTCGCTGGAGGAGCTGGGGGGTGCTTTGCCTCCCGATGTCGAGGCGCATCTGGGGGCGTGTGCCGCCTGTCGCGCTCATGCGGCGCTGCTCGGCCAGCTCGAGGTGCTCGCTCCCGCTCCCGCCGACGAGGCTCGTGTCCTCGAGATCATGGCGGCGCTCCCGCCCGCCCCCTGGGCTCGTCGCCGGGCCTGGGCCTGGATGCCCGCCGCTGCCGCGGTCGCGCTGGTCGCGGCCGGCCTCGGGCTGGTGGGCGCCTTGCCCGCTCCGAGCGTGATGGGCTCGCTCCCCGAGGCGGCCGGCGGACTCCTCGGCTGGATGGGCTCGTACGCGCTCGACGCACTGGCGGCCGCGGACAGCGGTTCCGGCGCCGTGCAGGCAGTGGCGGCCGCCGGCGGTGTCGGCCTGCTCGCCGGCATGCTGGTGACCCTTCTCGGCGGCGGCTGGGCGATGCTCTCCCTCGTCCGGCGGGGGCGGAGCGAGCAGTGACGGGAGCGCTGCTGCTGGCCACAGCCCTGGCCGCAGCCCCCACTCCGCAGGCAGGCATCGATCTCGTCGTTTCCGCACCAACGCAGGGGCCGGTGGTGAGCCTGCTGGGGGACGTCGTGGTGCGTGCCCCGATCGAGGGGGACGTGGTGGCGCTCGCGGGCAGCGTGGTGCTCGAGCCCGGCGCCGAGGTCAGCGGCGAGGCGGTCGCGATCGGGGGGGAGGTGCGGGGCAGCGGCACGGTGCGCGGGCGGGCCGTCTCGATCGGGAGTCTGGGACCGGGGGTGGGGACGCGCACGTCCAGCAGCTCGCGGGCCACCTGGGGCCTCCGCCTGCTGCGGCTCGGCGGGTGGATGGCCCTCGCCACGCTGCTGGTCGTGACCCTGCCGCAGGCCGTGAGGAAAAGCGCCGTGCGTCTCGCCCTCCACCCGGTGCGGGTGGTGCTGGTGGGCGCTGCGGCCCTCGGGGTGTGGCTGGCGGCGATGATCCTGTCGGCGGTCGTCGTCCAGAGCCCGGTGGGCGCCGGGCTGCTGCTGTTCGGTGCGGTGCTGCTGCTTGCCGCCAAGAGCCTGGGCGTGGTCGTGACCGGCTGGTGGCTGGCCTGGCGCTGTGCCCGCGTGCTGCCGGTGCCGTTGCGGGGAGAGCTGCCGCGCACCGGGCTCGGGGTGGGCGTGCTGGTGGCGGTCTCCCTGCTCCCGGTGCTGGGCGGGGTCGTGTGGATCGCCGCCAACGTCGCGGGGATCGGAACGCTCGCCTGGGGCGTCGCGCAGCGAGTCCGGGCGCGGGCCTGGCTACTTCCCATTTCCGGCGCCTGCGAGCTGGCGTGACGCCGGCTCAGGGCTGCGTCACCCTGACTGGAAGGCTGAGCGTTAGGAGCGTGATAGGTAGGG
>DAOOJE010000034.1:0-41431 GCA_035384965.1 Thermoanaerobaculaceae bacterium
CCTCCCTATCACGCTCCTAACGCTCAGCCTTCCAGTCACGGTGACGGAGCCCTGGTGGTCACGGCGAGGTCGACCCCGGGCGCCGGCTCGACGTCACGGGCCGGCAGGTTGTCCTCGACCTTCGCCGGTGTGTAGTTGAAGGCCGCCTTGTAGAAGAACGAGGAGCCGATCGCGCCCTTGAGGTTGGCGGTGAGGTAGGTCTCGGTCACGGTCTGGTCGTAGCTCTTGGTCGCCGGCCCGCTGCCGTCGGAGTTCCAGACCGGCGTGCGCTCGGTCTTCAGCGTCGAGGGCTGGTAGGCGAAGAAGAACCACAGGCTGTCCTTGAGAATCGGCCCGCCGAGCGAGATGCCGGGCTCCCAACGGGTGAACTTGTCCTTGTTGGGCTTCAGCAGGCAGTCGTCCGGGGTGCCGCAGTTCGACTCGTACCCGATCTTGCGCTGCTCGCCGGTCCAGGACGAGGTGTTGTAGTACGTCAGGAGCTGGCCGGCGAAGTCGCGCCCGCCGGTCTTGGTGATGGCGTTGATCACGCCGCCGAGGGCGCCGCCGTACTCCGCCGCGTAGCCCGCGCTCTTGACCTGCACCTCCTCGACGAAGTCGGTGATCATGCTCTGGCCGGAGATGCCGTCCTGCGGGTGGGTGGTGTCGACGCCGTCGATGACGAAGCGGTTCTCGGAGCCCGATGCGCCGTCGATCGAGATGCCGGCAAGGAACGCTTCCTGCTGGGCGCCGGCGGCCTGGCTCACGACCGAGGTGAAGTCGCGGCCGCGGGGCAGGTACTCGAGTTCCTGCTTGCCGATGACCGTGGCGGTCGCGGCCTGCTTGACGTCGATCTGCGCCTGACCGGCGATGACGGTGATCTCGTCCTCGAACCGGCCGGGACGCATCGTGAAGTTGACCTTGAGGTTCTTGCCGAGCACAAGGCGGACGTCGGTGGCCTCGGCGGTCACGAAGCCGTCGAGCTTGGCGGTCAACTTGTAGATGCCCGCGAACAGTCGGGGGAACCGGTAGAGGCCGTTGGCGTCGGTGACAGCCATGACCTTGGCACCCTTGGCCTCGGTCGCCTCCACCGTGACGCCCGGCAGCGCCTGGCCGGCGTCGTCGGAGACGATGCCCTCGATCGAGCCGACCTGCTCCTGGGCGATGGCGGCGCCGGCCCACACCAGGGCCAGCAACGCGGCCATCGCCAGCACACCCTTGTTGATCCTCATCTTGAAGCCTCCTTCTCCTGCAAGTGATTCACGAGTTGTGGTTCGCTGCAAGTACTTCGGGCTGGGCCAGTCCGGATGCTCCTCCTTTCCTTCCTCCGGGATTTGGTTGTATGGCATGACGGTCGCTGGTCCGACCGGATGCTGCCGTTTCACGCGCTCAGGAAACACGGCGGAAACCTTAGCAAGCTCTTTGCCAGGTTTCAAGAGTCGGCACGTCGTTGCAGGTCAATCACCTGGCTTGCGGCGTCGAGCGGTGCGCGTCCGGTGCGCCGGACGGATGTACGATCGCCCGTACAGCGAGCCATCGAGGCGGTGGTGGAGAGCCTCCGGCGCGGCGTGATTCGGACCGGCGCCGGGGAGAACGCGGTACCCTGTCCGTGGCATGCGAGCTCCGGGCGCCCCGCGATACCTCTGGCCGGCACGCGGTGCCAGGGGGCGGACCCCGGAGGGGCCCTCGCTGGTGGGGCTCGGCGCGGCGCTGCGCCGCCACGGTCCCGCCTGCGTCATCGTCGGCGCCTTCCTGATCTCGGGGCTGCTGACGCTGCCGGCGTTCGGCGTCGCGTGGGACGAGGGGCTCGGCAACCTGTTCTTCGGAACGCGCCACCTCCACTACTTCACGACCTTCAACTGTGCGTACCTCGACTTCCAGCGCGATCTTCCTGCCGACGTCGTCGCGGGGCTTAGGCTGGGGGAGTCGCCGATGCGGGACCGCCCCCACGAGTTCCCGCCGGTAGCCGACCTGGCGTCGGCCGCGAGCATGGAGCTGGCGGGCCGTCGCCTGGGCTGGCTCGACCCGGTGGACGCGTTCCACGTGCCGGGAGTGCTGCTCGCGACCGCGATGCTGGTCGCGGTGTACCGCTTCGCGTGGCACCGGCTCGGCCCGACGGCCGCGTACGTGGCGCTCGTCGCCCTGGCCACGTTTCCCAGGCTCTGGGGCGACATGCACTTCAACGTCAAGGACGTGGCCGCGGCGGCGCTGTTCTGCTTCGCGCTCCTGTCCTACCTCCGGTGGTACGAGCGGCCAGGCTGGGGCCGCGCCTGCCTGGCCGGCGCGGCGGGCGGTCTTGCGCTCGGGGTCAAGGCCAACGCGGCCTTTCTGCCACTGGTGCTGGCCCTCGGACTGTGGCCCGGCCCGCGGCTCGCCCGGCCGGCTTCCCGGGCGGCCAGGCTCACGCAGTTGGTCGGCCAGCACGCCTCGATGGTGGCCGTCGCGGCGGCCGTCTACGTCGCCGCCTGGCCGTACCTGCACGCCAACCCGATGCGGGCGCTGGAGCATCTGCGCTACGTGCTGTCGCAAGGCGATCGGCCCGGCGCCGAGAGTCTCAACCCCCAACCGATCGCGATGACGGCGGCGACGATGCCCGAGGCCACGCTCGCCCTCTGGTTCGGTGCGGTGGCGATGCTGCTCTGGCTCGGTGCAGTCGAGTTCTCCCGTGGGCGCGGGAAGCGACGGGAGGCCGCGCTCCCGGCCGGAGAAGGAGCGGACGTGCTGCCGTGCGGCCGGCTCCTGCTCGCCTGGTGTCTCGTCCCGATCGCGCGCGCCTCCTTGCCCGGCACCGCGAACTTCGACGGTGTGAGGCACTTTCTCGAGTTTCTCCCGGCTGCTGCCCTGCTGGCCGGCTGGGCCGCGAGCCGGCTCGGAGCCGTTGTCGAGAGGAGGCTGCCGGGGCGCGGCTGGCTCGCCGCGGTGGGGATCGCGGGGGCGGTGGCGGCGCCGGGCGTGGCTGGCATCGCGCAGTACTGGCCGGCCCCACACCTCTACTTCAACCGCCTTGCCGCGCTGGCGGGCGGAGCCGAGCGGCTGTTCGGCCCGGCGGAAGTGACCGACTACTGGGCGACGAGCTACCGCCTCGGCATGAGCTGGCTCAACGCGACCGCCGAGCCCGAAGCCCGGATCGTGGTGCCGGTGGCGGGGTGGCTGGCGCGCATCGCGGGGCCGCGGTGGCTGCGGCCGGACCTCGAGGTGGTGGCCGACCGCGACCTCGAGGCGGCGCTGGCCGGCGACCGGCCGGTTTACGTCATGTTCGTGACCAGGCGAGAGTTTTACACCGACCTCGCGGGCTGGTGCGAGGCGACCCGGCGGCCAGTCCACCGCCTGGATGTGGCAGGGCGGCCGATCCTCGTCGTTTTCGAGCTGGGGCCGCGCTCGCGTGCCGGGGCAGGGGCAGGGGCATGATGCGTCTGGACGGTGGCCGCCGGGCGCGGTATGCTGCCGGCACAATGTGCTCGTACGCCCCGCTCCCGGCGCGTGCGTCGGGCGATGGCAACGCTGGCGCCGCCCTCGCGGCGGGCCGCGTGCTGCGCCTTGCCCTGCTGCTGCTCGCCGCCGCGTGTGGCAGCGCGCCGCCGGTACGGCCGGCCGTCGAGCCGGCAGTGATCGAGTTCCTCGGGAGCGCGACCCTCCCCACCGGTCTCTCCTTTGCCGGGACCGACGTCGGCGGCCTTTCCGGCCTGGCGTACGACCCCGAGAGCGGGCTCTTTCTCGCAGTTTCCGACGATCGCAGCGAGCGTGCGCCGGCGCGGGTGTACACGCTGGCGATCGATCTGACCGGTGGCCGGCTTGCGGACGGCGGCGTGCGGGTGGTCGGGGTGACGGTGCTGCGGGACGCCGCCGGCACCGCGTTCGCGCCGGGGTCCGTGGACTTCGAGGGGATCGCGCGGCTCGGTGACGGGACGCTGCTCGTCTCCTCCGAAGGCGACGTGAGCGCGGGGGTTCCCCCCGCCGTGTTCCGGTTCACGGCCGAAGGCGCCGAGCATGGGCGTCTGGAACTGCCGGACGTGCTCCTGCCGAGGCCCGGCCGTCCGTGGGGGGTGCGCGACAACCTGGCGCTCGAGGCGCTGACCGTGACGCCCGACGGAAGGTACCTCTTTGCCGCGAGCGAAAACGCGCTGGCGCAGGACGGTCCCCAGGCCGACTTCGTGGTCGGGAGCCCCTCGCGGGTGTTTCGCTTCAGGTTGCCGGATGGTTCGCCGGCGGGGCAGTGGGTCTACCCGGTGGGCGCCGTGCCGCACCGGCCGCGCGAGGCGGACGGTTTCCGCACCAACGGGCTGCCCGATCTGCTGGCGCTCGACGAGCGGCACCTGCTGGCGCTCGAGCGCGCCTCGGTCGACGGCAACGGCTACGCGGTCCGGCTCTACCTCGCCTCGCTCGAGGACGCCACCGATGTCAGCGGGATCCCGAGCCTGGCGGCGCGCGGCGTCCCACCGGTCCGTCCGGCGGCCAAGCGGCTGGCGCTCGACCTCGGCACGCTCGGTGTGCGGCTGCAGAACCTCGAGGGGATGGCGCTGGGGCCGATGCTGCCCGGCGGCCGGCGGGCGCTGGTGATGGTGGCCGACAACAACTTCGGTGCTCGCGGTGAGACGTCGCAGGTTCTGGCGTTCACCGTGGACGTGCCGGCGCTGCTCCGCCTGCCGCCGCGCCAGGCGACGGTTGCCGCCGTTCAGGGCCCCGACCACGCCTCGCCGTACCTCGGCGAGGAGGTGGCCGGTGTCGAGGGGGTGGTCACTGCCGTTGCTGCCGCCGGCTCCGAGCGCGGGTTCTGGATGCAGGCGCCGGACGGCGACGGCCGCACCTCGGACGGGCTCTTCGTCGTGGCTGGCGAGACGGGGCAGTTGCCGGCGGTGGGCGACGAGGTACGCGTTGCGGGCCGGGTCGAGGAAAGCGTGCGCGGCTGGGACCTCCCGGTGACGAGGCTCGTCACGGCCAGTGTCGAGGTGACCGGGCGCGGCCGCCCCTTGCCCGCGGCCGTGAGGCTCGGCCCGGGTGGACGCCGACCACCGGAGGAGGTCATCGAGGACGACGGGTTTCTCATCTTCGACCCGGAGAACGACGCGGCGGACTTTTTCGAGAGCCTGGAGGGGATGCGCATCGAGGTGGCGGAGCCGTTCGTCGTCGGGCCGACCTCGGAGCGCGGCGAGTGGGTCGTGATCCCCGGACCGCCGCCGGCCGAGCGCCGGACGGCTCGGGGCGGCGTCGCCATCGCTGCCGGACAGTTCAACCCGCAGCGCCTCACCGTGAGTGCGCGGCTGCTGCCCGCCGCGCCGCTCGTCGCGGTGGGGGACCGCTTCGCCGGGCCGCTCGAGGGTGTGCTGGACTACGCGTCCGGCACCTACCGGCTCGTGCTGACCTCTCCGCCTCCAGCCGTGATCCCCGGGGACCGCGACCCGGAGACCACTTCGCTGGCCGGGACCGCCGATCGCCTCTCGATTGCCACCTTCAACGTGGAAAACCTGGCGCTCACCTCGCCGGAGGAAAAGCTCTCGCGCCTCGCGGCGATCGTCGCCACGCACCTGCGGGGCCCGGACATCGTGGCGCTGCAGGAAATCCAGGACGACAGCGGGCCGACCGACGACGGCGTCACCACGGCTGCCGGCACGCTGGCGCGACTGTGCGAGCGCATTGCAGCGGAGGGCGGGCCGCGCTACGAGGCGCGGCAGATCGACCCCGAGGACAAGCAAGACGGTGGGGCGCCAGGGGCCAACATCCGGGTGGTGCTGCTGTTCAACCCGTTGCGGGTGAGCTTCGTCGACCGCGGGTCCGGCGGGCCGGCCGAGGCGGTGCGCGTCGTGGCCGGCCCCGGCGGGGTGGCGATCGAGCCGAGCCCGGGGCGGGTCGACCCGGGCAACCCGGCGTGGCGGCCCCGTCGTGAGGGCGGGGATGGCTCGCGCAAGCCGCTCGCCGGGGAGCTGCGGTTCCGCGACCGGGCGGTCTTCGTGGTCAACGTTCACCTCGCGTCGAAGGGGGGCGACGCTCCCCTGTTCGGCCGCAGCCAGCCGCCCCTGCTGTCGAGCGAGGCCAGGCGCACTGCCCAGGCACGGGTGGTGCGCGACTTCGTGGCGAGCCTGCTGGCGCGCGACCCGGCTGCAGCGGTCGTGGTGCTCGGCGACTGCAACGAGTTTCCGTTCGCGCCACCGATCGCAACGCTCGCGGCCGCCCCGCTCGTCAACCTCGCAGACCGCCTCGCCCCGGCCGACCGCTACAGCTACGTCTTCCAGGGCAACTCGCAGGTGCTCGATCACATCCTGGTGAGCCCGGCGATCGCCAGCGAGGCGCAGATCGACGCGGTGCACGTCAACGCCGACTTCCCCGATGCCTGGCGAGCCAGCGACCACGACCCGCTGGTCGCGACGCTGCGCCTGCGCTGACGGCCCCGGCCTGGCGGGTCCGCTCGCCCGGTGCTGGTGGGTGGGGGCCAAAGGAAGATGCGTGCCTGCGGGCCGGTAATCCGGTGGGTCCGGGCCGGGGATCCCCTGATGGCGGCGCCTCGCCGGCGCCGGCCGCGGCCCGGCCTACCGGCGCAGCTCGGCCAGGAACGCCTCGCCGTAGCGGGCGAGCTTGGCGGCGCCGACGCCTGACACTCGCGCCAGCTCCTCGCGCGTGTGTGGGCGCAGCGCCGCCATGGCCGCCAGCGTGGCGTCGGGAAAGACAACGTAGGCAGGGACTCCCTGCTCCGCGGCGAGGCGGCGGCGCAGGGCCCGCAGGCGTTCGAACAGCGGCTCGTCGACCTCGCGGCCGCCGGCGGCCAGTCGCTGGCGCGTGCGACCGGGCGCCTTCTCGCGCATCCGCTCGCGGGGCACCGCCAGCTCGAGCCTCTCCTCGCCGCGCAGCACGGGCCACGCCGCCGCCGTCAGCTTGAGCGTCGAGTACGCGGTGATGTCCTGGCGCAGCAACCCGCGGTGGATGAGCTGCCGCACCAGCGACAGCCACGCCTCGGCAGAGTGCTCGCGCCCGATCCCGTAGGTGGAGAGCCGGTCGTGGCCGAGCTCGCGGATGCGAGCGCTTTCGGCGCCGCGCAGCACGTCCACGACGTGGCGGGCGCCGAAGCGCTGGCCGACGCGGTACACGCACGAGAGCAGCTTCTGGGCGTCGACCGTGGCGTCGTAGCGCCGCGGCGGGTCGAGACAGACGTCGCAGTTGCCGCAGTCGGCGCCGAGTTCCTCGCCGAAATAGGCGAGCAGCGCGCGGCGCCGGCACTGCTCCGACTCGGCCAGCCCCACCATGGCGTTGAGCTTGTGCAGCTCGACCCGGACCTGGTCGGGGTCGCTGCCCCCCTCGATGAGGGCCCGAACCTTGGCCACGTCGTGCAGGGCGAACAGCAGGTACGCCTCGGCCGCCAGCCCGTCGCGACCGGCTCGCCCCGTCTCCTGGTAGTAGGCCTCGATGCTCGTGGGGAGGTCGTGGTGGACCACGAAGCGCACGTCCGGCTTGTCGATTCCCATCCCGAACGCGACGGTGGCGACGACGACCTGCACGCGATCGGCCAGAAAGGCCTCCTGGGTCGCCGCGCGCTGCTTCGCCGGCATCCCGGCGTGGTACGGGGCGGCCGCGATTCCGCTCCTCACGAGCCGCGCGGCGACCTCCTCGGTGCGGCGGCGGGTCAGGCAGTAGACGATCCCGGCGTCGCCCTTGCGGCTCTTGAGAAACGCCAGGAGCTGCTCGGCCGGGCGGACCTTCTCGACCACGGTGTAGCGGATGTTGGGGCGGTCGAACCCGGCGGCGAACAGCCGGGCGCTGCCCAGGTGCAGCTTGGCAACGACCTCCTCGCGCGTGGCCTCGTCGGCAGTGGCGGTGAGCGCCACCAGCGGCACGCCCGGGAAGTGCTGGCGCAGCCCGCCGAGCGCCAGGTACTCGGGCCGGAAGTCGTGTCCCCACTGGCTCACGCAGTGCGCCTCGTCGATGGCGAACAGGGCGATTTCGATGCCCCGCAGGCGCTCCAGGAACGAGTCGGTCATGATGCGCTCGGGCGACACGTACAGGAGGTCGAGCTCGCCGGAATGGAGCATGGCGAGCGTCCGGCGCGCCGCGCCCTCCTCGAGCGAGGAGTTGTAGCACGCGGCCGCCACGCCGCACCCGCGCAGGGCGTCCACCTGGTCCTTCATGAGCGAGATGAGCGGCGAGACGACGACGGCCGTGCCCGGCCGCACCAGCGCCGGGATCTGATAGCACAGCGACTTGCCGCCGCCGGTGGGCATCAGCACGAAGGCGTCGCCGCCCGACACCACGTGCTCGATGATCTCGCGCTGGAGGAAGCGGTACTCCTGGTACCCGAAGACCTCGCGCAGGACGGTCAGCGGCTCGCGCCCCGAGACTCTCGCTCCCACGGCGTCAACGTAGCACGGCCGGCGCCGCTACGGCGGGGTCAGTAGAGCGCCTCGACGTAGGTGGAGTCGTTGGTGGAGTTGTCGACGATCGCGGCGTATGCGACCACGGCGCCGCCCGAGGGCTCTATCGCCAGGGTCGCGCCAGCGACGTTGGTGGCAGTGAAGTCGCGGACCACCCGGTTGCGCTGGATGTGGCTCCACGGCTTGAGGGTGTAGGTCTGCTCGCCAGCCGCGGTGCCGTCCGCCAGGGTCAGCGTCACCTTGACGGTGACCGTGGAGCGCGAGACGTTGGTGAGCCCGAGGTTGGTGCGGAACGCCGCGTTTTCCCGGATGTCCGTGATGCGCCGGGTGGAACCGCTGCCGATCGCGCTTTCGCGGCGCGTGGCCTGGGAGCCGAAGCCGTAGGTCTTGCTCCCCTCGCGCGTGTACGTCCGCGCGGTCACCGCAAGTTCCCGGTCGGCGCAGATGTGGATCGCGCCGGCGAGGCTGGACTGGCCGAAGGTGCCGAGCACCACGTCAGGCAGTGTGAGGGATTGGCCGGCGGGCACGCTCCGGGTGACGGGTTCGACCTCGCCGTTGTCGCCGTCGCGGGGGAGCATGTACATGCGGATCGAGGCCGCTGCGGTGTCGCGGTTGAAGGCGACGAGGTCCGTCGCCCACTGCGAGCCGCCGGCGCCAGTCAGGTGGGCAGCGGTGGCGACCCAGTAGGAATACGAGCAGTACTGCGGCAACATCGATCCGAAGGCAGCCCCGCCTTTCAGCGTGCCGTTGTGGACGCCGAGGGCGTCGCGGGCGTCGGTGTCGAGCGGCCACACCGCCACGAGCCCCGGGCGGGAGGTCGAGATGCGCATCAGGCGGTCGCCAGCGATCGCCGCCTGGGTGCGGGCGATGCTCCACAGGCGGACCTCCTGCACCGCACCCTTCGGGGTGATGCGGTAGGAAGGATCGCTGCCGATGTTGAGCGGGACGCTGCTTTCGGTCAGAGGTCCGGCACCCATGTTGAACTCTCCGGCTGGCTCGCCGTCGATGTAGAACCTCTGCACGGTCCCGTCGTGCGTGACGGCGATATGGGTCCAGCGCAACAGGGGAACGACGCCGGTGGAATCTCGCGACGAGCCCGAGCCCCGGGCGTAGAAGCGCAGGCGCTGGTCGCAGATGCCGAGCCAGTACGCCTCGGTGTAGCTCTTGCCGACGTGCGAGACACAGTTGCGGCCGTCGGCGAGATACAACCACGCCTCGACGGTGATGGCCGTGGTTGGGTTGAGGGCGGGGGAGTGGGGGATCTCCACGTAGCCGTCGCCCGTTTCGGGGAAGACGAGAAACGACGTGCCGACCTGGGCGTTGGCTGTCGCTCCCAAAGCGAGAAGTAGCACGCCGGCTGCGAGCCGCCGGATGGCCGACAAGGTGACTTTCGCTCTCATGACAACTCCATGTTCCTTTTGTTGAAAGCCGCCCTTTATCGGGTCTATTCCTGGAGCCATGCCGGGGTTGTCCGGAACACCGCACGTGCGGTACAACCTGGCACTCGGAGGTGGCTGGTGGTGAACGTCACGGAGTTGGGGCGCGGCGACATCGTGGTGCTGGACGGGGACCCGTGGCAGGTGACCGAAGTGTCGTCGCAGACGCCGTCGGCGCGCGGCGCCAGCCTGCTGGTCAAGGCCAAGCTCCGGAACCTCCGCAGCGGCCAGGGTCTGCAAAAGACCTGGCGCGGCGGCGAGATGGTCGAGACGGCGGAGGTGGGCAAGCGCGCCGTGCAGTTCCTCTACCGCCAGGGCGACGACTTCATGTTTATGGACCTCGAGAGTTTCGAGCAGGTCACGCTGGACGTCGAGCTCGTCGGCGACTCGGCCGGGTACCTGCTCGAGAACCAGGAGCTGCACACGGTGCTGTTCGGGGAGCGGGTGATCGCGCTCGAGCTGCCGACCACGGTCGTGCTGGTCGTCACCGACACCGCACCCGCCCTCAAGGGCGCCACGGCACAGGCCCAGCTCAAGCCCGCCAGGCTCGAAACCGGCATCGAGATCCTGGTCCCTCCGTACATCGAGACGGGCGAGCGGGTGCGCGTCGACACGCGGGACGGCCGCTTCGTCGAGCGCGCGAAGTGAGGCAGTTGCCGGTTCGTGCTCGCAGGCTTACGGTTCCCCCGCCCCTCTCGCTCCGGCCCTCGACCGGCCCCCGGTCCGCAACACCAACGACCACGCCGGGGGCCGGGCAGGCCTGTCGTGCGGGAGTGGGCGGGAAGCTCGACGCGTTGCCGACGTTGTAAGCAGCGTGAGAGGCGCGACCCGTCCCGGTGGTACTGGGTGATCCGTTGACCATGCATGCGGCGATCGCGGTGGCCCATCCCAACGTGGCCTTGGTCAAGTACTGGGGCAAGCGGGACAGGGTGCTCAACCTGCCGGCGGTGGGGTCCATTTCGGTGACGCTGGCCGGGCTTTCGACGGTCACGAGGGTGTGCTTCGACGGCACTCTGGAGCGTGACGAGGTGATCGTCGAGGGCCTGCCGGGCGGCGAGGCAGGTGCGCGCGTTGCGGCGTTCCTTGACCTCGTGCGCGGCATGGCAGGCGTCGACGCGCACGCCCGCGTCGAGAGCCGCAACGACTTCCCGACCGGCGCCGGCCTCGCCAGCTCGGCTTCGGCGTTCGCCGCGCTGGCGCTGGCAGCGACACGGGCGGCCGGCCTCAAACTTTCCCGGCGTGAACTCTCGATCCTCGCCAGGCGGGGTTCGGGCTCGGCCGCGCGGTCGGTCTTTGGCGGGTTCGTGGAGTGGCATCGAGGCGAGCGAGGCGACGGGCTAGACGCCTTTGCCGAGCAGCTCCTGCCCGAGGACGCCTGGCCGCTGGTCGTGCTCGTGGCGGTGACGTCGCAGATGCCCAAGCCGGTGGGCTCCACCGAGGGCATGGAACTGTCGCGCCTGACCTCGCCGTTCTGGCCGGCGTGGGTGGAGAGCGCCCCTGCCATGCTGGCCGCGATGCGGGAGGCAATTGCCGCGCGTGACCTCGCACGCGTCGGCGAGCTGGCCGAGCACTCGTGCCTGGCCATGCACGCCGTGGCGATGTCGGCCCGACCCGGCCTCGTGTACTGGAACGCCGCGACAGTGGCGGCGATGCACGCGGTGCGGGAGCTGCGGCGGGCCGGGGTCGAGGCGTACTTCACGGTCGACGCGGGGCCGCAGGTGAAGGTGCTTGCCGCTCCCGGCGACGCGGGCCGGGTGCGGGAGGTGCTCGGCGCGGTGCCGGGGGTGGAACGTGTAATCGACAGCGGTCCGGGTCCCGAGGCGCGCCTCTACGATGAGGCCCGCCTAGGTCGCACATGAACACGGAGCGCTGGATCGCGGCCTCGGCGCCCGGCAAGGCCGTGCTGCTGGGAGAGTACGCGGTGCTGGAGGGCGCGCCGGCCCTGGTGATGGCGGTGCCGGTCCGGGCGGTCGTGAAGGTGCGCGCGACCGGCGACCGCCTTTGCACGCTGGAGGCCCCCGACCTCGGCGTGCGCGGGCAGCGGTTCCACTTCGACCGCACCCGCGTGCGGTGGGTGCCACGGCCGGCTCCGCCGGTCGCCGCCCGGTTGCGGGTGCTGGGCGCGGTCCTCTCGGACCAGCAGTTGCGGGCGCCCGGAGGGGTCGGGTCGTGCGCCATCGAGACCGACACGCGGGCGTTCGTGTCGCCAGCCGGGGTCAAGTTCGGTTTCGGCTCCTCGGCCGCCGTCGCTGCGGCGGCTTGGGCGGCGCTGACCGCGCTCGCAGACGGCCGCCCGCCGTCCCCCGCGGCGGTGCTGGCGGCCGTGCTGGAGGCCCACCGCGCGGCCCAGCGGGGGGCCGGCAGCGGTGTGGACGTGGCCGCTTCCTGCCTCGGCGGTGTGCTCGAGTACCGCCTCGAGGGGCGAGGAAGGCGCCGGCGGCTCGAGTGCCGCCGCGTTGCCTGGCCCGAGAGGCTGCGCATCGTCGCGATCCACACCGGCGAGGCGGCGAGCACACCGGAGTTCGTGCGGCTGGTCCGCGAGCTGGCCCGGCGGGATCGGACCGCGTACCGGGAGCTGATGTCCGCTCTCGCGGAGCTCGCGCGTGCCGGGTGCGCAGCAGTGCAGCACGGCGACATGCAAGCTTTGCTGGCGACCTCGCGGGCGTACTGCGGGCTCATGGGCGAGCTGGGAAGGCGCAGCGGCGCGGACATCCTCTCGGCCGCGCACCTCCGGGTGCAGGCGCTCGTGGAGCGGGAAGGTGCCGCCTACAAGCCCTCGGGCGCCGGCGGCGGCGACTTCGGGGTGGCGCTCACCGAGCACGAGGCCGTGGCGGCGCGGGTCCGCGCCGCCGCCGCCGCCGCGGGCCTGTCCGCCATGGACCTCGTGCCCGACCCGCGAGGCGTCGAGGTCGCCCTTCCGCGGCCTGCCGACGAGAGGCCGGAAGGGGTCGTGGGTGGGTAGTGGCTGGTGGCTGGTTCGACTGCTGGCCGAAGTCTGGCTCTGGCCGTTGCGCGCGTTCGAGCCTACGAGGCTCGACGCTTGAACGGGTGGGTGGGGAGTGACCCGATGACAGACCGATCTCGATTCTCTGGGTTTTACCGACGTACCGTTCGCGAACGGCTCGATCTTTTGTGCGAGCGGGGTTTTCTCGCCGAGGAGGACTGGCAGAGCCTCGCCTCGGGAGCGCACGCGCTCAGTCGCGAGGGCGCCGATCGCATGGTGGAGAACGTCATCGGCGTCTTCGGGCTGCCGCTCGGCGTGGGGCTTGGCTTCCTGGTCAACGGGCGTGACCACGTCGTGCCGCTGGTGGTCGAGGAACCGTCGATCATCGCAGCGTTGTCCTCGGCGGCGCTCCTGGCGCGGCGGGCGGGAGGGTTCGTCTGCGAGGCCGGCGAACCTCTGCTCATTGGCCAGATTCAGGTCGTGGACGCGCCCCACCCGGTGCGGGCGCAGGCGGCAGTGCTCCAGCACAAGGCGGAAATCCTCAACCTCGCCAACAGCTTGCACCCGCGGATGGTGGCGCGCGGCGGGGGTGCCCGCGACGTGGAGGTGGCGCTGCACCCCGGCGGCGCCCGCCGGCCGGACATGCTCGTCGTACACCTGCTTGTGGACACCCGCGACGCGATGGGCGCCAATCTCGTGAACACGATGTGCGAGGGAGTGGCGCCGCTGGTCGAGTCGATCACGGGCGGCAAGGTGTTCCTCCGCATCCTCTCAAACCTCGCCGACCGGGCGCTGGTGCGGGCGCGGGTGGAGCTGCCGCCCGAGCTGCTGGGCGGCAAGAGACACACCGGCGGCGAGGTGCGCGACGGCATCATCCTCGCCAACGAGTTCGCCGCCATCGACCCGTACCGCGCCGCGACCCACAACAAGGGCATCATGAACGGCGTCGACGCCGTGGCGCTTGCCACCGGGAACGACTGGCGGGCCATCGAGGCGGCCGCCCACGCCTATGCCGCCCGCGGACAGCGCTACACCGCTTTGACGCGGTGGTTCGAGGGCGAGAACGGGTCGCTCGTCGGGGTCCTCGAAATGCCGATGAAGGTCGGCATCGTCGGCGGCTCGCTGCAGTGCAACCCGGCGGCGCGGATCGCCCTACGCTTGCTGGGGGTGCGCTCGGCTCGTGAGCTGGCCGAGGTCATGGGCGCGGTGGGGCTGGCCCAGAACCTCGCGGCGTTGCGCGCTCTCGTCACGGAGGGCATCCAGCGCGGGCACATGACGCTGCACGCGCGCAGCGTGGCGTCGAGCGCCGGCGCGCCGCCGGAGCTGTTCGACGAGGTGGTCGAGCGCTTGATCGACTCGGGCGAGATCAAGGTCTGGAAGGCGAAGGAGATCCTCGACACCTTGCAGGGCCCCGCACCGGCGGCGGGCCTCGGCGGGGCGGCGGCCGGCTTCGGCAAGGTGATCCTGCTGGGCGAGCACGCCGTGGTCTACGGCAGCCACGCCATTGCAGCGCCGGTCCCGCTCGCCATCGAGAGCAAGGTCTCGGACGGGGGTGGCGAGGGCGTGCACCTGCTGATCCCGCGCTGGGGCGTGGAGGACCGATTCGATCCCGCCGGCGAGCACCGCAACTCGCTCCACCAGTCGATCGCCCTCATCCTCGACCGCCTCGGGCTCGTGGGTCGCGCCATACGCATCGAGGTCTCGCCGCATGTGCCGCGCGCCATGGGGTTGGGCGGTTCGGCAGCGCTCGCCGTGTCGGTGATCCGGGCGGTCTCGCTCCACTTCGGGCTCGGGCTCGGCGACGAGGAGGTGAGCCGGCTCGCGTACGAGTGCGAGAAGGTGGCGCACGGCAACCCCTCGGGGATCGACAACACGCTGGCGACGTTCGGCCGCCCACTGCTTTTCCGCCGCGGCGAGCCGCCGTACGTGCGGGAGCTGCAAATACCGCGGCCGATCCCCATCGTCGTCGGCATGACCGGCGTGGAGAGCCTCACGGCCCGCATGGTGGCCAGCGTGCGCGCCGCCTGGGAGCACAACCCCGCGCTGTACGAGCGCATCTTCCGGGAAATCGACGCGCTGGCGCTCGAAGGGGTGAAGGCGATCGAGGCCTACGACCTCGCGACCCTCGGCGAGCTCATGAACGTCTGTCAGGGGCTGCTCAACGCCCTCGGCGTCTCCACCTGGGAACTCGAGGAACTCGTGCAGATTGCCCGGCGACACGGGGCGGCCGGCGCCAAGCTCACGGGGGGCGGCGGGGGTGGGTCGATGATTGCGCTTTGCCCCGAGGGCGCGGAAAGAGTGGTCGAGGCCATGTCGCGCGCCGGCTACCGGGCGTTCGCCACCGAGGTGGGGTGAGACGATGACGCACGAACACGCCGAGGTTTCCTTCGCCGACGAGCCGCTCATCCTCGTGGACGAGCACGACCGCGAGATCGGGTTCGCCAGCAAGCAGCGCTGCCACGAAGGGGAGGGTCTGCTCCACCGCGCCTTTTCGGTCTTTCTCTTCGACCCCGCTGGCCGCCTGCTGCTGCAGCAGCGAGCAAACAGCAAGCCGCTCTGGCCGGGGTACTGGGCGAACAGCTGCTGCAGCCACCCCCGGCGCGGCGAGACCGTGGAAGAGGCGGCGCACCGGCGCCTCGGCGAGGAGCTCGGCGTGGCGGCAAAACTCGAGGTGCTGTTTTCGTTCACCTATCACGCGCGGTATCGGGACCTCGGCAGCGAGCGGGAGCTGTGCTGGGTGCTGGCCGGCCCGCTTTCCGGCGAGCTTCGCCCCAACCCGAACGAGGTGGCCGCGTGGCGGTTTGTCTCTGTGGACGAGCTGGATGCGGAGCTGGCGACACGACCCGACCTCTACTCCCCGTGGCTGCACCTCGAGTGGCCGCGGGTCAAGGCGCTCCGCGCATCGACCTGACGGGATGGGGTGCTACGCTGCACCCGTGGGTACGGGAGAGAGGCGGCAGAAGGACAGGCCGGGGCCCCGCCGCGGCGCGCCGCCCGTGCGGCCCGGCGGCCCCCGGCGCCCGGCGACGGGCAAACGCGCGGAGGTAGTGATCGCGCGGCTCGACGAGGATGGCCTCGGGGTCGCGCAGCTGGGGGGCCTCGACCTGCGGGTGCCGCTGGCGTTGCCCGGCGAGCGGGTCGAGGTCGACCTCGGGCGGCGGGGGGCCGGCGCCGCCTACGGCAGGCTCGAGCGCGTGCTCCTGCCCTCCCCCCACCGGGTGCCTTCCCTCTGCCGGCACGCCGGGAGCTGCGTCGGCTGCCCGCTCATCGCGATGGCCTACCCCGCGCAGCTCGCCCTCAAGCGCGACCGCGTGCGCGACGCGATCGGCCGCTATTCGCGCCTGGCCGGAGCGGCGATCCACGAGGTGTGGGGGGCACCCGAGCCGCTCGGGTACCGGGCCACTGCCAAGCTTTCGGTGGCCCGCTCCCGCGCCGGCCTCGTGGTGGGGATGAACCGCCCGGGTTCGCGGCTGGTCGTGGACACCTCCAGCTGCCCCGTGCACCATCCGCTGGTCAACGCGGTGGCCGCCGCGGTGCGGGCGGAGGTCGCGCGGCTGCGGCTCGAAGTGTTCGACCCCGAGACCGAGCGGGGGCTGCTCCGCTTTCTCGTCGTCAAGGTCTCGCCGGCCAGGCGCTCGGCCATGGTGCTGCTCGTGGTGTCGAGGCGTGAGGTGGGCCTGCTCGCGCGGCTCGCCAAGGGCATCGAAGCGCGGGTGCCGGAGGTGGTCTCGGTGTTCGGCAGCGTCAACACCTCGGACAGCGGGATGGTGCTCGGCCGCGAGACGTTTCGACTCCTCGGGGCGCCCGATCTCTTCGACCAGGTGGGGGAGGTGCGGCTGCGCATCTCGCCGCTTTCGTTCTTCCAGGTGAACCACGCGCAGGCGGCGCGGATCTACGCCCGGGTGCGGGATTGGGCGGCGCTCGGCCCGGCCGATACGGCGCTCGACCTGTACTGCGGGATCGGGCCGATCGCGCTGCACCTCGCGCGCGACGCGGGCCGCGTCGCCGGCATCGAGATCGTGCCGGACGCGGTGCGCGACGCCCGCGCCAGCGCCGAGGCGAACCGGCTCGGCAACTGCTCGTTCAGGGCCGGCGATGCGGTCGAGCTGCTGCGCTCCGTGGCGGCTCGCCTCGGGCGGCCCGCTGTGGCGGTGGTGAACCCGCCGCGGGCAGGGTGCGAGCCGGGGGTGCTGGTGGCGCTGGCCGGGCTGCGGCCTCGGACGCTCCTGTACGTGTCCTGCCACCCCGACACGCTGGCGCGCGACCTCGACCTCCTGGCGGGCCAGGGCTTCCGGACCGCTGAAGTGCAGCCGGTGGACATGTTCCCCGAGACCGCCCACGTGGAGGCCGTGGCGCGCCTGGAGCCCGCCGGCTGACCCCGCGTGCGCCGGCCGCTGCGGCAGGCTGCTCCATGCCGGGCGAGTCGACGCTACCGAGCCTTCCAGACGTGGACGAGCGGCTTGACCCCGTCGGCGAAGCGCTCGAGGACGAAGAGATGACCGCGGGCGCGGTCGTACCCGACGTCGGCGATCCGGTGGCGGCGCTGGGCTCCTCGGCCCAGCACCTCGGCCTCGGGGGGCGGGTCGGGCAGGAACAGCCAGGGATCGAGATCGAGATGGGCGTAGGGCTGGGGCTCGCGGGCCTGCAGCTCGCCCCGGGCAACGCGCGCGAAATCGTCCGGGTCGTAGAAGATCAGCCGGGCGTTCATGGCCGAACTCCAGAAACCGCGGGCACTGGTGTGCTCGGCGCACTCGCGCACGAGCTCGGGGGGGCACCGAGAGCCGTCGGCGCGGAAGCAGATGGGCTGGCCGCCGGGATCGGGCTCCACGCACGGGGTACCGGTCGAGGTGGGATCCGCCCACCCGTACCACCAGTACGCGCCGATGCCCTTGGTGCCGGCGAACACGACCGCCGACCTGCCGGAAAGGGAGGTGATCCAGGCGGCGCCTTCCCACTCGTCGGCGCCCTGGTAGCCGGCGAGGCTGCCGGATCCCCCCGGTACCGCCCCGTCGAGCGTCGAGTCGTACTGGAGGAGGGTGACGACGCTGAGGCGAGTTCCGGGCGGCGGCGGGTTGCCCGACAGCCAGGGGGCATAGGCGTGCAGGGACGGCCCCATGCCGGACCAGCCGCCGTCGCGGAACCGTCCGGCGCCGAGCCGGCGCCCCCCGACGGAAGCGGCGGCCCACGCGTCCGGGATTTCGAGGAGGTAGCCGTTGACCGTGTACGGCGAGAGGTCTCCGAGCCACCACGCTCCTTGCGTGGCGGGCGACGCGAGCGTGAGGTCGCACCAGCCGTGGCCGGGGATGCGGGACTGTGCCTCCTCCTGGAAATGCTGTCCCCAGGCCATGTGCAGCTTCTCGCCGGTCTGCACGTCGGAGAGCACGCACAGGCCGACGCGGGGCAGCTCGGTGAACGCCGTGAAGAGACTGCCCCGCACGTCGGCAAACGGTTGCAGCGTGGCAGCCGTGGGCAGCTCGTCGAGGTGCTTGCCGGGGGAGACGACCGGCGCCGGGATCGAGATCTCGGAGACCAGGTTGACCTGGTCGAGGCCAGTGCCGACGAGTGAGCCCGGGAAGCCGTCGCTGTCGCCACCGGGGTCGCCGTCCGGCCGGTACGCGAGCGCCTCCCCGCCGTACTCCCACGTGGCCTGCTCTGGCGCGCCGGAAGCCCGATCTGGGAGCCGGAAGGCCCCCACGTACTGGAGATCCGAGGGCTGCAGCCGCGCGCCCGGAACCGTCGCGCGCCCGAGGTGTCGCCGTGCCACTCGCCGCGCGGTGCTCGCATCCGGTGCCTCCTGGGCTACGGCGGCGGCGAGGATCACGGCTGCGAGCCCGAGGTGCGCTCTCGTCATGGCAGGACCACCGGGATCGTCGTGGGGTCGCCGGTGTTGTTGTCGATGACCGAGGCGTAGGCCCAGGCCTGGCAGGTCGTCGTCCCCGCCTCCACCCGGGCGTACGCGGCGTCCCGGTTGCCGGCCCCGGCCTTGGTGAAGATGTCGTCCTCCTGGACCCATCGCCGCCCGCTGGCGGTGAGGGTTCGGGGCGAGCCGATGAAGCTTCCGTCCGGGGCCACGAGCTGGATCCTGACGGTGCACGGCGAGGTTCCCAGGTTGACAATGCCGATGTTGGTGCGGAAGGCGGCGTTCTTGCGCAGCAGCGGGATGAACCCGACGCGTCCGTTGGCGACCGCTTCCACGTCCTTGCCGCCGGGGTAGGCGACGACGAGCGCCGGGTACGACTGGCCGTAGGTGCGGGTCGCCGACTCCTGGTTGTAGGTGCGGGAGCTGACGGCGAGCGGCTGGTTCGAGGTGACCAGAAGCGTGCCCTTCACCGAGCTTGCCTGCGCGAAGCCGAGCTTGGAGATGAGGATATCCTTCCACTCGACGCTCTGCGTGCCGCCCAGCGAGTGCGTGGCGGAGGTCTGCGCCCCGGTCGTGTAGTCGAAGAACGTGAGGTGGAGGGTGGCGACCTGGCTCGCGGTGTTGATCGCCCCAACGTCGGTGCGCCAGCTGGTGCCGGCCGCTCCCGCGGAGTGGGCCACCGACGGCACGATGTAGGCGTACGGGTCCTCGACGGTGCCGCCGGTCACGGTGATCTGACCGGTTGCGCTCATGCTGCCGCCCGTCATCGAGACCGTGAGGCGCCAGGTGTAGGTGCCGGGGGTTGCGTAGGCGTGCGAGGCGGTGGCCGTGGTGGCGTGCGCCGAGCCGTCGCCGAAGTCCCAGTCGTACGCGAGCGAACCCGAGCAGGTGCCCGAGAACACGAACCCGGAGGCCTGGAAGCTCACGCTCTGTCCGACCGTCGCCGTGTTCGGTACCACGGCGTTGCCGGTGATCGTGCACGAGCCTGTCTGCCCGGGGCAGCCCCCGAGCCCCTTCCAGCAGTTGTAGGCGATGTTGAGCAGCGGCACGTACTCGCCGGTTGCCTTCTGGTCGCCGGCCTCCGAGGGGTGGCTGTCGTCGGTGGGGTAGGCGCAGTAGTTCGAGCCCTGATCCGTGATGTGCTCGATCACGCCGGCGCGGTAGCGGTGGTGGTTGCCGGTCGTGCGTCCCAGGTCGTTGGTGTGGGCGTTGCCGCCGTTGCTGGTCAGGACGTTGAAGAAGTCGAACACGAAGACGTTGTGGTGAGGGTAGCCGGCCAGCCAGTCGTGGACGAGCCAGTCGTTGAAGGCTCGGGCGTTGTCCGCCGCTTCCGGGGTGGTGTCCTCGTCCCGCAGCGGCGGCGCGGTGATCACCACGAACAGCTTTTCCTGGTGGGCGGTGAAGTAGGGGAGAAGGTCGTTGTAGATCCCCTTGGCGTTGGCCACGGTGTGGTGCTCGGAGCCCGAGTCCTGGCCGCGCAGGGGGTTCGAGCCCGTGGTCGGCGGGTCGCCGGGCTCGCCGCCGAGGTGGGAGTTGGGGAAGCAGGACTTGAACATGACGATCTGGTTGGGGCCCGCCGGCGGCGGGTCCATGCGCGTGTAGCCGCCGCTCTGCTCGCTCTGCGCGTACAGCGCCGCCATCACCGCGTCGCGGGTCGGGCCGGCGAACCACTCCCACCAGTGGCCGATGTCGGTGCGGTCACCGATCGAATCGCCGCCCACCGACCAGCCATAGTTGGTGTCGGACACGAAGTAGTTGTTGCTCGCCAGCGCCCGGCCGAGGTCGCCGTAGTCGTCGGCGAGCCACGCCTCCCCGGTCGAGTGGTGCACGAAGACGAGCCTGACCGGGCTTGCTGGCGGGTTGGGGTTGAGCGCCGGAGCAGCGAGGGTGTCGCCGGGCGCCTGGCCGGCGAGCGGCGGCGCGGCGGCGAGCGACAGGGCGACAGCGAGACTGCCAAGCAACGGGAAAAGGCGACGGGTGCTCATGTCGAACCTCCTCGACGAAGCTCCTCTTGGCGATTCAGATGTCCTTCCACAAGCTAGGTCCTGCCCAGGTGAAGTCAAGGGTCCCGCCCACGCCGCCGGCGGGCGGAGAGCGCGAGGTTCGACGAACGCGCCCACCCGCGCCGCGGCACGTGGCCGGAAGCTGCCGGGCCTTCGAGCCCCCCGGCGCCGGGAGGCCGGAGGGCGAGCCGACGCGCCCACTGACACGAGCGGGCGCCTCGCCGCCTCCGGGTCAGTAGCGGGGCTCCATGAGCACGGTCGTCGGGTCATCGCTCGTGTTGTCGACGATGGACAGGAACCCGGCTAGCCAGCCGGCGCCGCTGGTGGCGAAGACGCGCACCGTGCCTTCCGTCAGGGTTGCAGCCCCGCTCAGCTTCGAGACGACGTCGTTGACCTGGATGTTGCCGTATGCGGGCACGGTCTCGTCTCGCTGCCCGATCTTGTTGCCAGACCGATCGTAAAGCTCGATCCTCACGCCGGTGGTGTCGCCCCACACCTCGCACAGCGTGAGGTTGGTGCGGAACGCTCCCTTGACCACCCCGCCGCCCACGAGGCTCGTGAGGACCGAGGAGTTGATCTGGTTGTCGCGGTTGAAACGGACCGGCGGGTAGCCCTGGCCGTAGGTGCCGCCGCCCGAGCGCGTCGTGAACGTGCGCGAGGACACCACGAGGCCGGGCGAGGCCACTTCGAGGGAGCCGGCGCCGGTGGTGCCGAACACGCTCGCAACGACGTCGGAGTAGGTGCGGGAGGAGCGGGCGGGTACCTCGACGGTGGCCTCGCGGTACGCGGTGAGCCCGTCGGCGCCGCGCGGCGTGAAGTAGAGGGTGGCGCTGATCGGATTCGCAGTCGGGTTGGTGAGGGTCAGGTCGCTCACCCAGAATGAGCTGCCCACGCCCGCCACATGTGCGACCTGGGCGATGTGCTGCCCGGTGGTGGAGCCGGGTTGGCGGTCGAGGCTGCCAGCACGGTGTACCATGGTGCCGGTCGATCCTCCCTGCTGGTACGAGATCCAGGGCATCATTGCGAGGTTCCCGCCGCTCGCTCCGAAGGCCTTCACGGTCAGGACGGCTTCCATCTCGCCGGAGTCCACGCCCTGCGTGACCTCGACGCTGGTGCCGGTGGTCGGGAGGACTTCCCTCGCGAGATACTCCGAGCAGGAGTAGTGCTCCACGATGACCTCGTAGCGAGTGGCCCTCGGCACCGGATCCCACCCCAACGTGAAGGAGTCCGGAAGAGCGGGACCGCCGGGGCAGGCGGTGCCGCCGGGCCACGTCTGGGAGCTGTCGTGTGGCCGGGTCAGGTGCACCGTGTACAGCAACGGCACGTCCAGGACCGTCGGATCGCCCGACCCGACGCTCTGGTTCATGGCGCGCACCCACAGCTCGCCGGCGCGCGGCCAGCTCGGCGCCTCCCGGCTGGTCGTGTTGGTGAGCAGGAAGTAGATGTCGTAGCTGCCAACGGGCAGACCCGAGATCTCGTAGGTCGAGGCGGCGAAGTTGATCGTGCCGGCGTAGGAGACTTCGGAGCCCCGGAGAAGGGCCTTTACGCTCAGCTTCGCGTAGGGGCTGAAGGTGCTGGCGAGCGGCTGGCCGTCGTAGGTTAGCGAGCCCCTCACGGTGAGCGCGGCGGCGTCGGCCGTGCAGAAGGCGAGCGCTGAGAGTGTCAGTGCCGCACAGGCGAAGGACTGCTTCGTTGTTTGCACTCTCATTGGAGTCACTCCTTTCGGGTCTGCAGCTCGTCGCTGCGGGAGAGCGACGACGGCGATTCCGGCGAGGGCTCGTCGACCGGCGTGCGCAGGCTCAGCTCGACGGGATGCCCGAACGCCTCGGGATGAAGGTAGAATCCGCGGTCGGCCTCGGGCTTGTCCTCCTCGATCGGGATGCGGTTGGCGTTGGCGAACGCGTCCTTCCGGATGCCGGTGACCTGCCACGAGACCTTCACGGACCCCAGGTTGGTGCGGATCGTGAAGCGGTTGTGTGCCACCTCCTCCTCCACGATGGCCTGGGCGAAGCGACCGATCACCGTGAGCTGGTACCGGAAGTCGCGGTTGAGGGCTTCGAACCACTCCGGCAACTGCACCGCCGCAAGGCCACTCTCGTCCGTGACCACGACGCCGTCGTAAATGTTCTTCATGTCCGGCGACTCGACGAACGAGTGATAGAGGTACTTGCCCTCGGGGTCGAGAGGGTGGTCGATCTTGAACGAGCCGCCGCCCTTGGAGAGCGTGCCCTTGACCATGGCGTTGCCGCTTTCGTCGACGCGGAACAGCTCGACATCGGCGCCGTTGCGCACCTGGAAGAACTCGCCGGTCGAGTTGTTGTCGTCGTCGAGGTCGATCCACACCCGGTCGTTCGAGTGCAGCCCGATGTCGCTGCCCCCGTAGCCCGGGTCGGAGTAGATGCGGCCGTCGTCCTGGGAGCTGGAATTGCCACCGAGGACCAGATCGGCACCACTGTCGCTGCCTCCGATGGCCAGCACTCCCGGTCCCCCCGGCTCGTGATTGCGAAAGCTGGCCGTGAACTGTCCGGTGGCGGAGTTCGTCGCCTCCACGGCAACGCCGGTGCCCGCATCGGCGCGCACGGCTGTGCCGCTCCCCAGTGATTCGCCCCAGACGCCCCAACCCTTGGTTGTCCTGCCCCACACGGCGACACCTCCCCCTATCCCCGACCCCGGACCACTGGCGGTCCCCCACACACCAAAGCCGGGATCGGCGCTGGTCCCTACCCCTTCGCCAATGACACCGTAACCGCCCGTGCCTTTCACTCCGGTGCCGCCGCCCCCGGAGACGCCGATGCCTGCGCCGCCGATCGATGACCCGCTTACACCAACTCCACCGATGCCTGTGACCCCTTTTCCGTTGGACTCTGCCATTCCCTCAACACCAGACCTGCCGGCGGCGGTCGTGGATCCGCTCACCCCATCCCCGGTCCTGCTCGTCCCGCGGACGCCCCAGGTGTCGCCTGAGCCAGCGACGCCAGCCACGCTGCCAGATCCGCCGATGCCGAAGCCGTTGCCGGTGTTGGTGACCGAGATGATGGCGTCGGGAGCTGCGACGGACTGGGTGAGCGAGAGAGGTACAGCAACCGCCAGCGTCACGTCGCCGGATGTGCCGCCTCCTGAAAGCCCGGTGCCGGCGGTCACGGCGGTGATGTCGCCGCCACCACCCGAGGACACCGTCTGCCACGCCGCGCCACTGCCCGTGACGGTCAGGACCTGTCCGCTCGCGCCGCCGGTGGTGGAAACCTTGGCCGCCGTCACCGCACCGCTGGCGATCATCGCTGAGGTGATCCCACCGTTCGCCACCGACAGCGTCACGTCACCGAAGGTGCCGCCGCCCGCCAGTCCAGCTCCGGCATTGACCGCGGTGATGTCGCCGCCACCCGCAGCGTTTTCTGCCAGCAGCTCGTCCCGGAAGCTCATCTCGAACGTCGACGGGTCGTTCGAGCGGTTGGCGATTCCCGAGCCGAACACCGCCACCTTGCCCGTCCCCGCGGTCACCTCCACCCGCAGCCGCAGGTTCTGTGCATTGACCCCCGGCAGCAGGTCCGTGATGTTGTACTGCCGCGCCTCGTGCCCTCCCAGCGTGTAGCTCTTGCTCCCCAGCGAGGTCCCCGTCTCGTCGAGCGCCGTGACCCGCACCGTGGCGTTCGAGCCGAGCGTCTCCACGAAGCCGTAGTTGTAGCGGAACTGCGAGTCGCCCTGGGGCGAGGTCTGGTAGGTGCCGAGCACGGTGGTGGACTGCCCGGAGCCGATGGCGAACGAGGCGGGGATGGCGGAGAAGAACTGTCCGACCGAGTCGCGGTTCTCGGTACCGGCGGCTTGCGAGTAGATGCGGCCGTTGACCAGTACCTTCTGCGAGGAGGTGACGCGCAGGGCGCCGAACGACTGCTCACCGAACATCAGCTCGATGGCGTTGTCGTAGCGTTTCGTGTCGCCGGGGGGGATGGTGTCGGAGAAGACCTCGGCGGACGGGTTGGGTTGGTTGCGCAGCAGCAGGCGGAACTGGACGTTGGCGGGCGACGAACCGGGGTTGTGCACCCAGACGCAGGTGTACCACTGCGAGCTGGCGGAACCGGGACCGCGGCCGACGGACGGCAGGAAGACATCGGTGCCGGTAAAGCCTGCCAGCGCCGGCAGGGCGAGGGCCAGGGCCAAGATGGCGGTCAGGGTTCGGGGAGCGGTCGAACTCATTGCATCCTCCATGCGCCCGGCCCTGGGCTCGTCGTGAGCGGGATGGCCGGCGTGCTGGGAAGAGGCTCGACTCTTCGGACCGGAAAGGGAATGTCCGGGAGCGACAGCCTCATGTCCGGACGCGACACGCGCAGCCAGAACGGTGACACCCGTCACGGCAACCGCCGCGGGCCGGATGCCCGGCGACGACCGGTTTGAGGTCGGCCGGAGGATCGCTATCCTTCGCGGTGTGATGCGGCCGGGTGTGCGAGCCCTGGTTCTCGTCGTGCTCCTGGCTCCTGCGTCGCTCCTCGGGGCGGGGGGCCTCGAGGTGCCATATCGGCAGCGGGAGCTGAGAATCGACGGTGCTCTCGAGGACTGGGAAGGCCAGGGCCTCGAGGTCTCGTTCGCGGATCCCGACCGGCGCGGCAACACGGCGGCAGCGCGGCTGGCATGGGACCGCGAGACGCTGTACGCCGCCTTCGCGGTCGTGGACGCCGAGGTGTTCGTTCCGCCGCCCGATGTCCCGGCCGCGGCTGTCTACCAGTGGGACTCGGTGGAGCTGTACGTCGGTGTCGAGGCGCGAGCCACCCCGCGCATGACGAGCGGGGACTTCCAGATCATCGTCTCGAGCGGTGGGGCGGTCGTGGCGCTGCGCGGCGACGACCTTCTCCAGTCCGCCGGGTGGAAGGTCCCCAAGCGGGTGCAGGGGCCGCTGGCCGCGCGCGCAGCCGCTCGCCGGACCGCGGACGGGTACCAGGTCGAGCTCGCGGTTCCGTGGCCCGCTCTCGGGCTGGAGACCGCACGCGCCGGGCGGGTGCTGCGCATCGACCTCGCCTGCAACGACTGGCTGGAGGACCACGCGCAGCTCCCCGAGGCGGTCATCGACTTCGACACCATCGAGCAGCTTCGCCAGGCCATGGACCCCGACAAGACAGGGCTTCGCCTCGACGATCCCGAGCACCTGGGCTGGCGCGCCGGGCGGGCGATCCTGGAGCGCGCCTACCTGGCGTGGAGCTGGTCGGGAACGCGCGACCTCGGGTACCCCGACGCCTGGCACGAGGTGCGGCTCGCCGGCTCGCCGCCTTGGCGTGACCGTGCGGTGGAAACCCTCGGTGCTGGTGGGATCGGCGCTCTCGCGGCCGTGCTGACGGCGGCGTTCGGAGCCACGGCGGTGTTGGCCGTGCGGCGGCGTGCCCGTCGGCGCATCGCCGCGCTCATGGAGAGCCTGCGGGCGCTCGAGCACGAGAAGAGCGCTGGCGAGCGCCAGCCTGCCTCGCGCGAGCAGAGCGGAGGCGGGGTCGGGACGCCCCGGGAGCCGCCTGAGAAGCCGGCCTACGACTCGCTGTCGGGGAAGATCGACCAGGTCCAGGTCCTGGTGCACCGTGGCGATCCGGTGCCGAGGGAGGTGCGCAGCCGGGCCATCGCGTACGTGATCCGGCATCTCGACGACCCGGTCACCCCGGCCGAGGTCGCGGCGGGGGTGCACGTCTCGCTGCGCACGCTGCAGCGGGCTCTCCTCACCTCGCTCGGGTGCACCCCGCGCGAACTCGTCATGGCCGTACGCATGCGCGAGGCGCAGCGCCTGTTGCGGGTCGAGGGCCTGCTCGTGAAGGAGGTCGCCGCCCGCGTGGGGTTCGTGAGCGCCTCCCACTTTTCCCGCACCTACAAGCACTACTACCGCGTGGCGCCGTCGGAGGTGCCCGGCGGGCCGGCCCGCTCGCCCGGCCTCGGCTGACCGATGCTGTATCCTGGCGTCTCGTCGATCGCACCCGGCGGCAGAAGGTCGGACCGGAGCCGCCTGCGGCAGGAGGGTGATGGGTAGCTGGCTCGTCGCGATGGGGGTACTGGCGCTGGCCGGGCTGGTGGCCGGCCTGCTCGTACTGCAGGCGCGCCAGCGGCGGCAGGTGAGCGCCCTCCTCGCGCGCCTGGAAGAGCTGGAGGCGCGCTGGGCGGCGGTGGCGATGCCGCCGGTCGGGCCGGCGGCGAGCGCATCCACGTTGACGCCAAGCGGCGACGTGCTGGCGGGCATGACGAGCCATGTCGCACGAATCGTGCAGAGCGGCGGCGGCACGACGCGGTCCCTTGCGGACCAGGCCATTTTCTGCGTCTACCGCCACCTGACGGAAAGCATCACGCCCAACACGCTCGCGGACGAACTCCATGTCTCGCTGCGCACCCTCGAGCGCGGGCTCGCGGTCGCCCTCGACTGCACCCCCAGCCAGCTCATCCTGGCGATGAAGATGCGCGAGGCCCGGCGGCTGCTCGAAAGTGGCGAGTGCCGGGTCGCCGAAGTGGCCGACCGCTTGGGGTTCGCCAACGCCTTCCACTTTTCGCGCCGGTTCAAGTCGTTCTACCGGACCAGCCCTTCAGAGCTGCGCCAGGTGGCGGCCCGCCGCTGAGGTCTCGCCCCCGGCCGCCCGTCCCCCTCCGCCCGCCCCGCCCGGCCGGCCGAGAATCGAGGTTCATTGCAGCGGCTGCTCGAGCGGCGCTCGCTGGTTTTCCCTCGGCGCGGGACGGCGGGAGAGGGCGGCCGCTACTCGGAGAGGAAAACGTTGCGCGCGCTGGCGAGATCCATGATCCGGGCCAGGTGGTGCCGGTCGGCCTTGCCGAGGTTTTCGAGGAGCTGGCCGATCTCGGGGTTGGCCTGCCGCAGGACCTGGCGGAAATGATACTCGGCGGCGGTGTTCTCGAGCTGGAAGGCGAAGGCGATCGCCTCCTCGACCGTGGGTGGAGTCGGCTGGGCGCGGAGCCGCTCCACCTGGGCGCGGGTGGCGAACAGCTCCCCGAGGTCCAGCTCGATTTCTCCGAACTGCTTGGGGTTTGCGCGCACCAGCCGCCGCTGGAACTCGATGAGGTTCGCATGCGACGCCTCGTCGGCGGCCAGCGCGGCGAAGGCCGACGAAGCCTCAGGATCGCCAGCGAAGCACTGGGCGAAATACGAGTAGAGGTCCCCCATCAACCTCTCGAACTCGGCGAGAGGTCGCAGCGCGCGATCGACGTGCATGGTCCGCCATCCATCCTTTCAAATGGTGGCAAAGCGAAAAAGGAGGGAGCTTCTTCCCTCATCGCAGGGTCGACAGGAGCGTGCCGTCCGCCAGGGCCGCGCGCAGCCGTGCGAGCTCCCCCTCGTCGAGCACGCGGTTGTCGTCGCGATCGTGGAGCCGCACCGCCTTGCCGAGCAGGTCGAGCTCGCGTTCGGAAAGCGTCTCGTTGTCGGACTCGACACGGGAAAACGCGTCCAGAAGCTCGAGCCCGACCGCGATCTCCCGGTCGTCGAGGCGGGCGTTACCCGAACGGTCCAGGAAGTCGATGATGCGGTTCGTGAGCGCCAGCGCCCGTGCCGTGGGCTTGCGCAAGCGGCCTAGGAATCGGCGCGCCATGAGCCGTTGCTGCGCGGGCGAGAGACCGCGGTCTTCGAACCGGCCGAGCACGCCGGCCAGCTCCAGCTTGCCGTCGTCGTCCAGCGCGGCCAGCGCCTTGGCAAGCTCGGGGGCCTCCTCGGACGTCGCCGCGAGAAAAACCTCGACCTGTGACCTGGCGCGCTCACCCAGCTTTACCCTCGATACCACCATGGCCCATGCTCCTTTCTGTCGTGCTGCAAGCTCTGCGGTCAGCCGTTCGTTCCGTCCGCCAGCTCCCGCCGCCGGCGCGCCGTGGCGAGCCAGGCGAGCAAGAAGTACGCCAGGGCCAGACCCCACAGCGTCATCCACTCGACCCGCACCTCGGCCAGAGTGGCGCCCATCTGATCCACCCTCAAGAAGCCGGCGATCCCCGCCGTCGATGGCAGGAGTGTCGAGACGAGGCGCAGCCAGACCGGGATGGCCTCAGGCGGCCACGAGAAGCCGGCCAAAAAGACCGCCGGGAGCGAGCTGAACAGCAGCGCCTGGATGGCCGTCTCGCGGCGCCGGAAGAGACGGCTCGCCGCCAGGCCGAGGAAGATCGCGGCGAGCAGGAAGGGCACTGCGAACGCCGCGAGGGTGGCGGCGCGGCCGTGCCGGGGGAAGCCGAAGGCGGGCACCACGACGCCGAAGTAGAAGAGCGCGTGGGCCGCGTACAGGGCGAAGTAGAAGGCGGCGCGCCCGAGCGTCGCGGCGAGCGGCGAGGCTGGCGGGGTGTCCTCGCCCCGCTCTCGCGCCGTGCCGGCCAGAAGCCCGATGCCGATGAGCAGCGTCTGCTGCAGGATGAGCACCAGCACCGAGGGCACGATGTAGCTCGCGTACCCCTCGGCCGGGTTGAACAGCGGGCGCAGATGCAACGGCACCGGGTCGCGCACGGCGCGTGCCTGCGCGTCCGAGAGCCCGGCCGCCTGCAGCCGCCGGATCTCGATGCCGGCCGAGAGCGTGCCCACCGCCTCGGCGAACCCCGTGAGCGCCTGCCGGTAGACGAGGAAGTACGCCGCGTCGGTGTAGACCCCGACCGTGGCGCGCTCGCCGCGGCGCACCGCGCGCTCGAGCCCGGCGGGGATGGCGAGGATGCCGCCGGCGCGGCCCGCCCGCACAAGCGCCTCGGCGTCGGCGAGGGCCGGCACCGCGAACCGCACCGCCACCAGCTCGTGAGCGTCCACCATCCGCACGAGCTGGCGGGAAAGCGTCGAGTGGTCGGCGTCGACCACCACGACCGGCACTTCCTTGAGCACCTCCGGCAGGTAGGGCAGGGGATAGAAGAGCGCGTACAGCACCACCGCCCCTACGAGCACGAGCAGCGCGCCGCGGTCGCGCCGCACGGCGTGCGCTTCGCCCGCGAGCGCCGACCAGAACCCTCTCACGGTCGCCTCCAGAAGCGCTCCTCCGTGGCCGCGCGCCGCAGGCGGCCGAGGCTGGCCGCCGGCAACACGAGAACGAAGGCGGCAAGCGCCGCGAGCGACAGACTCGAGACTGCCGGCGGGGCGCCGCGCACCGCCTGTTCGACCATCACCCGCAGGTAGTGGGTGAGTGGCAGGAGCGCGCCCCACGCCTGCGCCGGAAGCGGCATCGCGGCCGCCGGGAAGGTGATTCCGGAAAACGCGAACGCCGGGCCGGCGAGGAACGCCGCCGCGGAGGTCGCGAAGCGCAGGTTGGCGAAGAACGCCACGAGAGCGAGCCCGACGGCCTCGACCGCCAGGACGAACAACAGCGTGCCGCCCACGATCGCGGCGAGCGAGCCGCGCAGCGGCAGCTCGAGGGCGGAAAACAGCACCGCTACCATCGCCAGGCCCATCAGCCAGAAGTGCACGGTGGCCGGCAGCAGCTTGCCGAGCACGGCTTTCCACGTCCGCCCGCCGCCGGCGGCGAGCCAGTCGGCCGCCGTGCCGTCCTTCAGTTCGGAGCCCAACGCCTGCACCGCGGCCACCAGGATGAAGACCTGCAGCATGGTCGGCAGCAGCGCCGCCAGCAGGTACGACAGGTACGACAGCTCGGGGTTGAACAACGTGTGGCGATCCATGCGCACCGGCTCGATGTGGGCGATCGCGACCTGGCGCGGCGTACCGCCGCCCTGCCGGCGGCGCAGCTCGATGCCGGCCGACAGCGTGCCCACGACGCCGCGCAGGTCGCGGCGGATGAGGCTGGCGGGCAGCAGGAGCTGGGCGTTGTAGTGGCAGACCACGGGGGCCGTCTCGCCGCGGCGGACGGCGCGCTCGAGGTCGGCCGGGACAGTCACGAGCGCATACGCCCGGCCCTCGCGGACGAGCCGCTCGCCGTCGGCCTGGGAGGCGACCGCACACGCCACGCGCATTGTCGGCGAGGCGTCGATCATCCGTACGAGCTGGCGCGAGAGCGCGGTGCGGTCGCCGTCCAGCACGACCACGGGCAGCTCGCGCGGCACGCCGTGCCAGAAGATCGCCCACAGCAGCCCAAACGCCGCCAGCGGCAGGACCACGAGCAGCAACGAGTAGATCGGCTGCGCCGCCATGCGGCCGAGCTCGCGACGTACGGTCGCGCCGACACCGGGTCGCGCGCTCATGGCTGGCGAGCGCGGGCGTCCCGGCCGCGCCGGGCGAGTGGGGGAGTCCTCTCCGTCATCGCGGTGAGCGGTCCCACTTCACGATGGCGCTCATCCCCGGACGGAGCCCCTCGACCGCCGCCACAGGGCGCGCTCGCACCTCGAACGTCTTGAGGTCGAACCCGCCCTGGGCGCTCGTCGAACGCCACGTCGCGAAGTCGCCGTGCGGCGCGATGAAGCTGACCGCCAGCTCGACGTCGCGCCCGAGTGCCGGCACGTGCGCCACCAGCCGGTCGCCGATCGACAGGCCTGCCAGGCGGTCCTCGCGTAGGTTGAACGTGACCCACACGTCGGTGAGGTCCACGATCGTGACGATCGGGTAGCCGGCTCCGACCAGCTCGCCGGCCTCGACGAGCGTGCGCCACACCTCGCCGGTCACCGGCGCCGCCAGCGTCGTCTCGGCTCGCCACGCCTCCACCTCGGCGATTGCGGCGCTGGCGCGCTCCACCGCGGCGGCCGCCGCCGCCTTGTCCTCGCTGCGCGCGCCGTTGACCGCCATCTCGTACGCTGCCTTTGCCGCTTCCTCGGCGTCGCGCGAGGCCGCGAGGTTCGCTTCCGCCTCGTCGCGCCGCTGCGCCGGCAGCACTCCGTCCCGGTGGAGCCTCTCGACCCGGACGAAGGTCTTCTCCGCCAGCTCGCGCGCGTGCAGCGCCCGCTGCCAGACCTCGCGGGCGGCGCGGATCTCCTCCTCGCGCGCTCCGGCGACCACCTTGTCGCGCACGGCCACCGCCGCCGCTCTGGCCGCCTCGGCCTGCTGCAGCCGGGCGGTGATCTCGGGGCTGTCCAGCGTCGCGACGAGATCGCCTCTGGCGATCCTTTGCCCTTCGCGCACCGCGAGCGCCGCCAGCCGCGCCGGGAGCTTGGCGGAGACGTTGACCTGCGTGGCCTCCACCTCGCCCTGCACGAGGTCGGGGACCGGCCGCGAGCTCCACCAGGCGGCAGCCAGCAGCAGGCCCGCTGCCAGCAGCACCGCCACCACCGCCAGGATGCGCCTTGCCGTGCTCATCGCTCCACCTCCACGTCGGCTCGCGCCAGCAGCTCGGGCAGCCGGTCGGACTGCCCGCTGGCCTCGAGCAGCTCGGCCAGTGCCACCACGAACTCGTACCCCGCCAGCGCCCGCTCCAGCTCCACCCGGCTCGCCGCCAGCTGGGCGTCCACGACCTCGAGCGAGGTGCCCATGCCTTCCTCGAACGCCCGGGTGCGCACCCGCAGGTTCTCGGCGGCCAGCTCGCGAGTGGTGCCGAGGGTGGCCACCAGCTCCCGCGCCGTCACGGTCTCCCGATAGCGCTTTTCGACGAGCGTCGCGATGTCGCGCCGGGCACGGGCCTCGAGCGCGCCGAGCCGCGTCTCACGCTCCCTTGCCGCGGCGATGCGGTGCTCGCGGGCGAACCCGTCGAACAGCGTGAGCGAGGCGCCCACGCCCACCGCCCAGCGGGGCTCGAGCAGCGTGAGGTCGGAGGGGTGCAGCTCGTGCATACCGAAGACGAACACGTCCGGTAGGTAGCGTGCCTTCTCGGCCCGCTGCCCGACCGCGGCGAGCTCCCGCATCGCGCGCAGCCTGGCCAGGCCGGGGTTGGACGTCTCGGCGAGCGCCAGGAAGTCGGCCACGGGCGGAAGCGTCGAGAGCACGGCGATCGGTGACGACGCGGCGAGGTCCGGCTCGTCGGAGGAGATGAGCGCCGCCAGCGCGATCCGGGCCAGCTCCTCGTCGCGCTCGCTGCGCGCCAGCTGGCGCTCGGCTTCGGCCAGCGCCATATCGGCGTGCAACCGCTCGGCGCGGGCGATCATGCCTTCCTCTTCGAGCCGCCGCGCGTGTTGCGCATGCTGGCCGACGGCGTCCGCCGCCGCCGCCCGCACCGCGCGCGCGCGGCCCGCCAGCCGCAGCGCGAAGTAACGCCGTGCCAGCTCGCTCGCGAGCGTTTCGCCGGTGGCCCGCTCGCCGGCCTCGGCAGCGCGCAACTCGGCCCGCGCCGCGTCCTCCGCCGCCGCGAGCTTGCCGCCGGTGAACAGCGTCCAGCTCGCCCTGACGTCCGCCTTCCAGAACGTGTCGTCCTGCACGGTGAGGGAAAACGGCGGTACTGCCGCGGCCGGCACGTTGCGGTGCAGCGAGAGGATGACCTGCCGGATCGGGTCGAGGTCGATGACGATCGGCTCGTCGATCCGCGTGTAGCGCCAGCCGGCCTCGAGCTTCGGCCAGGCGAGCCCGCGCGCCGCGCCGACGTCCTCCTGCCGCAGGCGCACCTCGGCGCGCGCCGCCTGCAGCGCCTCGTTGCGCTGCCGCAGCATCGCCACGGCGTCGGCGAACGAGATCTCGCCGGCGCCTGCGAGCGGCGCGACGAGCAGGCCGCCGAGCGCGAGCGCCGGCGCGGCGCGCCGCCTCCGGCTGACTGGCTGAACGCTGGTTCGGTTTTCGCTGTGGTGCTTCACGGGCTGACTTCCTTTCCTCGCTCCATGCTGTGGTGAGGACAGCTCCGGAGCGGCGGGCTCGTACACGGCTGCCACGGCGCTGGTGCCCGCCAGCCGCGAAGCGTACTCCCGTCGGGAGGCCGTGTCCACGACCTCGCGGTGGGGGCGGTGTCAGGCCTCGCGACCGGCGCCCTGCGGGAAGCGGGTGAGCAGCAGGACCGGCACCGCCACGAGCTGGGCCGCCATCGAAAAGGCGACGAGCCAGCCGACCGAGAGGTCGAAGAGCAGGCCCATGAGGGCGCTGCCGAGGAACCACGCGAGGCCGTAGCCGGCGTTGAAGAGGCCGTACGCCGCGCCCCGCCGTCCGGCGGGAACGAGCTCGGCGACGGCGGCCCGCATGATCGATTCCTGGGCCCCCATGCCGACCCCCCAGCAGATCATCCCGAGCAGCACGAGCCCCGCCCCGCCCAGGAACACGAGCGGCGCGAACGCCGCGGAGGCGGCGACGACCACGGCCAGCACCGGCAAGCCGAAGCGGTCAAAAAGCTTGCCGAAGGCGAGGGCGGCGACGGCATCCACTCCCATGGCGACGGCGTAGAGCGCCGGCGTCCAGGCGTCGGAAGCGATCCCGTCTCTGGCGAGCCGGAACGCGATGAGGGGGAAGTCCGCGTACCCTGCCGCCACCAGGGCGGCGCCGGCGAGGTAGCGCCAGTAGGCGCGGCCGAGCCCCCCGCCGTGCACCGGGGCCCGTCGTTCCAGCTGGCTCGGGTCGGGGTAGGTGATGCGCGCCGTCGCCAGCGTCAGCAGGGCGAGCGCGGCGGCGATGCCGAGGATGGCGAACGCCTGCCGGTAGCTGCCGCCGGCGGACAGGACGGCTGCGGCGATGAGCGGCCCCAGCACCGCGCCGAGCTGGTCGAGCGCCTCGTGCAGGCCGAAACCCCACCCGCGGCCGATGCGGCTTGCGGCATGGGAGAGCATGACATCGCGCGAAGGGTTGCGAATCGCCTTGCCGGTCCGCTCGGCGATCATCAGGAGCGCCGCCACCTCCCAGCGCCCGGCGAGGGCAATGGCGGGCACGGCCAGCAAGTTGAGGGTGTAGCCGAAGATCGCGATCGCCCAGTAGCGGCGCGTCCGGTCGGCGAGGTAGCCGGACGCCAGGCGCAGGCCGTAGCCGACCAGCTCGCCGAACCCGGCCACGAAGCCGACCACGGCGCCGCTCGCCCCGAGCAGCGCGAGGAACGGACCGGTGATGCTCCGCGCTCCCTCGTAGGTCATGTCGGCGAACAGGCTGATTACCCCGAGAAGGACCACGAACCCGAACGCCCGACGCCGCAGGCCGGCCTCCGCGCCGTCGAGGCGGGTTCCGGTCGTGCTCGGGTCCATCGTTTTCGCCTCCTCTTGCGCCGCGGTGCCCGTCGCCAGCCGCGGCGACAGGATACCTCCGCACGATGGCCGGCCGTGCGACCACGCCTCCGGTGCGGCCGGTGCGCCGGAGGCCGCCGCGGGCCGGGCTGTGACCGCGGTCACTGCGGCCCGGCTCCTGACGCCCCGGCATGGTTGACACGCTTCCCCCGCGGGTCTAGGTTGACCTCACGACCGAGCCGAGAGGTGAGCCGAAGGTGGCGCCCGGGGCCTGGTCGCAGGCGGGAGGACGCAATGAGAGTGAAGTCGTTGATGCTGGGCGCGCTGGTGGCGGCGATGGCGGCGACGGCGATGGCAGGGGACGTGATCCTGCCGACGTTCGCCTGGAACATCCCTGGCAAGGGCGGCAACAACTGGAGCTCGGAGGTTTACCTCACCAACCCCGGACCGCAGGCGATCCAGGTCACCCTGGCCGGCGTGTTCATCGGCAGGATCAAGGAGTCTCACCCATGCCTGCCGCCCTCGCCGGTCGTCGTCGAGGTGCCGGCGTACAGCACGCACGGCTGGGTGGCGGCGCGCCTCGCCATGGACCTGGGCTGTCCGGACTACGTGCTGGCCGGCCTGCTGCTGAGGTCCGAGGGCCTCTTCGTCGTCAACAGCCGCATGATCAACACGCGGGCGGTGCCGAGCCCCGAGGCGCTCAACCTGCTGCAAGGACTGAGCCAGGAGGTGCCCGGCATCCCCGTGGAGGCGCTGCTGCAGAAGGGCGAGGTCTACATGGTGCCGGGGCTCGGGTGGGAGCCGGTGCCGTGCGGGCCGGTGCAGTTCGAGAACTACCTTCAGATCGTCAACCCCAACGACGAGGAGGCCACCCTCACGATCGGCGGCGACGCGCTGTTGCAGTCGGGCGGGTTCGAGATCGACGGGAGGCCGGTGGCCGGCCCGCATCAGGTCAAGCTCGGGGCGCGGTCCTGGCTGCAGGTGAAGGTCGGTCCGGGCTTCCTCACAGGCGCCCCGTGCCGCCCGGCGACGGTCGGGGATGTGTTCGTCTCGGCGTCGGCGCCGGTGGCGCTGTACGGTTCGGTGGTCGACCGCAAGACTCAGGATCCGCGCACGATGATGCCGGTCAAGGTCATTGCGGGCCCCTGACGGGGGGACTCGAGTCAGTGGGCGGCGGGGTGCTTGACCCACCCCGCCGGTGGGAGTACAAAACACCGGATGCCGTGGCCCGAGCGGCGCTCGCGACGCAGCACCCTCTGCACCCTGCTGGTGGCCTCCGTGCTGGTGTGCGCGGGCAAACCGGCACCCGCCGACGCCGGGCGGCGCTGGGGTGAGGTGCTGTCCCCGGCCGGTGGCGAGACTCTGCGGGCCGGCCAGTGGGTGATCGTCAGATGGTCCGCGCTGCCGGCCGAGGTGGAGGAGTTCGAGCTCCTGCTCTCGATCGACGACGGCGCGAGCTTCGCGCTCCGTCTCACAGAACAGCTCGACCCTTCGCTCGGCTCGTACTGGTGGCTGGTCCCCAACCTGCCGTCGCGGCGCGCCCGGCTCCAGCTCCGGGTCGGCATCGGCCACCGTGAGATCGAGGGCCCCCTCGGCGGCGCGTTCGAGATCGTCGCCGACCTGTCACGCCCCGTCACGGCCGCGCACTGGCGGGACGGGGAGCTGTGGGCCACCGAGCGGCCTCAACCACCGTCGCCTTTCCAGCCCCTCGACACCTCGCTGGGGCTGCCGCAGCTGCAGTCAGGCAAGGAGCTGGCTGCATTCTTCACGGAGAATCGGGGGGCGTGCCTGCCGGACTGGTCCGACCGGACGGCTGGTCTTGACCTCTCCTTCCTCTGTCCGTCCGGCGGGAGACCGGCGTACGACCGCCGTCCCCGTGAGCTGCCGCTGCGGAGATAAGCCGATCTCCTGCGACTGAGTGGACACGTGGCGCGCCGGCCGGCGCCCTTCGCCAGGGGCCCGGCCGGCGTCCAGGCGCGTCGTGTGGGGGGCCCGGCCGCTCGGGATCGGTCGAGCTGCCGGGGTAGACCGCTCGGCGCACGACTTGGAAAGGGAGATCCGCATGAGAAAGGTACTGTTGTGTGCCGTGCTGTGCCTGGCGGCTGGCGCGGCGGTGGGATACGCCCTCGAAGGCCGTCTCGTGGACGCGAGCGGGCGGCCGATGGTGGGGGCGAGGATCCAGATGATGGGAACGCGGGGGTGGATGGTGGTGGGGAGCGACGGGAGCTTCCGGCTGGAGCCTCCGCCGGCGCCACCGTTCGAGCTGCTGGTGACGCGCGCGGATGGCGTGGCGATGCGCCCGATCCGCGTCGAGACGGTACCCGCGGACGGCGTGCTGGAAATCAGGGTGGAGGCCGCGCGCGAGGAGTCGGTCACGGTCATGGGCGAGGTGCCGGATCTCGAGTTGCCGCCGGCGGCCGCGCTCACGCTGGTGGGGCGGGGGGACCTCGACCAACGCAACCCAGTGCAGCTTTTCGAGGTGCTCGAAGGCACGCCGGGGGCGGGCAAGAACGGCGACGGCCTGGCGGCCGTGCCGTCGTTGCGGGGGCTGGCGGCGGGGCGGACGCTGCTCCTCGTCGACGAGGGGCGCGTCACGGCCGAGCGGCGGGCCGGTCCGTCGGCCACGTTCCTGGACCCCGCCAGCGTCGACGAGGTCGAGATCGTGCGCGGACCCGGCTCGGTGGCCTACGGCTCGGACGCGTTCGGAGGGATCATCCGGGCACGCACCCGCCTGGCGGCGCCGGGGGAAGAGCCCAGTCTGCGCTACTCGCTGGGATTCGGCACGGTGGACGATCTGCGCAGCGCCAGCGTCGACGCCGCAACGGGGTTCGCCGGCGGCGGGCTCACGGTGGGCGGCTCGTACCGCGAACTCGCCGACTACGAAAGCCCGCGCGGCAAGATTGTCGACTCCGGAGGAAAGGTGTGGAGCGGCCGCGTCGGGTATCAACGGCAGATCGGCCAGGGGCTGCTGCGCGTGCTGTGGCGCTCGGACCTCGGCCGCGATATCGGCAAGCCGGGGAGCGACTCGAACGTCACCCGCAACACGTACCCCGAGGACTCGTCGCATCGACTGTCGATCGCCTTCGAGACGCCGGGTCCGGGCGCATGGTCGCGGCTTGCCGTGGCCGCCAGCTGGGTGGAGTACGACCTCGTGACCCGCAAGGACACCCTGCCCACCGCCACGAAGGCGCGACAAGTTGCCGACGCGGATGTCTTCGCCCACGACTACGGCGTGCGCCTGGAGGCCGAGCGGCCGCTCGGCCCGGCCCGGCTGGTGCTCGGGCTCGACCTCTCCGGGAGGTACGGGCTGCACGCGGTGAACGACTTCCACGACTACGACCTGGCCGGCGAGATCACCAAGAGGACGCACGAGGTCGCGATCGACAGCGCGCGGCGCGACGACTACGCGGCGTTCGCCGGCCTGTCGGGGAAGGCCGGAATCGTCGATCTTTCCGGCGGCCTGCGTTTCGACCGGGTCGAAAGCCGCAACCGGGGTGGGTACTTCGGCAACGACAGCCGTTCCGCGAGCGCGTTCTCGGGGTTCGCGGCAGCCGCCGTGCCGCTCGGCTCGTCGTTCTCGATCACCGGGCAGGTCGCCCGCGGGTTCCGCGAGCCGCTGCTGTCGGATCGCTACTACCGCGGGATCTCGGGGCGCGGGTTCATCACCGGCAACCCCGCCCTCGAAGCCGAGACCTCGAAGCAGGCCGACCTGGCGCTGCGCTGGAGCGGCGAGGAGGTGCAGCTCGCCGCCTTCGGTTACCTGTACCGCATCGAGGACCTCATCGAGCGCTACAAGAGCGGCGGCAACTACTTCTTCCGCAACCGCGGCGAGGCCGAGGTGAAGGGCGTCGAGCTCGAGGGCTCGCTGCGGCTTGGCAGGACGCTGCTGGTCCAGCTCGCGGTGCAAAGCCAGCGCGGCGAGACGCGCGCCGACGGGGCGCCGATCGACGGCATTCCGGCCGAAGGCGCCATACTCACGCTGCGGCGTGCCCCGGGGCAGCGGTGGTGGTGGCTGGCGCGAGTGGCGGCGTACCGGCGCGACGACCGCGAGGGTCCCACCGAGCGCGAGGTTCCCGGCTACACCGTCTTCGACGCCGGGCTCGGATACCGCCTCTCGGAGCTGCTCGAGATCCAGCTGCTCGGCCGCAACCTCCTCGACCGAGAATACTTCGGCTCGGCCGACGAGAAGACCGTGCTGGCCCCTGGCCGCGGCGTGCAGCTTTCGCTGCGCGGACGGCTCTAGCTCGCGCTTTTTTCAACCGTGCCCCCGTTCCTTCCTGGGACGGGGGCTTATCTTGCGAGCCGGGCGCGGAAAGCTGCCGGCCCCGCGTGGCCGGGCCGTGTCGGCGTGCCATAATCCCGCCGCGACCCCGGTGTCGCGGCGGGAGGCCGGATGAACAAGCGATCGGTGTGCGTGGTGCTCGGCGTGGTGATGGTGCTGGGTGGCGTCCGGACGGCGGCTTCGCAGCCGTCGGCAGTTGAGGAGGCGTGGAGGAGCAAGGTCGATCCGTGGGTGCTTTCGACGATGGAGGCCGGCGCGACCGAGTTCCTCGTTGTCCTCGCCGAACAGGCCGACGTGCGGGAGGCGGCGGACCTGCCCACCAAGGAAGAAAAGGGCGCCTGGGTCGTCGAGCGGCTGCAGGAGGTGGCGCGGCGCACCCAGCCGCCGCTCCTCGCCGAGCTATCCCGGCTGGGGGTGCCTCACCGGCCGTTCTGGATCGCCAACATGATCTGGGTACACGGCGACGCCGCGGCGCTGCGGGCCATGGCGGCGCGCGACGATGTGGCGCGCGTCAGCGCCAACCCGAAAGTGCCCCTGCAGCGCATCGAGCCCCGGCCGGAGGAGCGGCCCGAGGTTCCCGAGGCGGTGGAGTGGAACATCACCAAGACCGGGGCGCCGAGCGCCTGGGCGCTGGGGTTCAAGGGCACGGGCGTGGTGGTGGCGGGCCAGGACACCGGCTACCAGTGGGACCACCCGGCGCTCAAGGGCAAGTACCGGGGCTGGAGCGGCGCCTCGGCGGATCACAACTACAACTGGCACGACGCCATCCACTCGGGGGGCGGCGTCTGCGGCGCCAACTCGCCTGCGCCGTGCGACGACGACGCCCACGGCACCCACACCATGGGCACGATGGTGGGCGACGACGGCGTCGGCAACCAGATCGGCATGGCGCCGCAGGCAAGGTGGATCGGCTGTCGCAACATGGACCAGGGCAACGGGACGCCGGCGACGTACGCCGAGTGCTTCCAGTGGTTCATGGCTCCGACCAACCTCGCGGGCCAGAACCCCGACCCGGCCAAGGCTCCGCACGTCATCAACAACTCGTGGGGGTGCCCGCCGAGCGAGGGCTGCACCGACCCCAACGTGCTCAAGACGGTGGTCGAGAACACGCGTGCGGCCGGGATCGTGGTCGTGGTCTCGGCCGGCAACTCCGGGTCGAGCTGCGGCACGGTGAGCGACCCGGCGGCGATCTACGACGCCGCCTTTTCCGTCGGCGCCACGACCTCCACCGATGCGATCGCGAGCTACTCGAGTCGCGGGCCGGTGACGGTCGACGGCTCGAACCGGCTCAAGCCCGACGTCTCGGCCCCCGGCTCGGGCATCCGCTCGAGCGTCCCCGGAGGCGGGTACGAGGGTGGGTGGAGCGGCACCTCCATGGCGGGGCCGCACGTTGCCGGCCACGTGGCGTTGCTCCTCTCCGCCATGCCGAGCTGGAAGGGGCAGGTGGACCTCGTCGAAAACCGCATCGCCCAGACCGCGCTGGGGCTCACCTCGTCCCAGACCTGCGGCGGCGTGCCCGGCAGCGAGATCCCCAACAACACCTTCGGCCACGGCCGGATCGACGTCCTGGCTTCGATCAGCATGGCCGATCTCGGCATTGCCGTCCTCGACACCCCCGACCCGGTCGGGGTCGGGCAGACGCTCACCTACCGGTTGTTTCCGAGCAATGCGGGCCCGGTGACGGCGACCGGCGTCACCGTCACCCTCAACCTCCCGGCCTCGGTGACGTTCGCCTCGGCCTCGACCGGCTGCACCCACAGCTCGGGCGTGGTGACGTGCGACTTCGGCTCGATCGTCAGGGGCACCTTCCCCGAAAAGACCGTGTCGGTCACCACCACGGCCACCGGCACCCTCAACGCCTCGGCCGTCGTGACGGGGACGTTGTACGACTACAACGCCGGCAACAACCAGACGTTCGCCGTCACTTCGTGCGGGGACGGCGCCGACCTCTCGCTCGTCAAGTCGGAGCCGTACGACCCGGCGCTGCAGGGCGCTCCCTTCACCTATGCGCTCACCGCCACCAACCACGGGCCGGCGCCCGTGACCGGGCTGACGATCGTCGACACGCTGCCGGCCAGCGCTGCGTTCTCGACCGCCTCGCCCGGCTGCGCGCACGGTTCGGGGGTCGTCACCTGCGCCCTCGGGGCGCTTGCCGGCGGCGCCTCCACCACCGTCTCGATCACGGTCACGCCGACCTCCTCGGCCACGATGACGAACTCGGCCGTCGCCTCGAGCGAGCTGGCCGATCCGGTGCCGGGCAACAACCAGGCGAGCGTCGAGACCGCTGTCGTGCCGGCCGTCGCGCAGGGCATCGCGGTCGACACCCACGGCGGCGGCACGTATGCGCCGTGGACCAGCTCCGACCAGAACGGCGTGCTCGAGCCCGGTGAGTCGGTCCTCGCGATTCCCTCGTGGAAGAACCCGAGCGGAGGCCCGGCTAACCTGACGGGCGCCGCCTCCAGCTTCGCGGGGCCGGCAGGGGCCGTCTACGAGCTGGTGGACGGCGCCGCCGACTACGGGGCCCTCCCCGCCGGCGCAACGGTCGACTGCTGGGCCGCCGGCGGCGACTGCTTCGAGATCGCGGTGAGCGCCCCGCCGATCCGCCCGGCCGCGCACTGGGACGCCACCTTTGTCGAGACGCTCTCGACGGGCGTCG